>CAZJSU010000005.1:25303-108097 GCA_964548765.1 uncultured Anaerolineaceae bacterium
CTTGCATTTCACCTGTCCTGCTGTTATTGTGTTGCGCCGAACTCAGGCACAACCACACACAAGGCAACTTGATGACAGACGACCTCAACCAGGTTTTGGTTTTTGTGATTGTCGGCTTCCTCGCACAGTTAATTGACGGCAGTCTTGGCATGGGCTACAAAGTCAGCTCCACCACCTTTCTGCTCAATTTCGGCATCCCCCCCGTCCTCGCCAGCGCTTCTGTCCATACGGCAGGGGTATTCACCAGCATCAGCTCATCGCTGGCGCATCTGCGCTTTGGCAATATCAAGCGCGACCTTGTGCAGAAACTGGCGATCCCGGGTGTGATTGGCGGGGTTATTGGCGCGCTGGTGCTGACGCGCATTCCGGCGGAGATTGTAAAACCTGTTGTCGCTGTTTATCTCATGGGGATGGGCATCATCATCCTTTACAAGGCGCTGCGCCGGGCTTCGATGATCCCCTCGGCCAGCCGCATCACACCGCTGGCGCTGGCGGGCGGCTTCTTCGATGCGATTGGCGGCGGCGGCTGGGGGCCGATTGTCACGTCAACGCTGCTGGCACGTGGCGGCGAACCGCGCTTCGTCATTGGCTCGGTTAATACCGCCGAGTTCTTCGTCTCCCTGCTGCAAGCGATCACGTTTTTTACGGTGATGGGTCAGGTGCATGTGACCGCTGTCATCGGCCTGATTATCGGCGGGGTGGTGGCTGCGCCGTTCGCGGCGTACATCAGCAAAAATCTGGCCGCGCGCCGCCTGATGCTGCTGGTCGGCATTGTGATTATCACCCTTAGCTTACGCACGTTTTACCTCGCCCTGTCATCGTAAGGAGCGCCCCATGTCCGAAGGCATTATCACCATCCACAAAGGCCGCGAGAAGTCCATCCTGCGCCAGCACCCCTGGATTTTCTCCGGCGCGATTGCCAGCGCGCAAGGCGCAGCGCCCGGTGACATCGTGACCGTCCTCGCGCAGGATGGGGGCTTTCTGGCACGCGGCTACTGGAACCCCAAGTCGCAGATTCAGGTGCGTATCCTGACGTGGCAGGACGAGCCGATCACCGAGGACTGGTGGCGGCGGATGCTCCGGCAGGCAGTTCATGGGCGTGGCATCGCCAATAGTGCTTATGAGCGCAGCGACAACCCGCAAGCGGCCTATCGCCTCGTCAACGCCGAAAATGACTTTTTGCCCGGCCTGACGGTAGATCGTTACAGTGACTGGCTGGTTTTACAGGCGCTCACCCTCGGCATTGACACACGCAAACAGATGCTGGCTTCTCTGCTGGCAGAGATCACCCCTGTAACGGGCATCTACGAACGCAGTGATGTGGATGTGCGTGGCAAAGAAGGTTTGAGATCACAGACCGGCCTGTTGTGGGGCAGCGAACCGCCGGCACATATCAACATTGACGAATATGTCAAAATCCTCGTGGATGTGCGTGACGGGCATAAGACCGGCTTTTACCTCGATCAAAGCCCAAACCGTAAACTCCTCCATCAACTGCTCACGGAAGATTTTAACGGGTACTGCCGCCTGCTGAACCTGTTCAGCTACACAGGTGCGTTCGGGCTACATGCGCTCGCGGCAGGTGGCACACAGATCGTCAATGTCGATTCTTCAGCAGATGCGCTTGAGTTAGCAGAACAGAACCTCCACCTCAACGATTTCCACCTTAACCAGCATCAGCAGAGTTATGAGCAGGTTCAGGCGGATGCTTTTGAGTACCTGCGCGAAGCGGTAGCGCGTGGCGAGCAGTTTGATGTGATCGTCTGCGATCCGCCCAAGTTCGCCCATAACAAGCAGCAGGTAGACCGCGCCGCGCGGGGCTATAAAGACCTCAATCTGCACTGCTTTAAACTGGTCAAGCCGGGTGGCTATCTGATGACTTTTTCCTGCTCCGGCGCGATCAGCCCAGACCTGTTCCAGAAGATCGTGTTCGGCGCGCTGGCCGACAGCGGCAGGCAGGCGCAAATCCTGAAGCACCTCGGGCCGGGGGACGATCATCCCGTCGCCCTCACCTTCCCGGAAGGCGCGTATCTCAAGGGCTTACTGCTGCGGGTGTACTAAATTTTAGCTGGTGAAAAAATGCGCCAGCAGGTCTTTGAAGTCGTTGAGGTTAAACGGCTTAGCCAGAAAGAACTCCGCGCCATTGGCAGCGGCCAGATTGCGCGTCTCGACAGTCTGGGTCGCGCTCATCATCACCAGATGAATGTCTGACCACTGTGGACGCGAACGGACTTCCCGCAGGAACGTCATGCCGTCCATCTGGGGCATCCGCAGGTTACTGATAATGACATCAGGCATAGGCTCAGCCGCTCGCAATAGCTCAAGGCCTTCTACACCGTTCCGCCCAGAAATAATCTGACATTTATCCACGCCGATAACGCGCAGCGCCATCATGCTCACCAGTGAGATAATGTCAGGGTTGTCATCCACCACCAGCAGTACCATACCCTTGTCTGGCTTTCGCTCAATTACATTTCGTAATTGTAACACAAGGAACGATCTGCGTGCCTTAATTCACAAAGACTTAATACTGTTTTTACAGTCCAAACTTTAGCTGCGCTCCGCCTGCGCCTGCTGGACGGCCAACTGCTTAATTTTGCTAAAGGTCTCGACCCAACTGGCCTCGCTCAGCCCCAGCTTGTCCCGTATCCATTCCGCGTCCATTCCTGCGCGATAATCGCGCACAGCGCTCATCCAGCGCAGCATCTCAAACGAGATTTTCACGGGCAGCCCTGCGCCTTCGGCAATATCCGACAGCACGTATTCCAGATTACGCGCCGTACAGCTAAAAAGCAGGTCGTCCTTCGGCGTGTACTGCGCCAGATAAACGTCCAGCAGGCGCACCCATTCCGGGTCAAGCACGATGCGCCGCTCTTTATAGACGTTACGCACCTTGTGCTTCACCGTCAGCAGCGGTTCCTGCGGGTTCGTCCGGTCAATATGCTCGCGCTTCAGGCCAACCGCTTCGCTCTTTTTGATGCCGGTATCCAGAATCAGGCGCAGCAGCATTTCAGGCCGCGCATCGGGCTTATCGCCATAGCTCAGGCTGTGGGCATAGGCCAGCGCGTCGGCCAGTTCAGCCGTAGAGAGGATCGTCGCCAGCGGCGCGGGGCCTGAACGCTGCAACACCAGCAGCGCGGGGTCTTTTTTCAGCGCCCCTAAGCTGTGCAGCCATTTGAAATAGACCTTGATGGTCGTGACACGCCGGGCATAGGATTTACGGCTGCACGGCACACCCCGGCGGTGTTCTAACCAGTCCAGAAACTCGTTCAGGCTGTCGGTGGTGTATTCGCCTATCGGAGTTTTCTCGCCTGTATATTCTCCAAGCAGGTGCAGGTCTGCGGTAAAAGCTTTGACGGTATGCTCGGACTTGCCTTCTTTTTGAAGAAACTGCTGGAACAGGGAGACGGTCTGACGCAGTTCGGTATGAGGATTAATGTCCTCGGCAGACAGCGGCTCAAACAGCGGAATCTGGCGTGTACTGGTCATAGTCTTACTTCCAAAATAACTATTCGTCATAGTAATTATTCTATCCCATACATTTGTTCTACGTCAATCATACGCCTTCCTAACGGGCTGTAGACAGGCAGAGAGCAGTAGGGAAAGCGTCGCATCCGCGCTGTTGACGTATCGCATCGGCAAACCTATAGTATACTTTTGATGATACGCTAACGTTATGAGTATGGATTATGCCATTGGAGAACTTCGCTGATCGTGGCGAACCCACCGCCATCAACCACCCCTCGGTACAGCCCACAGGCCAGGCACGACAGTCCGAGGCCGCCACATGGACAAGCGTGCCGGCGGTGCATAACCCACCACCCTATCCGGCTCAGGTGTCAGATTCTCATGCGCGGGAGCGAATGCGCCGCCGCCGGGTTAAAGTGCGCCATCGCGGCGGCGAGTGGGCATGGGTGGTTATCGCGCTCACCATGCTGATGATTGTGGTGATTATCGGCATGAGCGTTTCGCTGCTGCTGCGTACGTCTCAAAGCGACGTTGAGTTCATCCCTACGGCGGCGGTCATTCTGCCTACGCCGCTTAATGCCCCATCCAGTCTGGCGATGGCGGGCGCGGCAGCTAACAGTGAGCAGATCATCCTGAATAATGGCCGCAGCTTCACCCTTACGCCATGGAATGGCACCTCGCGCTTTACCGTGCTGGTCATGGGGCTGGACCGCCGGGCGGGCGAGACAGGGCTTTCTTACCGTACCGACACCATGCTGCTGGTCAGTGTTGACCCGGCGACAAACAGTATGGGCATCCTCAGCATCCCGCGCGACCTGTATGTCGAGGTTCCCGGCTACAGCGAATTGCAGCGTGTCAATACGCCGATGGTTCTGGGCGAGCTGCGCCAGCCCGGTTTCGGGCCACAGTTAGCCATGCAAACGGTGCAGTACAACCTCGGCATCCGCGTTCATGATTACGTGGCGATTGATTTTAACGCCTTCATTCATTTTGTGGACTCGATTGGCGGGATCACGCTTGATGTGCCGTACAACATCAGCGACCCGTTTTATCCTGATATGAACTACGGGTACGACCCGTTCTATATCCGCGCGGGCGAGCAGGTTCTCGACGGTGCGACTGCCCTGAAGTTCGCGCGCACCCGTCATGGGGATAACGACTTCCAGCGGGCGCAGCGCCAGCAAATGGTTGTGCAGGCGATCCGCGAAAAAATTCTAAGCCCGCAGACGCTGCCGCAGCTTATCATCCAGTCCCCCAGCATCTGGGCCAGCCTTGAGGAGTATGTCTATACGGGCATGACCTTTGAGCAGGTGATTCAGCTTGGCCTGTATCTCAAGGATGTTTCTTCAGAGAACATCCACACCGGGGTCATTAACGAGCTTTACACCATCCCCTACGCCACCTCGCGCGGCGAGGCGGTACTGGTGCCAGACCGGGAACGCATCGGTTCGCTGATGGTCGAAGTCTTCGGCGCGACTTACTCTGAATAGCTGAAGCGAGAAGCAGGGATTAAAAAAACGCACATCTGTTAGGTGTGCGTTTTGTTTTCAAAGGGTCCCGCTATGCCGTGTGTCCGCGATGTTTTGAACCTGCTTTCGCAGGTGGGCAAATCTCAGAAACGTTGGCCTTGGCCGAAGCCTACCGCCTCGGTCACTGAATACAATGCCCCAGTTTTGGGTGTTGGCTCAAAACTTAGTGCGCCATCACGAGCACAGCAGGGTTAACCCTCTTATACCAAACGTATAGCTAAGTGTAAAGCCTGAATCGGGGGTCAGCGGCAGGGGGCGGGGCTGGTCAAACAGCTTTTTGCAGGGAAGCCAGCCAATGGGTAGGATGAAGGGATAACGCGGAAATCCCCGATGTAACTATTCGTCACATAAGGGATAAAACACGGAGCGAAGCACATTATGAACAGCAAACTTATTCGCGCATCACTTGCCGAGCTAATCGGCACCTTTACGCTGGTTTTCGTGGGCTGCATGGCGGTCATCGTCACCGCCACGCCCGATACGAACGCCAGCGTGGTCATCCCGGCGCTGGCACACGGCCTGATTCTGGTCGGCCTGGTCTATGCCTTCGGCCACATTTCTGGCACGCACATCAACCCGGCAGTCACAGCGGGGCTGCTGGTTGGGGGGAAGGTGAGCATCATAGAAGCTGTGGCTTACTGGATCGCGCAATTCATCGGCGGGATTGTCGCCGCGTTTATTGTGGTAGCCATCCTGCCCGACCCTGCCAATTACGGGCAAACGAAAGGCATCCTCACCGATACGCATGTCTGGAACGCGGCAGTCTTTGAGGCGATCCTGACCTTCTTCCTCGTTACGACGGTCTATCAGGCAGCCGTTTACGAAAAGGCGGGCAACGCGGCTGGCATGGCGATCGGCCTTACCCTGGGGGCTTCCATTCTGGCGGGCGGCGTTTTTACGGGCGCATCGCTAAACCCGGCACGCACCCTCGGCCCGGCGCTGGCAGCGGGCGATTTCAGTTATGTCGTCCCCTACCTGATCGGGATTTTCGCCGGGGGCATCCTCGCTGGTGCGCTCCATGCGTTTGTGCTGGAGCCGGAACCCGCCGCCCCGGTGCCGGATTACCCCCTGACCGAGGCCGACCAGAAGCGCAGTCGTTAAAATCAAAGGGGCGCGTGATGCGCCCCTTGCTTATTGTTACAGATAACCGCCCGTACTAGCTTAGGGCGCGGGTTCAGACTCCGCTTCTTCCAGCGGCAGATCAAGCTTGATGTAGAGTTCCTCAAGCTGGCCGGGTTCTGGCAGCGACGGCGCACCAGACATAATATCTGACCCGGTTTGCGACTTGGGGAAAGCGATCACTTCGCGGATGTTTGGCTCGCCTGCCAGCAGCGCGACCACCCGGTCAAGCCCCCATGCGATCCCCCCATGCGGCGGTACGCCATACTCAAAGGCTTCCAGAATATGCCCAAACTGCTCCATGGCGTGTTCCATCGTCTGCCCGATCAACGGGAACATCTTCTCCTGTAGCTCGCGCTCATGAATACGGATACTGCCCCCGGCCACCTCGTGACCATTGCACACCATGTCATACTGTGAGCCGCGCGCCGCGCCGGGGTCGCTGTCCAGCAGCGGCACGTCCTCCGGCAGCGGCATGGTGAACATATGCTGCGACGGGTCCCAGCGCTGGTTTTCCTCGTCCCACAGGAACATCGGGAAGTCAATCACCCAGCAGAAGGCCAGCAGGTTTTTATCCAGCAGCCCCAGTTCTTTCGCCAGATGTGGCCGCAGCGCATCGGTCACGGCATAGACCACCTCGCGCGTATCGGACATAAACAGCAGCAGGTCGCCCGGTGCAGCGCCCAGGCGCTCGAATAGTTCGACCTTCTGGTCTACGGTGAAGAACTTGCCCACCGGCCCCTTGACCTCGCCCGTTTCTTCCATCGGCAGCGCCATCCACGCCAGCCCTTTTGCCCCGGCAGACCGCGCCAGCGTCTCCAGTTCGCCTGTCACTTTACGTAACTGCGTGCCGCTTAAGTCGCCGGCCATCCCCGGCACGCGCATGGCTTTGACAGGCTTGCCCGCCGCCACGTTCTCGACAAAAATGGCAAATCCGCTTTTGCCCGCCAGATCACTGATGTCAATCGCGCGCAGGTCGTAGCGGATGTCCGGGCGGTCGGTGCCGTACTGCTCCAGCGCGTCCTTATAGAGAATACGCGGGAACGGTTCGGTCATGATGCGCTTGTCCGGGGTAACGGTCTTGACGAGCGCAATCATCAGCGCTTCGTTAAGCTGCATCACGTCCTCACGCTCGACAAAACTCAGCTCCATGTCAAGCTGTGTAAACTCCGGTTGGCGCTGGCCGCGCAGGTCTTCGTCCCGGAAGCAGCGCGCCACCTGAAAATACTTCTCATAACCCGCGACCATTAACATCTGCTTCAACTGCTGCGGGCTTTGGGGCAGCGCGTAGAACTTCCCCGGTTGCAGGCGGCTTGGCACAAGAAAGTCGCGCGCGCCTTCCGGTGTGGTCTTAAATAGCAGCGGTGTCTCGATTTCGACAAATTCCTGCTCATCCAGATAATCACGAATGAACTTGATCACGCGATGGCGCAGGATGATATTCTGCTGCATCGCCGGACGGCGCAGGTCAAGATAGCGGTGCTTCATACGCACCACTTCCTCAATCGTGTCTTCCTTGTTGATGTAAAACGGCGGCGTTTTAGAGGCGTTCAGAACGTTGATCTCCTGCGCCACGACCTCAATCTCGCCCGTTTCCAGTTCCGTGTTTGCTGTCCCTTCCGGGCGAATACGCACATGACCTGTCACCTGCAAAACATACTCATTGCGGGCGTTACTGGCATTCGCGTGAGCGTTGGGCGCGTTCTCCTCATCCACGACCACCTGAATGATGCCCCAACGGTCTCGCAAATCAATGAAGATCAGCCCACCCTGGTCACGGCGGCGATTAACCCACCCTGCCAGAGTAACCTGCTGACCTGCATGTTCAGCCCGTAACTCGCCGCAAGTGTATGTTTTTAACATGACTATGGCTGCTCCTGAGTGTGCTTATCTGGTACATAACGCAGGGGCAAAGCATAGCATGTTCACGAACGGAAATAAATAGCCGAGAGTCTGGCGGGGGCGGCAAACCCTGCTCCGGGGCGAGACAGGGCTTGCCGGATACAGCGCTTAAGCGACGTTCAGGAAGCCGCCCGCAAGCTGGCGGTCTACCCAGCGCGCGATGTAGGGATAGCGATAATCATGACGGTTGTACGTCTGGATGGTGGCGATCGTGCCGAAGAGCAGCATGGCGAAAGGCATCAGCACGACCATCCCCAACAGCGCCACCCCAAGCAGCGCCCACAGCGGCGCGATGACAAACCCAACGATGACCACAATCAACAGCAGCGCCACAATCAGGCCGATCAACCAGGTGATGCCGCCGACGACCAGCAGCGTCAGCGCGCCGACCGTCCCCAGCAGTTGCAGCACAAACGCCTGCAAGGCGTGGAAGGACACGTAATCCGACTTTTTACGGAACATGAAGTAAATGACCAGCGGAATAAAAATACTCAGCGGCACGCCAAAGCCCGCTGTGGTGAAGAACATGATAAAAGTCACCCACACGCTCCCATGAGCAATCGCTGCCCACAGGCGCTCATCATCACTGACGTGCATAGTGCTGTAACTGCGCGGCATATCGCGCATCCTGCGCGGCTCACGCGGGGGGCGCGCATAACGTTCTTCGTATTCCTGCACAATTGCGTCGTCTATCGGTTCGCGGTATGGCATTTCAGAAGGCGCGGCGGAGGCTTCGGCCTCGCTCGTGGACAGCCGCGATACCCGCTGGCTGTCTTCGGCCTCATAATTTGTTTCATCAGTCATCTGTTTTATCCTCGATGGTGGTTGCCCTGTAACATCCTTTTAAAATATACGTGATTGATTATTCAAAAGTTTCACGCGATTATGCTATACTCTCCGGCTATGTTCAACCAATCACTCACCAAACGCCAGCTTGGCCTGCTGCTGCTCATTGGCGGCATCGTGGGCTTTAGCGGCATCATCGCTATTGACCTGATAGATGTTGGGCGCGAAGGCGGCATCGGCCCGGCGCAGCAGATCGCGCTTGGCTTAACCACAGCGCTGGCATTGATCGGCCTGACACTGCTCCCTCTTAAAGACACACCTGCCTAAATATGGAACAGACGATTTCCCCTGTCAAAGCGCAGGCAAGCCCTGCCCTGCTCACCATGCATCGCGTACTGGTGGCCGCCGCGCTGGTGCTGCTGGCATTTCATCTTGTGGTTTACGTGGTATACGCGGCCAACCTTATCCAGTTCCCGTTTGATTACGATCAGGGGGAAGGCTTCGAACTGGTGGATACCATCATGTTCAGTCAGGGACAATGGCCGTATCTGGACACCGAGGTTTACCCATTCTACTCCAGCAATTATCCGCCTTTGTTCCATATCATCGCCGCGCCCTTCGTCTGGCTGTTCGGCCCAGCGTACTGGTATGGGCGGCTGCTCGGCTTTTTGGGGACACTGGTAACGGCCAGCGCGATTGCTTACGCGGTGTACCGCGACGGGCAGCACCGCTGGATCGCCCTGCTGTCCGGGCTGGCGTTCCTCGCCTCGAACACGGTTTACCATATCGGCCCGCTGTTCCGCCAGCACATGACGATGGTGATGTTTGAAACGCTGGCTGTGGTGCTGCTGGCGCACGTGAATGAAATAGAAGATGCGGGCAAGCGCCGCCGCGCGTTAGTCACCGGGCTGGCGTTCATTCTGGCCGCTGGCTACACCAAGCAGCTTGCCTACGCCACCGCCATCGCCGCGCTGGCCTTCCTGTTTATCCGCAATCCACGCCGGGGCGTTCTCTCCGCGTTGGGCTTTGCGCTGGCTGGCGGCCTGATTTTTCTGGGCATCAACGTGGCGACAGACGGCCAGTGGTGGCTGCAAACGATCTCGGCCAACGTGAACGACTTCTATCCACACCAGACGGTCAGCCTGTTCCGGTTGTGGTTCAGCCTGCATGGTTTTCTGCTCGTCCCGGCCATCCTTTACGCGGTCTACGAACTCTATTTTGACCGCCTCTCGATCTACAGCCTGTGGCTGGTGGCGGGGACAGCCAACAGCATCCTCGCCGGGAAATGGGGCGCGGGCGACAGCTATTTCGCCACCGCCATCGCAGCCCTGTGCATCCTCAGCGGCCTGTTCGCGGCGCGCACGTTACGCGGCAGGTGGCACTTCCCACAGAATTACCTCAGCAGGTGGTTGATCTACCCGCTGCGGCGCTATACCCCTGCGCTGACTGCCGCTGGCATGATCGTTATCCCGCTGCTTTACATTGGCTATGGGCGCGCCACGCTGCACATGCCCACCAACGGCCCACTGTTCGGGGCGGTCGCCAGTTTATTGAACGTTCAGCCGAACGCGCAGAACGGTTTTTACGACTCAGCGCGGGAAGCCGATGGGCAGTTCTCCGGCGGGTATGCAGACATCGGCCACCTGACCACGCAGGCCGATATTGAAGCCGGTTATGCCATAGTAGACCTGATAAAAGCCAGCGATCAACCCGTTCTAAGCGAGGAAGCCGGGTTTAACCTGCTGGCCGGAAAAGATGTCATCACCAACCCCACGCAGTTATTGAACCTCTTTAACAATGGGATGTATGATGGCAGCGGCCTGATCGCCATGCTGCAAAATCAGGATTTCGGGCTGATCGTTCTGCGAGCGCAGTTCTACCCGGTGCCTGTCCTTGAGGCGATCGGTGGCGCATACCAGCGGGAGCGCGAAATTCGTATGAACGGCTTCGATTATCTCATCCTGCGCCCGGCTGAAGAACAGCCAGCGGAATAAAAAACCGCCTGAAAGCTTCAGGCGGTTGGGTTGCGTAAGGCAAGCGCTTAACGTCGGTTTGGCGCGAAGGGCGTGCGTGTATTGGCGGGCTTTCTATGGCCTGTGTTGAGGCCGATAGACCGCCGCTGTGACATAAAATCTCCACTGGAGCGCATTTGCCGAAGCAGGCTGTCAATGGACTGCTGAAGCAGTTCCAGCGTGACATCCGTGCTGTGGGCATGAGCCGCCAGCATCCGCGCGTGCAGGGCTGACTCGCGCACGAAAGCGCCCGGCTGGCCGATCAACTGCCCCACCACGTCCAGATGCTCGTCCTTCCACTGGTCGGCCATATAATGCCGCAGCATCTGCTCCGCGTGGCCTTCGTCCTGAATGGTCGGAATCACAAAGATGCGATCCAGCCGTCCGGGGCGCTTGGAGATACGCTCATCAATGACTTCTGGGTAATTGGTGGTCGCCAGCATCAGCGCGCCCTGCGGGTTATTGGGCGATTCCACCCCATCCAGCACATTCAGCACCCGCGCTTTATCGTCGTCGTGCAGGTAGGCATCCAGTTCTTCGACAATCAGCAGCACCGGGTAACGCGCGGCTGTCACCGCCTGCAGCGCGCGCTGAATCTTTTCAAACGATGCGCCGTCCCGGTCAGAGCCGGAGACATACACCACAATCCGCTTCTGCTCAATCGCCAGTTTCGCCATCGCCGCGCACAGCATCGTCTTGCCTGTCCCCGGTACGCCTGCCAGCAGCAGCTTGCGGAAGGGGGCGAGCTTTAACTGACGATAAATATCTACGCCTTTGGTAAAAAAGGCTTCCATATCTTCCAGCAGTTCAACCTTGAGTTCGTCTGGCAGGATTACGTCCGACCAGTCTACGGTTGGGTCGAAGAAAGCGTCAGTACCGCCGATGATGTAGACATCGCGGCGGCGGCGGATACGCGGGCGCACCGCCCGCGCGCACAGCACTTCAAACGCCGCCCATGTATCGAGCTTGTCCTTTGGCAGCAGCGCGACAGCCGTTAAGTCCTGCACGTCATCGTCAAAATAGGAACTGGCGTAGATCACCTCAAAGTCTTCTTCCCCATCCACCGAAAACTTAAAGGCATACGCGCCCGCGCTGGACATCAGTACCGCTGCCTTCCCGCGCGATCCGTAATCGCTGATCGGCACGATCACCGGGCAGTCCAGCACTTCACAACCGTCATAACGCGCTTTTCCGCGCAGTTTCCGCCCGGCTTTAATCTGGTTCTGGGCGATCATGTTACTGCACTCTGCCGATGCCCAGATCGAGACGTATTCGCGTCCGGGACAGCGTTCCTGCCATACCTCTGTCGCCCATTTCACCAGACGTTCATATTGCATATCGCTGCCTCTATCCTTATTTCGCTTAATGCCCAGACTGGCATATACAGCTTTCGCTACCGATTTTGGCACAAATTGAGGGCGTTTTTTCCCACGGCGTTGCGGCATTTCTACCGAGTCGGGGTTCATTATAAAGCCTCTTGGTTTATTTTAAAGGGACTTGCGTAACACTGAACTTACAAGCAAAATCTCTACAAAGCATATCACGAAAGCGCTTATGACAACTGTTTACGCTACTCATCCCCGTTATGATGAACACGATTTCCCCGGCCACCCGGAACACGCGGGCCGCATTCACGCGGTATGGGACTATCTGGCCGAGGCTGGCATCACGGCCCAATTGCAGGCAGTGACAGCACAGCCTGTTTCCACCGAGTTAATCACCACCGTCCATACGCATGATTACCTCGGTATCTTACAGCGACTTGCCGCTTCGAACCAGCGTCATGTACGGCTGGACGCGGATACTTACGCCTCGTCCACCTCTTACGAGATTGCCCGGTTGGCCGCCGGGGGCGTGGTTGACGCGGTGGATGCTGTTCTGGGTGGGCAGGCAGATAACGGTCTGGCGGCGGTGCGCCCGCCCGGCCATCACGCCATGCCCGATCATGGCATGGGCTTCTGCCTGCTGGGCAACATCGCCATCGCTGCCCGCCACGCCCAGCGTGCTTATAACATTGAGCGCGTGCTGATTGTGGATTACGACGTACATCACGGCAATGGTACGCAGGCGATGTTTTACGATGATCCATCGGTATTGTTCACCTCCACCCATCAATCACCATTTTACCCGATGACCGGATGGCTGGAAGAAACCGGGCAAAGTGCCGGTAAAGGTTACACGCTCAATGTTCCGCTCAATGCCGGGCATGGTGATGCGTGTTATGCCGCTATTTACCGCGAGATCGTCTGGCCTGCTGTGACCCGCTTCCAGCCGCAGTTCATCCTCGTCTCTGCCGGATTCGACGCGCATTGGAATGACCCGCTGGCCGGGATGCACCTCAGCCTGACAGGCTACGCGCATATCACACATGAGCTGATTAGAATGGCTCGGCAGTTCTGCGATGGTAAAATCGTATTTGTCATGGAAGGTGGCTATAACCTTAACATCCTCAGCCGGGGAATGGCGAATATCGCTTACGCGCTGCTCGGCTCAGACAAGGTAGACGATCCTTTCGGGGCTGTAGAGGAGCGCGGCGAAGCTGAATATCAGGCGCTCATCGAGCGGATCAAGCGCCTTCATAAGCTGTAGAGGATACAGGTCAGTAATCCACTTCGTTGACGGGCAGATTGCGACTACCATTCACCCGCATCTTCAGCCCGCGCAGGATGGAAAGCACCACCCAGATGAGCAGGGTCGCAACAATCGCCAGAAACCACGCCCCTACGCCCACAGTCATGCCTACCCCGGCGGTCGCCCAGATGCTCGCCGCTGTCGTCAGTCCCCTGCCCTGAATGATTGTCCCCGCGCCGAGGAAGCCTACCCCGGAGACGATCTGCGCGGCCACGCGCGCCGTCTCTGAGCGTGGGAAGGCATGATGCGAGAGGATAGTAATCAGACAAGCCCCTACCCCGACCAGCATATGCGTCCGCAGCCCGGCGGGTGTACTCCGGTGTTCACGGTCAAGCCCGATCAACATACTAAGCAGGGCTGCCAGCCCCAATAAAATACTCGTTTCTAATTGGAGTTGGAGAGACATAGATAAATTGCTTTCTGACGATGGTAATTACTTAAACTGATTTTAACATATTTAACATAAATTTAAAACAAAAAACCCCTCGTTTGTGAGGGGTTTGGCAGCAAGATTTATCAAAGTCTAAGCTGATTCCTGAATGCCCTTGCGCAGCGTTTCGACCTGCTTCTGATAGTCGTCGAGCTTGGCCTGCTGGTTGGCGTAGCGCTGTGCCAGCACGTCCAGACGGCTGAAGATGGGCGTAAGCACCTGCTTACCATACTGCGTCAAACGCCCGCGCTCTTTCTGCGTCAGGTCTTGCAGCGCCTCGTGGTAAGTCTTCTCCACCTGATCAATCTGCTGGTTGAAATCGCGCTTGGTCTCGGTAGTCACCCGGCGATAATATCTCAACGCATAATAGCCGCCGAAAGCCGTAATCGGCGCGGCAACAACCAATGCTGGCAGCGCCAGCGGGCCAACCGCTAAGCCGCCCGGCGCAAGGGCAGAGATGGCTGCCAGCGTAACGATCAAGCCGCCGATTGCGGCCAATGAACTGGTGACGAAGTTGTTCATGTTGGCCTCGAAGTCCTGCTGGATGTCGCCCAAAATCTTGCCTGTGGAGTATGACTTTAGCTCGGCCTCGGCGATGCGAATGGCCTCTTGCAGGCTTTCGCGCTGCTCGGCATAAACCCCGGCATCCAGCCCGCTCAACTCCTGCTCCATCAACTGCTGCAACTGATTCAGGCGGTCAATAATGCCGCGCCAGTACAGGCGGCTCTGGTCAATGACGGCGTTGATGTAGCTGCCCGTCGCCTCGTTAATATCGCGCAGCGCCCGCCCGACAACATCCTCCTGAAACTGCGCCTGCAGCACCTCGCGGCGCGGCACCCGCCCCAGCCTGCGCAGCGACAGGTTGTTATCCAGAAAAATCATCCCACGCTGGCGAATGCCCTCGAACACGCGGTCAATCTCGGCACGCGCGCTTACAAGCTGGCTGTCCAGCCCAACCGCCTGCTGTTCCAGTTCCTGCTGCACCTCGCGCACTCTGGCGGTGTCCGCGCTGACCAGATCGGCATTCCCCTTAATGATGTTCTGATGCCGCTGGACAACCTGCTGCGCCATGTCCAACTGTGCGAGCAGCTTCTGCTTGGCCGGGGGCGCTTCGCTGAACACCCCGGCAAAATGCGCCCTGACTGCTTCAATATTCCCGCTGCCGGGGGTTGTTAGCGCTTCCTTGGCCGACACCATGAAGATTAACGGGCGCAAGTCCAGCAGTTCCGCCGCCTGCCGCTCGATAAAGCGCCGCACTTCGTCGCGTTCCTTTGGCTCCAGCAGGTCAATCTGGTTCACGACAAGGATAATTTTCTTGCCATAGCGTTTCGCCAGTTCCAGATACAGCCGTTCGGTTTCAGCAAAGGCGCGCTTGGCCGAAATCAGAAACACAACAAGATCGCTGCGATGCAGAAACTCTTTGGCTGTGGACTCGTGTTTCTGAAATACCGATCCGGTGCCAGGCGTATCCACAATGGCAACGCCGGGCGCGCCTGTGTTGGGGTGCGTCCATTCACGAATACCGTCCTCGCGCAGTTTTGGCTTGTAAGTCGGCGTTTCGCCATAGCGAATCAGCTCAATCTGCTCTGTGGTGGGCGTAATGCCCATCGGCAGCAGCTTGTCGCCCAACAGCGCGTTGACAAACGACGACTTGCCGGAATTAAACTCGCCGATGACCGCGACCAGAAAAAACAGATCGCGCAGATCATAGGCAACATCCTGCAAGCGGCGGCGGTCTTCCTGCGCCTGCTCACCCATTTCACCCAGAGTCTCGGCAATATCCGTCAGCAGCCGCACTTCCGACTCACGCAGGGCTGCCAGCGGGCCATCTATCGTTATCGTGTACATGCCTGTTTACCTTAGAATTCACTTCGCACGCCCGCCAGCACTGGCAGGCTGAAAGTCACAGCCCCAGAACACCGCGCCTGCCCAGTTTCGCCAGCGCCGCCTCGATGCTGGTCATCTCCTGCTGCGCGTTCAGCAAGTGGTTTAGCTGCTCGGTCTGGATGGTCGTCTGCGCCTCGATCAACCGTGTCAGCGGCGCGATAGCGTCCTGCCGCAGTTGACGACCGTAAGCCATCTGCTTATCGGCAGCCTGTCGCAAACTCTCCAGATAGCGCCGCTGCAAGGCCAGCATCCGCTGTGTATAGGCCGACTCGATCAAGCGCCCGCGCAGCGGCAAAAACGCCAGCCCCAACAGCATCAACCCCAGGACGACAACAAAAACGACCAGCGCCTGATCGGGCGGCACCATCTGGCTGAGGAAAACGCCCGCTACGACGAGGATAATCTCGTAAACGACCAGATACAGCAGCGTGTTTCGCACCGTCCTGTCGAGGTTTTCCACTTCTAAAACCCGCGCCTCGTTCTCGATCTCTTCCAACTGCGGGCGCACATTCTGCAAATAAGCGCGGTCATATTGCAGCGGTGGCTGCACCTTGCCGATCACCTTGCTGCTGATGCCAGTGGGCAGGCGCTCAATTTCACGCTGTGCATATTTTACAAGATCGTCAATATCCTGAATATCCTTGCCCTCCAAACGCGGCCCCAGTTTGTCTACAACCGCAGGCAGTTCGTTAATGGGCGCAAAGGCCTTGTGCTGCTGAAAGGCATCGCCGATGTACGACTGGCGACCCCGCCGGAACAACCCGGCCAGCCCCACCAGCTCCAGCAGGCCGCGCCCCAATGAACTGAAGGAACGCGACAGGCTGAACATTTCGCGGATCGCCTCGCTGCCGTTCATCGCCGCCGCGCCGAACTTGCCGCTGATCTCGTCGCTGATCTCGCGGACGATCTTCTCCTGTTCGCGTCTCTGGGCGGCCAACTGCTGTTCAATATTCTCTGAAATGTTCTGATAATGGTCAAGCACCGCCTGATTACCGCGCACGGCTTCCAGCGCGACCTGGCTGGCATTCTGGGTAATTTGCAGTGGGGTGCGTAATTTCTGGCGCAGGCGATCGACATCGCTTAACTGCTGGTCCACATACTGTTCAATGTGGTGGAGGCCGCTGGCCTGCCACGCTTCCGTGTCCAGCGTTTCGCCCTGCCGCGCGGCCAGCCCCTGCCGGGCCGACACCATCCAGATTTCCGGCTCCTGCCCAAGCAGCGACTTGCTCTGATCCTGCACGTACTGGCGCACCGTTTCGGCCTCCTCTGGCGAAAGCAGGTCGGCCTGATTGATAACGATAATGACCTTCTTACCGTAATCCTTCAGGGTTCGCAGATATTCCAGATTACGCGCGGTCATCGCCTGGGTTGCCAGCATCACGAGCATCACGACATCACTGCGGTGCAGGAACTTGCGGGTGGTTTCCTCGTGCTTCTGGAAGACCGATTCCAACCCCGGCGTATCCACGAAGCTCACCTTTTTAAGCAGCGGTGAGGGATGAAACACGGTGTCTACCTCGCCGCCTGTGGAGACGCGCTGCGCTTCTTCGCCCCAGCGCAGGATGCTGATACGGTCGGTGGTCGGCACAACGCCGACAGAGAGCAGGTCGGACTGCCCCAGCAGCGCATTGATAATGCTCGACTTGCCTGAACTAAACGGGCCAACGAAAACCATCAGATAGGGGTGGTCTGCATGAAACAGCGCATCCCGCACCTGCGCCACGCGCTCCTCCGGCAGGTTATCCACCTTTGGCAGCACGTTCAACAGGTCGGTCATCAACTCGTATTCCCGGCGGCGAATCGCTTCGTAATCCGTCGCCAGCTTTGTTTCAAGGTTCTCCGCGACCAATGGGCATCTTCCTTATTATAAATCTCGTAACATCAGCATACCGCGCCTTGCGGCCAGCGACAATAGCTGACAGTTTTTCCCAACGTCTGATTATCGGTACAATAATAAGGTGCTGATGAAGGGAGAATTAAGGTGGCAGACTCGCTGAGGAGAAAAGAGCAGGAATTAGAGTGGATGCTGGCGCTGGATCAGGTGCGAGACTCGTTTGATGACGACGAAGACCCGGCGACCATGTTTACAGCGCTCACCCGCCTCCTGCACCAGCGCTTCCAGGCACAGGGCTGCGCCATTTTGCTGCTGACGGAAACGCGCGACACGATAGAGCATGTGAGTAGTGCAGGCATTCCCGAACCAGAAGCGATTCAGCTTTGCTATCAAGCGATGGAGGTAACGGACTGGTCGCCCTTGCCCGATACGACTTTCGCGCATACGCTCGGCGCACCGGTAAAGCTCAAAAGCCTGCTGCTGGGCGGAATCGTGATTGTCCGGCAGGAGCCATTTACAGAGGACGAACGCGCGCTCCTGCGGCTGGCAGAAAGCCAGATCGACTCCGCAGTCATTCAGGCGCGCACCATCTGGAAGGTCATGCAGCGTAACCGCGAGCTGGAGGCCATCTACGAAATTGACCACCTGCGTGATTACACGACCAGCGAAAACGACCTCATCAGCGGTTTTACCAGTGTCCTGCTCAAACACTTTAGCGCCGACTTATGCATGATTATCCTGACGCATGTTGAAAGCGGGGAACTGATCGTGCGCGGTGTCGTGGACAAACACGACCTGTCATCTGATGCGCTTGAGCAGCTTGTACAGGCGGCCAAGCGACTGGAACAGGCTCAGGTTCTCCCCATCCAGCACGGGCTGGCAAACCTGCGTTTTCTGGGCGCGCCGCTGGCCGTCTCTGGCACTCGTCTGGGCGCTGTCGTCGTTGGGCGCAAAAACGACTTCAGGCCGGCGGAAATTCGCTTACTTAGCGCCATGTGTTCCCAGATGGACTCCGCACTGGCGCACAGCCGTGTCAGCCAGCAGCTTGCCCAGCGCACCAAAGAACTTGAAGTGATCTACCGTATTGACCAGATACGCGATCAGGAAAAAGATTTCGACACCATGCTGCAAAAAGTGCTGCATGAATTGTGTCGTGTCATCTCTGGCGAGATGGGCTACATCATGCTCTATGACGAGAATCAGGAGGAGCATCTTCAGCTTAAGGCTTCCACGATTGATGAATCCCTGTCGTCAGCGCCTGCCTACGACATTCTCCGGCGCTATTCGCGGGAGGCGCTCGAAAGCGGCCAACTGGTTCATGCCAACCCTGATGACAGCCGGATTCGCTCCATTATCGCCGTCCCGCTCATCCTGAATGATGAGATTATCGGCGTGTTCGGCGCGGTAAATCACAGCACGCGCGGCTTCACCAGCGAAGACCGTCGCCTGCTGACCGCCATCACCAGCCAGGTAGATACGGCGATCTTTGAACAGTTGGAACAGCGCCGGATGCGTAACCTGCTGAGTCGCTCGGTAGACCCCAGAGTGCTGGAACACCTGCTGGCGCAGGCGGACTCTGCCCGTCTGCTGACCGGGGAGCGCGTGGTGCTGTCGGTGCTGTTCGCCGACCTGCGCGGCTCGACAGAATGGGCAGAACAGGTTGAGCCAGAGGAACTGGTATCGGCGTTAAACCTGTTCCTGAGCAAGATGACCGAAGTGATCTTTAAACACGGCGGCACACTGGACAAGTTCGTGGGCGATCAGGTGCTTGGGTTGTTCGGTACACCGCTGGCGCTGCCCGACCACGCCCACCGGGCGGCCCGCGCCGCGTTGGAAATGCAGGCTGTCCACGCCGAGCTACAGCGCGAACTGCGCGCCGCCGACCGTCATCTGCCTGCGATGGGTGTCGCCATCTGCTCCGGCGAAGTCATCGCCGGGGAGTTCGGCCCGCCGATCCGCACCGATTTTACCGCCATTGGCAAGGTCATGAATCTCTGCGCCCGGCTGTGCAACGCTGCCGCGCCCGGCCAGATTCTCATTAGCCAGCCAACGCGCGACCTGCTCACCTCGCACAGTGACGTGCGGCCACATGAAACCCTTGCCCTGAAGGGCATCAAGAACCCGCCGCAGGTCTTTGAACTCCTCGCCATGAAAGAGTAAGCCTATCCATGCTCAACAACGCCATCCGATACGAAAACAACACGCTGTACTGCGATTCTGTAGCTGTGCATGATATTGCGGCTGAAGTCGGCACGCCTGTCTACATTTACAGCCTGCGCCGCGCCCTGCACAATCTGGAGCGCATTCGCGCTGCCTTTCAGGCGCTTCGCCCGCACATCCACTACAGCGCCAAAGCCAATGCCAACCTCGCCATTCTGCGCGTGCTGGTCGAGGCTGGGGCGGGCGTAGACACAGTGAGCGCGGGCGAAATTTATAAAGCGCTGAAAGCCGGGGCGCGCCCGGAAAACATCGTCTTTGCAGGCGTGGGGAAAACGCCAGAAGAAATCGCCTACGCGGTTGAACAGGGTGTTGGCTGGTTCAACGTCGAAAACATCGCGGAATGCGCGTTGATTAACGATGATGCGGGCGCGGCAGGCAGGCCACCTGTGCGCGTCGCCTTACGCCTGAATCCGCAGGTGACAGCCGATACCCACCCCTACATCGCTACCGGACACGGCGGCGCGAAGTTCGGGCTGACGGCGGAGGCCATCACCCATTTACTGGCGCGCCAGTCCGATTATCCTCATCTCGACTTTGCGGGGATTCACCTCCACATCGGCAGCCAGCTACACGACACCGCCGCGACACGGCAGGCGGTTCAGGCCGCGCTTGAGCTGATCGCCCCCTACCCCAACATCCGCACGGTCAACATTGGCGGCGGGCTGCCTGTGGCTTACTCTGCCGACGAGCAAATCCCCGACTGGTCAGCGTTTGCCGCCACGCTTGAACCGCTGCTGCGCGGTTACGAGGTGCTGCTGGAACCGGGGCGTTCGGTCATTGCCGATGCCGGGATGTTCGTGGCGAAAGTGCTGTATATCAAAAAGCAGGCTGGGCAAACATTTTATATCACCGATGGCAGCATGGCCGAACTAATTCGCCCGGCGTTGTATCAGGCACATCATGAGATTGTGCCAGTGAACACGGCTTACCCTGCGGCAGCAGCAGTGAAAGCCAACATTGTTGGTCCCGTCTGCGAAACGGCTGATGTGTTAGGGCGTGATGTGTCGCTGCCGGAGATGCAGCCCGGTGACCTGCTGGCAGCGCTGACCGCCGGAGCGTATGGCATGGTGATGGCGAGTAATTACAACGCCCGACCGCGCCCGCCGGAAGTGGTGGTGATGCCC
Source organism: uncultured Anaerolineaceae bacterium (assembly GCA_964548765.1). Taxonomy (GTDB): domain Bacteria; phylum Chloroflexota; class Anaerolineae; order Aggregatilineales; family Phototrophicaceae; genus JAIOHN01. Next base: position 46,246 of record CAZJSU010000005.1, read on the forward strand.
GACGGCGAGACATGGCAGGTCGCTCGCCGCCGCGAGACATGGGAAGACCTGACCCGGCTAGAATAGCCAGTCCGGGTTATCAAACCCGCCATATTCCTGAATCGCGCCGAAGATGTGCTGGGCAAGTTCGGTATTATAAACTCGCACACTGCAAACGCCATTTTCAAGGATATTTCGGCGGGTATCGCTCCCTTTTTTCACTTGGGTTTTAGATAACGCAGTTATCGGCAAATCAAAAAGAGTGAGCCAATACCGTTCGATTCTCTGAATTTCGTTCAGGTCGTCACTATGACAGTGAATAAGCAATTTTATCTGAGATGCTGCGACTTTTAATTCCTCACGCAGAAAACGCACAAATAACAACAGCATCTGTGGATCAGAATTTGCAAAGTAGATGCCATTTCTGGCTTTTGCACCTTCTGCCCAATACAACATACATCCGATTAAGTGTAATTGGCTACCTTCTCTAGCCTTTTTTCGCCCGGCTTCCTGGTAGGCGATTCGCATCTCCCTGGCTTTCCCTCGATTAACCTGTGCGCCCACATTTTGTCCACCCCACCTGCGCTGGTTAGCTTTCAAAGCAGCCTTTTGTTCTGCACTAAGTTCGATATTCCTTACCCAAAGGCTGGCGGAGCTTGTGGACACTCCTAAAGCAGCGGCAATATCCCTTACTGACATTCCCTGTGCGCGCAGTTCTCTGGCTTTATCTCTTAAAGACCTTTTAGCGTGCATGTGTTTTCCCAATTGCTATAGTTACGTAACTATAGCTCACAGCTTCGCCAAATGGCAAGTGCAGCTAGAATCAAAATAGCTCGCCTATAAAGCGAGCTATTACTGTGGTGATACTTGGACTTGAACCAAGGACCTACGCATTATGAGTGCGTCGCTCTAACCAGCTGAGCTATATCACCACTAAAGAGTATCGGTATTGCGATAGCGGGGGCCAGATTCGAACTGACGACCTCCGGGTTATGAGCCCGACGAGCTACCTCTGCTCTACCCCGCAATGTGAGGAGCATCATATCATCTGGGCTGGCGCAAGTCAAGGCGCAATCTATAAGAAGTCCATAAAATAACCCGTAAAATATCCAACAGGCAAAATGGAACTTTATACCGCCCCAGCGCTACTAAACAGACGAGAGCGAAGGAGGCACAATGCCGGAACAAGCACAACCCGACCCCGACCTACCCCTGCTTCAGGCTATCGCCAGGGGCGATGTCGGCGCGCTAGATGCGCTTTACACGCGGCACGGGCGAAGCATCCTGGCTTATCTGCTCGGCCAGCTCTCTGATCGGGCGCTGGCCGAAGAAGTCTTACAGGATGTGATGCTGGCGGTCTGGCATGGCGCGCGAGGCTTCCGGGGCGAAAGCCGCACCCGGACATGGCTGTTAGCCATCGCCCGGCGGCAGGCGCTAAGTAAGCTGCGACGGCGCAAACCGGAGGCGCTGCCGTTGTACGAGGAGATGGCCGATGAGGAAGACAACGCACCGTCAGATGAACCGGTGGACAACGCAGCACTCCACACGGCACTACGCCAATTACCGGACGATCAACGCGAGACTCTGGAGCTTATCTTTTACCATAACCTCTCTGCACAGGAGGCAGCGGAGGTGATGGGTGTTGCTCCGGGGACGATCAAGAGCCGGCTGCATCGCGCCAAGACAACACTCCGAGGGCTGCTGCAACAAAAGGAGATCGGCCATGACAGGTAAATCATGGAATGACTTACTGCTGCACTATCTGGCTGGTGAGCTTACGCCGCTGGAACGCGCCGAGTTTGAGCGCTACCTGCTCGAAAGTGATGCCTGTCGCCGAGAGTTTAACGAATGGCAAGCGATTGCCGCCGCAGCGCGTGACGAGGCAGAGGCGCGCGTTGGTGAACTTCCGCCACTGCTGCCGGGCCTGCGCCACAAACTTCGTCAGGAAGCCGGTTCGTCCTCCAATGGCTCTCACCATTATCGCAAACAGGAGGCTAAAACCATGACAACGATTTATGCTGTACCAGAGTTCCGCCGCAGCTACAGGCGGCTGCCCCTTACTATGTCGGCGGCATTGGTGGCATTAGTGCTGTTTGGAGGTTTGCTGGCGCTGATCGGTCAAGGCAATCATCCAGCACCACAGAATGATCCGCAGGCCGGGCTTCACTTACAGGATACCAGCGCCACGCCAGTGATCACGGCTACCCCCTCCATGACACCTTCTCCCGCAAGTGTTATCCTGCCTGTGTCGCCAACTATAGTCCCCGGCACAGGTGAGGTACGGCCAACTATGCCCCCAGTGGATTCTTCGGTGATGCCGACCATCGTCCCGGTTCACCCTGCCGTGACGGCCACCCCGCTCCCGATGATGGGTACTGTGGCTGACCCGCTGCAATCGGTCACGCCTTCACAAATCGAACCGATTGTCTCCGCCCCTGCCCGCCTGGCAGAAAGCATCCATCTGCCTACGCGCGATGGCAGCAAAAGCGTAGACTGGTCTGGTGAGAATATCGTCGTAGCAGGTTTTCGAGGAGCATGGCTCTATAACGCCGCACAACTCGCCAGCGCGCCCCGTCTGCTGCCCGATGATACGCTCAGCGGCTTGCTCGCGGCAGCATTCAGTCCAGACGGGGAGCTTGTAGTAACCCTCAACTGGGACAAAACGCTGCGTATCTGGGATATTGCCAGCGGGACAGAAGTAGCCAGTCTGTCGGATGCACCACTGTGGGGCGACCTTTACTTCACCCCCGACGGCAGCGCGGTGTTCTCGCAGTACGAGAGAGGGCTGGTACGGCTGGCTGGAAACGATCTGGCTGTCGAAACCCTGCCGGGCGAGGGTGGTGGCTACTTCCTGTACATTCCTGACAGCGAAAACGCGGTGCTTGTCACCAATGAGGGTGAAATCATTATTGTAGATGCCGAAACAGGCAGCGAAATCTCACGCATGGGAAACGCCGAGGAGAAGTTTGTCCGCTCCGCCGTTTTTAATGCAAGCGGCAGCCTGCTGGCGCTCGGCATGACTGATGGCAGTGTCGAAGTGTGGGAGATGGAAAGCGACCAGCTACTGACCACCATCGAAGGCGACGGCGTGGTTATGGGGCTAGACTTCGCCCCCGACGATTCGCAAATAGCGATTGTACGGAACGGGCAATCCCTGAAAAGCGCGTGGCTCTACGACTTCGAGACTGATACACAGTCCGCAGTCGTAATCAACGATCTGCCGCTGGTCGGCCCGGTTTTCAGCCCGGACGGTGAGCAACTGCTTGTCAGCACCGATGATGGGCGCGTCCTGCTGCTGGATATTCAGCCGTAAGCGTGATGTAAGATGTTAAAGGGGCGACTATCTGTCGCCCCTTGCTTAACTCAGCAGCAGGTTTTCCTCTGCCTCTTTATCCACCAGCGCGCCGCGCAGTTCCATAACCTGATCACGCAGCACGGCTGCTTTCTCAAATTCCAGCGCCTGCGCCGCCGCCTTCATCTCCTTTTCCAGTTCCTTAATCATACGCGCCATCTCGTCTCGTGGCAGGCTGGTCAGCGGCACACCGTCGCCCGCAATTTCAGCCTTCTGCTCCTCGGTAAGCATCGTCCGCACACGGTCTGTCAGGTCACGCACCTGCTTCACAATCGCGTGTGGTTCAATGCCATGTTCCTCGTTGTAAGCCGCCTGTACCGCGCGGCGGCGGTTCGTTTCGTCAATCGCCCGGCGCATCGAGTCCGTCATCGTATTGGCGTAAAGGATGACCTTGCCCTCAATGTGCCGCGCCGCGCGCCCGATGTTCTGAATGAGCGCCTGTTCCGAGCGCAGAAAGCCCTCTTTGTCCGCGTCCAGAATCGCCACCATTGAGACTTCCGGCAGGTCAATGCCCTCGCGCAGCAGGTTAATGCCCACCAGCACATCGTACACGCCCATGCGTAGGTCGCGCAGAATTTCGACCCGTTCCAGCGTCTCGATCTCCGCGTGGAGATACTGGGCGCGGATACCCATCTCGATCAGGTATTCCGAAAGGTCTTCGGCCATACGCTGCGTAAGCGTCGTCACCAGCGCGCGCTGCCCCTTCTTCACCCGTGCCGCGATTTCCTGCAGCAGGTCTTCGATCTGTCCTTCTACCGGGCGCACGCTCACTTCCGGGTCGAGGATGCCGGTAGGCCGGATAATCTGCTGGACAACCGCCTGACTTATTTCACGCTCATAGGGGCCGGGGGTAGCGCTGGTATAAATTGCCTGCCCCATGCGCTGCTCAAATTCCTCAAACTTGAGCGGGCGGTTATCAAACGCGCTCGGCAGCCGGAAGCCATAATCTATCAGCGTGGCTTTGCGCTGGCGATCACCGTTGTACATGCCGCGAATCTGCGGAATAGTCATGTGGCTTTCGTCAATGACCAGCAGGTAATCGTCGGGGAAGTAGTCAATCAGCGTGAATGGCGGGCTGCCCGGCGGTCGCTGGTCAAGATGGCGTGAATAATTTTCGATGCCACTGGTAAAACCCACTTCCCGCAGCATCTCCAGATCATAGCGCACCCGCTGTTCCAGCCGCTGCGCTTCCACCAGCTTGCCCTCCGCCTTGAATAACCGGAGCTGTTCGTCCAGTTCCTTCTCAATATCGGTGAGCGCCTGTCGTGTCTTATCCTCGTCGGTGACGAACTGCCGCGCCGGGTAGATGATGAGCGCCGGATGCTGTGTCAGGATTTCGCCTGTCAGCGGGTCGAACTCGGTAATGCGCTCGATCTCGTCGCCGAACATCGCTACCCGGTAGGCCATCTCGGAGTAAGCAGGCACGATTTCCAGCGTGTCCCCCCGCACCCGGAACGTCCCGCGCTTCAGATCCATGTCGTTACGGCTGTACTGGATCGTCACCAGCTTGCGCAGCAGCGTGTCCCGGCGCACGGTTTCGCCCACCTTGATCTCGACCACAGACTTGCTCCACGCGCTGGGGTCACCGATACCATAAATGCACGACACGGATGCAACGACGATCACATCCCGGCGATAGTTCAGCGCCGCAGTCGCCGCCAGCCGCAGGCGGTCAATATGCTCGTTGATCTCGGTCTGCTTCTCAATGTAAAGGTCGTGGCGCGGCACATAGGCTTCGGGCTGGTAGTAATCGTAGTAGCTGACAAAGTATTCGACCGCGTTGCGTGGGAAGAACTCTTTGAATTCTGCGTAAAGCTGTGCCGCCAGTGTCTTGTTATGGGCCATCACCAGTGTCGGACGTTGCAGTTTTTCAATGACAACGGAGACGGAAAACGTCTTCCCCGTCCCGGTCGCGCCCAGTAATGTCTGGTGCTGGAGGCCTTTTTCGACCCCTTCAACAAGCTGCTCAATTGCTTTTGGCTGGTCGCCTGTGGGCTGGAACTCGGAGACTAACTCAAATGGCGGCATCTCATCTCCTTGCAGAACGTCAGTTCGAGAGGGCGAGTTATTATAGCAAACCTTCCCACCATCGCCAAGCCGGAAGGCTGGATTTCACTTCGGCGCGGATGAAGAATCGAAAGGGCAGAGACTTACTGCTCTGCCCACTTAAACCAACCCGCTTTTCCGACAATAAACCTTAAATCACAAACTGGCCGTTCTTGTAGAACAACTCGCCATCTACCAGAATTTCGCTGTCGTTACGCATGTCGCAGATCATGTCCCAATGTACCGCGCTCTTGTTCTGGCTGCCGGTTTCTTCATAGCCGCGCCCGATGGCGCAGTGTACCGTCCCGCCGATCTTCTCATCAAACAGGATGCTGCTGGTAAATTGGTTAATGCCGAAGTTCGTGCCGATCGCGAATTCGCCCAGATAACGCGCCCCGGCATCAGTGTTCAACTGCGCTTGCAGCAGGTCATCGTTTTCTTCGGCGCTGGCCTGCACGACCTTACCCTGCTCAAACTTGAGTTCGATGCCCTTCACCGCGCGCCCGCCGACAATCGAGGGGTAATCGAAGCGAATCCAGCCGTTGACCGAGTCTTCCACTGGCCCGGTGAAAATCTCGCCGTCTGGCATGTTGTAGTGACCATCGGCGTTCATGAACTTGCGCCCTTCAATCGAAAGCTGCAAGTCTACGTGTGGCCCGCGCATGACGACCTGCTTTTTGCCCGCCAGCCAGTCCACCAGCTTTTGCTGTGTTTCGGACATCTCGCGCCAGAGTGCTACCGGGTCTTCGCGGTCGCAGAACGTCGCGCCGAACACGAAATCCTCGTATTCCTCAAGGCTCATATTGGCTTCCTGTGCGCTGGCTTCGGTGGGAACGAGCGTCCCAACCCATTTCATCTCGCCACGCGCCGCCCGCTTCAGCCGGGTATCGAGCCATGACCAGCGCGCCGTTTGCACCTGCTGCATCCGCTGGCCGGGGATGCTGGTCAGCGCGCGGGTGTTGCCCTGCCCGCCGACACGAATATACACGTCAGCATTTTCATAGTAGAGCGTCATCGCCGGGTCCAGCCATGCGATCTGCTCATCGCTAGCTTCGCGCAAAAAGGTGCGCGTCACGTAATCGTCGTTGAGAAACAATGAAGGATTACCGCCCGCGCGCACCACCGCCTGATACACCTCGCGTATCGCGGGCAGCGCCAGCACATCCCCGATAATCCCAACCCACTGCCCCGGCTGCACAGCGGTGGAGTAATTCACCAGCACATCTGCCAGCCGCTGCAAACGTACATCTGCCATAAGTAACCTCTGTTTCTGTAAAGATTGGTTATTGTCGTAGAAAACCAACGGCATCCCGGCTAAACACCGCCGAAACGCCATTCTCCGCCTACCATCGTCCCCATGACTTCGGTGACGAGTATTTCTTCAGGATCAACGCGGTACAGGTCGCGGTCAAGCACCACCAGATCAGCCAGATAACCGGGCGCAAGTGTCCCCAGGCGATCTTCCATCCCGGCGGCGTAGGCTGGCCCCTGCGTGAAGCCTCGCAGCGCCTCGTCCACTGTCAGCCGCAGCTCAGGATACCAGCCTTCCGCGCCCGGCGTGCCATCTGGCCGCCTGCGCGTGACCGCCGCGTAAATCCCCTTCAGCGGTTCAAACGGCTCGACAGGCGAGTCTGACCCAAGCGCAATCTTCGCCCCCTGATCAATCTGCAAGCGGATGTTATAAGCCCACTGGCTGCGCGCGCCCCAGTAACGCTCTGACGAGACGTAATCCGAAGTCGCGTGAAGCGGCTGCATCGAAGCGATCACGTCCAGCGCAGCCAGGCGGTGCGCGTCGTCCGGGTGAATAAGCTGCACATGTTCGATGCGATGGCGGCGGCTGGAAGGCGCTTCGCCACGTTCCGCCTCTTCCCGGCGCACCGCTTCGTAAACATCCAGCACATCATGCACCGCGCGATCCCCAATCGCGTGAATCGTCGCGGGCAGCCCGGCGGCGCTGGCCCGGCTGACCAGTTCCTGCATCTCCTCTTTATCCGTGACGCAGATGCCGTAGTTCTCTGGCTCGTTCTCGTAGGCCTCCACCATCAGCGCGGTGCGCGGCCCCAACGCGCCATCTGCAAAAATCTTCAGCGCGCCAATGCGAATCCAGTCATCGCCAAAACCCCAGCGCAGCCCGGTATCGAGCGCGGCAGGCAGCCATTCCTTGTTGATGTTTTTAACCGCGCGCAGCCCCAGACTGCCGCGTTCCCGCAGCACCTGCAGCGCGCGCAGACAGCCCGGCCCATCAAAATCATGAAAGCCGGTCATGCCCGCCGCCAGCGCCCGCTTTTGCGCCGCCAGCATGTAATCCGCGTCGGCCTCCAGCGAGGGGGCAGGAATACGCGCTGTGACAAGTTCCATCGCGGTTTCAAACAGGATGCCTGTCGGTTGGCCGGATGCGTCGCGCTGGATTTGCCCGCCCGCCGGGTCAGCGGTGCTGCTGGTGATGCCACACTGCCGCAGCGCAGCGCTGTTCACCCATGCGGCGTGGCCGCTTTTCGCGCCCAGATACACCGGGTGATTGGGGGCAACAGCGTCGAGATCCGCCGCTGTAGGAAATGAGGCATCGGCCCAGAAATCCTGCGCCCAGCCGCGCCCGGTAATCCAGCTACCACCGGGAACATGCGCCGCGCGCTCTGCCACGCGCGCTGTAGCGATAGCTTTATCCGGCACTTCAAACACATCCACTTCCTGCAGCGCGCGCGCCGTCCAAAGCCAGTGAATGTGCGCGTCTGTCATACCGGGAATCACAAACTTGCCGCCCAGATTTTCCCGGACAGTGTTTGCCCCGGCCAGCGACAGCATCTCATCATCATTGCCGTAAGCGACAATCCGCCCGCCGCTGATCGCCAGCGCCTGCACGCGCGGCTGGCGGCTGTCCAGCGTCGCAATACTGCCGTTGTAGAGAATACGCTCAATCATACTGACGATCCTGCCCGCAGGGTATCCAGCGCATCCCGCACTTCGTCAGGGGTCGGTGTGCCTTCCAGCCCGACGCGCATAATGGAGTTCGCGGCCAGCCGCGCGGCAACCTGAATGGCTTTGTGCAGGTCATTGTTGAAAAAGCGCAGGCTGGAAAGCAGCGAGGCAGCAAAGACATCCCCCGCGCCTGTCACATCTACTTCTTCCAGCGGGAGCGTGTCGTAATGGAACACCTGCCCCTGATAGTAATAGGTGCCACCTTCCGCGCCTCTGGTGACAATCAGGCATTTGGCAACCTGTGCCATCAGCGGCTCCAGGTCTGGCGCTTCGGCGATGTCCTCAATGCTGAACACCACCACGTCCAGCGCCCGGACAATGTCGGGGTCGAACCAGCGCTTGAAGCGCACCCGGCCATCCTCGCCCCACTGCCGAAACCAGCCCTGCGCGGTCAGCAGGACGAACGAATCGGTAAACGCATGGACGATCTGCGGGTCAACCTCGCCTGTCAGCGGCGCGAGATGCACCAGCGGCGCATTCTGCCAGCCAGCAGGCACATCCGCCGCAGTGATCGGGGCGGCCACGCCGCGAATGTACTGCGTGCGCCTGCCCTGCTGGTAAATGTTCTCGAAGGTGCTGGTCGCGGCGGCGGGCAGCACAGCCATCTCAGCAACATACGGCTGCAATTCTTCCAGCAGCGGCTCGTCCTGCTGCGCGCTGGTCAACAGCTTTACAGGCAGGCCAAACGCGCTGGCGACGCGCGCAGCATACGATACCGTCCCGCCGAGACGGCGACCCGATGGTGTAAGGTCAGCCGTGATGTGGCCGACCAGTAAGTATTCGGATGGTGTCATCATGTGGGTACAATCGTGACCTTGCGCGATTCGCCCTCGCCAACACTGCGTGTGGTCACGTCTGAACGGTTCCGCAGCGCCAGGTGGATAATCCGCCGTTCGTAGGGCGGCATGGGTTCGAGCGTCACGGTGCGCCCCTGACGCACGGCCTGATCGGCCATTCTGTCCGCCAGTTCAAAGAGCTTGCTGGTGCGGCGCGACTTGTAACCATCCACGTCCACCACGATATTCGCGCGGCGCTGTAACTCACGGCTGGTGATCAGGCGGGTCACGTATTGCAGGGCGGCCAACGTATCGCCACGCCGTCCGATTAACATGCTCAGATCACCTGTCCCGCTCACATCCAGCAGCCAGGGCGTATCCTCTTCTTCGCTCTCGCTCTTTTCTGCCCGGCGCACACGAATGGTAGCGCGGATAGACATCTTTTCCAGCAGTTCGTTCAGCACCACTTTGGCGACTTCGGCATCTTCCGCATACTCCGATTCGTCTTCGTAGGCTTCTTGCTCTTGCTGCGGTTCATCATGGCGATCACTGACCGGGACTTGCTCTGGAGCAGCTTCCGGCGCGGCAGGCGTGGCAGACTTTGGCGCAATGAGCAGTTGCAAACGCACGCGCGCCGGGCGCGCCCCGATGCCGAACATCCCTCTGGAGGGTTCTTCCAACACCTCCACAATCACATCGTTCGGGCCTGCTCCCAACTCGTCCAGTCCTTTGGCGATAGCGTCCTGTACGCTGTCCCCCGTCGTTTCTATAAAGCGATCTGCACTCATAGGGAATATCCTTAATAAAATGAGACGGACGCAAACAATTCGCGCCCGTTTATCTACATGCCAGTCACCCGCTCAGTTTACTTTGATCTTTCGGCGCGTGTTTTTGCTTTCGTTTTTTTCTGCTTACGGCTTGTACCGTTCGTCACAACTTCAACGTTATTCGCCGCTTCCAGCTTTTCGGCCTTGCCGTTGGGTTTGGCCTTCCCGGCTGCGGGTGCTTCAACAGCGCCGTCGTCCCGACCAGTCAGCCTGCCCAGCTTCAGCTTCGATTTACCCATCAGGCTGTACTGGATAATACCAATTATATTGGAAACTACGAAATAGATGGAAAGCCCAACCGAAAATGACAGCGAGAAGAAGCCGAACATCAGCGGCATGATCGTCGTCATGGATTGGGACATCGCCTGTGCCTGGCTGGGGCGGCCATCTTCGCCGGGGGGCTGCGGCGGGGGTACGGTCAGCTTGGACTGCGCCCATGTCGTAACCAGCACCAGCGCGGGCAGTGCCAGCGCCCATGTCGGGTTGGCCGTCGGCGGCTTGGTCAGGTCCATGCCCAGCCACATATTGTTCAGCGGCACATAGCTGTCCAGGCCGGGAATTAAAAACCGGTTGGACAGGTCAATCAACTGGAAAGGCGTGGCCGCCAGCGTAAAAATGATCGCCTGATACAGGCCGATCAGAATCGGGAACTGAATCAGCAGGGGCAAACACCCGCCTAACGGGTTTACGCCGTGTTCGCGGTAAAGCGCCATCTGCTCCTGCGCCAGCTTTTCGCGGTCGTTCTTATACTTGTCCTGCAGCTTCTTCAGTTCGGGCTGCAACTCCTGCATGGCTTTTGCCGAGCGCTGCTGCTGCGCGGTCAGCGGCAGGATAGCAATTCGCACCAGGATCGTAAACACGATAATCGCCAGAACGATGTCCTGATTCAGAACTGAGTATAGAAACGTCAGAACGGTGACAAATGGATTAAGGATTAAATCCCACATTACTCAATGACTCCTTCGTTACCCGGATTATCGTCCGTAACTCCACAACCGTTCCCCGTTGCTTACTCTAAAGGCAACCAGAAGTTCCGGGTTCGCTACCGAACTCACTAACAGATAGGGTTCCGGGATGTCTATCCCATCACCGGGTTCGAGCAGCAGCATATCGGAGTAGATTTCACCAGCCAGTTCACGAACGCGCAGGTTCTGCACGCTTTCGACAGTGCCTTCGTCCTCAATCACGCGCCCGTTAGCCCGCCCCAGCCAGTACACTTTCTGATCGCGCGAGCCGACGATGACGTAATCCTCTGTCACCACAGGTGAAGGGCGTATGCCACGTCCGGCCACCTTGACGCGCCACTGCTCAGAAAAGCCACCGTCGCTAATATCCAGCGCGTAAACGTTCCCGCCCAGGTCGGCGGCGTATAACACGTCATCATAAATCACGGGCGCGCCCCACACCCACTCGGCGGTGTCGTACTCTGCCAGAATTTCGCCATCGAGCGAGATGTCATACAGCTTGCGCGCGAAACTGCCGATGTACAGATGATCTTCATACAGGACAGGCGTACCCGGCGCGGCACCCTGCAAATCCAGCCGCCAGATTTCCTCGCCTGTTTGCGCGTTTATCGCATACAGGAAATGATCGAGCGCGGTCAGGTACAGCACATTATCCACAATCAACGGTTCTGTCCATACGCCGTGTTCGGTTTCAAATAACCAGTTCTGCTGCAAGCTGGCGCTATCCAGCGACACCAGATTGCGCTCGCTGATGCCGACGTAGAGCGCGTCATCGTCTTGTACAAGGTCGGCAATCACCTGCCCCGGCAACTGCGGGTCGGCGCTATCCACCACGCGCGCCGTCGGTAAATCTACCTCGTAGATGCGGCGGTTGTCATATCCGGCGATGAGTAATGTTTCGTCGTCAAGCTGAACAGGGGCAGAGTAAAACTGATGCGCCTGCCCATCATCGCCCGTGAACTCCCACACGCGCGGATTGCCGTTTTCGTCCAACCGGACTTCGCCATCCACGTTCCGCAGCCGGGCTAATTCACCAGTTTCTGGCTCAATCATGACCACACGGTCATGGTAAGTCAGCAGCACGTCCCCGGTTTCGGGGACAACACTTAAGGCCGGCCAGGAAGCCTCAAGCCGCACAGGAACACAACCCACTACCATTAAACCCATCAACGCTGCCGCACCGAGCAGCACTGGCCGGGGAAACACTCGCAACAGGTTCAAACACTTACTCCTTAAGATCGGGAACAGGATCGTAACCACCGGGATTAAGGGGGTGGCAACGAGCAATACGTTTTAAGCCTAACCACCCGCCACGAATCACCCCATATCGCTCAATCGCTTCGTAGGTATAAGTCGAGCAGGTAGGATGGAAACGACACGCAGAAGGGAGTGCGGGTGAGAGAAATCGTTTATAAAAACGAATGAGCGCCAGAGCAATGTGCTTCACAATCAATGACCTTCTACTCGCCAGATACCCGCCTTTTTGACCATCTCTTCAACTGTACGATAGATCAGCCAGAAAGGTTGCCCGACAATGTCCTGTCGGGCGACAATAACGACATCTATGCCGGATTGAAGGTGCGGGTGCAGCTTACGCATGACCTCCCGCAGCACACGCTTTGTCCGGTTACGTGTGACCGCTTTGCCCAGGCGCTTACTGGTAATAAAACCGTAACGGTTATGGTCTAACGTGTTGGGTAACAGCGTTAAAATGAACCAGCGATGATGGTAGGTACGGCCTTCCCGGCGCGCTCGTTGGAAATCCTCTGGCCGGCAAAGCCTGTACCGACGGTTCATCGCTTATCAAACTAGGCTTTCCAGTTAACTTTCTTAACGTGGTTGGGTGTCACAGCGAGCGAATGACGACCGTGCTGGCGACGTGCCTTCAAAACACGGCGACCATTCTTGGTCTGCATACGCTGCCGAAACCCATGCACACGCTTGCGGCGGCGAATCTTCGGCTGCCAGGTGCGTTTCGTGGACATTGTTTTTCACCTCACACAACGAATAAACTGTCGTAGACAGTTGGCTTGTAAATTTCAGGATGATACGGCGTATTAGTATAACCTACGCCCTACAGGCGGTCAACCCAACGCTTGATGGTGTCAGCGAATTCATTTTCGTAGGTTCGTAGGGGCGAAGCGGTGCTTCGCCCAGGGCAAGTCACCGACTTACCCCTACGGATATGATCGTTTTATGCGTTCGCCAACAGCAACACGCTTGCAATCTGTTCCATGAGCCAAGTATAATGAGCATACGCAATAAAACATTTAACTCACCAACGCGCCCCACAACCAGCGTGTTTTCTCCGGCCCGTAAACAAAGATGGGGATAAGTCAGTTTTAATGCAAAGCCTGCACTGGATACGCAACTTCAACGTTACCCAAGACGATCTTGATTACCTCAGCGGCCTCCTTCTGGAAAATGAGCAGCCCCTCGGCACCGAAGCGCTGGCTCAGGCGCTGATCGAAAGACAGCTCCAACAGGAAGCCGACCTGCTGCGCGACAAGTTCAAGGACTCGCTCGTTTACAATCCCAGCCAGTCCTACGAAGTCGGCCAAAAACTCATCTTCCCTGTGTTTGATTTTACCAGCGGCACGGTGGTTGACGTTCGTGAGGGAAAGAACCCGGCTTACGAACCCTTTAGCGTCATTGAGGTAGACTTTGAGGACGAGGCGCAAAACCGCCCGGACGGGAAACGCGAATTCGCTGCTGCTTTGCAAACACCGCATATCCTCTCTGAACAAGGCGGTGATAGCGCTAACATGCTGCCGGGGATGGTAGACACCTCCGCCGAGGAAATTCTGGCGCATCATGGGGACGACATCGTCTACGAAGTGGAGACAGTCCTCAGCGACAGCGACATGCTGGTACAGGTGGCCGGCAAATGGTTCGCGCGCGACCTGATGCTGGAGGTCAACGAAGGGCATCTCCATCTGGCAGAAGCCGTGCTGGACATCCATAACGGCGGCCCGATGACTACTGAAGAAATCCTCAACGAGATCGGCGGTCTGGGCAACGCCTCCATCGGGCTTCAGGTGTTTTCAATGAACTACCGGATGCGCGACGATGATCGCTTCGACGAGGTTGGGCCAACGGGGGAAGTGTTGTGGTATCTGCGGCGATTAGAGCCGGAAGCCGTACGACAAACCCCGGTCATGCTTGAGTATTTCCCCATCTCCTACGATGCCTCCCTGCTCACCCCGGAAATGCTGGCCCTTGAACGTGAAATTGATGATGAGCTAAGCGAGAACACCCCCCCGGATGAGAAGCTTGATGCGGTCACGGTGACGCTGACCTACCCTCACCGCCGCACAGGCACCCTGCCCCTTAACGCCAGAATGCGCCAGATTTTCCCCACCGCCCAGCAAACACCACGTGTCTATGTAACGCTGGTGGACGGTCAGGATGGAGAGGAATATCACGGATGGGTAGTGCGTAAAGAGCGCTATATTTACGGGCTGGATACCTTCTTCCGTAAGCACCGCCTGCCTATTGGCGCGTATGTTACGGTGGAAAGGGACGAACAGCCGGGGAGGGTTGTGGTTAACTTTAACGCCTACCGCCCGCGTACCGAGTGGGTACGCCTGATTACCCCGCGCAATAACCAGATAGCCTTTGAAAATCACAAACGCTCCATTGGCGCGGAATATGACGAGCTGATGATTCTGGGCGCGGACGATCTGCAGGCGGTAGACGCGCTGTTTACCACCACACAGCATCAGAAACGACCGCTTGCCACCATTTTGAAGCAGGTTATTTCAGGATTGGGGCATCTTACCCCGCAAGGCACGACCCATGCCAAAACGATTTACAGCGCGGTTAATGCCGTCAGGCGCTGTCCACCAGGGCCAATTTTTGCTACGCTTGTAGCCAACCCTGATTTTCAGAACGTTGGCGGCCATTATTGGAAAGTAAGCGATACTTAAGATGGTCACTTCAGGCAAACCCAGCAAACTCGTCAAACCGACGTTGGATACCGAGTTCGCTATTGACTATGACTGGTGGGAACGTGAATCACAGGATTTGCGTACCTACCTCCTCAGCCACATCCCCCCGGAACAACGCGACTACCTGATGCAGCATGAAGTTGATGTGAAGGTGGATTATATTGACCCCGACACAGGCGAGGTCTTTCAACTGGATGCCCTCCAGCTTGCCATTAAACAGGCTGCCGAACAGCCCAATTTCATCAACCCGCAGACATCGCTGGTAGACAGCGTTTTTCGCGTTTTTCTCGCCAACAACAATACCCCGCGCACCCCGCGCCAACTGGGGGAGAAAACCGGGCGCGACCCCCTGACTATTCTAAAGACGCTGGGGGGCATTCGCGTCTACAAGGGCATTCGCCCGACGAATTTGTAACGTTCCGCATAGAGAAAGTGAAACGAACTTACCCATGAGCCGTGTCATCAATACAGACAGCACCGGAAAAAAACGTAACCAGCTTATGCGAACGGCTGCCGAAACACTGCGCCGCCTGAGCCAGAAGCAAGCGCTTGACGAAGACGTTAAAGACATGGTGGCGATGCTGGTTTTCTGCCTGCGCGAAATTGATGAAGGCATCGAACAATCTGCCGCCGTATGGGAAAAGCGCGATTACTGGATGAAGGCTGAGGAATTCCGCCAGCGCTGGCACTGGGCCGGCAGCATGGCCGATGAACTGCAAGCTATGGTTTTCGATGACAACTGGTCACAGCTTCCGCAGATGATGGTCAAACTGCTCCCCTATTTTAACGACATCAAGATTAACAAGCTCACCCGTAAAGAGGGCTTCTGGGAAGGCGCTTACGAGCGGCTGATGCACGAAAAACCACCCGCCCGCTAACGGAAACGCTCCACGAGCCACGGGGCGAGCTTTTCATAGTCTGGCACCGCCAGCCCGCTTCCTGTCCCTGTAATATATTCCCGGTCAATCACAAGCTGCTCGAACCGCCCCCGGTTCATCACCACTGGTGGCGCTAAAGCCAGCATGTCCCACAGGGACAGGTCTGTGTCTATATTACGATTGAAGGCGCTGATCGCCGCAGGCCAGTACGCCGGGTTAATCAGCTTAGCCAGCACGGCAGAGACGACCTGCTGCTGGCGGCCTGCGCGGAAGTAATCATCATCCGCATGGCGTGTTCGGGCGTAGATCAGCGCCCGTTCGCCGTTCATGTGCTGTACGCCGGGGTCAAAACGCACGGTCATCGTGCCGCCGTCTGCCGTTGGGTAAAAATCGTCCACAATGCCGCGCTCAACATCAATGGTGACACCACCCACCGCGTCCACCAGATCAACAAAGCCGTTAAAGTCCAGCCGCACATAACGCTCTGGCCGTATACCAAAGCTCTGCTCGATGCTGCGCGCGGTCAGGATCGGCCCGCCCCCTTCGCCCTCCGCCTCTCCCAGCACGTTCACGGTATTGATGCGCTGCAAGCCGTAACCCGGCACATCTATAAACAGATCGCGCGGAATGGACAGCATACTGACCCGCAGGTGCGCGGGGTTGATGCCGACCAGCATGATACTGTCCGCCCGCGTATACCAGCCTTCTCCCTCGCGGCTGTCCACGCCCAAAACCAGAATGTCCGTATGGGCTGGCGGAAAAATCAGGTACAGAAGCAGCCCAGAGCCGCATAGAAATACAGGCGTAAGTGCCGCAAACAACAGCACGACCCACCAGTTCAAACGGCGTGATGTGCGCGGCGAATCTCTATGAACGGCACGCCCGTGAGGTTGGGTCTCGCTGGTATGTTGTGAGTTATTCATAACGGTCTTTCACAGTTAGCCAAACACAATCCCCAGATCACGCGCCATTTGCACCATGTCGCCGCCGGGGTCTACAAACTTCAGATTAACCACACTGTCCATCGGCACGCTGACGATATGCGTCCCCTGCAAAGCGACCATATACCCCCACCGTTCCAGCGCGACCTGCTGGACAGCAGCCGCCCCAAAGCGTGTCGCCAGCCAGCGGTCACGCGGTGTAGGCTGGCCCCCGCGCTGGAGATGCCCCAGCACAGTAACACGCACCTCCGCTTCGACACAATCGGCCAGCAAATTCCCGACCAGATGCCCCATACCGCCCAAGCGCCCTTCAGAGCCGCCCACGCCCTGAATATAGTAGGACTTCCCGCCGTCTACAGGATAGGCTCCCTCGGCCACGACCACCAGACTGTAATGCCTGCCCATAGCCTTTAACTGTCTGATCTTCTGGCAGACGATTTCAATATCAAAGGGAATCTCAGGGATTAAGATAGCGTCTGCGCCACCCGCTACGCCGCTGGTCAGGGCGATCCAGCCAGCGTGCCGCCCCATCACTTCCAGCACCATCACCCGGTGGTGGCTCTCTGCGGTCGTTTGCAGCTTTTCCAGCGCCTCGGTCGCGGTGTTAATGGCTGTGTCGAACCCAAAGCTCACGTCCGTTTCGCTCAGGTCGTTATCAATCGTCTTCGGCACACCGACGATCTTCGCGCCAAGCTGCACCAGCTTATGCGCGATGCTCATCGTCCCGTCACCACCCGCCACAATCAAAGCGTCCAGCCCTAGCTCATCTATGCGTTTTAATGCCCTTTCGGATACATCGGCCAGTTCGATGCTGCCATCGGCCTTCTCCACCCGCAGCGCAAAAGGGTTGCCCCGGTTGGCCGCGCCGAGGATCGTCCCCCCTCGCGGCAGCAGATCACGCACGCGCGCCTCCGTTAAAGGGATGGGTGGCGACCCTGTATAAAGGCCATCAAACCCTTCCAGAATGCCCACCACCTCCCAGCCATGATGGCGCGCAGCCGTCAGCGCGACCGCCCGGATGACCGCGTTCAGGCCGGGCGCATCTCCCCCACCTGTTAAAATGCCGATCCGCTTTGCCATGCTCCCTCGCCGTATACCGCCAAAACGTAACTATTTTAGCAGCAACCTGTTAATTTTCTTGGGTATGCTCACAGCAGTTTAAGTAACTGGCGGGGCTACCCGCGCTTATATCAACCGAGCCTGTTGTGCGCGCGACACAAATGTGCTAATTTCACTGTGAACGATCAGCGTGGCATGATTTCACTTTGTGGGGGCTTTATGAGAAAATCTTCCGCCGAACTGCGTATTGAGCGCCTCACATGGGGGCTGCTGGTGCTTATTTTTGCCGTTCTCTATATTCTGACCGACGAAGCCATCAGCGCTGTCCCGAACTGGGTCGTGCCGCTGGCGGGCGCGGTGGTGCTGCTGGCTTCCGGGCTTTACCAGTATTCCCGCCGCTGGCGTGTGAGTCCTCTCACATGGATTATCGGTGCGATCATGCTGTTTTTCGCCCTGTTGAGCTTCTACGTTATTCCGGGGCGCTCCTTCATCGTCGAAACGCTGATCGCAACAATGGTCATTATCATCTTCGGCACCTTCACAGGCGAAACATAATTGCGCCAGTTTTCACTTTTTGTGCAATTTGTTGACAATTACGCCAAGATACGTTATCTAATAGCACATCAATTGTGCAGTTTACCGGAAACATCATGGTAGAGACACACGAGCGTATTACGGTCGAAGATGTGCGAAAACTGGCGCTGCCTTTGGGGACGCGCGTGGTCGCCGGCGATGGAATGCTCACCGAGCCTGTGAGTTGGACAACCGTTATTTATCCCGAAGATGGCACCACTACCAAATCGCTCCAGCAGGGCGAGATGATTCTGGTTGCGCCCCACAGCCACAAAGACGCGCAGGTCACGACTGACCGCGACGTGGTGCGCTGGGCTTCCGATCATCATGCAGCGGCGGTGGTGTTAAGCGAAGCCCCCTCCCCGGCTGCGGTGGCCGAGGCCAATGCTTACAGTATTCCCGTGCTGCTGCTGCCCAATGGCAGCCGGATTCGGCTGGTGGAAAAAGCGGTGGTCAGCCTGCTGGTAGACCGTAAAGGCCAGATTGAACGGCGAGGCACCCAGATTTACCGCCAGCTTGCCCAGATATCCTCCCGCAACGAGGGGATGTCTGAACTGGTGAACGCGATGGCGCGCCTGACGAACAAGTGTATTATCGTGCAGGACAAGCGCCTGCGGGTGCTGTACAACTCGGTGCAGCCGCAGTTCGTCGCCCATTGGGAAGAGGTCGAGCAGTTTCTGCGTAAAGTGGATAACCTCCCGGTGGAGATTCAGGACAGGCATCGCGTCAGCGAAGTGGACAACCCGGTGCTGATGCAGTCGCTCCCCACACCCAGCCTTGCCCGGCTTGTTTCACCCATTGTCACCAAGGATATTGGCCGGGGCTACCTTTCCATCGTCGGCTGGGATAACACGCTGGATGACATAGATACCCTGGTGGCAGAACACGGCGCAGCCGCCTGCGCTTTAGAGATGGCGAAGGCCAAAGCCGTAAGCGACACGGAGAAGCGGCTGCGCGGCACCTTCCTTGACCGCCTGCTGATTGGTGACGTAAGCCAGCAGGAAGCCATCCGGCAGGGTGAGCGCTTCGAGCATGACATGACGCAGGTGCATATCGCCATCGTGGTCTCGTGGCAGGGTGATAAGCCGTTTTCCACCCGGCGGCTGGAAACACTGGTCAACACTATCGTCAGCGCCCAGCGCGCCAAGGCGCTGATCTGGCAGCGGGAGCGCGAGGGCGAGGTGCTGGTCTTTCACGCCACCGACCCTCAGGACCCGATTGATACCAGTATGAAGCTGGCACAGCAGTTGACCAGCGAAGTCCAGCGGCAGTACCCCAACGCGCACATTGCTATCGGTCTGGGGCAGCCTGCGCGTGATATTGGCGCATGGCGCAACAGCTACCGCGACGCGGTACAGGCGCTAGAACTGGCACGCCGCCTGCAAACCGATACCCCGCTCTACATCGGTGATCTTGGGGTGTATCAATTAATTTTGAGCCTTTCAGACCGGGAGAAATTATTAAACTTCCGTGATCGCACGCTGGGCGCGCTGCTGGAATACGATCACCGCCAGCACGCCGACCTTATCAAGACCCTGGAGGCGTTCTTTGCCTGTCACGGCAACCTTAGCGAAACTGCACAAATGCTCATCGTGCATCGCAACACCCTGCTCTACCGCATGAACCGCATTGAGGCGATCGCCGAAATAGACCTCAAACGTGCCGAAACGCGCCTTGCCCTGCATCTGGCGCTCACGATTCGCCGCCTGTTGACGCTGAACTGAAGCAGCAGCGGGCGAATTTACCAGCGTAACAACAGCCGAGTGCCAACACATCGGCCACACTCACCGAGATTCTTCGCGTGTTCCTTATGAACACCTGACAACAAAAGGCAAAATGCGCCGTTTATAAGGCTCTTTTGCCTTTTTCCTATTATTTTCACCCCTGTTCCGCGTCCGTATTGTGCAGGTTGCCTTAGTGGGTATCCCTCAAGATCAGCGGTATTCATGAGGCATAATAAGTCATTTTTTGTAAAAATTAGAGTGAATAATTCCCCTTCAAATCAATGATGCAACAAGTAAAGCAGGAGGAACGCCAGATGAACTATACTCACTTGGACGACAGCGACGTTCCCCAACGTCATCCACTGGATAAAAACGAACGGGATGCCTGCGCGTTAATTGCCGCAGTCCGTAAAGGTGGCGAGGCCACTCACGGCAACGTCAAACGCACCATCGAAGCCCTTGCGCGTATGGGACACCGCACCGGGTATATTGACGGTGAAGGCGACGGCGTGGGCATTATGACCGATATTCCACGCCAGTTGTGGACCAAGAAGCTCTCGCGCGCCGGGCTGCGTTCCTCGCTGGCGGCCAATCGCGGCTTCTGGGTCGCCCATGTTATGATCCCTTCTGAAGCGCGCAACCGTGCCAACAACCTTGTAGAGCAGATTTGCCGGCGCATCATGGAAGCCGGGCTGGATATTCTTATTGACCAGCCGGGCAAGGTTGACCAACAGGTATTGGGGCGCAACGCCGAGAAGAACGAGCCGGTTTTCTGGCAGATCGCCGGGATGAACGGACAGGTCGCAAAAGACCAGCTTGATCGTGTGCTGTTTGACTTGCAGCTTAGCATGGAGCGCGACCTCGGCATTCATTTCCCATCCCTGTCAGCGCACAGCGTGGTTTATAAAGTGCAGGGGACGGTTGAAATCCTGCGCCGCTACTACCCCGAACTGCGCGACCCGGACTATGCGTCAACGGTTACGCTGGGTCATGCCCGCTACAGCACCAACACCAACCCAATCTTCGAGCGGGCGCAGCCCTTCAACGTGATCGGACACAACGGAGAATTCAACACGATCTCCCGCTTCCGGCTTGAGGCCGATATGCTGGGGATCGCGCTGGACGAGGACAACTCCGACTCGCAGGATGTTGACCGGGCGTTACAGACCCTTTGCCGCCGTTTCGACCTTGATCTGATCGAGGCAATGGAGATGGTCTTTCCGCCATTCCGCCACGACCTCATCCAGAACGCGCCCGAAATTCACAAGATGTATGACCAGATGCGCTATGCCTTCGGCCCATTCGCTCAAGGGCCGGCGGCAGTTGCCGCGCGGATGGATGATATATGCGTCTTTAGTGTAGACGCTCTGGGGCTGCGCCCGCTGTGGTTTGGCGAGACGGAGAAGGAATATTTCACCAGTTCTGAGCGCGGGGTTTATCCGCTGGATATGATGTCGTCCGACGCGAAACCCCTTGCCCCCGGTGAAAAGATCGCGTTAATCGTCAAACCGGGACGCTCGATCGAGGTACTGGATTACCCCGCCATCCAGCGGCATATCCTCAATAAATACCGGGAACGTGGCATCCACTTTACCGAGCCATCCGGCGGTATCTGGTCGCTGAATGACCTGCCCATGTCTTCTAATGGTGGTGGAGCTTTCCCGGCAGATTTCACCAGCAGCGGTGAGACACAGTTGCAGCCTGTTCCGGCTGGCGTTGCGCTGGCCGAGCATGAGCCGGGGGCGATGCCGCTGCCCCTGACGAAGCCGCAGCCGCTCCCCTGGCAGACGAAAACAACGGTGGTCAACACCAATACGATGGCCGCGCTGGGTTGGGAGCGCTATCACGTCAGCCTGATCGAGAGCATCACCGACGACAAGAAGGAACAGATCGGTTCACTCGGTTGGGATGGGCCGCTGGCGGCGCTAAGCCTGACGCGCGTTAACATTGCCGACTACTTCAAGGAAACTGTGGCCGTCGTCACCAATCCCTCGATTGACCGTGAGCGTGAGCGCGCGCAGTTCTCGACACAGGTGCTGCTTGGGGTGCGCCCCGATGTTGGTCAGGTGGCGAACCCCGACGACATCCTGATCCAGTTGGAGACTCCCCTGCTGGTGGGTGGACACCCCGACCTCGGCAGCGAAGAGGCCATGCAAACCATCGCCAGCTATCACGGCACGATGACTATTGAGGAAGTGATTACCAGCTTTGGCGAGCGTGTCGCTTTCCTCTCCATGACTGCCGCGCAGGATGAAGGTATTGAGAGCGCCATTCAGCGCTTGCAGGAAGCGGCGGTCAGGCTGGTAACGGACGGTGTGCAGTGCCTGATTCTGGATGACACAGACGTTTACAGCGGCGAAGAATTGTGGCTCGACCCGCTGCTGGTCACTTCGGCGGTGGATCGCGCGCTGCGCCAGGCAGATCACCAGCCCAATCTGCGCCGCCGTGTGGGCATCATCGTGCGCTCTGGCGCACTGCGTAACCTGCATGATCTGGCGCTGTGCCTCAGCCTCGGTGCCAACGCGCTCGTTCCCTATGCGCTCTACATGGCAGGCATCAAAATCGCCCCACGCCCGTCGAAGCAGGCCCCCGCCCCGGAACAGGTGGTGGATTGGCTCACGCAGGTTGTCGGCGTGTTGACCTCTGGCCTGCAAAAAGTGACTTCAACCATTGGCTGTCATGAACTGCGCGGCTACGGGCATTCGTTCAGTTCGATCGGGATGGCAACAGGGGTTGCCAGCTACTTCGGCACAGCCAACTATTTTGGCTCAGAAGCGCGCGGCCTGACGTGGGGTGTCCTGAAGGCCGACGCGGAAGAACGCGCGGCAGAACTGCGCGGCGAGGTCGCGGGCAAGCTGGCAAATCCCGACCGCTTCTACCCCAAGATGTGGAAAAAGGTGGAATCGGTCGCGCATGGTGAGATGACGCTGGAAGAGTACACGCAGACCCTGTTTGAACTGGAAGATGCCATCCCCATAGCGCTGCGGCACATCCTCGGCCTGAAGCCTGCCGCGCAGGAAATCAGCCCGGATGCTGTGGATACCTCGATCAAGGATCACAGTATGCCCGTGCTGATCGGCGCGATGTCCTTCGGGTCGCAGGGAGAACTGGCGTATAAAGCCTATGCTGAGGCCGCCGCCCGCCTGAACATCATCTGCGTCAACGGCGAAGGGGGTGAACTGCCCGATATCATGGGCAAGTATTACCACAATCGCGGCCAGCAAATTGCTTCCGGGCGCTTCGGTGTCAACATCGGCTTCCTGAATTCGGTCAACCTGCTGGAGATCAAAATCGGCCAGGGGGCGAAGCCGGGTGAAGGCGGTCACCTACCCGGCTACAAAGTCACGGAGCAGGTGGCGGCAGCCCGCCAGACCACGCCCGGCGTGGGGCTGATCTCGCCCAGCAACAATCATGACCTGTACTCTATCGAAGACCTGGCACAGCTTATTGACGAACTGAAAACCGCCAACCCTCATGCACGGGTGTCGGTCAAAATTCCGGTTGTGCCGGGTGTGGGCATTATCGCGGTCGGCATCGCCAAAGCGGGCGCGGATATTATCAACCTCACCGGGTATGAAGGCGGCACAGGCGCGGCACGCGCCCATGCGCTGCGTTATGTCGGCCTGCCCGCAGAAATCGGTGTCTGGATGGCGCACCGTGAACTGACCGCCAGCGGCCTGCGCGAAAAGGTTGAAATCTGGGCAGATGGCGGCATGAAAAGCGGGCGCGATGTCGTCAAGATGCTCTGCCTGGGCGCGAACCGTGTCGGCTTTGGCACACTGGCAATGGTCGCGGTGGGCTGCACCATCTGCCGGAAATGTCATGAAGGCACGTGTCATGTCGGCATCACCACGCATATCAAGACCAAAGAAGAAGCCACAATGAAGGGTCTGAAATCCTTCGAGCCGCGCGACTACGAAGCCTCGGTGCAAGGCATCTACAACGTCTTCACCATGCTTCAGGACGACATCCGCAAATGGACAGCGAAACTCGGCATACAGCGGACACAGGACCTCGTTGGCCGTGCTGATCTGCTTCAGCAGATTGGCATGAACGATCGGGTTGATCTGGACATTCTGACGAAGCCCATCCCGCCGCGCCAGAAAACCAAACTGCAACCGGGGGTTGGCCGCCGCCTCACCCGCCCGCGCAACACCCTCAGCAAGCAGATTACCGCTGTCATCACGCAGTACGCGGGCGAGGGTGAAACCGAGATGACTTATGATGATGAGCGCGTGATGGCAACAGACCGCGCGCTGGCAACACACTTATGCGGCGCGCTCAAGCGGGATGACTTCCCCAACAGCAACGCCATCGAGGCCATTCACCTCAGCTTCAGCAACTCGGCCATTCCCGGCAATGGGCTGGGCGCGTTTCTCGATGCGCCTGTCAACATCCTCGTCGAAGGCGGCGCGCAGGATGGCGTTGCCAAGTGCGCGCGTGGCGGCAGGATGACCATCCTCAAGGGCTTAAACCATGACGGAGAACGGCTCGATGGCTCCGTCGGCAAGAGCTTCGCTTATGGCGCGCAGGGCGGCCTGTTCATCGTACAGGGCAACGCCGACACCCGCGCCTGCATCCGCCTCAGCGGCGCAGACGTGATCTTCGGCGGCGAAGTGAAGGAACCGCTTCAGGATGACCTCGGCGGGATCGGCGCGCGTGCCAACCTCAAAGGCTATGCTTTTGAGTATATGACCTCTGGTCGTGCGCTGGTGCTTGGCGACCCCGGCCCGTGGCTGTGCGCGGGCATGACAGGCGGCGCGGTTTACCAGCGCATCCAGCCAGAAATGAACCTGACAGTAGAGGCTGTGCGCCGCCGCATCGCCGCTGGCGCTCCAGTAGCCATTTACCCACTGGGCGAGCAGGATGCCGAAAACGTGCGGGAACTGCTGAGCATCTACATCGAGACACTGGAAAACAACAATCAGGCCGAGGCTGTGCAGCATCTCTACAGCCTGCTTGGCCGCCCGCAGGATTATTTCGTGAAGGTCGCCCCTGCGAAATAGCCCGCCCTCTTTTATAACGACATGCCTAAAACCGCCAGCGCGAGGCTGGCGGTTTTGCTTTTCCTCCCCAATATCACTTGCGATTAACCGCAACTTCAGCACGCTTTTGTCGTATAGAGGTGCAGGTAAGATCATAGGGAAAAGGGCTTAAACATGACTGAAGTCAAAAAACTGTACCGCTCGCGCACAGATCGTCAGGTTTCCGGCGTGTGTGGCGGGCTGGCCGATTACTTTGGTGTGGATACGACGCTGATCCGTATCGCCTTT
This sequence comes from uncultured Anaerolineaceae bacterium, assembly GCA_964548765.1. Taxonomy (GTDB): domain Bacteria; phylum Chloroflexota; class Anaerolineae; order Aggregatilineales; family Phototrophicaceae; genus JAIOHN01. Next base: position 71,565 of record CAZJSU010000005.1, read on the forward strand.
GTCGCCATCAGCCTGATGGGCGGGCCGGGGTTGGTGCTGTATATCATCCTGGCGCTGATTGTGCCAGAGGAGCCAGCCTACACGCCGCCTGCAAAGCGTAAAAACGAGGAATACGCGGTCGAAGAATTTGTCGAGGAAGAATAGCTATCCCGCTAACGTCCGGGGATTGTTGCCAGAACACGCTGGATTTTGAGCGCCAGATGCAGGATAAGGCGGTTATCCGCATCTTCCAGATCAAGATCGGTTAACTTGCTGATAAGCTGCAAACGGTAGACCAGCGTGTTCCGGTGAACATCCAGTTCCTGCGCGGCTTTAGCAAGGTTGCCGTTGGCCTCGAAGAAGCCGTTGAGTGTCCGCAGCAAGTCCCCCTGCTTGCGCCCATCATGTTCCACCAGCGGCCCCAACGTCGCGTCATAAAACAGCTTCATCTGTTCGAGATTGCGATCCTTGAGCGCCAGCAGAAGCTGGTACAACTTGAGGTCGCCGTAAAATGTCGCCTGCTCCAGATCACCCAGTTCGCTGGCGATGCCCATCGCGTCTTTGGCCTCGCGGTACGCTTCACGCAGGCCGGTTAGGCCGTGTGCCGGGCGGCTGACCCCCGCCGCCACCAGCCCGCTTGGGGTACGGTTTGCCAGTTGTCCGCGCACGTCCTTGACGAGATCCACAACGCGCCGCACGATTTTTTCCGTCTGCGCCGCATCCCCCAACGGATACAACGCGACGATCACATCCACATACTGCCCAACCGCCCCGTTAATCTGCCGCCGCGCCATGTCGTCACGCACCAGCGGCGTGAGCGACTCCATAGGCAGCAGCGTCCCCGCGCTGGTCATCGCCCGGAAAACCGCCACCATACACGGCACATCCGTATCGAACCCGGCCTGCTGCGCCCGTGTCGTCATCAGATCATCGTCAGAGTGGCTGCCGCTTAACCACATCTGCACCCAGTCGCCGCGCGTCTGCTCCACCGCAAAGGCGATAGCGCGGCTTTTAGCCATCTCTATCGCGCAGACATCCGCCCCATAAGCCAGCACCAGGCGGTCAAACTCGTCCAGCCCGCTGCCGTTACTCACCAGCGACAGATAACCAGCGATACGCTTCTCGACCTTCAGCACCGTAGTATGACCAAGCGGGCTGGCAACAATCGCGCCCTCCGCAGCAGGTGCATCCCGCGCCAGCCAGTTCTGAAAAGCGCCGTATGGCAGGCTTTGCATCAGGCTGCGTCCCCCGCTGCGCCGCGCCATATTCGGGTAGACCTGCGCCATTAGCACGCCCGCGTCGTCATGGACGATGATCGGCTTCGCAGTCGCCCGCGCCATCAGTTGCAGCAGGCTGCTCAGGTCACGATTTTCAGCCGCGAGACGTGTAAGCTGGCGCTGGATTTCTATGGCACGCTGATTCAACTGGGCAGACTGGTTGACGATGAGCGTTGTCACCGCGCGTTCAATAGAGGTTAAGTTGCTGTCATCAGGCAAGACCAGCAGGCTGACGTTGAGGTCGCCAGCGATGGCAATGGCATCGTCTGGAATCTCCCCCTTCGCGGCAACCACTTCCACCCCGGCCTGTGCCAGGCTTTCGATGACTTCTCCCAGCGTGAGGCGCACACTGTACGATTTCAACAAGTCCATCGAGATCAACGCCAGTTCACCGCCGTAAATCTCAGGGAAGGCGGGCGGCTGTGCGCGGATCGTCACCGCCCAGTTGATCGTCGTATCTGCCGACCCAACCAGCAGCGTCGTCCCTAACGGAAGCGCGAATTGCATTAAAGCTTGAAGTGATACAGTGTTGTTGGTCATCCACAAAACCCCGAGTACAGTATTAATGATAATTTTAGTTAGCGGCAGGAACCATGTCTATAATTCACAATAGCCCGTTTTGAGTTTTAGCAAATAATCACAATTTCTTATCCAGAATCACCAAAACAAATAGGGTAGGTCATCATAACGACAACCTACCCTACCGGATTCATAGTGAATTTGCACAGCTAACTGTCGCTGCGTTTTACCCACAGGGACAGTGTTTCGTTATCGAATTCGAAGTCCTGGCTGCGGAAACCATTATCAGGTTTACCAGCCACTAGCGACTTCCCTAACGTCTCTGCCTGAATATAATCGGCAAACTGTTCGATAGCCTGGGACAGGCGCGTACTGGCTTTATAGGTGATGTGGATGGTGTCGCTGATGTTAAAATCTGCGTCACGGCGCAGCGTCTGGATACGCCGCACCACCTCCCGCGCCAGCCCTTCGTTGATGAGATCATCCGTCAGGGTGGTGTTCAGCACCGCGACGTAACCGCCGTCCTCGGCCACAGAATACCCTTCACTCACTTCGCGCAGGGCTTTGACCTCGACTTCTTCGGGCGTTACCTCGAATTGATCACCATCCAGCACAACAACGGCTGTTTCACCGCGCAGCAGCGCCTCGGCATAGGGGCGAATCGCGTCCTGCTCGCCGTCGCGCAGCGCGCTTTGCAGGCGTTTGAAGTCCTTGCCATACTTCTTCCCCAGCAGGTGCGGCAGCGGATTCAGCTTATACACGACCTTCACCAAATCGCGCGCATCATCCGCAGAAACCACACCCACCTGTTTGACGTTGAGTTCGCTTCTGATGATGTCTGTCATACGGGTGATGACATCGGCCTCGCGCGCATCGCGCGTGGCAAACTCGACCGAGAGCAGCGGCTGGCGGACACGGATACCCGAATCGCCCGCATTGTTGCGCGCTGCCAGCCCCAGACTCACCAACTGCTGCACCAGACGCATCTCACGAATCGCCGCGTCGTTGATGAGCGCTTCATCGTACTGCGGCCACAGCGCCAGATGCACACTTTGCGGCGCGGCGCTGTCCTGCTCTGCGACAAGGTTACGATACAACCCCTCACTCAGGAAGGGCATCGCCGGCGCGATGAGCTTCGACACCGTTACCAGACATTCGTACAGCGTGGCGTAAGCGCCCATCTTGTCATCGTCGCTTTCGCTTTTCCAGAAGCGGCGGCGGCTGAGGCGCACGTACCAATTGCTCAGGGACTCGACAAAATTCTGCACGGGGCGGGTCGCGCCCGGCACCTCATACGTCTCGTATGCCTGCGTCACCTCGCGCACCAGTTGATTCAGTTCGGCCAGCACCCAGCGATCAAGTTCATCGCGCTTCTCAATAGGTGGCCGGGGGCTGTTCGGTGTCCATCCATCGAGGTTGGCATAGGTGACAAAGAAGCTGTAGGTATTCCACAGCGTAGACCAGAACTTCTTGACGACTTCGCCCACCAGATCGGTCGAGAAGCGGCGCGACTCACCGGGCGGCCCCGAGGTGTACAGATACCAGCGGAAGGCATCTGCGCCATGCGCGTCCAGCACTTCCCAGGGGTCTACAATATTCCCCTTCGACTTGGACATTTTCTGACCGTGTTCATCCAGAATATGCCCCAGACAGATCACGTTTTTATAAGCCACCGAGTCAAACAGCATCGTGCTGATGGCGTGCAGGCTGTAAAACCAGCCGCGTGTCTGGTCTACCGCCTCGCAGATGTAATCCGCCGGGAACTGCTGCTCGAACATCTCCTGATTGGCGTACGGGTAGCCCCACTGCGCCACAGGCATCGAGCCGCTGTCGAACCACACATCAATCAGCTCCGGCACCCGGCGCATCGTCCCACCCTTCCCATTCGGATTTGGGAAGGTGATTTCATCCACGTAAGGACGGTGCAAATCCAGCTCAGAGAGATCGCGCCCGGCTAATTGGCTCAGTTCTTCCACGCCGCCGACGCACAGCATTTCGCCTGTCTGGTCATCTACCCAGATCGGCAGCGGCGTTCCCCAGAAGCGCTCACGTCCGAGCGCCCAGTCCTTCACATCTTCCAGCCAGTTGCCAAAGCGCCCGTCCTTGACATGCGCTGGCACCCAGTTGATCGTCTGATTCAGCGCGACCAGTTGATCGCGGTAAGCGGTGGTACGAAGAAACCAGCTTTCGCGCGCGAAGTACAGCAGCGGCGTGTTGCAGCGCCAGCAGAACGGATAGCTGTGTTCGTACTGCTGCGATTTATACAGCAGGCCGCGCTGTTGCAGGTCACGGATGATTTCCGGGTCGGCATCCTTGACCCACATCCCCCGAAACTCGGTGACTGCATCAATAAACCGTCCATCAGGCGCGACCGTTTGCAGCACAGGCAGGTCATGCTTTCTGCTGACTTCCATATCGTCCTGGCCGTATGCCGGGGCGATATGAACGATGCCCGTCCCGTCCTCGGTGCTGACAAAATCTCCAGCGACGACATAGGCATATTCGCCCTGCACAGGCAGGAAGGTGTACAACGGCTGATAACGCCAGCCGAGCAGGTCCTTGCCTTTGAAGCGTTTGACAACCTTGTACTCGTCCGGGTTGACCAGCGCCTTTTCCATCAGGTCAGCGGCGATAATCAGGCTCTCCCTGCCCTCGCCCTTTGGCACAGGCCCTTCAACCTGCACATAATCCACCTTCTCGCCCACCGCCAGCGCAACATTCGCTGGCAGCGTCCAGGGGGTCGTCGTCCACGCCAGCAGGTACACCCCCGGCTTGTCCTGCACCGGGAAGCGCACATAAGCGCTGGGGTCACTCACGTCATGATAACCCTGCGCTACTTCATGGCTGCTCAACGGCGTGCCACAGCGCGCGCAGTATGGGACGACCTTCAATCCCTTGTAGAGCAGGTCTTTCTCCCAAAACTGCTTGAGAATCCACCATACGCTCTGGATGTAGTCGTTGGTGAAGGTGACATAGCCGTTATCGAGGTCTGCCCAGTAGGCTGTGCGCTCGGTCAGCTTCTCCCATTCAGCGATATAGCGTAATACGCTGGCCTTGCACTTCTCGTTAAAGGCCGCGATACCATATTCCTCGATCTGCTGCTTGTGCGTGAAGCCGAGTTCCTTCTCGACCTCAATTTCCACCGGAAGGCCGTGCGTGTCCCACCCGCTGCGGCGCAGCGAGTAGAAGCCCTGCATTGTCTTATAGCGGGGGAAGATGTCCTTGAAGGCGCGCGCCAGCACATGATGGCTGCCGGGGCGACCATTGGCTGTTGGCGGCCCTTCATAGAATACATAATTGGGGCCACCTTTGCGCTCTTCCATCGTGCGCTCGAAAATACGATTCAAGCGCCAGTAACTAAGCTGGTCACGTTCCAGCCTCTGGATATCTACTTTGGGGTTAACTGCCTTAAACATGGTCGTTCTCCACGAGTTGTCTGCTTCAATAGGCGGTGAGAAAATGAAAATAACGCTGGCCTACTGCCCCAGACTGGCAATGAACCGCGGTGTGAGAAATTTCCTCACGACCACGTACACACCTCCTGCGCTGAAGTAAGATCGGGATGAGCGATGTTTCGTTATATACTGGTAAGGCAATTATGGCGGATATTGCCGATTTTCGATAGGGGAAATCAGCGGTCTTCCTCAGGCGCGCCTGTCCAGAACACCGTGCGCGAGAGTTCGAACTGCGTCGGCTCTTCGCCATAATAACCCGCGCTGATTACCGCCTGCCAGCGCATCTCAAAAATCGAAAAGTCGGTGCGTCCGGCACACTGCGCCACAGGGTCGGCGTACTTTTCAGCGGTGTTGGCATCGCCCGCGCCACACCAACCCGGCTCAAGCGTACACTGCCCACCTGCCTCGCGGTAAAACGCGACGATTTCACAGGCTGGCCGCCGGGTGCTGTAGACAGCGCTGTCTACGCCATGTGTTTCCTGCTGGCTGGAAAGCTGACGGACATCCGCAGGCAGCGGCGCGTCGGGGGGCGCGGCCAACGCATACAACACGCCGACAGCCTGCGCCCCAATCAAAAGCGCCAGCCCAACCACAACAATGCCAGCGATGACAGCTACCGGGCTGCAACCGATGTCTTCATTCGCTTCTGTGGCTGCCTCGGTATCAGGAAGCTTCCCAGATTTGTTGATGTTCGACAAGCGTGTTCCCCTGCTGGTTTGCCGCCGGGTCCTGATGGAACAGCCCCGGTTGGATGGTCACTTTTGTAAACTGCGTAGCGAAAAACCCAGAGCGGTCAAAGAGGCAGATGTATTCATAAGGCACCACATCGTTACGCTGGTTAGACCCCGGATAATTATTGGTTTCATCCGGGAAGCGCTTGCAGCGTTCGCCTGTGTCGCCATAGTGGCTTTCCATAATCTGCTGGTAATGCGCGACCACTTCTTCCGGCAGCACACCCGGCACGACATAATACAGGTTGCGTGAGGTGCCAACGGGATCAGGAACACCGAGGGACTCCGCACCCGGAAAAGGTGCAATATCCAGCGGTACTTGCCGGGAGGTCTGGTCAAGGTAAAAGGCCACCGCCGCTGCTACGACCAGTAACACACCGATTACGGCAACAATTGTTCCCACCCGTACCACAGAGATTTGCCCATCGCGGCCTGTCAAAACGGACATTGGTTTTGCTCCCCTATATCATCAACTGCATCATGCGCACATCTTCCGCCAGCGCCTGCCCATAGGGCGTGTGCCTGAAACGCCCGGCGCTGGCTTCCCAAAAGGGCAAACCAGCCTGCAGCAGGTCGCTGGCTGGTGGCTGTCCCTGTCCTAAGCGATGTAGCAGGTAGGCCAGCATCAGCGCTTGATATGGCTCGTAAGCGGTTGGTTCTGCTGGCACCAGCCACTCTAGCGCCTGCTGTGCCTCGCCCTGCCTGTAAAAGGCTTCGCCCAGGTCTAGCCGGACAATTTCCGGTGCGCCCGCCTCGTGAGCCTGCGTCAATATCTCGCTCGCTTCGGCGTAGCGCCCCATTACCATCAGTGTACGCCCAAAACCATAAAGAGAAAAATGGTGATTTGGTTGCAGTTCAAGCGCTTCGCGCAATATGGCTTCGCTCTCCTCCAGATGCCCTTCCTGACGATAGGTATTGCCCAGAAGCGTAAGCGTTCTGGCATCCGCCTTACCCGCCTGCCGCACGCCCTCTAAAAGCCGAATGGCCTCGGCAAAGTTGCCCGCCAGGTAATGCCGCTGCGCCTGTGTATAGGGCGTGACCATGCCGCGATTCGCCCACAGGATAATGATCTGAAGGATGATGAGCAGGCCAAAGACCCCGATGGCCGACGGCTGGCGCAAATTCTCCGCGCCGGATAAATATGCCGCAGCCACGATGACCAGCAGCAGCAGCGCCAGCACAAAGGCGATTTGCGATGTGCGTTCCCACAACCGAAACGTAGCGAAAAGTCGTCCCACAGCCCTTAACCCAGATTACCCGCGTCGGCATCGGCCAGGGACTGTTCAATCGCCGCAATTTCATAGCGCAGCGCCTGCCCGTAAGCCGTCCCTTCCAGCACCCCTAAAGCAGATTTCCACGCGGTCAGCCCCTCGCGCGCGCTCATCATCTTGGCGTTAGCGCGCACCGCCTGCCGGGTGTCGCCCGCTTCCAGATAGGCATGTGTCAGATGATAATAGACGCGCACACCATACATAGCAGGCATGGCATGATGCGCGGCTTTCTCCAACGACTCCAGGGCTGTTTCCTTCTCCCCGGCAAAAAGTTGCAGGAAGCCCAGTTCCGCCCAGATGACGGGCTGGTCAGGGTTCAATTCTGCCGCCCTTTCCAGCGCGTCTGCCGCCTCGTCATAAGCCGCCTGCAGGCGATACCCATTGGCAAGTGTGATGTAGGCATCCGGGTTATTCGGGAAAAGCTGTACCGAGCGGTCAGCCGTCGCCTGCGCTTTCGCAAGCTGGCCGCTGTAAGCATAGGCGGTGGTCAGCAGCATCAGCACTTCGGCGCTTTCCTTGCCGTTATTGATGGAACGCTCTAACAAGGGGATGGCCTCGCGGAAACGAAACGCCTCAATCAGCCTGTAGGCATCCCCATAACCCGCCCCACGTGCGCGGGACTGGCGCGCCAGCAACCACCCCACCATGCCGAACCACGCTAGAAACATGGTGGAAGCCAGACACAGCCCAAAAAGCGCTAACTGCACCGCTGGCGATAAGCCGCCTGTGGCCGGCACCTGGCGGGTGACTAACTCAACCACGAGGCCGCCCGCAAACACAAAAACGCCCACGACGGCCAAACCGAATGAGCCGAAAAGCGCGACCAGCTTCAAAAAACGACGGCTCATCGGCGTTCCCTATACCAGCGTTTCTGCATCAGCGTTACCACTTACTAATTCCTGCGCTGTTTCAATATCCGCCGCCAGAACCGCTCGCAGCGCGGCGGCCTGTTCATATTCCAGGATGTGCTGCCATTCTTCCAGCCCGCTTTTATACCGCCGCAGGTTTTCCACAGCCTCTTGCGCGGCCTGTGCATTGCCGAGCCGTTGGTAAGCGCGCGCCAGATAAAGGTAAATGAGCAGCCGATGGCGCACGTCAGGTACTTTGAGGGCCAGCGCCTGCTGCAAATGCTCAACCGCTGGCTGTGCCTCGCGCAGGCGATCTTCGATCATCCCCAGATTATAGGCGGCGACCCACTCATCCGGGGCAAGTTCATAGGCTTTCAACGCCGCCTGATGCGCCTCAGCAAATTTGCCAGACTGTAACAGCACCTCTGCCAGCCCGTTGTAAGCCACGGCTGAGTCTGGAGCAAGGCGCGCCATCGTCTCGTAATCTTCCCGCGCCTGTTTCAGCCTGCCCCAAAGGCGCAGCACCTCCGCCCGGAAGCGATAATACTGCTCGTTCTCCGGCTCGGCTTCGATCAGGGTACTCATGGCCTCAACCGACTGAGCGTATTCCCCCTTACGTAAAGCGCGGATAGCATCCTGATACTCTTTGGGGATACGCGGGCGAAACAGAAACGCGCCCGCCACGATCCAGCCAGCCGCCGCGCCCAGCAGCGGCAGCGCGAACTGCGGCAGCACCGTCTGCCCCAAGATAATCGCCCCGACAGCAGGCGCGAGGATGGCCGTCCAGCGCAGGCGTTCCTCACGCTGCATCCGCCCGCCGATGACCCACGTCGCGCCCAGCAGGAAGACGATCACCAGCGCGGTCTGCACAGTGCGCGCCCAGTCACTGTCGCCTGCAAAAGCGTTCAGGGCAAGGCTGAGCAGCCCGGTAATCCCCAACAGTAAAACCAGCGCGCGCAGCCGCGCCGGCCCTAGAAAAAGTTGTAGCTGCTTTATCATAAGCTTAAATCCGGCCTGCGTGCATAGCGGGTCAGTTGCAGCGCGCAGGTCACACCGTCCCGGTGGGGTTCTTCATACCCCACTACGACCCCGTACTTATCCACCCAGAACACCGCCTGTTCAGTAAACCGCGCGCTTCCGTCCACCAGCCGATACCCGTCAACAGCGATCTCCCTGCCATCCACTGAGCGCGTTGCACGACCGATTAGCGCTTTGCGGTACGGCTTTATTGCTGGACGCAGCAGGTATTGATCGCCTGCGGTATGCGGCACGCTGAGCATTGAGGCGGGTTCCACAGCCTGCGTGAACAAAGCCGCTAAAAAGATAAAAGCAGCGGGGGGACAGATAACCACGTTCTCCGGCAGTTCCAGCGCTTCGTGCTGGCTCTCAGCATGACCGAGCCTTCGGATCACTTGCAGGTGATTGTCTGAAATCATGTAAGTGGCTCGCGCCTGCCGGCTTCCATCAACGTCACGCCTGTCCAGCCACACATCAAAACGCTCGACCTTCGCCTCGCTGGTGCGCCACGCTTCGATCAGCACTGTGATCGCAACGGCTTGCTCAAAGTTGTCCTCGATGTCCACCCGGACAAGCTGAGAGCCATCCGGCAGTTCGTGAATCGTCCATTCTTCCGTACCTGTCGGTCGCTCATCCCGAAAATACCTGTAAAGCCCGCTGGCAAGAAACTTTTCGTGGAGTGATACCGGGTGCAACTGGCGCATGGCCGTTATTCCAGCTTCGCCAGTTCAACCGTGATGCGCTTGTTGATACGCCCTTTGCTCTTATAATCGGCAATCCGCAGCGGGCCAACCTCGCGCGTGTTCGCCACATGCGTCCCACCATCGGCCTGCAAATCCAGCCCGACAATCTCGACAGTACGCACTTCGGTGATGCCTTCTGGCAGCAGGTTAATTTTGGTGCGGATCAGGTCGGGTATCTGAAAGGCTTCATCGCGCGGCAGGATTTTCACACGCACATCATGCCCGGCTTCCACCTCGGCGTTGATCTTCGCCTCAATATCGCTGACAAGTTCTTTCTCCATGCGCTCAAACTCAAAGTCCAGCCGTCCGCGAAGCGGCTCCATGTTACCGCCCGTGACGCTGGCCTGATAGTCGCGCCAGATGACCCCGCACAGAATATGCATCGCGGTATGCGTCCGCATCAGTTGATAGCGCCGCGACCAATCCACCTCGCCCTCCACCATCATGCCGACTTCCGGCAGCGCATCGCCTTCAATGATGTGGGCGTTCCCGCGCTCAACTTTCGCCACCGGGTAAGTCACCCCCTGTGCGACCAACACACCGCAGTCGTAGGGTTGACCACCGCCGCCGGGGTAAAACGCTGTGCGATCCAGAAAAACTGCCCTGGTCTCCGCATCTACCCGCGCAACCTCTGCCGTGAACGTTTTAAGATAGCTATCGGTCTGATACAGAAGTTCCGTCATCAGCATCTTCCCCTATGTCGGTACGCATTCGTATCATTAACTCGCGACCTTGCATCACCTTCCAGAAAGCCAGCGCATCGCTGTTCGCTGCGGCGACATGCCATTCAAAATACGTCAGATTATGCTGCCTGAACCATGCCGCCAGCGCCTTTACCAACGCCCGGCCTGTGCCATGCCCCCGGTACATCTCATCTACGTAAATATCCGCCAGAAAGCCCCCGGCTTCCTGCTCAAACATCTCTGGCACAAGGTCAACCACCACGCCCAGCACATAGCCGATGAGCCTGCCCTCAAACTCCGCCACGAAAACACGGGTATGCGTATCATAAAGGCGGTCGTTGAGGTTGCGCGCGTACAAGGCTGCGCCATCGGGCGCTGCACGCGGCAGGTCGGGATCAAGTTTTTGGTGATGTGCAACCAGTTTTTCCCACAACTTCCCTACTGCAACGGTGTCTGCCGGGGTCGCGGCACGAATTATAATGTTATCCAAACCAGGTCTATCCATTCTGAAGCCCGTACTGACCGCCAGAACGCCTGCTCGACTGGCTGCCTGTGAGGGACATAAACGATAACATGCTGAACATCCTGTGACTTAAACCATTCCCGGAGAGGTTGCAGCAGCAGGTGGCCCAGGCCATTCGCCGCGCTGTGTGCGCCAACGGCCATATCCTTGACCACGCCCACATATTCCGGGCTAACACCGGGCGCGTTTGGTTCAACCTGCCCGATAATGTAGCCAACCAGCGCTGCTTCACGCTGCGCCACCAGAATGCGGCACTTTGCATCAGCCAGCCAGCCCGCTGCCGCTGCTTCCCATTTTTCCTGACCATCAGGCAGCACCCGTAACCGGCGATCCGTTAACTGGCGCAGGGTCATTCGCTCATGCCAGAGAACGGCCAGCGCTGGTACATCATGAATTGTCGCTGGGCGCACAATGATACTTTGCATTGCATCTTTACCTTTGTTTCGTGAGGATAGCATCGCCATCAATGCAAAGCAAGCTAAAATATCTGTTATGGCGATGATACAGGATATCCCCACCGAGCAGTTACCTTACTGGATGCGTCAGGCGCGTAGAGGATGGGACTGGGGCTTGCTGCTGGCGTTACTCTTCGGGCTGGCAGCCGCATGGCCGTTCATCCTGCAACCCGGTTTACCCAGAACCAACGCCAGCGAAAACCATGTCTTCATGGCTGCCGATTACAGCCAGTCGCTGAGTGAAGGGCGGCTCTACCCGCGTTGGTCAGCTCATGTCTTCGGCGGTTATGGCGCGCCCATTCCCCATTACTACCCACCGGGCGCGCCCTACGCTGCGGCGGTCATTGAGCTTTTTTTTACCAATAACGTGGTAGATGCGGTTCGCATCCTCTATATGTTGAGCTTCTGCCTCGCGGCCATCACGATTTACTTACTGGTGCAGCGCCGGATAAGCGCCGCCGCTGGCCTGTTTGCCACCGTCTTATACGTCCTCAGCCCTTACATGGCGCATGTCGCCCCCCACACCGAGGGCAACCTGCCAGTGATGCTGGCGCTGGCGCTGACCCCGGCATTGTTATGGGCGGTTGATCGCCTCCTTACGGTGGATCAGCCGCAGGATTGGCTGTTGATTGCGCTGCTGACAGCCGGGCTGCTGCTCACCCATGTGTACGCAGCGCTCACGGCGCTGGCACTCGCCTGCGTCCTCATCGGCTATCACACAAGATTGGCCGGGCGCAGCGTGCCGCTGCTGCTTCCGCTTACCGCGATCACTGCCGGCGTTGTGCTGGCGGCGTTTTACTGGCTGCCCGCGCTGCTGGAACATGACCTTGTGCGCTGGCAGGCGCGCGCGCTACGGCGCGACACCCCCCTGTCCCTGACCAATCTTTTCGCGCCGTTTCAACCTGTTGATCTCAACGCCCTCGTCACAAAGCCCCAGTTCACCATCGGCATCCCGCACCTTGTTCTGGCGCTGCTGGCGGCTGGCGGAATGATCGTCAGCCGTAGAAACGCTTTATTTCCACTCCTGTTTCTGCTTGCTGCTCTGGCGCTTATCATGATTGGGGCGTTCGCGCTCCCTCAGGAGACGTGGCTGCTGGGTTTTGTGATGTTGTGTCTGGCGATTGCCAGCAGCGCGCTAACCAACCTGCGACAAACGCTGCCTTTGCCGCTCCAGCGGATTGCTTTTGCCCTGCTGTTAGTCGTCGTCATGATGGCGCTGCATACCGTCTGGCTGGCCCCTTACTGGCCGGATACTTTTGGGCGCGCAGAACCTGTTGATCAAGTGCTTTACGAGCAGCAGGGATCGGGGATTGCGGTACTGCCTGCCCATCTGCCCGTACCAACCACTCTTCCAGCTAATCTCCCGGCAAACCGGTTTTTAATCAGCGCTTACCAGTCTGACAACGTGAGCAAGTTTGCGCCCATCTCCACTGGCGCGGGTCTTCAGATCAGCCTCCTGGAACACACCAATCACAGCGATCGCTTTCAGGCACGCATTGATGTTCCAACTCGCCTCAGCATCCTTACCGCTTATTTTCCCGGCTGGCAGGCTGTCGCCGCTAATCAGCCTGTTGCGGTGGAACGTAACCCCCTCACTGGGTTAATTGACCTGAATGTACCTGCCATGAACGGTGAACTGCGCGTGAGCTTTGGCTCTACCATCGCCCGCGATGCCGCGTGGATGCTCAGCGCCCTGGCCGCGTTATGCTGTGGGGTCATCACCTGGCGGCGCTTTCGCCGCCCGCGTCGTGAGCTTGACGATACCGACCTGCTGACCAGCGAGGAAGCGCGTTTGTCCAGTTTGAGTCTGGGCTGCTTTGTGGCCGCAATCCTGATTTTTGCCCTGCCGTCCTCCCCGCTGAACTTACATGCGCGACCGGGATACGGGCTGGATAACGCGACAGCCATCCGCAGCCGTACCGCTTCCGGGCTGGAAGCAATCGCCTTCCGGCTGAACAAGCAGGTGTTCAATCCGGGCGATGCCGTTCACCTTTCCCTGTACTGGACAACAGTGCTTCCCCTGCCAGCGAACTATCAGGTGCAGCTATACCTGCGGCAGGTGGGGCAGCAGGTGCGCTGGTACCGCACGCCCCTTTATACTCCCGGTGATTACCCGACAAGCCGCTGGCGGCGTTATGCCTATGTCGAAGATCGTTATACCATCCAGCTTTCAGACTCAGTCGTTCCCGGCAATTACGAAATTGTTGTAGAAGTCTTCCAGTGTGCGGAAGAATGCACCGATGCCAATCGGCTGGCTTTCTTCGACACGGGCGGTGGTCTTCAGGGTGCGGAGTTGGTTCTGCCCACCCTTATCACCATTCGGCGTTAGTTTTTTGTCTTAAGAGGCGATGGCAAGTACAATTTTGCCAAATTAAGGATGCTAAAGGAGCAAAACGTAATGTCAGACCAAACCGAAGTGGCGGAGAAAATTGGCGATGCGTGGGGGCAGTACCGGGAAGGGCGGCCAGACGCAGCCATTGATTCGTTCGAAGCCATCCTGCGCCAGCACCCCGATAATGTTGATGCGATGTATGGGCTGGGGCTGGCACAGCGTACCGCAGGCCGCATTGATGATGCCGTCAATTCATTCGAACAGGCGCTTGAGCATATCAACCGCGCAATCATCGCCCTTGATGCCGCGCGTGAGCCGGAACAGAGTGAAGCCGCGATAAAAACCCCTGAAGACGACCGCTTTCACATGCTCAACCGCATGGTGCAACAGCGCCTCGCCGAAATGCAGGTTGTGAAGAATTAAGCAGGGATATGCACAAACGAGAACGGCTTGAAAAAACAATCGCTGGCGAACAGGTAGATCGTGTCCCGGTCGCTTTATGGCGGCACTGGCCGGGTGATGACCAGCGGGCAGCAGACCTCGCTTATGCCACGTTGGCTTTTCAACAAGCGCATGACTGGGACTTTGTGAACGTGATCCCGGCTGAAAGTCTTTTTGTCGTAGATTATGGCATTCAGGACGAGTGGGCGGGCAGCCCTGACGGCACACGCAGGATTGTGCGGCGCGCGATTCAACGCTCGCTGGACTGGACGGAACTACGCGCCCTTGAACCCTATCGCGGCGCGCTTGGCCGTCAGTTGGAGTGTCTGCGGTTGGTGGAGGGCGGGTTAACCAGTGACGAAACGCCGTTCCTGCAACCCATCCTCAGCCCGCTTGGTCAGGCTCGGTTAGCCGCTGGGGAGCAGTTGCTGATCAGGCATATGCGTACCCATCCTGACAGGCTGCACACGGGCCTGAATATCTTCACCGAAACGACCCTTCGCTTTATCGAAGCGCTTAAACGCACAGGCATCGCAGGCATTTATTACATGGCTGAGGGTGCCTGTTTCGATACGATGACCACGCAGGAATACCAGACTTTCGGCCTGCCCTATGACCGTAAAATTCTGGACGCGCTGCCTCATAACTGGTGGCTGAATATGGTCTATTTGCCCGGCGCAGCGCCGATGTTTAAATTCACGGATCAGTACCCGGTGCAGGTCATCCACTGGCAAAGCCACGAGGCGGAGCCAGACCTTGTACTCGGAAAATCTCTGGTGCGCGGCGCAATTTGCGGTGGACTTTCGCCCATGGAACATTTACACTATGGTACGCCAACCAGCATCCGCGAGGCGGCAAGGTCGGCCATTCAACAGGTGAATGGGCGACGGTTAATCTTATCGGCAGGTCATACCATCATGACGACTTCGCCCTTATCCAACATACGTGCCGCGCGCGAAGCAGTAAACAATGCAGGGGTCTCTTAAGGGATGTCAATTCGGGTCATCGCCGGAAGCGTCAAAGGCCGCCGCCTGAAAATGGTGCCGGGTCTTTCGACACGTCCGGTGATGGACAGGGTGAAAGAAGCCTGCTTCAGCATCATTGGCAGGGACATCATCGATTCGGCCTTCCTCGACCTGTTTGCTGGTACGGGCAGTGTGGGGATCGAAGCCTTAAGCCGGGGTGCGCGTAGCGCCACATTTATAGATACCGACCGGAAAGCGATCCAGACTATTCAGGAAAACCTGAAGCTCACCGGCTTTACAGAGCAGGCGGTGGTTCGCCGTCTGGATGCGCTGTCGCTCCTGCGTAAAGCGCCGGGCGAGGCTTTCGACTTTATCTATATCGCCCCCCCTCAGTATAAGGGGATGTGGTTAGAAGCCCTGCAAGCGCTGGATGATAACCCGGCGTGGCTGGCTCCTGAAGCAAAGGTCATCGTGCAAATTGATCCGTCAGAACAACAACAGGTTTCACTACGCCATCTCGCAGCCTATGATGAGCGGCGTTATGGTAAAACGCTGTTATGGTTCTTCTCCTGTCAGGATTCTAATACGCGGGACACTTCCCCGGAAAGTTGATCCGCTGTGGCTGATTTAAAACAGTTAGATACCATCGCCAGTGAATTGATTGACGCTTTCGAGATCAAATCACCCCCTGTACCCATTGAAAGTATGCTTCAGCACCCCATGGCTGATATGTGGGAAGAAGTAGATATTACGAAATTATCAGGCGGTTTTTTGAACATCAAGGAAATCTATTCACCGCGCATGTCGCTGGCGCGGCTGCTTGCCCGGCATGTGGTTCACAGCCACTGGGGCAAAGCGCGCGGGCTGCCTGAACTGGTCAGCAGCGAAGAGGAATATCATATTCTGGCGCGCATGTTGATTATGCCGCAGAGGATGGTCGCGGCGCTCAGCAGCGGCGCGCGCAACCCGACAGCGATGAGCTTCCATTTTGAAGTCCCTGAAGAGGATGCCCGCCAGCGGCTGGTGGAGCTGGTCGGTCGCCTGTAAACACTTCGCAGGCTTTTCAGGGTCACTCATGCAGCCGGGCGCGGGCGATCTGTATCGCGTCCTCGGCATTCCGCACTTGCCCCACGACCTGCGCCTCTCGAATAAGGCTCATCAACTCGCCAACCAGCGGGCCGGGCGTTAAATTCAACGCCTGCATAAGCTGGTTGCCATCCACAAACGGCACAGGGGCGACCACCTCATCATATCGCTCGTAGTAGGCTTGCAGCAGCAGGCGCACACGATCCACCACACTTAGCCATTCTTTGTGCGGAATCTCGTTTCCCGCAGCACCGAGCATATTTGCCAGCGCCAGCAGGCAGATGTCTACACCAGCGACTCCATACCTATACCAGAAACGATGCAGGGCAAGGTCATCCACATTATCCAGTTGCGCGGGCAGTTTGTGATGCCGCACCATCGTTTCTAAACGTTCTGCTTCCGCGTTGCTTAAACGTAATGCGCCTGCCCGTGTTCGCGCGAGAGCAGCGCTCCGCGCCTCAGCATTCGCCAGGTCATCACCCGCGCCAGCGTCATGCAGCAGCGCCGCCAGCGTGAGCAGCGCGTAATGTGGGCGTTCATCCGGCCAGAGCATTTGCAGGTGACGCAGCAACGGCCCACGATAGCGGTCTAGCTGCATCACCAGCGAACCGATGCCAAACGAAGCGGGCGCTTCTGACCGCCCCGGCGTAAAAGCGGCCATGATATAGCCGATGCTTTCAACCACGACCAGCGTATGCTCCCACCCGCCGCTGACAGCCTGATCGGGCAGCGTCAAATCGCGGAGCGCGCGCACCTCCGGGACGATAACGTCCAGCAAGCGCAGCGCATCGCTGACACGAACAGCACTTACGGCTTTCGGCAAGGCCAGCATTTTTATAAATTCATCACGCAGCCGCTCGGCGCTGATGCCCGGCAGACTGTCGGCAGACGCGCGTACATCCTCGCGGGTGGCATTCTCGATACGCAGCCCAAGCTGTACACTCTGGCGCACCGCCCGCAGGCCGCGCAGCGGATCATCGGTAAGGGCATGATCGGAACAGCGGCGCAGCACCTTGTCTTTAACATCTGCCTCGCCGCCCAAAGGGTCAATCAGGCGGTTCAGATCGCCAGATAAATCAACCGCCATAGCGTTTATCGTAAAGTCCCGATCCGCCAGATCATCTAACAAAGTGGCTCCGCGAAAACGGGCGACATCAATGACCAGACGGCCTTCACGTGTTTCCACCAGCGCCCGCCCGACATCGCGCTCAACATCCAGCGGGTAAAAATCCCCTTTGAACAGGTTGGCAATACGGCGCGCAAGGCGAATACCGTCCTGCGCGACGGTCAGATCAAGGTCCTTAACAGGCCGATGCAGCAGGGCATCGCGCACTGCCCCGCCGACAATGTAAGCAGGTTCTGTCATATCGGCCAGCACATCCTGTAGACCAAAGACAAAATCCGGCCAGAGCAGCGGGCGGTATGGAACACGCGGCGTAAGATCAGTCATGATTATTCAAAGCATCGAGGCGGACAACACCGACAAAAGGAAGGTTGCGGAACTTTTCGTCCAGATCAAGCCCATAACCAAAGACGAATTTATCCTCAATATCGAACCCCATATAATCAACCGGAATCTCTATGGTACGCCGCGAGGACTTATTCAGCAGCGTACAGAGGCGCAGACTGGCAGGTTTACGCGCCAGCAGCATATCCATAACGAAGCGCAGCGTATGGCCGCTATCAACAATGTCCTCCACGATCAACACATCATAATCCTGTATCCGCGTGCTGAGGTCCATATCAATTCGCACGTTCCCTGTAGATTCGCGCACCCCTTTGCCGTAGCTGGATACTGCCAGAAAGTCTATTTCGTGCGGAACGCGAATGTGGCGCATCAGATCGGTCAGGAACATGACCCCGCCCTTCAGGATGCAAATGAGTACCAGTTTTTCAGAGTTCTCGTAATCGGTGGAAATCTGGCAACCCAATTCCCTGATTCGCGCTTGCAGTGCCTCTTCGCCAATAAGGACTTCTTGCAGGTAGGGGGCATAAGCCTCAGGCATATTTTAGACCTCGCTGAATACACACAATCCTTGTTTACGCAAAAACGACTTGCAGCGTCATCCGTCCCAGCGCAATTTCATCCTGTGAACGAAGCTGGTAAGGGGCAAACGCCGTCAGTCGTTCCCCGCGCAAAAACGTGCCGTTGGTGCTGCCAAGATCGGTCAGAAAAAGCTGATCGTCCCTGATCTCCATCCGAATATGCTCACGCGAGACACCCCACTGTGCCGCGCCATACTTGGCAAGATCAACATCAGGCAGCGCGGCCTTTTTATGGTCAGAGCGCCCCACCGTCAGCGCATCCCGATCTGTGAAATCCACTGGTTCAACCATGCCCCGTATGACCAGTTCAATCAGGCGTGAGCCATTCAGCACCCCCTCCTGCTCCTCCTCAGATTCCGCACTGCGGCGCGAGCGTCCTTTCCCGCCTTGAATAACGAGCGTGCTGCTGCGTGTTGGTTCGAAGTCCTCGTCAGAAACCTGCTCGATAGTAATTTCTTCCTCAAGCGGGGCCGTTCCGTCTTTATCGGGCTTTTCATGACTGGATTGATTGTTCATTTTGGGTACGTTCGGCTGTAAACTGATGGTGAAGGACGTTGCCAGCCATTATAACACTTTTCAACGAGTCACCGACATGACACTATCAACTACACAACAACAGATTATTCAGGCAGTACCACGCAGCACGGTCCGCGTCACCTTCACCGATGGGCTTGTTCTGGAAGGCCCTGTCGGCACGACGGTGGAGGATTTCCTGCTGGCCGCCCAGACGCTCCAGCCCGACCGTTACCCCAGCCCCTTTATGGGCGCGATTGTGGATGCCCGCCTGCGCGAACTGATTTACCCAATTATGAACGATGCTGAAATCGAGGCAGTGCTGCTTTCCAGCAGCGACGGTGGGCGTATTTACCGGCGCTCGCTAGTGCTGCTGCTGGTCGCCGCGCTGGATGAGCTGTGGCCGGGTGTGGTGGTGAAGGTCAACTACGCGGTGCCAGATGGCGGGTTCTACTGCCAGATCGCCAACCGCGCCCCGCTGAGCCAGAGCGAGTTAGAGCGGCTCGAAGCATATATGCGTCAAATCGTACAGGACAACGATCCGATCACCAAAGAGATTGTCCCGCTTGATCAGGCCATTGAGTTATTCAAAAACCGCCAGAATTTGGACAAGGTGCGCCTGTTAGAACAGCGCACGCGGCAGGAATTGACCCTCTACACGCTCCGCAGCCGCACAGACTACTACTTCGGCTATATGGTGGCTTCTACGGGTTACTTACAGTATTTTCGGCTGCACCATACCAATGACGGGTTTATCCTCCAATACCCGCGTCAGGACTCCTCTACCGAACTGGGCGAAATGCAGCCCTGGCACAAACTAAGCCGCGTCTTCCAGCAGGCCGACCAGTGGTCGCAGCGTATGGGGGTAGAGGATATTGGCCGCCTGAACAGCTTGGCACGTCACAGCCAGCTACACGAGTTAATTCTGGTGGCCGAGGCGCTGCATGAACAACGGATCGCCGCCATCGCTACCGAAATTCACGAGAAACACATCACGCAGGGAACGCGTGTGGTGCTGATTGCCGGGCCTTCGTCTTCTGGCAAAACCACTTTTTCCAAGCGGTTAGCCATCCAACTGCTGGCGCATGGCTTACGGCCATTCACGCTGGAACTGGATAATTATTTTGTTGACCGCCCGCTCACCCCGCGTGACGAAAACGGTCAATATGACTTTGAAGCGCTGGCCGCCGTCAATCTGGCGCTGTTTAACCAGCAGTTGTTACAACTCATCAAAGGGGAAGAAGTGCGCCTGCCGCGCTTCGACTTTGTGCAGGGGCGCAGTATGGAAGGCCAGCTTGCCCACCTACAGGAAAACCAGATCATCATCATTGAGGGCATTCACGGCCTGAACCCGGAGCTTGTGCCAGCCATCCCCTCCGGCGCAGTCTACCGCATTTACGTCTCCGCCATGACCCAGTTGAATGTGGACATCCACAACCGGGTTGCCACGACGGACGTGCGCCTGCTGCGCCGCATCGTGCGCGACGCACAGCACCGGGGTCATAACGCGATGGCAACGCTGGAACGCTGGCCGAGTGTCCGCCGGGGGGAGAAGCGCAACATCTTCCCTTATCAGGAAAACGCCGACGCGATGTTCAACTCGACACTGGCCTATGAACTGGCGGCGCTGCGCCCGGTGGCCGAGCCACTGTTGCTACAGGTGCGCTACGGCACACGGGCGCATATCGAAGCCAACCGCCTGCTCTCATTTTTAGGCTGGGTGCAGCCGCTCACGCCGGAGCAGGTGAGCATGATCCCTGACACGTCGCTCCTGCGTGAGTTCATCGGCGGCTCTACCCTGCACGATTATCATCCCTACCGCCCTGCCGAGGAAGGTACGTAAGGTGTCAAAGCGCCTTCCACTGCTTAAACCATAAACGCCGCGTGATGTGTTTGCAGGCTGCGTACCCCAAGCGGCTTCTGGCGCAGGGCTTTAATCCCCTGCACTGTTGCCATCGCCGCGCTGAGGGTGGTCACGATCGGCACGTTGTACTGGTGGGCTGCGCCGCGTATCAGCCCACCGTCATAGTGCGCCTGTCCGCCGCGCGGTGTATTGATAATCAGGGCGATGCGGCCATCTCGAACAGCATCCACCACATGCGGCGACCCTTCACTCACCTTGTTCAGCGTCTCGACAGGCAGCCCGACCAGTTCCAGCACTTTGGCCGTGCCTGCCGTCGCCACCAGGTCAAACCCAAGCTGGTGCAGATCACGCGCGATCTTGACCACCGCGCCTTTATCCTGCGCGTTGACACTGATGAACACCGCTCCGGCCTGCGGCAGCGGCGCGTTGACGGCCATCTGCGCTTTGGCAAAGGCGTGGCCGAAGTTCGAGGCATGTCCCATGACCTCCCCGGTTGAGCGCATCTCCGGCCCCAGCCGGGCATCCACGCCGGGGAACTTCTGGAAGGGCAGCACGGCTTCCTTGACGAAAAACCCGTCTACGGCTGGCTGCTGCAAAAAGTCGAGGTCTGCCAGTGTTTCTCCGGCGGCGATCTGCGCGGCGTAACGCGCCAGCGGGTGGCCGGTCGCCTTGCTGACGAACGGCACGGTTCGGCTGGCTCGCGGGTTCACCTCCAGCACGTAAACCACATCGTCCTTAATGGCGAACTGGATGTTAAACAACCCCTTTACACCCAGCGCCAGCCCGATACGCCGGGTATAGTCGCGGATAATCTCCGTGTGATACATGCTGATCTTGTACGGCGGCAGCACACAGGCCGAGTCGCCGCTGTGAACGCCTGCTTCCTCAATATGCTGCATGATGCCACCGATGGTGATGTGTTCACCATCGCCCAGCGCGTCAACATCCACTTCAAACGCATCATCAAGGAACTGGTCAATCAGCACCGGGTGTTCCCCCCAGACGATGTGATTATCCAGCCAGCTTAGCAGCATGTCGTCATCAAAGACAATCGCCATACCGCGCCCGCCCAGCACATAACTGGGGCGCACCAGTACAGGATAGCCGATACGCCGCGCGGCTTCCAGCGCCTCCTCGCGGCACATCACCGTCGCGCCTTCTGGCTGCGTAATATCCAGTTCGCGCATCAGCGCGCCGAAGCGCTCCCGGTCTTCTGCCAGGTCAATCGTCTCGACAGACGTTCCCCATATCGGCGCGCCTGCCTGATGCAGCGCCTGCGCGATGTTCAGCGGGGTCTGCCCGCCGAACTGCACCAGCACACCGTCGGGCTTTTCCACATCAATGATGTTCAGCACATCCTCGGCGGTCAGCGGCTCGAAGTACAGACGGTCTGCCGTGTCATAGTCGGTACTCACCGTCTCCGGGTTACAGTTGACCATGATCGTTTCGTAACCCATCTCTTTAAGCGCGAAGCAGGCGTGAACGCAGCAGTAATCGAACTCCAGCCCCTGCCCGATGCGGTTCGGCCCGCCGCCGATAATCATGACTTTGGGCTGGCTGGTGGGCAGCGCCTCGTCCTCGTCCTCGTAAGTGGAATAGAGATACGGGGTATGCGCCTCGAACTCCGCCGCACATGTATCCACCCGATAGTAAACAGGCGTAACCCCCAGCCCCTTACGATAATCCCGCACCTGCACCTCGTCCGCCTGAAGCAGTTGCGCCAAGTGCTTATCGCTGTAGCCATAACGCTTTAACTTGATGAAGTCGGCTTTATCCAGCCGTTCCAGCGTCAGGCTATTGCCAATGATGGTCTGCTGGATACGCATCGTGTCGGCCATCTGGCGCACAAACCAGGGATCGAAGCGGGTGCTTTCGACAATTTCATCCAGCGGCGTGTCCTTAAACATCGCAGCGGCCACCTGATACAGGCGCTGCGCGGTCGGCACACTCAGCGCGGCCAGCGGCACATCACGCATGAGGCTGCCGAAGCCCGGCACGCCGACATCCAGCGAGCGAATCCCTTTTTGCAGCGCCTCCGGGAATGTGCGGCCAATAGCCATCACCTCGCCCACCGCCTTCATCTGCGGCCCCAACACTTCGTCTACCCCGCTAAACTTCTCGAAATTCCAGCGCGGAATCTTCACCACCACATAATCAAGCGATGGCTCAAAACTGGCCGGGGTGACGCGCGTAATGTCATTTGGAATCTCGTCCAGCGAAAAACCGACCGCCAGCAGCGCCGCGATTTTCGCAATCGGGAAGCCCGTTGCCTTGCTTGCCAGCGCCGACGACCGCGACACACGCGGGTTCATCTCGATCACATAGACCTCGCCGTCCTCCGGGTCTACCGCGAACTGCACATTCGCGCCGCCTGTCGCCAGCCCGACACGATCCAGCACCGCCCGCGCCATATTCCGCAAGCGCTGAAGCTCCTTATCGGTCAGCGTCTGCGCCGGGGCAACCGTGATGCTGTCGCCTGTATGCACGCCCATCGCGTCGAGGTTTTCGATAGAACACACAACAACGAAGTTGCCGCCCTTATCGCGCATGACTTCGAGTTCGTATTCCTTCCAGCCAAGCAGGCTCATGTCAATCAGGACTTCGCCTACAGGGCTGAGCTTGATGCCACGCCCGGCAATCTCGCGCAGTTCAGCCTCGTTATAAGCAACGCCGCCCCCGCTGCCGCCCAGCGTGAACGACGCGCGCACCAACACCGGATAGCCGAGTTGATCCGCCACACGGAGCGCATCTTCAACACTGCCCACCACCTCGCTCTGTGGGGATTTCAGGCCGATCTCGGTCATCGCATCCTTAAACAACTGGCGGTCTTCCGCCAGTTCGATACTGGTGATGGACGCGCCGATGAGTTCGATGCCATATTTATCCAGAATGCCGGCCTCGCGCAGCGCCAGCGCCAGATTGAGCGCGGTCTGGCCGCCCACAGTGGGCAGGATCGCGTCGGGCTTCTCCGCTTCAATAATGCGCTCGCAGATTTCCGGCGTAAGCGGCTCGACATAAGTGGCATCGGCGAATTCCGGGTCCGTCATAATCGT
This sequence comes from uncultured Anaerolineaceae bacterium, assembly GCA_964548765.1. Taxonomy (GTDB): domain Bacteria; phylum Chloroflexota; class Anaerolineae; order Aggregatilineales; family Phototrophicaceae; genus JAIOHN01. The sequence continues at coordinate 95,366 of CAZJSU010000005.1, forward strand.
GGCCGGGTTCGAGTTCACCAGCACGATACGATACCCTTCGCGCCGCAGCACCTTGCAGGCCTGCACCCCGCTGTAATCAAATTCGCAGCCCTGCCCGATCACAATCGGGCCAGAGCCAATTACCATAATCGTTTGAATATCTGTGCGTTTAGGCATAATACTACGATCTCATCGCCTCTTGTGCATTCTTGACCCGTTCTACGAATTCATCAAACAGATACAGCGAGTCATGCGGCCCCGGCGAGGCTTCCGGGTGATACTGCACACTGAACGCGCCCAGCTCCACATGTCGCAGCCCTTCAACGGTGTTGTCATTGAGGTTAATATGCGTGATCTCCGCGCCGCTTAAATCACTGTCCGCTGTAATGGCAAAGCCGTGATTGTGGCTGCTGATCTCCACTTCGCCGTTGAGCAGGTTTTTCACAGGCTGGTTGCCACCGCGATGCCCAAAACGCATCTTCTCGGTTTTACCCCCCAGTGCCAGCCCAAGAATCTGATGTCCCAGACAGATGCCAAACACCGGCAGCCTGCCGATTAACTGCCGCACGTTGTCAATCGCGTAAGTCACGGCTGCCGGGTCGCCGGGGCCGTTGCTCAGGAACACGCCTGCCGGGTTCAGCGCCAGCACCTCCCGCGCCGGGGTCTGCGCTGGCACGACCGTTACCCGCAGCCCCTGATCGGTAAACAGGCGCAGGATGTTGCGCTTGATGCCGAAATCGTAAGCCACAATCAGCGGCCCTTCGCTTGCCTGTGGGCGCTGGCGATACCACTGCTCATCAATGCGCTCTGTCCAGTGGTACGGCTCGGCGCACGTCACTTCGTCTACCAGATTCGCGCCGGACATATCCAGCGACTCCCGCGCCAGTTCGACCAGCGCCGCCGGGTCTTCCGCCGCTTCACCATGCGCGATCGCCGCCCGCATCACCCCCACCGAACGGATATGCCGTACCAGCGCCCGTGTGGCGACTTCGGTCAGGCCGATAGCGCCCTGCGCCTTCAGGTACTCGTCCAGCGCGCCCTCTTCACGCCAGTTGCTCACAACAGGGCTTAACGCCCGCACCACAAACCCGGACACCCACACCCGCTCAGACTCGACATCTTCCAGATTTACGCCCGTATTGCCGACATGCGGCACTGTCATAGTGACGATCTGTCTGTAATAGGAAGGGTCGGTCAGGATTTCCTGATAACCAGTCATCGAGGTATTAAAAACGACCTCGCCCGTCTGCACCCCTTCTGCCCCAAAGCCAACCCCGGTAAAGATACGTCCATCTTCTAACGCCAGAACACCCTGCATACAGCTTTAACTCCGATAATCGCCATTGATCGAAACATAATCGTGACTCAGGTCGCACGTCCACACCGTCGCCTCGCCATCCCCCTGCCCACAGTCCAGCCAGAGGCTGACGGCAGGTTCGGCAAAGATGGCGCTGGCATCGGCCTCATGATATGAGGCGACCGTGCCGTTACAAAACAGCAGCAGATCATCGCGCGGTTCTTCACCAGCAGCAATCATTAGCCGCAGCTTTTCCGGCTCCAGCACCACGCCGGCCCGCCCCGCCGCTGCGATCACGCGCCCCCAGTTGGCATCACCGCCATAAAACGCGGTTTTGACCAGCGGCGAGGTTGCAACCGTATTGGCGATCCTGTGGGCAGCGGCATCGTCCGGCGCGCCCGTGATACGCAGCGTGACAAACTTCGTCACCCCTTCGCCATCGCGCACAATGTCCTGCGCCAGCTTGATACACACAGCGTTAAGCGCCTGCTGAAACTGCGCCACATCAGCCTGCGTTTCAACCTTCACCCCACTCGCGCCGTTAGACAACAGAAACAGCGTGTCATTGGTACTCATGTCACCGTCTACCACGATACGGTTAAAGCTGATCTCCGCCGCCTGCCGGAGCATAGGCTGTGGCTGCTCGATCACAGCATCCGTCACGACCACTGCCAGCATGGTTGCCATATTGGGCGCGATCATACCCGCGCCCTTGCTGATCCCCGCGATCTGGTAAGTCTCGCCGTTGGCCTTCGTCACGCGCACCGACGCTTGCTTGGGGCGGGTATCCGTTGTCAGGATGGCCTGCGCGGCAGATGTCCAGTCGTGACCGAGTCCCTGCGCGGCCAGATCAACCCCGTGCCGGATATTCTCCATCGGAAGCTGCGTACCGATAACCCCGGTAGAAAGCACTAATACCGTGCTTTCTTCGATACCCAGTTTTTCCGCGACATAACGCGCGGTCGCATTCGCGTTCTCTATCCCCTGCTGCCCGGTGCAGGCGTTGGCGCAGCGCGTGTTAATCGCCACCGCCCGGATGCCGTTGGGGTTTTGCGCCACCTTCGCCATGTTTACCATCACACAGGCCGCCTTCACCTCATTGGTGGTAAACACGCCGCCTGTCGCTGCCGGGCGGTCACTGACGATCAGCGCGAAATCCAGCGCGCCATCCTTCTTCAGCCCGGCGTGAACCCCCGCCACCTGAAAGCCCGCCACACGTTCGATCGCTGCCTGAACTTCACTCACTCGCCATCTCTCCTAACATGGTCGTCAGCTTGTCAATCAGTGTATCCACATGCTGCTTCTCGATAATCAGCGGCGGCACAAAGCGAATGACATTCTCGCCCGCGTTGACCAGCAGCAGCCCGTTTGCATAACCTTTCGTCACCAGCGGCGACACGTCCGCCGTCAATTCCATGCCAACCATCAGGCCGCGCCCGCGAATTTCCTTAATCAGCGGGCTGTTAATTTCTGTAAGGCGCTCCATCAGGTATTCGCCCACTTCCCTAACCCGCCCCAGAAACTCCGGCTGGCTCACTTTCTCCAGCACCACCTTCGCCACACTCGTCACCAGCGGCCCGCCTGCAAAGGTTGAGGCATGATCGCCGGGCTGCATGACATCCGCAATTTTCTGCCTGACCAGAATCGCGCCGATGGGCAGGCCGCCCGCCAGCGGTTTTGCCAGCGTCATAATATCCGGCGTAACACCGCTGTACTCGTGCGCCCAAAGCGTTCCGGTGCGCCCCATGCCACACTGAATTTCATCGAAAATCAGCACCGCTTCGTATTGATCGCACAACTCCCGCAGCGTTTGTAGAAACTCCGGCGAGGCCGCGTGAATCCCGCCTTCCCCCTGCACAGGTTCGACAATGACCGCCGCTGTTCGCTCGTTAATCGCGGCTTTCGCGCTCTCAACGTCGTTAAACTCGGCCACGATAGCACCGGGTACCAGCGGCTTGAACGGGGCCTGATATTTCTCTTTGGGGGTCAGCGACACGGTGCCAAGCGTGCGCCCGTGAAACGCATGGCTGAAGCAAACAGTTTCTACCTTGTCATGGCGCTCATGGGCGTAGGCATACTTCCGCGCGAACTTCAACGCGCCCTCGTTGGCCTCTGCCCCGCTGTTGGAGAAAAACACGCGATCCGCGAATGATTTTTCGACAAGCTGCGCCGCCAGCTCAGCATGTGGCGCGGTGTGATAAAGGTTGCTCACATGGATAAGGCCGTTGGCCGCGCTCTGCAGCGCTGCGGTTACATCCGGGTCAGCATAACCCAGCGCATTGACCGCAATCCCCGCCACAAAATCGAGATAAGCCCTGCCTTCCGTGTCGTAAACCACCGCGCCCTGCCCATGAGACAGGACAAAAGGCGGACGTTTGTACGTCTGCACAACGTAATCCTGTTCCAGATCAATAATAGGATTGCTCAAACCTGTGGGGGTTGTCATCTCTTTATCCTCATACGTAAAACTGTGTTAGGTCGGGGTACTGACACGGGTGAAGACCGTGCCGCCGTGTGTCTGTAATCCGGTCAGATTGGTAATCACTGCCTGCGGCACACCACGCTCAAGGACAGAGAGCGCGGTCTGCACTTTGGGGATCATGCCGCCAAAGATAGTGCCATCAGCAATCAGGCTTTGTGCTGCTTCCTGCGAGAGGGTGCGGGCTACACGTCCATCAATAAGGACACCTTCGACATTCGTGAGGAAAACGATCTTCTCTACCCCCACCGCTGCCGCCACCGCGCCCGCTACATGATCCGCATTGACGTTATAGGCGCTGTCTGCCCCTAGAGAAATCGGCGCAATGACCGGAGTGATCCGCTGTGCCAGCAGGTCTCGCAGCACATCAGCCCGCACCGCCTTCACATCCCCTGTAAAGCCCATGTCTTCCGTCGGGTGTGGCATCTTCTCGGCACGGATCAGGCCGCGATCCACCCCACTCATGCCCACCGCGTCCAGCCCGACGGTCAGCAGCAAGCGAACCAGCCGTGTGTTGACAGTGCCACACAACACCATCTCCACCACCGCCAGCGACTCTGCGTCCGTTACCCGTACACCGTCAAGATAACGGGGCTCAATACCCAATGCTTTTTGCAGCGCGGAAATCTCTTTACCGCCCCCGTGAACAATAATCACAGGCACATTCAGACGCTTTATCGTAGGCGCAAGCGCTTCCAGAAATGTGGGATCATCCAGTTCGTTCCCACCTATTTTAATCACTACGGGCTGCACTTCCGGCTCCATATCTAACCTGCTGCGATAAGGGTAATCGCCACCAATGCCGTGACCACACCGATAAGCTGGACTGATGACAGCGTTTCTTTAAGGATGAGGCGCGCCAGCAGAATGGTCACTGCCGGATACAACGAGGACACCACCGCCGCAATATCCAGATGACCGGTCTGCGCTGCCAGGATGAAGGTGGCATTACCCGATACGTCCAGCAGCCCCGCCAGCAGAATAACTCCCCACGCCCGGCGGTCACGCGGAATCCACGCCTGGCGGCTGAACAGGCCGACCAGCAGCATGATACTGAAGGATACGGCCCGCGCCCCCACCAGCGGCCAGAAGAAAGCCGCCGCGCTCACCTGAGCGTAGCAGGTAAAAAATACGCCAAACGCCAGCCCGGCCACCACCGCCAGAATAACGCTTTCCCGGCTGGTGCTGCCCCTTGCGCCAGAAATCAGCCACAGGCTGATTAACCCCAGCACCAGCCCCAAAAGCTGTAACACTTCTGGCAGACCGGTGGTCACAAAGGCAAAGCCAACCGGCAACACCGCGCCAATAACGCCGACAATCGGCGCGACGATACCCGCGCGGCCAATCGCCAAAGCCCGATACAACGCGCCCAGCCCTATCATGCCGCTGGCTCCGGCAGCAGCGCCCCATAGCATGTCAGCAGCAGAGGGGAAGGATTCGCCGCTCGCCAACGCCAGCACAAGCATCAACATCAGCCCAACACCGTGTGAGATGGTGATTACACCCACTACGGGAGTGCGCCGCGAGGCAAAGCCACCGCTGAAATCCCCCGCGCCGAAGGTCGCCGCCGACAGCAGCCCAAAAATCATTGCACCAAGTTCAGGATTACCGACCATGCTCCATCCTTTATGAGAGTGCCATTGTCTCAGGCAAGCCGTACATCAGGTTGAAGCACTGTACCGCCTGCCCGGACGCGCCCTTGCGTAGGTTATCCGTCACACTGGTGATGTGCAGATAGCGTTCTGTGACGGGTGTCAGACTGATGGCGCAGGTATTGGTACGCACGACATGGCGCAGTGTGGCCTGCTGCCTGGGCGGCAGCACATGCACCAGCGGCTCCTCGCCATAAGCCTCCTCGTAAAGCGCCTGCGCCTGATCGCTGCTGAAATCATCGTTCAGGGTGACGTAGATGCTCGCCATCAGCCCGCGATCTACCGGGAGCAGGTGCGGTGTAAAAATTATGGTGCCAATCGCTGCGTTCAGCTTGTAAAGCTCCTGCTCAATCTCGCCCACATGCCGATGCACACGCCCAGGGTTGTACGGGGAAAAGTTACTGTAGACCTCTACAAAATGCGTGCCGGGCTTAGGTTCGCGCCCTGCGCCGGAAACGCCGGATTTCGCGTCCACGATGATCGGCGCATCGGGAGACACGGCGTAGGCTTTGAGGATGGGATACAGGCCGAGGATGGTCGTGGTCGGGTAACAGCCGGGGGCGGCCACCATATCAATGCCCTGCAATTGATGACGGTTGATCTCTGGCAGGCCATACGGCACAGGCAGCAGTTCCGGGTGAGGATGCGGCGTACCATACCATTTTTCGTAGGCTTCCGGCGTATTCAAACGCAGGTCTGCCGAGAGATCAACAACTTTCACGCCCTGCTTCATGGCTGCGGCAGCCACTGGCGCAGAGGCTTTGTGTGGCAGTGCCAGAAATACCGCGTCCACCGTGTCCATACGGGCTTCAGCATGAGGGGTATAAACCAGATTCGTCCCGTTTACAGGCTGCCCGGCATAGGTGTTTGACGTGGCAAACACCAGCTCGATGTAAGGATGCTTTAGCAGGATTTCCACCAGATCCATCCCGGCATAGCCAGAACCACCGTACACCCCGACCCTGATTGTTGACCGTTCTCCACTCACGTTTGCTATCCTTTTTCCTGTCCAACTGGCAAACAAAAACCCCGACCATAGTGTTTAGAGGTCGGGGTTTCGCGTTCTGTTTCGTCAGCGCCTAAACAATCTCGGCCAACCAACCCAAAACGCCCATCTCGACCTCATCAGTCTGCGGGCGGCGGCTGCGACGCGGGCGGCGGATAAATTGCATGGTGTGGTTCATAAACATGATGATTACAGCATCGTTCAAACACAAAATTCGGCGCAAGTGTAATCACTCACCTGTACAGATGTCAACCACCCCACAGCAACCTTGTGCAATTTTTCATGATCTTTGTATAAAGCGCACATGATATACGCTTTTGACAATAAGAATTAAGGTTGCTTGACGAGTTTACAAATTTCAGCATATCATACTATAAAACAAAACGGATTTGTTACACGGAAATATAAGATGAAACAAAACCTGAGTGTCCCTACCCTGGTTCAGCAGTTAGAGTTATTAAACCGTGATCTGACCAAAGCCCGCCGCCCCAAAGAAGCCCAGCACGTTGAGAAGCAGTTAATGCCGCTGTTTGATGATGTGTGTGCCGCTTACCTGCAAGCAGTCCCGGAAGAGCGCGTTGATCTGGCGGTCGCATTTGAGTTTCGCGGGCGCATGTTAGCGGTGATGACCACCTACTTTAATAATATCGCCAGGCAGGCGCTTAAAGCGGCCAAAAATCGCCGTCAGGAAAAGACAGCGATTGAGCTGATCCGGCAAGGTGTCGCCGCCGATATGATTGTCGGGCCGCGCGTTGAAGAAAGCGAAGTGGAAGAAGCAGACGCAAACCTGATCCATGCCGCGTCAGAAATCAACTTCGACATGCTCTCGCTTGTCCATGAGTTGGAGATTCCGGTAAAGATTTACGTACAACGCGCCATCCAGTACAACAAGGGCAAACAGCGGGTGAAAGCCCTTAAGGCGCTTGGTCTGGCGCTGCGTGCCAACCCGCAGTTAGAGAAAAACGACAAAGTGGCCGCGCTGGCGACCACTCTCACCGGCGAGACACCTGTGTCTGCGCTGATTACCGTGTCTGATGGTTACGTGCTGAAAAAATTTGTCGAGAGCATCGAGACGCAATCAGACGCGCAAACGCCGCTGGCAGGCGCAGACCGCCGAAGCACGATGGAGATCATCCGTTCCTGGTTATCCTGACATGCTGGACAGCACAAATCCCGATCAGACGATCAACCGATCGGGAACATGCGCCCGCAGCATATCGCGGATGATGGCTTTTGCCTCCGCACTGATCTGGTTTACATGGCCGCAGGTTGCACCGCTGCCAAAACCGAGCAGCGAAGCCGCGTACTTCAGACAGACCAGCCAGTAATCGTGTGTATGCAAATCCCACAGCGCGGCAATCTGCCCCTGCAAATGCTGCGCTGTATCGAGATCGCCCGCCTGTAGGCTGGTCATAAGGCGCTTGAGAAGCTGCGGCACGAGGTTGCCCATGCCCGCGACCAAACCATCGCCACCCGCCCGCAGAGAGCGCAGCGCCAGCTTCTCGCTCCCCTGAAAGACGACAAAACCGGGCTTCAGCGCCTTTAACTCAAGAAACTGGCTGAAGGCATCCCAATCCGTCGCGCTGTCCTTAATGCCGATGACGTGTTCGACAGCCAGCAAACGTCGTGCCGTGTCGGGCGTGACCAGATTGTGCGTGGTCTGTGGGATGTTATAGAGCATGATCGGCAGCGAAGTTTGCGCGGCGACGGTTTCAAAGTGGCGAAGCTGGACGGCCTGATCTGCTGCGAAATAATAAGGCGAGGTGATGACCAGTACATCCGCGCCCGTATCTTCATACATCTTCACTGCTTCCAGTGTACGCTGCGTCCCCGGCTCCAGCGCGCCCACCAGCAGCGGCACACGACCATCAACCACCTGTTGCACACGGCGGATAAGCTGCCGCTGCTGCTGAAAGGTCAGCCACGGCCCTTCCCCGCTGCTGCCCAGCAGGAACAGGCCATCCACCCCATTGGTTAGCATGTAGGTTACAAGGCGCTCAATCGCACCCTCATCCAGCGCGCCCGCTGTGGTGAGCGGGGTAATCATCGGCGGAATAAGGCCGGAAAGTGCCGGAACACCGGAATTATTTTGCGTATCTGCCATGTCTTTTTGCCTTCTGCGTTGGGTTGCACGGGCATCAGTATACCCTTCCCCCAGCCTTCGCCAATCATGCCATCTTTCGCCGTGCGTATACGCCTGTTTGACGGCCATCGTTGTACGCCTGCCAGACCGCGCATGAAGGGGTATTATCTGTGTGCAGCGGTTAAGGGCGCGGTACAACACAGCGCACCCATGCCGACACCGTGTAAACACTTGTTGAGGAACGTTTACGTCTACTTGACCGTGCCATAGACTGGCATTAGGATTCACAAATGCATTCAGCATCCAAAGTGAACTATGATCGAAGCGCAAAATCTGACTAAAAAATTTGGTGATTACACCGCTGTGGATCACGTCAGCTTTCAGGCTTCTCCGGGTGAAATTGTCGGAATCCTGGGGCCGAACGGCGCGGGCAAGACCACGACCATCCGCATGTTGACCAGCTACATGCCCCCGACCAGCGGCACAGCCACCATCGCCGGCTTTGATGTGTTGCAGGACTCCATGGAAGTCCGCAAACGAGTTGGTTATCTGCCAGAGCGGGTGCCGCTGTACCCGGATATGACTGTTCGCGGTTATGTCATGTTCTGGGCAAAGCTGCGCGGGCTGCGTAAGCCACGTGCGCGGGTGGACGAGGTGATCGAACAGGTGCAGTTAACCAGCCGCGCGAACAGCCTCATTCGCAACCTCTCCAAAGGGATGCGCCAGCGGCTGGGCATCGCACAGGCCATCGTCCATAACCCGGAAGTGATTATTCTGGATGAACCGACCATCGGCATTGACCCGCAGCAGGTGATCGAAGTGCGCGAAACGGTACGCCACCTCGGCCAGCAGCACACCATTCTGCTAAGCACGCATCTGCTTTCAGAGGCCGAGCAAATCTGTGACCGTGTGCTTATCCTCAACGCCGGACGCGTGGTGGCCTCTGGTGCGCCCGCCGGGCTGCGCCAGCAGTTGCAGACAGGCCAGCATCTCTATGTTGCTGTCGGCGGCGCAGACGCAGAGCGTGCCTCTCACCTGCTGGAAAGCATTCCCGGCGTACTCACTGTGCAGCCGCAGGGTGAGGGGTACAACCTGCGCGTAGAGGCCGGGCTGGACATCCGCGCCGATGTCGCAGAGAGTGTGCTGCGGGCGGGTTATACGCTGCTGGAACTGCGCCCGGTGGCGATGACACTTGAAGACATTTTTCTTGATATTGTCGGAAGGATTCACTGACTCATGCGCGGTATGTGGATTATTATGCGGCGCGAGATCGGTCAGTATCTTGTCTCGCCTGTCGCCTATCTTATCGCTGCGGCTTTTCTACTGCTCACCGGGCTGATCTTCAACAACGACATCACCGTCAGCCTGACCACCAGCGCGGCATCGCCCTCGGTGATTCCGGCCTTCCTCACTTTTGCGCTGGTGTTTTTCGCGCCGTTGCTGACTATGCGAATGCTGGCGGAGGAAAACCGCGAGGGGACGCTGGAACTGCTGCTGACCTCGCCAGTCAGGGATAGTGACATCGTTATCGGCAAGTTCCTAAGCGCATGGTTTTATTATTCCCTGCTGCTCGCGCTGACACTGGTTTATCAGGTCATTCTGATCGCCATCACCCAGCCCGATCTGGGGACGGCGGCCAGTGCTTATATCGGCATCTGGCTTTACGGCGGCGCAACACTGGCGGTTGGCCTGTTCTTCTCCGCGCTAACCGAGAATCAGGTGGTCGCGGGTTTTCTCAGCACCGCTGCGCTGTTGATGATGTTCCTCGGCGGCCTCGCCGGGCAGATCGTCAGCAACCTTGATCTGGCACGGCTGATTAACAGCCTCACGCTTCAGGGGCATTTTAACAGTTCGTTTGTCTATGGCCTGCTGCGGGCAGAGGACGTGGCCTACTATGCTGGCATCATCGCCATTATGCTGTTTGTAACGATCCGTGTGGTGGAGTGGCAGCGATGGCGCGCATGAGAGACACAAAAACGGCATTGGTCATTACCCGCCAGCAGGTGGGACAGTGGGGCAGCTTCATCGGCGGCGCGGCGCTGCTGGTCGGCCTGCTTGGCTGGCTGTGGCAGGGGGCGCTCTCCCCGATCGTCATTGGCGCGTTGGCCTTTGGCCTTGTGGGAATGCTGTTATGGGCGTTCATGACCCCACAGGAGTTCAGAAATTTCATCACCGGGCGGCAGGTGCGATACGGCACAGGCGCGGTGTTTGCTACCCTGCTTGTGATTGGCATCGTCGCGCTGGTCTACATCATCTTGCAGCGCTCCGCCCTCACGCTCGATATGACACAGGCGCGGCGCTTCACCCTCAGCAGCGAGTCGGAGCGTATTCTGGCGAATGTCAGCCGCCCTATCCGCATCACGGGCTTCTACGACTCAACCGCCATCCAGCAGCGCGAGGTGGACGACCAGATTTTCCGCCTGTACGAAGCGGCGACCAACGGCCTCATCAGCCGTGAATACATCAACCCGGACGAACAGCCCGCGCTGGCACAGCGCTTCGGTGCGTATGCCAACGGCGCGGTGTTCCTCTCGTTCCTTACCGAAGACCCTAATAACCCCGGCGCTATGGTCGTTGACTTTAGCTCGCTCTCGCGCGTACCACGTGTCCCCGGTGGCGCGCAGGAGCGTGAAATGACACAGGCGATTGCCCGGCTGCTGCTGTCTGGCACGTTTAAGGTCTATTTTGAAACCGGGCTTGGTACGCTTGACCCGCTGGATACTTCACAGCAGGGGCTTTCCGGCATTCATCTGGGAATGCAGGACTCCGGTTTACTCACCGGCTCGCTCGACCTGCCCGCGCTGGCCGCCGCTGGCGAGCCTGTCCCGGATGATGCCTCGGTCATCATTCTGGCACGCCCGACACTGGCGCTGACCCCGGCGGAAATCGCCATCCTCGACCAGTATCTGGCGCGCGGGGGGTCGCTGTTTATCATGGCCGACAGCCTGTTCGGCGAAGGGGCGTTCCTGCGCGAAGACAGCGCATTTAATACGTATCTGTGGGAAAACTACGGCCTGCGTACCCGTGACGCAGTTATCGTAGACGAAGCCGCCAACATCCGCACACCGCTGGATATTATCGGCGCGGCGGCTTTTACTGGCACAGCGGTCGGCCAGCGGCTGGACCCGGCAGAAGCGCCCACGCTGTTCCGCCTCGCCCGCGCGGTACAAATTCAGGAGGACAGCCCGCCCGTCAATAATGGCCGCGTCCTGTCGTCCTCTCCCTTAAGCTACGGCGAGACAGATACCGCACCGCTCTTTCAGGCCAACAGCTACGGGTTCGACGCTTCCGCCGATATACCGGGGCCGCTGGATATTGCCGCGTGGGCGTGGGATCAAACCACCAACGCACGGGTGCTGCTGGTAGGCGACAGCGACTTTATCACCAACGGCTTTGTTGGCAGCGCTTTGGGTAACGCGATCCTGTTTACAGACGGCATTTCGTGGCTCAGTGGCTTAAGCGACAGCATCAGCTTCGCGCCGCAAGCCTTCAGCGCGGGTATCCCCCTGATCTTTGTAGACACGCAGACGCTCGACCTCATCGCCTTCCTCACCGTGATTCTGATGCCCGGCCTGATGCTGCTCGCTGGCGCGGTGATCTGGTCAAGGCGGGTACGCCGATGATGCAGCGGCGCAATCTCCTCATCCTGAGCGCGGTCTTTGCGCTGCTGCTGGCCGTCCTGCTGCTGCAAAACGCCAGCACCCCGCCCGTGCCGCCCCCTCTGCCGCTGGAAACACAGGCGCCAACGCCTGCCGAGGCGCTGCTCCTGCGCGTCTTTCCTGACCTCAGAGTGCTGGATATTCAGGCCATTCAGCTTGAAGACCCGCAGACAGGCGAAGAACTCACGCTGCAGCGCGACGCATCAGGCCAGTGGACAACCCCTATTCTGGAAGGCGAACTGGACACCGACATGGCTACCAGCATCGCCCGCACGATCGTGCTTTTACCCTACGGGCGCAGCATCAATATCCTGCCTGATACCGACCTCAACGCCTATGGATTTGGGGAAACCGGCCAGTTCTTGATTCAGGTAATTCTGAGCAATGGTGAAGGTCATGGGGTGATCGTAGGCGCGCTGCATGAAAGCGACCCGGTATACTACGCACTGGTGGATGATCGTGACGAGATTTTCCGCCTTGAGCGTGGTGCTATAGATTTTCTCATAGAAATGTTAAAGTCTGATCCAATTCGCTTGACAAATTAAACATATACGGTTATTTTCTATTATTGCAACGT
>CAZJSU010000006.1:0-69933 GCA_964548765.1 uncultured Anaerolineaceae bacterium
TTATTGCAACGTGGGGAGAATATGATATAATTATCGTTTTCCTCCACTCTGCCTCGATTCGTCAACCTCTTGATTTCGCGTCATAATACATAGGCAGGTTGATAGCTGATAACAATTGATCGCTGCCTTGCTACACCTAGCAGGGCTATCTGTATGTGCGAGTATGTGTGCTGAATTATGCTGATGGTACAAGAACAGAACAACGAAGAACTGCGTACCCAGATTATAGAAAAGGCTCAGGAACAGGGTTCCATCACTTACGATGATATCCTGTTGATGCTGCCCGATGCAGAGCACAATCTTAATCTGCTGGACGAAATCATGGATAGCCTCATTGAGGCTGGCATTGACATCCTCCCTTCCAAGGAGAATGACGGCCCGGCACCGAACCAGCCCGAACCAGCGGAAGAACCCGATATGGAAATGGTGCTGGGTGCCGCTGAAGACCTGGAGGACGACAACTGGTTGTTCCGGCCTGATGACATCGTGGAAGACCTCGGCTACCAGCAGGCGCTGGATACCGACGACGTGGTTGGCCTTTATCTGAAAGAGGCCGGGCGCGTCCCGCTGCTGACCGCAGAGCAGGAAGTAGAACTCGCGCAGCGGATGGAAGCCGGGGTGCTGGCACAGGAACAGCTTGAGAAGCACGGCGATTCGCTGCCGATGGATGATGTCTACACCCTGCGCGAAACCATCGCCGACGGCGAAGCGGCTCAGGAACACCTGATTCGCGCCAACGCCCGGCTGGTCATCAGCGTGGCGAAGAAGTACATCGGGCGCGGCGTTCCCTTTCTGGATTTGATTCAGGAGGGCAACATCGGCCTGATCCGCGCGACCAACAAGTTTGAATACCAGCGTGGGCATAAGTTCAGTACCTATGCAACATGGTGGATTCGACAGGCGGTCAGCCGCGCGGTGGCCGACCAGGGGCGCACGATTCGCGTTCCCGTCCACATGGGCGACCAGTTGAACCGGATGCGCCGGGTACAGTTGCAGCTTACGCAGGAACTGGGCCGCGAGCCTTCGATTGATGAACTGGCGCTCGGCATGGAAACCACACCGGACAAGATCGAAGACCTGATGGAGATTTCGCGCCGCCCGGTCAGTCTGGAAACCCCGATTGACGAAGAAGGCGACTCGACCTTCGGCGACTTTGTTGAGGATGTCAGCAGCCCCGCGCCCGCTGAAGAAGTGGCGACCCACCTGCTGCAGCAGCAGCTCAGCGAGGCGCTGAACCGCCTGCCCCCGCGCGAAGCGCAGATTCTGCGCCTGCGCTACGGGCTGGAGGATGGACGGGTGTATACGCTGGAAGAAGTCGGCCAGACGATCGGTGTCACCCGCGAGCGCGTTCGCCAGCTAGAAGCCCAGGCACTAAACCGCTTGCGGCAGTCCTCCGCGCACGTTATCCTCAGAGATTATCTCTATGAGGAGTGAGCGTAGTGGAGGCGAAGCAGTCGCGTGGACCATGGTTATGGCCGCTGGTGCTGGCCGTAATTGGGGTTATTCTCCTTCTCGATAATTTTTTGCTGCTGGGCGATTTCAATGCCGCGCTGCTGTGGCCGCTTTTGCTGGTCGTATTGGGCGCGCAAATCCTCCTGCGCGGCGATTTTCTGCCCAGCAGCGCTGCCAGAACGTTTGGTATCACTCGTGGCAGCGTTGAAGTTGCCACGCTGGAAATCAGCGCCGGAGAAGTTGACGTGAACCTGCGCGCCCTCCAGCGTGAAGGCCGCCTGATCGCCGGGCAGTACGCCGCCCAGTCTCGCCCCCAGATGAACGTTAACGAAACGCGCGCGCACCTCAAAATGGAACGCGCGGCGACCCCGTGGCTTTCGTTTGCCGATTGGGAGATGGGGCTGGCACACGATCTGCCATGGCAGGTACTCATCAGCACGCATCTGGGACAGGTCAACGCTGACCTTTCCGGGCTGATCGTTGAAAACGCGGTCATCGCTACCGGAATCGGTGATCTGCGGGTGGTCAGTCCTTACGAGGCGTTAGGCCCGCTGCGGCTGCGCTCCGCGCTGGGGCATATTCAGTTGATCGTCCCTCACGGTTATCAGGCGCAGATTTCTGCGCGTAGCGGGCGCTTCTCCCGCGTCCATGCCGACGAAAACCGCTATTCCGAGCCACAGCCCGGCCTGTTTATCGCCCGTGATGCCGATGAGGCCGCGCCGTTGGTTGAAATACAGGTGGACAACACCTTCGGGGATATTTACCTGGCATGAGGCAGCAAATATGTCCACGACATTGAGCTTTCTCATCCGTGACGGCCTCGAAACAGATATTGAGAAATGTCTTGAACTCGACCATGTGTACGAGACAGAATACGTCTGGCAGATGCGCCTGCTGGAAGAGACAGGCCGCCAGCAAATTACGTTTACCAGAGAACGCCTGCCACGTATGTTAAGTAACGAGTACCCCGCCGATGAAAAGCGCCTTCGGGCTGCTCTGGCGGCGCAGCACGGCTTTCTGGTCGCCGCCAGCCGTGACCATGCTGAGCTTTTTGGTTATATGTCCATTTACAGCGATCCTGTATATCACATTGCCTGTGTGCGTGACCTTGTCGTTTCACGCCCCTACCGCCAGAATGGCATCGGGACTCGTCTGCTGAATATCGCCCGCCAGTGGGCGCGCGAACACCAGCTTCACCAGTTGATGCTCGAAGTGCAGACAAAGAATTACCCCGCAATCGCTTTTTGCCAGCAGTCCGGCTTCACCTTCTGCGGGTTCAACGATCATTACTTCGCCAATCAGGACATCGCGGTCTTTTTTAGCCAGTCTCTCCGCTAAAGGGTCGAGGTGTGCTGGTGGAACAGATCATCCAAACCTTTCTCACCCTTACCAACGAAACGCTTACCGCTGCTACCGTCGTCATCGCTGCCTCGCTGCTGCTGTATAACCTCACCCGCAATCTGCGAGATCGTGTCGCCCGCAGTTCCAGCGCCGTACTGGCCTGTGTCGTCATCGTCTATATTTTCGACGTTTTCGTATCGCTCAACCCCAGCCTGAGCGCTTATGAAGTGAGCCTGCGGCTGCAATGGATCGGGATTGCCCTGATGCCTGCGGCAATGTTCCACCTTTCCGACGCGCTGCTGGCGACCACTGGACTGCCCTCACGTGGACGGCGGAAGCGGGTTATACGGCTGCTTTACGCCATCAGCATAACGCTCATCATCGCCGCCGCCTTTACCGATATTCTTGTACAGCCCATCCGCGAGAATGGGATTGTCGGCCTGCGCGCCAGCTTTCTGTTTCCGGTTTATCTGCTGTTTTTCGTTCTGGCGACAGGCATCGCCTTTATCAACGTCCAGCGCGCGCGCCAGCGCTGCCTCACGCGCGACACCCGGCGGCGCATGGGTTATCTTCAGGTGGCTATGCTCACCCCGGCATTTGGCACCTTCCCCTTTTCGGTGCTGCTGGGGCCGGGGCAGGAATTTTCGCTCGGCGGGTTGTTTCTGATTAATGCGTCCAACGTCGTCGTCATTCTGATGCTGCTCTTCCTGGCCTATCCGCTTGCTTTCTTTGGCTCGCGCGTCCCCGACCGTGTGGTCAAAACGGAACTGCTGCGCTTTGTGCTGCGCGGCCCGGCAACCGGCCTGCTGGTGCTGGTGGTCATTATCTTCACCACGCCTGCCACGCGCGTTTTTGGGCTAACCGGACGCAGCTTCATGCCCTTCGCGGTCGTGGCTATCGTGCTGCTGTGGCAGTGGGCCGTTGCGCTGGCGCTGCCGTGGCTGGAGAAGAAGTTAATCTATCCTGATGAGGACGACGACCAGCTCAACAAATTACAGAACCTCAGCGAACAGTTGCTCACCCGCAACGACCTGCTGCAACTGATCGAGGCCATTCTTTCAGCCTGCTGCGATTATTTGCAGGTCACGACCGCTTTCGCGGTGGCGCTCAACGAAGACCATCCCGAACTCATCGCGGTTGTCGGCCCTGCCCGGCCTAATAACACCCTGCTGGACGAAGAAGCCCGGCATCTACAGGACATGCTGACCCCGCCGGATGATGGCGATAGCGACTTCGCCGTCTACAAATGGCAGTCCTACTGGATTGCTCCGCTGTACAGCAAACGACCGGGCGAGCCAGCAAATCCCCATTCTTTAATTGGCTTCATCGGTATTCAGGCGCGTTCGCCCGAGCCTGATCTGACAGCCGACGAATATGAGATGTTCAGAACGTTCACGCTGCGTACCGCGCAGGCGTTTGATGACCTGGCGCTGCAAACAGAAATTTACGCCGCGTTAGAAGGTCTGCTGCCGCAGATCGGCATGACGCGCACCCGCGCCGCCGAGGTTGAGTACCGCATCGGACGCAACGGCAGCGCCCCGGCCATCCAGTCATTCACGCCAGACCGCGAGCAGTTCGTTGATCAGGTGCGTGCCGCGCTGCGGCATTACTGGGGCGGCCCCGGCCTGTCCAGCAGCCGCCTGCTAGAGCTTTCAGTCGTCAACCAGTCGCTGCCTGAAAATGATAATAACCCCACCCGCGCGCTCCGCGCTGTTCTGACACGCGCCATCGAAAGCCAGCGACCGGAAGGCGAGCGCCGAATGCTCAGCCCGGAATGGACGATTTATAACATCCTCACCCTGCGCTTCATTGAAAAGCATAAAGTCCGCGAGGTCGCTACGCGGCTTGCTCTTAGTGAGCCAGACCTGTACCGTAAGCAGCGTGTGGCTATCGAAGCGGTCGCTGATGCCATTATGGACATGGAAGGGGGTGCATCGCAGGGTTAAGCGCGTATATTTCGGTGGTTTGACAAGGCGAAATCGAAATTTTATAATTTCGTCAGGGCAATTTTAATCTTATGTACTGTGATTCCGCTTGCCTTGTTGCTAATTCCACAACCGTATAAAAGCGTTACTGAAGGGGGAAGAGATTATGTCGGGTTATTTACAGAGGCAAGACTATACGCCGCCGCCACTGGAAGAGGGCTATTGGCGGGCGCTCTTAAACGAAGGTGAATTCGCAGAAACATCGCAGCCTCATATTGATTTTAACGGACATCATGGCGAACCTGCCTCCAACGGACACCACACCACTTTAGATTTAGAAGCTGAAAATACACTCAAGCAGGACTGGAACAAGATACACGAGATCATGGAGGCAGACGAAGTTATCGAACTGCCAGTCATCGGCCATAATCGAGGCGGCTTGCTGGTAGAATGGCGTTCGCTGCGCGGGTTCGTCCCTGCCAGCCAGCTCATAGATTTCTCTGCAAGCCCGGCGCGCCGTAACGCACTGGTAAACCGGGTCGGCCAGACCCTTAGTTTAAGGGTCATCGAGCTTAACCCGGAACAAAACCGCCTGATCCTCTCGGAGCGCGCGGCACAGGTTGAACCGGGTGAACGCGCCTCTATTCTGAGCCATATCAAACCGGGGGATCGCGTCAAAGGATATATCACCAACCTCTGTGATTTCGGGGCGTTTGTGGATTTAGGCGGGCTGGAAGGGCTGATTCATATCAGCGAACTCAGTTGGGGCCGCGTGGGACACCCGACCGATTTATTGAACCGGGATCAGGAAATTGAGGTTTATGTCCTGAATGTAGACCGCGATCAGGGGCGCATCGCGCTTAGCCTCAAACGGCTGCACCCCGACCCGTGGGAAACGGTGAGCGTCCGCTACCAGATCGGCCAGATTGTCGAAGGGGTCATCACCAACGTGGTGGATTTCGGCGCGTTTGCCTGCATTGAGGAAGGTCTTGAGGGCCTGATTCACGTCTCAGAACTGGCAGAAGGACACTTCCTGCACCCGCGCAATGTGGTCATCGAAGGCCAGCATATCCGTGCTTATATCCTCAGTATAGACAGCCATGCACGCCGTCTGGGGCTAAGTCTGCGTCTGGCAAATTAAGACATTTGTGAGTTTTTCCCCTGGCAGGCCGCGCTCACCTGACACGGCCTGTTTCGTTTTCCTACCCCTAACCACTGGCTTGTAGTATTATATGGGTGGAGCGATGTTTACTGTCGGACAAAGGTAATTCGTGGCACAGCAGAAAACACGCCAGTCAAAAACCGCCAAGCGGTCAAAAGAGCGCCAGGAAAAACCTGACCCGGAGCAGCCCCAAAACCAGAGCAAATCGGTTTTTGATGGGCCGTACACGGTCAAGCCAGAATTCTGGGATCGCATTCTCGATCTCATCCCCCCGTGGGGTGATGAGATTGCGGCTATTGTATTGATTGTGTTCGGCATCGTCTCGCTTGTCTCGCTGTTCGATGCGTCCTCTAACGCAACCATTGCTACCGCCTGGTCGAATGCGCTTACGACGCTTTTCGGTTATGGCAGCGTCCTTGTCGCGGTTGGCATCCTCGCCATCGGTGTCTTCATTCTGCTGCCTAAAGCCGGCGTAGTGATTAATTTTCCCGCGCAGCGCATTCTCGCGGTTGAGGTCGCCTTCCTCTCCGGGCTGGCGCTCATGCATCTTACTCGTGGCGATGTTGAGTGGCGCGCAATTGCCCGCGCTGGCGAAGGCGGCGGGGTCATCGGCTGGGGACTGAGTATTATCGTCGGTGGGCTGTTCGGCTCGGCCTTCGCCATTTTTGTTTATGGCGTTCTCTTTATCTTCTGTGTGGCCTTTGTCATGGGGGTGCGCTGGTCGCACGTTCTGGCTGTGCTGCAAAGCGGCAGCCAGCGGCTGGACAAAGCGGCGGCGCGTCTGGAAAGTATGCCTGCGCCCACGCCACAGCGGCGGGTGCGCGTCACAAAAACTGTCCCTGCGCCCGATGCCCCTGCTGCAACGGAAACCACCCGGCGGCGCGATACCATCCTGCGTATCCGCCCCAATCCTGAAAACGTGCCGCCGTCACAGCGCCCCGGCGCACAGCCCAGCCTTGCGCCACAACCCACCAGCGCCGACGCGGAAAAGTCCGACATCAAAGCACCGGCTGCCGAGCTGCCGTTAACGCCGCAGCCTTCCAACCACATCATTCATGAATTTAACGCCATCGGCACGCTTCAGGAAAAGAAGCGCAAAAGCGACGAGCAAATGGTCATGCGTCCCGACGGGCGCATTAAACGCTACTTCACGGTAGAGGCGCTGTCAGAAACGAAAAAGGCCGTCAAGCGCGATCCGCCCCTGCCCCCCCTGGAGTTACTTCAGGACACTGAGCTTAAGCCGCCTGATCCTGATGAAATTAACACCAACGTCGTGCTGATTGAAAACACGCTGCTGGAATTTGATATTGACGTGGACGTGGTGGACGTGAAAGTTGGCCCCACAGTCACCCGCTACGCGCTGCAACCCTTCAAGGAAAAGACCAGCGACGAAGGCGAAAAAGTGCTTGAGCGCACGCGCATTAACAAAATCGCGTCGCTGGCAAACGACCTCGCCCTCTCGCTGGCAGCCAAGCGCCTTCGTATGGAAACGCCCGTGCCGGGTGAAAGTTATGTCGGCATCGAAGTGCCGAATAAGAACCCAAGCATCGTCGCGCTGCGCTCAGTGTATGAAAGCGGCACGTTTCAGGACCTGATGAAGCGCAAAAAATCGCCCCTGCTCATTCCTCTGGGGCGCGACGTGGCAGGAACACCGGTCGCCGTAGACATCGGCCAGATGCCGCATCTGCTGGTGGCGGGGACGACTGGTTCTGGCAAGTCCGTTCTGATGGCGGCGATTACCATGTCGCTGGTGCTGAACAACACCCCTGATACCGTGCGTCTGGTCATGCTTGATCCGAAGATGGTCGAACTCAGCCGTTTTAACGGCCTGCCGCACCTGCTCGGCCCGGTCGAGACGGATGCCGAGCGCATTATCGGGGTGCTGCGCTGGTGTACCCGTGAGATGGACAGGCGCTACAAGCTGCTGGAGGAGAACGCCGCGCGTAACATTGATACGTTCAATTCGCGTCTGGGCAGGCGACAGCAGGCAGACCGCTTACCTTATATCGTGATCCTGATTGATGAAATCGGCGATCTGATGCTCTCATTTCAGGAAGAGACCGAAAAAACCATTACGCGCCTGGCGCAGATGGCGCGCGCTGTCGGGATGCACCTCATCGTGGCGACACAGCGCCCCAGCGTGGATGTGATTACCGGGCTTATCAAGGCCAACTTCCCGACCCGCGTCTCCTTCGCTGTGGCTTCGGGCATTGACTCACGTGTGATTCTGGACACGGTGGGTGCTGAAAACCTGCTCGGCAAGGGCGACATGCTGTATCTGGCGAATGATGCCGCCGGGCCGCGTCGTGTGCAGGGCTGCTTTGTCTCCGACGACGAAGTGCGCGGCATCGTGAATCACTGGAAGGAATGGAGCGTGAAGCAGGTCGAGGATGGGAAGCTAAAGCCAGTGGGTATTGGCCCGTGGGAGCGCGGTGTCACGCGGCGCGAAATCCTTGCCGAAACCGACCCCATGCTGGAGGAAGCGATCACGCTGGTGATCGCTGAAGGCGAGGCTTCCGCCTCGCTCATTCAGCGAAAAATGGGCTTGGGCTACCCCCGCGCTGCCCGCATTATTGACATGCTGTTCGAACTACGGATCATCGGCCCCCAGGAAGCCGGCGGGCGCAGCCGCAAGGTGCTGATTAAACCCGGCGAAGACCCCTTTAAAGAGGAAATTGAGAAACGCACCCAGAGCAAGTGAGCCTAAGCGACAGGTTCAATGGCTTCCGGGGTGTCGTTGGCCGGGCGGTTCACGAAGGTCGAAACCTCGTAAGCGGTCATCCTGCCAGCGTCGAAGGGCTTGAGCAGGGGTTTCAGGTCGGCAGGCGATTGTTCCCCCGCTGCCAGCCACGTTTCGTAAGCAGTCGTGGGCAGGATGACAGGCATCCGGTTGTGGATGTCGGCCATGAGCGCGTTTGGCTCTGTGGTCAAAATCGTCACCGTCCGCAGCTCGTCGCCTTCCGGGCTGTGCCACACTTCCCACAGGCCAGCAAACGCGAACACGCTGTTGTCCTTCATGTGCGCGAACATCGGCACTTTCTTGCCGTCGCGCTGCTGCCACTCGAAGAAGCCGGTCGCCGGGATAAGGCAGCGCCGCCGCCGGAAGGCCGCCCGAAACGCGGGTTTTTCTTCCACCGATTCTGACCGCGCATTAATCATCTTATTGCCCATCGCCACATCTTTTGCCCACGATGGCACCAACCCCCACTTGTGAAATGTGAGCACTTTCGGGTTCTCGTTGGTAATCACGGCGATAGGTTGGGATGGCGCGATATTAAAGCGCGGCGGCAGCGAGTCCGGCACTTCGTCCAGATTGAAGGCGGTCTGAATAGCCTCGCCGTCCGCCGTTAAAACGAAACGTCCACACATTGCCACGTCCCCTTTGATACTATTTCTTCGCTTTGCCCGCTTCGGCAATCTGTCGAATTAACCCGAGGGAAGTAAGCAGCAGCGCGATAAGCTGGCCGGTCGTAATCTGCTGTGGCCTGCTTCCGCTGCGCAGCGCGTCCTCTTCCGCTGCTCGCGCATATAAATAAGCCGATAGAAGCCCGAAAAGCGCGCCGCCGATCAGGCCGACACCATAAGTTTGCAGCTTCCAGTTATCCTGCTGTTCATTCATGCTGATTAGCCCTCTTTCTTATTGCGAGGCTCAAACGTGCTCCACTTGTAAAGAAAACCCAGCTTTGCACTGAGATCGAGCGTTTTGCGGTTCACCTTGTTGGTTGTTGTAGCGGCCTGTTCGCTGACAGAGTGGGTGATGCTGCTGAGTCGTGCCAGCGGCTTGTCCAGCAGGCCATGCGCGCGGGTGGTCAGCGCGACCGCCGCCACCATCAGAATCGAAATCGCAAGCAGGCACAGCACCGCCGGACACAAGATCAACACGGTGAACATCAGGTCGGCTACTGCTGCCACTTGCAGGCGCTGGCGGAAAAACATCACGACAACCGCGCAAATCACAATCAGGCCGACACCGAGCGCGAAGGGCAGAGCGATCTGGCGCAGCGTTTCGCGGCGATGCCGAAGGCGCTGTTCTGTAGCCTGTGGGTGGTTTTCAGACATGCGCTTTTCCAGTTTGCAAGGCGGAAATCCTCACAGATTGTACCGCAATATCAACTGTTGTGGTAGCCACTTAGGGCGATTAAAATAGGGACTTATGGTCAATGACAATACAGCTACCCGACAGCGGCTGATTATCACCTTTGGGAAGTTCGGCGCGCTGAAGTACACCAGCAACCTCGACACCGCCAAAATCTGGGAGC
This sequence comes from uncultured Anaerolineaceae bacterium, assembly GCA_964548765.1. GTDB lineage: Bacteria > Chloroflexota > Anaerolineae > Aggregatilineales > Phototrophicaceae > JAIOHN01. The sequence continues at coordinate 10,140 of CAZJSU010000006.1, forward strand.
GGGTGCTGCGCCGTGCCAACCTGCCCCTGCTCTACTCAGAAGGCTTCAACACGCGTCCACGCATCCAGCTTGCAAACGCGCTGCCGCTGGGCTTCACCAGCGAATGTGAACTGCTCGATGTCTCGCTGCGAACGCCGATCGAGCTGGAAGGCGTTGCCGAGCGCCTGACAGCGGTCAGCCCGCAGGGGCTGCGCGTTTACGACATCCACGAAGCCAGCCTCCACACCCCCGCCCTGCAGACCCTGGTACGCAGCGCCGAATATCGCATTCACTTTCTGGACGAAGTGGACAGAGCGCTGCTTCAGGCGCGGGTCGAGGCGCTGCTCAGCCGCGACTCCATCATCAAAACCACCGAGCGCAAAGCGCGCAAGTCCGCCTCTGACCTGCGCCCGCTGCTTTACGACCTCCACATTGACGACACAGGCGACCTCGTCGCCCACCTCGCAACAGGCGAACGCGGTAACTTCCGCCCCGATGATTTACTGCGCGAAATGCAGCTAAACGACCACCCTGTCACCATCCACCGTTTGCGCTTGCATACCGAAGTTTCCAAATAACAACAATTCGTCAACAAAATTTACGCATTTCAGGCGTAACATTATCAAAGATTGAGCGGTAGTTAAGCTGTCAACATCTTGACGATGGGCCGCCAACGGACGTTTTATCTTATAAGAGGCACACGCTATGCCGGCTTTATCATCGTGTCATCACAACACATCATCAGCATTTACTTTGTTTAGGAGGTTGCTATGACCCCTGCCCAAACTCGCCTGCTGAATCGGGTGGTCAGCGGCATTATGCTCTGGGCGCTGCTCATGAGCGCCGTCGCGCCTGCCGCGCAGTTTTATATCGCGCGCGCGCAGGAAGCCACCGAGGAAGCGACAGACGAGCCGATCATTACCGAAGAAATCATTACAGAAACACCGACCGAAACCCCCACCGAAGAACCGACTGAGGAAGTCACCGAAACACCGGTGGTCGAGGTGACGGAGGAGGCCACAGTTGAGGTCACGCCGCAGGAGACTGCGGAACCCACGACCGAACCGACTGTCGCGCCCACTCAACCCCCAGTCACCGACCTGTTCAGGGCTGATTTCCAGAACGGGGACACAAGTGGCTGGCTGCTGAGTCCCGGTTGGCAGTTGACCACCGAGGGCGATAACACCTTCCTCAGCGCGGCCACACCGAACGAAACCGCGACCATCGCCGCGCTCGACTGGGCGCATTTTCTGCTTGCGGCGCAGGTTCGCATCAGCCCGGACAGCCAGCTTCAGGCGGCTTTCCGCGCGGGCGCAGAGAACTACACCATCACCCTTGCGCCGGATGGACAGGCCAGCCTGACACGCGCGGGCAGCCTGCTGGCGCAGGGCGCGCCCGTCCCCTCCGCTGAAGATGAACCTGCCGCCCCCTGGCGCACACTGAACGTTCAGGCGCTGGGTGACACCATCACCGTTGCGGTGGATGGCGTGGTACAGTTCAGCTATACCGACCCTGCCCCACTTGGCACAGGCATGATCGTCTTCAGCAGCGCATCAGAAAATATTGGCGCGGTCGCCTTTGATGATGTCGTCATCAACAGGCTGGACGAACCCACAGCAACACCTGCCGCAACCGAGACCCCGGCAGTCACCGAAGAAGCGACAGCCGAAGTCACGGAAGCACCAACTGAAGAAGCCACCCCAGACCCCACGCCAGCCAGCGTACTGCCCATCCTCACCGCCAACTTTGAAGGCGCGGCGGACGGCTGGGCGCTGAGCGGTGGCGCGGAAATCGTCGCTGCGGGTGAAAATAATCAGGCGCTCCGGCTGATCGCGGGCAGCGGCCTTGCGCCCGCCGAAGCGCTCTATCTGGCCGATCTGCGGATGGACGCGCGCTTCCAGTTGAGCAGCGAAAACGCTGGCGCGCTGGAATTTGCCTTCCGGGCGCAGGAAGCGAATTACCTGCTGGCAGTACAGGCAGAGGCCATCGCCCTTTACCGGGTGAACGGCGCGGAGCAGGTGGAACTGGCAGCAGCCCCCGCCGTTTATGCCGCCGACGTATGGCACGACCTGAGCCTGAGCGCGCAGGGCGGGCAGATCAGCATACTGGTGAACGGCGCGGAAGCGCTGACCTATGCCGACGAAACGCCGCTGCTTAACGGGCAGATCGCCTTCAGCGCCAGCGGTGACGTGCTGCTGGACAACATCGTCCTCATTGACCTCGCACCACTGACAGCGGTTGATCCCACGCCAGTGCCGCAGGGCCTGACCGAAGCCGACCGCAGCAAACTTCAGAGCGTGGTTTACGAGATCGTCAGCCTGCACCTGAGCGGCGAACTGGACGGCGCAAACACACTGGCCGAAGAGAACTTCATCCAGTTTGATAATCAGGGACGCGCGGAACTCATCGTGCGCGCTGCCGAGGGCGAAAGCGGCCAGAGCATTACGCCGCTGGTCGAAGGCGTGGGGGGTGTCATTGACTTCACCCATGATCGCTACGTGGCCGCCCGTATCCCGCTCGACAGCATCCCGGCGCTGGTCGCCAGCCCGGCGGTTGTCGCCATCGTCCTGCCAGACCGCGCCACCTCAACCGGTAATGCAGATGCCCCGGCCTTCGTCGGCACGGGCAGCGTCCTGCCCCATTCGCTCGATATTCTGGGCGTGAATGACTGGTTCGAGGCCGGCATCACCGGCAGCGGCGTAAACATCGCCGTGATTGATACCGGCTTTCAAGGCGCGAGCGGCGGGGAATATAGCTGTCTCAGCAACAATCCCGGCAATGGCAGCGGCAGTCACGGCGCGAAAGTCGTTGAAGTCATCTGCGACATCGCGCCGGGCAGCAATGTGCGCGGCTTCGTTGCCAACAACACCAATCAGCTTATTACGCACATCAATAACGCCCGCGCCAACAACCGTGTGATCGTCATTCCGATGGACATGGGCGTGCATCTTGGCCCCGGTGATGGCACGGACGGCAACAATAACAACAACCCGAACAACTCGGTTTACGATGCCATCAGAGCCGCGCGCAACGCGGGTGTACTGGTCATCGTCAGCGCAGGCAACAACAACGCTGGCCGCTACAAAAGCTGGCAGCACAACGGCGGCGTCGCTACTTTCGAGATTCACGCCGCAGCCGGAGACACGGTTTCACTGTCCTGGAATGACTGGGATAGCGTGCCGAACGATGATGGCACGCGTGAGGACTTCGAGCTTGCCATTTCCGGCGGCGCTTCAATCTCGCGCATGGGTGGCGACCCCGGCTTGCAGCTTTCGTTTAGCAGCAGCGGCACATTTATCGTCCACGTCACCAAAACCGCAGGCAACTCCGATAGTGATTACCTGCAACTGCAAACCACCGGGATCATCTCTTCAGCTTCAGTAGGCCCGACCAACACCACCAGCACACTGGGCCGCCCCGGCGACTCGCTGGACGCGCTGACCGTTGGCGCGGTCTGCGCGTCGCAGCAGACAGGCTATCCCATCATGGGCGACAGTTCACGCGGCCCGCTGTACGCTGCTGGCGGCAACCCTGCCCCGGCAGTCCCCGGCAACGACCGCGCGACCGTTAAGCCTGATCTGGTTGGCCCCTCGCACGTGCGCGTCAGCGGCGAACCCAACATTGTTGACAGTTGCAACACGCTTGCAGATGGCTTCAACGGCACATCGGCCTCCGCCGCGCACGTCGCGGGCATGGCCGCGCTGTTGATCTCCAACCCCAATGCCAGCATGAACGCCTTTGACGCTGGCAACGGCGCGGCCAATGCGCTGCAGAATTACATGCAGACGCACTCTATTGGCCTGGTCGCCTCCAACAGCAGCAACGGCTTCGACAACGTGTATGGTGCTGGTCTGGCGGTGCTTGGGAACCCCAATTACGATCTGGGCGAAATCAGCAAGCCGCCAGAGCTTAACGGCCTGCCGGGGACAACCCGCTATGTCGGCGGGCGTGGCCTGGGCGCGGCGAATAATCCTGTACAGAACGGCTCGTACGCCAACCCCTATGTCAGCCTCGCGCGGGCGCTCAGCGCCTCGTCAGCAGGCGACAGCATTGTCCTGTTCCCCGGCGAGTACGTCAGCGGGATCGAGATCTCTGTAGGGGCGGGGCTGTACGCTTATAACACGATCGGCAGCGGCAATGACAGCGTGTTCTGGGTCAACGGCACGTTTGAAGGGCGTTCCGGCCTGTTCGTGACCGCCAACAACGCCATCATTGACGGTTTTACCTTCATGCAGGCCAACCCCATCGGCACATTCTTCGGGCCAGCTGGTGAAGCCTGGAAGCGCCCCACCGCTGTCGAGTTTAACGGGGTCAGCGGCGGCGAACTGAGAAACAGCATCCTCAATGGTTTCTCCGGTGCTATTCCCGTAACGGTGAGCGAGAGTTCCGGTGTCACGATTCTGAGAAATGAATTTGAAGGCAACCGCGCTGTTTCGGAAATCACCGCCACCGTCTATATCCTCAATTCATCTTCACCCGGCAGCGCCAACCCGATTGTCGTGCGCGAAAATCACTTCATTGAGAATGTTGGCAGCACGAATGTGCCGCAGGAACTTGAAGGCGTTCTCACCATCGAGGAAAGCGCGGCCAACCTGATCGCCAACTTCTTCTATAACAACAATGCCGAGGCCATTGTTCGGGTAAGCAACTGTTTCGCCGACAGTGGACAACCAAATCCGTGTTCAGGCGCGCAGACAGATGCCCGCATGGTTAACCTCTACAGCAACCTGTTCCTGTCTAACAACTTCGGCCCGGTGGTTCATCTGAAACCGGGTGAACGCTTCCGGTTTGTGAACAATACAGTCGTCAACAACACCCGCAACGCGGGCGCGCTGAATCATCACCGGGCGCTCATCAACCGTGATGACCCGGATGATGTACTAGGCTGGCGGCCAAACGGTTTCGATGGCACGTGGGACGTTCATAACAACCTGTTCTACAGCAACAACAACTTCACAAATGTGATCGAAGACCGCGCGGTGAACTCCTTCTGCCGCAGCGCCACGCTGGGCGGCGGGGCGAACAACACCGGCATGAGCAACAACTGGATTTTCGGCAGCGGCAGCGTGCTTAACTCCGCAGCCGACTGCGGCCCGGCCATCGCCAATGGCAGCAATCAGCCGATCAATGGTCATCTAACGACTAACCCGAATCCACACTTCATTGGGGTTGCTAACCCTGATCTGGAGTTCCTGCCCACCGATCCGAACTACTATCGCCTTGTGGCGGATGCTCCCGGCGTGGATGCTGGTAACGGCGCAGCACCCAACAGCAGCGTAGACTTCACGGGTGTGAATGATCGCGTCACCGACGGCGTGCCGGACATTGGCGCGTTTGAGCTTGTGCCGCTGCAGGCCGAGCCGGTTACGGTGAACCGCGCAGAGGACACCTTCAACCAGTTAGGCGACATCCCGGCAGTACCAGCCGCCGGACAGCAGCCTTACGTCACCGGCGCGTTTGCCATCAATCTGGCCGATGCGGTCATCGGCGGCCTGCCGCCCTACAGCTTCTCGGTCAAGAGCTACCCGGCCAACTACAGCACAGACCCCAACGATCACTGCGGTGGTCTGGGTGTTGTGGTAGAAGGCAGCACCGCGTTCTACTGCCCGCCACAGCACTTCTACAACTCAGGTACGCCATTCGGGGCAGTGGATGATGTGGTGTTCGAATTCCGCGCTGTGGACATCACCGGCGGCGAAGGCGATTTCGACACCGTGACCGTGAACATCACCCCGGTAAACGATCAGTTGCTGAACCCGGCGAACTCGGTCAGCTACAGCTTTGTCACCGAGGTGGACGACCCGGTCAGCTTCCGGCTGCGGCCATACGTGCGCTTCAGCAACTTCCGCTTCTCAGAGTCGGGCGGTGGCGCGCGCAGCAACCAGGCAGACTATCCGTTTGACTATGGCAACGTAACCGTGCTGACGGAGCCGGGCGACAACCCGCAGCTTTTCGGCGCGACCCGCGCGGCCTCGCAGTCCTATCTCAACACACAGGTAAACAACGCCGCCGCTGATGGTTTGATTACCATCACACCGCAGCCGGGCGAACTTGGCTTCCTGTCCTTCACCTACACAGTGACGGACTCGCGCGGTGGCAGCGTAACCAATACCATTCGCATCGAAGTCGTCGGCATCCTGCCGGATCGCGGCCTGCACGACGATACCAGCATCAACTTCACCTATACCGGAAACTGGTCGCCGCTGTACAGCGAAGGCAACATCAACAACACGCTGCACCAGTCACAGAAGGTCAATGACAAGGCCGCGTTCACTTTCGTCGGCGAGGGCTTCACCCTCTACATGCAGTCCGACCCACGCGGCGGTAACTGGCAGCTTCGGGTAGACGAACAGCTTCTCAACTGGACGAGGGATGGCGGCGAGTCACGCGCTACGGCAGACGGCATCCGCTGCTCCACGCGCGCCACGACTTCCGGCAGCAATATCTCCAACAAAGACCGCACAAAAGCGCTCTACACCGTCACCTGCCGCGACATGCGCGATGGCGAATCGCACACGATTGAGATCGTCAACCGCGAGAATCGTAAGCGCCTGAACGTTGACGCGATTTCGATCAACTTCGACGGCGACCCGATCCGTCCGGGCATCCATGAAGTCAACGAAGCGCTCATCCTGCCCTACTTCCCTCAGTGGTCGTTTGTCAACGACAAGAAGGCCTCTAACGGCGTTGCGTTGAGGACAAACCAGACAGGCGAGGTACGGTTCGCCTTCACGGGGACAGGGCTGTCCATCGGCACAGGGCTGGCAGCTAACGGCGCAACCTATGACATCTGCATCACGCCAGAAGATGGGGTAGAAGTTTGCTCCAGCTTCAACAACCGGACAGGCGCGAAAGGTCGTAAAACCACGTGGGGCGTGTTCCGTTCGTTCTTCGGGTTCGACCCCACCCGTCGCCATAACGTGCGCCTGATCGTCAAGAACGTTCCGGCAGGCGGGAACATGGTGATTGACTCGATCACGGTCTTCCGCGATCAGCCAACCGCGCCGCTGCCCTTTGGCAGCACCGAAAACGACGAAATCGGGCCGATCATCTTCGGCAATGGTCAGGACGATAGCTGGGTGTTTGACGCAAACAAGCGCAACGCCTCCAACAACAGCCTGCACTCTGTGGCAAAGAAGACCGCGCACATCGGGCCGTTCATCAGCTTCCAGATTCCGGCAGACGCGAATAAGCTCCTGTGGTATCGCGTCTCTGGCAAGAAGGACAGCACGCAGGTGATGGTCTGTGTAGACCGCGCGCAGGGCGAAACAGCGGCCAATCACTGCCGCCAGTTCAACCTGACCAACGCGCCGAACCCGCTGCCTATTCTGGAAAGCGCCTACACAGGCGGCTGGGGTGATGGCTTTGGGGCGAACAACACCCACACTGTCGAAATTTTCAGCATGGTCAACAGCCCGTTCAATTTCGACAGGATACAGGTGTTCAACACCACCACACCGCTCTCCCCGTCCTACTATGAGGAAACCGCGCTCGACGGGAATAACGTCGTGTATGGTCACTTCAACAGCAGCGGCAATCCTAACAGCGGCCCGTTCAACAATGTGAACGACAAGAAAGCCTCTGGTAAGTCGGTCAAGCGCACCAGCCAGAATGGCGCGGGCGTGTTCTTCCAGATGACAGGCACGGGCTTCGCGGCACTGTTCACACAGAACAAAAACGCGGGCAACGTTGAAATCTGCTGGGTGAACGGCCACACGAGCGACATCGCGGCTATCCGCGCTGGCACATGCCGGACGATCAATAACAACAGCAAGCGCCCGGTGTACATGGCGGGGCGCGCCATCATCGGGCTGAGCGACACGCCGCAGGACTTCTCCGTGACCGTTCGTAACAACAACGGCACGATGGATTTCGATGCCCTCGAAATCTTCGGAGACATGCCAGGCGTGGCGCTGACCGGGGACGGTCGCCGCTACCAGACAAGCTACGTGAACCGCCTCGCTGACGATCAGTTCCTCTATGTTGGCAGCGGCTGGGTCACCAGGAGCAACAACAAGGCCACCGATGGCTATCAGGACGAGATCAACAAGCGGTTGGGTGCGGGCATTGTCTTCCATACCAACGGCGTGAACACGGTTGAGATCATCCGCACGCCCGGCAAGAAGAATGCACGTCTCGAGGTCTGTGTGGATGGCGGGAACTGCCGTTCCTTCGCGGGTGATGCCAACCCGGTCATCGCCCACCTGCCGGACACCAATCCGCATCAGATTTCGGTCATCACCACTACGGCTGGCAAGTTCATCCTCGATGCGGTGCATGTCTATGAAGATCGCACCCTGACACCGGGCAGCTACGAAGACACGCATCCATTCCTGGGCTTTGACGGCACATGGAACGCGGTCAAGGGGAAGGGCTACAGCGCGAACAGCGCCAAGCAAAGCAACGGCAACAACGCAACCCTGTTGTTCCACTTTAACGGCAGCTCCTTCCAGATCGGCGCACAGGCGACGGCTGCTAACCAGATGCAGGTCTGCTATGTGGCGGGCATTGTGACAAATGCCAACAGCGTGGGCGATAACTGCCAGACATGGCCGCCCACAGCCGGCAATGCGGTACAGGTTTACACCAGAAACATTGGCGGCGCACCTGCGGATTACACCGTGCGCGTCCGCCGGACAGGTGGCGGCAACCTCACAGTGGACTATGTGAACATCGTGGATGCCACTGGCGCACTGCAGGAAGGTCGCTATGAAGAGACTTTCCCGGTTGTGGACGACGGCTTCAATGGCACGTGGACAAGCCTCACCGGGAAGGGCTACAGCGGTGGCAGCGTGGCGCAGACCGCAACGGCCAATGACACGCTGATCTTCGAATTTGAAGGCACAGGCTTTGAGATCGGCACTATCGTAGACTCGGCGGGCGGCAATATGCAGGTCTGCTATGAAGCGGGCAGCATTGCCACACCGGACGAACACTGCTACACCTACAACAATAACGGGCGTACCAACACCACCGTCAGCCGCTCGGTAAACGGGTTGGCAGATGGCTTGTACAGCGTGCGCGTTGTCAACATCAGCGGAACACTGAAGATAGACTTCGTGGGCATCTTTGAAGCCACGCCGCCAGCAGTTAGCGTGGGCGCGGAAGGCACGCACAACGAGAGCGCGCTTGCCGAACCCGGCCTCCCCTACCTGACGCTGCTGCCAGCCAATCACTGGTTGACGGTCAGCGGTAAGAAGGCCAAAAACTTCAGCGGCAGCAGCTACGCCACAGTCGTAGATGCGAGGGGTCGCGCTTCCAACAAGCAGGTGGGCGCGATTGCGACCCTGCGCGTCGAAGTGCCTGCGGGTGAGGAAACCATCGTCGTGCTGGATACTGGCCCAACATCCAACAAGAACAGCACTGGCCTGCTCATCTGTGTGGAAAACGTCAGCGGTGCGGGCAATGCGTGCCAGGTGCGTAATATGCGAACCAGCCGTTACCACACGGTAACAATCAACAACGGCACAGGTTCAAACTTCACGCGCTCAATCACGCTCCGTACCATCACTGATGGCAGCTTCAACCTCGATGGGTTCCACGTGGTTAGCAGCACAGTTCTGGCCGAAGGTCTGTACGATGACACACTGATGACCAACGGCGGCATTATCAACGTCAGCAACAACTGGACGGGTGGCGTTAAGAACAAACGCGCCTATGGTGGCACAGTCATCAGGACGCGGGCGAACAATGCCACAATGGAATTTGACTTCAACGGGTCCGGCTTCTCCATCATCACCCACCAGAACAACCGGGGTATCAACTTCCAGTTGTGCTACGTGCTGGAGTCGCAGTTCACGGCATGGGGTTCCAGCCCCGGCGAAACCTGCCGCAACCTCTCGACAGACATCGCCAAGGGCAAGGTTGACCGCTACGGCCACACGGTGTACGGCCTCGCGCCAGACACCTACAAGGTGCGCCTGCGCGTGAACGATGGCAGTATCGCCAACAAGGACTTCCTGCAAGTGGACGCAGTAGCCATCTTCGGTGATGTCACTAGCGGTACAGCGCTGCAACCCGGCCTGTACGATGATACCGAGCTTGCCGCGACCTTTGCCGAAGCAGTACGGTTCGCGCCGGCGGTCTTCTGGGATGTCACACTGGCGAAGAGGAACCCACCAAAAGGCCCATGGCAGTTGACCGATCGCTGGACACAGTACAGCGGCGCAACCATGCAGGTCTTCGTGGAAGGTAACGCGCTCACCATCTATCAGGCCGTCGCAAAGAAGAACAGCAAGGACGTGCGCGTCTGTCTGGTGGTGCCGCTGGCTGAAGGCAACGAGTTGGAATGCACCAACTTCAGCCAGAACGGCAAGACGACCTACTTCACGCCGATCCTGATCTACGGTCTCGGTGATGGCGAGCATGAAGTCATCTTCGAGAATCGCGATACACGCCGCTTCAACGTGGATGCCCTTCAGGTCATCCCCTAAGCAGCCTAAGCATGGGGCGATGAGTCTATCGCCCCTCTGAAGTTTAAAAGACTCGCAGGTTCGGCCTGCGGGTCTTTTTTTGCCTGTGCTACAATTACCCCATTAACGCACAGGATGAACCCATGAACCCCGAAATCCACCTCTCAGATGAAGTATCAGCCGCGCTCTCAGATAATCAGCCTGTGGTTGCGCTGGAGTCCACGCTGATTACGCACGGCCTGCCCTACCCGGCCAATGTCGAAACCGCGATGGCGATGGAACAGGCGATACGCGACAACGGCGCACAACCAGCCACCATTGCTATCCTGCGTGGCCGTATCACTGTGGGTCTGCCGGCAGAAGATATTGAACGCCTGGGGTCGCTGCCAGCGGGCGGCGTTCGCAAGTGCAGCCGCCGTGATTTGCCTATCGCCGTCGGGCTGGGCGAAGATGCCGCCACGACAGTGGCCGGAACCATGATCGTCGCGCACATGGCTGGCATAAAGGTTTTTGCAACAGGCGGCATTGGTGGCGTACATCGGGGGCAGCCATTCGACATCTCGGCAGACCTGATCGAACTTGGCCGCACCCCTGTCGCGGTGGTCTGCTCTGGGGCGAAATCCATCCTCGACTTACCGCTGACACTGGAGGTGCTGGAAACCCAGGGGGTGCCAGTCGTCGGCCTCGGCACCGACACACTCCCCGCGTTTTACAGCCGCAGCAGCGGTCTGCCTGTGGATGTGCGCGTGGACACTACCGCGCAAGCCGCGCAGATCATTGCGGCAGCGCGGCGGCTGGACGCGAAACATGGGCTGCTGATTACCGTACCAGTACCATCAGAAGCCGCGTTATCCTCAGAGGATGCTGAAAGCGCCATTATGAGGGCTGTCGAAGAGGCAGAAAAACAGGGTATTCATGGCAAAGCGGCTACACCATTCCTGCTAAGCCATGTGGTGGAGTACACAGCAGGAGCATCTCGGCAGGCCAACACTGCGCTGCTGGTGAACAACGCGCGCGTTGCAGCCCAGATCGCGCGTGAACTTCAGCGCCTGTGAACTGGCGAGGTATTCGGCAAGGCCCTTACTTACCCGCCCCTGCCTGCGCTGGTCCCCGGCGGATGCCGGTCTGCGTATGGCGGGTGACGATGTGCAGCGTTAGCTCATCCGGCGTATTGAAACGACGGTGGCAATAAGGACACTTGCTCTCACTTTTTTGTGAAGCCTGGCTTTCACCCGGTGTGGCATTTAACTTGCTTTGCACTGCTTAAACCATCCAATAATCAACGAGCAAATTAAATAAATAATGTTTGTACAGGAGTATATCCTATATATTCGCTTTATGGATACGTAAGGATTTATGAAGATCGTAAAAATTATAAATTATTTTAACCCGTTTTTCCACTCCTTAACCAGGCCCGCACCGCTTCAATCAATTCTGCGGCATCAAGCACGGGCGTGTCATCATCAAATTGCAGCATGGCTGACCTGCGCAAAGCCGCCAGTTCCTCCGCGCTCACCTCTTCTAACGTTCTTTCCATATCTACCATGACCAGCATTAACGGCACAGACCGCTCCACCTGAATCACGATATAGTAGCGCGAGGCAAACAGCGGAAACAGGATAATGTGTTCCCATTGGGTCGAGATTTGCAGCATTCGCGCCGCCCCACATCCCAGTTCCTGCGCCAGCGTTTGTGCCAGCACTTCGGCGGATTGCAGCATTGAGACAGCAACCTCGTTTTCACTTCGGAGCGGGTAAGTGGAACGCAGGATGTTTCCCTGATTATCCGCCAGCAGCACCGAGTCGATATAAGGGTTGCTCAGCAAACGCTCGAACCAATCCATCGTTTAGCATACCCCTTTCAAATTACGAACGCCTTACACCCACTTTACGAATCACTTACTCGCCATATATCTAAGCCGGTATCACAGCCGATCACCAGTGTCGTGCCGTCCCGGCTCAGGCGCGCCATATCCAGCGCACGGTTGCATGATCGATATTCGCCGAGTACGTGCTTTTCGCCTGTTGCCACGTCCCACGCGACAACCACAGGCTCATCATCCACATACACCCCTATGATAACATCGGCATTGGCGGTAAGGAAGATAAAGGGGATATAAGTCCCGTTCAATTCAGCGATAATACGGTCTTCGCCTGTTTCAAAATCCAGCAGGTGCAGCGCTTCTGACATCGGATCGCGCCATGCCAGATAGCGATCCCCGCCAGCGTTTACCTGTCCATAAATCGGCAGCGCGTCTTCGACCCGCACCTCCGCCGTGACTTCGCCTGTTTCCATGTTCCAGCGCCTCACCCGGCCATCCTCCGTCACCGTAACCGCCAGCGGCGGCGCAATCCGCCCGATGCGGATAACCGACTCTGTATCCTGTTTGAATGCGTGAGAGGCCGTCATTAAACGGTTGTCGGTAAGCGTGCTGATCGCGGTCTGCGTTTCCAGCAGGAGCGATGAATCCCCCCACCAGACATCCAACAGTGTTTCGCTCAGTTTCGTCACCTGCAAAGCGTCTGTTTCATAGTCGAATGCTGCCACGAAAAAATGATCGCCGTCAGTATGGATGGAGGCAATGGAGTTATCAGGCCCAAAAGCCATCTCAAGCCAACCCGCCTGCATACCATCCTCTCCACGCACACTGTACACACCATCCACAAGGCCAGCTTCATCTAAAATGTAAATCTCTCCCTGCACATCGGCGAGCGCGACACGTTGCCCATCAGCCCGCAGAGCAAACCGCCCATTACGGTAAGTAACGCCGTAATCTGTCGCTTGTGAATCAAAGTCAATGCGGCTGACGGATTGCAAACGCTCGATATTCCCCGCGTCAATCACAGGGGGGCGCGCATTCTGCGCACTAGCGACACTTGACAGGCTGAACATCAGCAGGCCGACTGCTATTCCTAATACGTTCCTACACACCCGCCGTTCAAGACGGTATAATGCCTTCATCATTGTTTGCGCCTTTGCGTGATTTTACTGTTTAGCGAGTTTACCAGGAGCGCCTTATGCACCCCGAACAGATCGAGAATGCTCTGGAGCGCGTACTGCTGCGCGTGGAAAAACCCGGTCGCTATGTCGGCGGTGAGTATAACAGCGTTGTCAAGGATTGGGACGCGACAGACGTGAAGGTCGCGCTGGCCTTCCCCGATATTTACGACCTCGGCATGTCTAACTTAGGGATTATGATCCTCTACGAGCAGGTCAACAACCAGCCCGACATGCTGGCCGAGCGGGTCTTTAGCCCGTGGGTGGATATGGAAGCTATCATGCGCAGGGAAAGCATCCCCCTCTACTCATTGGAAAGCAAGCACCGTATCCGCGATTTTGATATTCTCGGCATCAGCCTGCCCTATGAGCAGCTTTACACCAACGCGCTCAACATGCTCGATCTGGCCGGGATGCCCGTTCGCAGCCGCGACCGCGACGAGACCTATCCGCTGGTGATCGCGGGCGGCCACGCCTGCTACAACCCGGAGCCGATGGCCGACTTTATCGATGCTTTCGTGATCGGCGAAGGCGAGGAAATCATCGTCGAGGTCGCGCGCACCATCCAGCAGATGCGCGGCGCAGGCCGTGACGCGCAACTCCGCGCCATCGCTGGCATTCAGGGCATGTATGTCCCGCGCTTCTATGATACAACCTATCACCCTGACGGAACTGTCGAGTCCGTCACAACCAATGCGCCAGAAGTCCCTGCGAAAGTCCTCAAGCGCATTGTGCCTGTGCTGCCGAAGCCGTTCACGCGCTTTATCGTCCCGAACATAGACACCGTGCATAACCGCGCACCGATTGAGATTATGCGCGGCTGTACGCGCGGCTGCCGCTTCTGCCATGCGGGCATGGTTACACGCCCGGTGCGGGAGCGATCGGTGCAGGAAGTGGTAGACGCTATCGCCGAAATCATGGCAAACACCGGATACGAAGAGATCAGCCTGCTCAGCCTGTCGTCGTCCGATTACCGCGATGTGCATGAACTGGTCACAACCGTGAACGAGAAGTACGGCGAATTCGGCCTGAGCATGAGCCTGCCCAGCCTGCGTATCGAGACTGCCAGCGCCGACCTGCTCGACAAACTGGGCGATACGCGCCGCAGCGGTTTCACCTTCGCCCCAGAGGCCGCGACCGAGAAGATGCGCAATATCATCAACAAGTACGTGCCTGATGAACAGGTGCTGGAGGCGGCGCGCGCCGTCTACTCGCGCGGTTGGCGCACGATCAAGTTTTATTTCATGATCGGCCATCCTGAAGAAACCATCGAAGACGTATGGGCGATCATCGAGCTGTGCAAAGCCGTACTGCGCGAAGGCCAGAAAATCCTCGGCAACAAGGCCAACGTCAATGTTGGGGTCAGCACTTTTATCCCCAAGCCGCACACGCCGTTCCAGTGGGTGCCGCAGGACACCCGCGAACAGGTTTTGCAGAAACAAAATCTGCTTAAAGACCAGATTCGTGGGCATGGCCTACACCTGCGCTGGAACAACGTGAATGAAAGCGAGTTTGAGGGCTTCCTCAGCCGGGGGGATCGCCGCCTGTGCCGCGTTATTGAACGCGCGTGGCAGATGGGCTGCAAGTTCGATGCGTGGCAGGATCAGCACCAGCATGATAAATGGCTGCAAGCCTTCGACGAGGCCGGGCTTGATCCCTGGTTCTATACACACCGCGAACGCGGCACCGACGAGGTATTCCCATGGGAACACATTGATGTTGCCGTACACAAGAAGTTCCTGATTGAGGATTACCTGATGAGCATCAAGGGCGAAACCCGCGTGGACTGCCGCGACCGCTGCTTCGCCTGCGGCATTCTGCCTAAATTTAAGGATACCCGTGCAGAAACCCCAGCAGAAGCGTGGGAATGCCCGCCTGTCAAGCCCATCAGCGCCCGCAAACGCGGCACCCCCAACGATGCTGAGCGTATTGCCAACGTCACGCTGCTGCCATAAGGAATAACAATGCGGATTACGGTTGCGGGTCAAACCCCGCTCAACGGAATATACCAGCCTTCAGGCAACTCTAACGCCGCGATTGCGCTCATCGCGGCGGCACTGCTGACCGATCAGCCAGTCACGCTGCGCAACGTGCCTGCCACCCGAAGCGTCAAGGCGATGGTCAGGCTGGCTGAAAAATCAGGCGCGACGCTGGCGTGGCCGGATGAACAGACACTCGTCATTCATGCGCCGCAGCTTACCCAGCGCACGCTCACGGATGCCGAAACCACCAGCACGACAGGCGCGTTACTGCTGCTCGCGCCCGTATTGGTACGCCGCCAGCATGTACGGCTGGAATTTGATTTTCCGCTTAACCGCATCCGTACCCATCTGGAAGCCCTGCGCGATCTGGGCATTGATGTGAGCATTCTTAGCGGCGCGGTGGAATGCCGGCTCGTCCGGTGGGACTTTAAGGATATTACCCTGGCACAGGCCAGCGTTACCGCGACCGCGCTGGTGATGATGCTGGCAGCCTGCATGGGTCGGGAGACTATCATCCACAACGCCGCCTGCGAACCTCATATCGGCGAACTGGCGAACCTGCTGGAGGAAATGGGCGTTCATATTGAGGGGATTGGCTCAAACGTCCTGCGTATTCTTAGCCCTCCTGCGCTGGAAGGCGCAGAGGTCACGATTGGCCCAGACCACGTGGAGGCGGCCAGCGTCGCGGCGATGGGCGCGTTGTGCGGCGGGCGCATCCAGATCGAAAACGTGCGCCAGCAGGATATGCGGATCATCGCCAGAGTTTATCAGCGGTTAGGCGTGCAGCTTGATGTCGAGGATGAAACCATTTACGTGCCGCGTCATCAGCAGCTTACGGTTTCTGACCGCGAGGAAGACGTTGACGCTTCCATCGAAACAGCCATCTGGCCGGGCTTCCCTTCCGATCTGGTCGCGGTGGCGACTGTCGCGGCGACTCAGGCACGCGGCACATCGTTGATTCACGAAAAGCTGTTCAGCAACCGCCTATTGTTTGTAGACCGCCTGAAGGCGATGGGCGCACAGATCGTGCTGTGCGACCCGCACCGCGTCATTGTCGTTGGCGCAACCCGGCTGTACGGGGTATACATGGACACGCCCGACGTGCGCGCCGGGCTGGGGATGCTGGCGGCGGCGTTAGTGGCAGAAGGCACATCCACTATAGACAACGCGCAGGCTATTGAGCAGAATTTCGCGGGTGTTCTGGGTAAGTTGCAAGCGCTGGGCGCGCAAATCCACATCGCATGAATGCTGTCACCTTTACTCAGATTGATTCTTTAAATACGGCGCAGGCAGTTCTGGGGACGGGTAAACCTGTGCTGATGCTGCACGGCTGGGGCGCGCATATTGACCTGCTGCTGCCGCTGGCACAGCGCCTCGCGCCGTTGGGCTATCGCCTTTACATTCCTGACCTGCCCGGCTTCGGCCAGACCGAAGCGCCCCCTATCGGCTGGTCGGTGCATGATTACGCGCGCTGGGTGATCGCTTACCTGAATCATCATGAACTGGAGCAGGTTTACCTCTTCGGTCATTCGTTTGGCGGGCGCTTAAGCCTCGTCCTCGGCGCAGAACACCCGCAGCGCGTGATGAAGATGGCGCTCGCCAACAGCGCCGGGGTACGGGGGCGCGCCTCTGCCAGCGGCAGCCTGCGCCTGAAGACTTACCGCGCCGCACTCAACGGCTTGCAGGCTGTCGGGCTAAAAGCACAGGCCGGGCAGTTACGCGGTTGGTACAGCGAGCGCTACGGATCACCAGACTACAAAGCCGCCAAAGGCACCATGCGCGAGACGTTTGTGAAGGTCGTTAATGAGGACTTGATCCCCTACGCCGCCCGCGTACAGCCTTCAACCCTGCTGCTGTGGGGAGACCGGGATGAAGATACACCGCTCTGGCAGGGGCAGCTTCTGGAACAAACACTTCCCGATGCCGGACTGGTGGTTTACGAAGGGGCAGGCCATTACAGCTATCTTGAGCGCCTGCCAGAGGCCGCGCGCGTGATAGATTATTTCTTCAGGCAGGATTGATTCTTTCATGCACATCCAGCCCGTAAAGCCTGACCAGTTAAATGAAGTGGCGGCGTTCATCGCCCTCTTACAGCGGGACACAGCGCATCATATCGCCTACTTCGGCCTCACAGCGCCTGACATCGCTGCCAGCATCGCGGAGTGGGATGACGATTGGGCGCAGCAGGTTTTTCTGGCTTACGATCAAGATCGTCTGGTCGGCTTTATCGGCGTGGACATCAGCACAGAAAGTGCCAAAGCGTGGGTATACGGCCCGCTGGTTGACCATGCAGACTGGCACACCTGTGCCGACCAGCTTTACGCGGCGCTAGAGGCACAGGGCATTTTGCAGGCCATGAAAACGCAGGAGTTACTGGGCGACGCTCATAATCAGCGTTTAGCCGTCTTCGCCGGGCGGCACGGCTTCAATACCCGCTTCGGCGCGGCCAGCCTGCGCCTGCTGCGTGATCAGGTCAGCGCCCTGCCGCAGCTTGAGCCAGCGTCGCGCTTAAGCGGCGATCAGCACGATCCTTTCATCGGGCTACACAACACCATTTTCCCAGACACTTACTATTCCGGCAGGGAACTGCTTGAACAGCTTGACGACCAAAATCAGGCGTTTGTCATCGCCGAGGGCGGTGTGCTGCAAGGCTACATCTTCGCCAGAGTGGATAACGGCAGCGACGGTTATATTGATTTCCTCGGTGTGCGGGAGGAGGCTCGCGGGCGCGGCCTCGGCGCGCGATTAATCGTCACCGCGTCGCGCTGGCTGATGTCCTTACCAGAGGTCAACGAAATAGCGCTCACCGTCAATGCAGACAATGACACAGCGATCCGCCTCTATCAGCGCCTCAGCTTTGAACACCTGCGTACTGTAGAGGCTTATCGAAAATTTACTTAACGCACCCGTGAAGTGACTTATGGCATCAATCGTCGCGCTTTTCTGGCTGGTTGGCACACACTTTCGCATTTACCGTCAGGCGCGCTTTTACCAGATTGAAGAATATAAGAATGAGCGCTATCTGCGCTGGCTCTTTGCCCGGCGCGAACGCTGGCTGCCCACCCGCCCCATCGCCGCGTGGGTCATCGGCACGGCGCTCAGCTTTGTGCTGACCGAAGCCCCTGGTGAGATTATGCTGGGGCTGATCGGCAGCATCACCGCGCTGCTTGCTGTCTGGCCGCCGCAGGAACGTGAGATCAAGAAGCCGCTGCGCCGCACGGCTCGTGTCAGGCGGATGCTCGGCGCGGCGTTTGTGCTGGCGCTGCTCACGCTTTGGCTGCTGCTGCGCCTTGTCAATCTGCTGCCGCTTCCCGATATGGCCGAATTCAATTTCATCCTGACCGCTTTTTGCGGCCTGCTGCTTTTCCTCAGCGCGCCGCTGATGCTCATCGCTGGCAACCTGCTCATGACCCCGGTGGAGGCGTATTTCCGTCGCCGCTTCATCCAGCAGGCGCGCCAGACACTCGACCGGGTAAGGCCGACCGTCATCGGCATCACGGGCAGCTATGGCAAGACCAGCACAAAAACCTATCTGACTCACCTGCTCAATGGGCGCTATAAAGCCTACCCCACCCCTAAAAGTTACAACACGCTCATGGGGGTGTGTCTGGCGATCAACAACGACCTTGCTGACGATCACAGTATTGATTACTTCATCTGCGAGATGGGCGCGTATGTCGAAGGCGAAATTCAGGACATCTGCGACCTCACCCGCCCGACCATCAGCATCGTTGTCGAGGTCGGCCCGCAGCATCTGGAGCGCTTCGGCACCTTAGAGAAAGTCGCCAGCGCCAAGTATGAGATCATCAAAGCCCTGCCGCCAGATGGCACGGCGGTGTTCAACTGGGATAACCCTCACGTGCGCGCCATGTACGAGCGCGGCTACCCGGCGACGCGCCTTGCGGTCAGCCGTGAACTCGACCCGAACAGCGCCCCGCCCGATGGCCCGCGCTTCATCGCCTCCGAGATCATCGAAACGCTGGACGGGCTTACCTTCGCCGTGACGGACACGACCACAGGCGAGAGCGCATTTTTCTCCACACCGCTGCTCGGTCTGCATAACGTCACCAACATCCTGCTGGCGACGGCGGTGGCGGTACATGAAGGGATGCCGCTGCGCGATGTGGCGCGGCGTGCGCGCGGGCTGCAACCTGCCGAGAGCCGCCTCACCAGGCAGACAACCGCGCAGGGGATCACCATTATCAATGATGCCTACAGCGCGAACCCGGTCGGCGCGGTGCAGGCGCTTCATGTATTGGGGATGCACCAGCAGGGCAGGCGCTTGCTGATTACACCGGGCATGGTCGAACTCGGCGAACTGATGGAAGCGGAAAACCGCAAGCTCGGCGAAGCCGCCGCGCAGTATGCCAGCGACGTGATTCTCGTTGGCGAACAGCAAACCGCCCCCATCAAAGCCGGTTTACTGGCAGCGGGCTTTCCACAGGAGCGCTTACAGGTGGTCAACACACTGGCCGAGTCCATCCAGTGGTATCAAAACCATCTACGCCCCGGCGACACGGTATTGTTTTTAAACGACCTGCCAGACACCTACTCCACTTAAGGATACGAAAAGATGACCTCTCTCCCGCGTATCGGCATCACCACCAGCTATAAAGACGGCAGACAATCGGTAGATGTGCATTACCTTCACGCCATCGAGCAGGCGGGCGGCCTGCCGCTGATTGTTCCCATCCTCGAAACGGCTGAAGCGGCCTCGGCGTTTACAGCGCTGCTGGACGGACTGGTGATTACTGGCGGCCCCGGCATCACGAAGGGGCTTGTTGGCGACCTGCCAGATGATCTCGAACCTGTAGACCCGGTACGCAGTAACAATGATGAAGTGGTCTTCGGGGCGATGCATGACCGCCCCATATTAGGCATCTGTTATGGAATGCAGTTCATTAACGCGCAGGCAGGCGGCACGATCTACGCCGACCTCAACGCGCAAAAACCCGGCACGCTGCTCCATAGCGCCGGACGCGGCGGCACAGAACACCTCGTGCATCTGGCGGACGACTCACGCCTGCGGCAGGTGATGAACACCGCCGCGCTCACCACCAACACCTATCACATTCAGGCGGTGATCGAGGTTGGCGAAGGGCTGCGCGCGGTGGGCTTTAGCCCGGACGGCGTGATCGAGGCGATTGAGTCCACTGATGGGCGCATGATCGGCGTGCAGTTTCACCCCGAAAGGATGCTCGAAACCACCAGACCACTTTTTACCGATTTCGTAGCGCGCTGCCGCGACTCGCGCAATACTTAGGGCAAAACGTTACAGGCACACACTCATAAGGGAGATTTTTTATGGTTGCTACGGACATGCTGGAGCAGGCGAATGCCCTGCGGGATGAAATGGTTCACTGGCGGCGGGATATTCACATGCACCCCGAACTGGGCTTTGAGGAATTCCGCACCGCCAAGCTGGTGGCCGATACCTTAGCCGATATGGGCATCGAGGTGCAGGCCGGGGTCGGCAAAACCGGCGTGGTCGCGCGGATCGGTGAAGGCCACCCTGCCATCGGCATCCGCGCCGATATGGACGCGCTGCCCATTCAGGAGGCTAACGACGTACCCTACGCCTCGCAGACTCCCGGCGTGATGCACGCCTGCGGCCATGACGCGCACACCGCGATACTGCTGGGCGTGGCGAAAATCCTGAATAACATGGAGAACCGCCCGCCGGGTGAAATCCGCCTCCTGTTCCAACCGTCTGAAGAACGCGCCGATGAAGAAAACAAAAGCGGCGCGATGCGCATGATCGAAGATCAGGCATTGGAAGATTTGGACGCGGTGATCGCGCTGCATGTCGCCAGCGGCACCGAGTCGGGCAAGATCGAAATCCGCAGCGGCTACGCCATGGCAAATGTCGACTCGTTCTATGCCACCATCTACGCCACAGGCGCGCATGGCGCATCGCCCCACAAAGGCACCGATCCGATTTACATGCTGGCGCAGTTACTCAACGTTATCTACGGCATCCCCTCCCGCCGTATAGACCCCATCCGCCCTGTCATCATCTCCATAGGTGCGGTTCATGCGGGCGATGCAACCAATGTCATCCCCGCCGAAGTAAAGCTGAACGGCACGATTCGCAGCTACGATGATGCCACCCGCGAGCAACTGCGCGACGAGCTGGACAAAGCTTTCGGCGTGGTCAAAGCGATGGGGGGCGATTACAAGCTGGAATTTGAAATCGGCTACGACGCGACCTATAACGACCCGCAGGTATGCGAGGTGATGGAACAGGTCGCCACCGAGATGTTCGGCGAACAGGCGATCAAGGTGGGCGAACCGGGCATGGGCGCGGAGGACTTCGGCTATATGGCGCGTAAAGCGCCGGGCGCGATGTTCTTCTTAGGGGCGCAGTACGATGACAAGAGTCGCAGTCATCATACGCCCGTCTTCGATATTGACGAGAACGCCCTGCCCGTGGGCGCGGCCATGCTGGCAGAAACCACGCTGCGCCTGCTGCAACAAAAAGCAAAATAGTGCGTATTGAGCAGTATGGACATGATAGAAACTTCCATATTGCTCCTTGCCATCGCCAGCATGATCCTCATCACGCTGGTTTCGATCATACCTTATGTGCCGGGGCCAATCTTCGTCTGGGGGGTTGGCCTCGTGACCGCTTTCCTCACCAGTTTCGAGCGCGTGACTATCCCGGCAGTGGTGCTGATGACGCTGTTCATGCTGGCAGGGACGTTTCAGGAATACTGGCTGCCGTTGTTTGGCGTTCGCGGCGAGGGGTTGTCCTGCCTCGGCGCGGTTGGCAGCATTGTCGGCGGCCTCGCCGGCACATTTTTAATCCCCGTTCCCATCCTCGGCACTATTGTCGGCATGGTACTCGGCGCGCTGGTGATCGAATACGCGCGCATCCGCGAGATGAGCCATGCCCTGCGCGCCGGGAAAACAGCCTTCAAACTTTATTTATGGGGCATGGTGGTGGAATTCGCCTTTAGCGTCCTCATCATTGCTACCTTCATTATCAGCACCCTTTCTACAGGTTAACGCTTGCTGTCCGTAAGCAACCATCCCGTGCCAATCGGTTTGGAACACCCTTCTGCATGATGTAAACTCCTGGCCGACACAGGAGGAAATCATGCAGAAACGACAGCTTGGCAACAGCGATATGCAAATCACGACCATTGGCCTCGGCGCGTGGGCGATGGGCGGAGGGAACTGGCGTGTCGGCTGGGGGCCACAGGACGATCAGGACTCCATTGATACCATCCATCGCGCGCTCGATGCAGGTATGAACTGGATTGACACCGCCGCTGTTTATGGCATCGGTCATTCCGAGCGCATCGTCGGCGAGGCGCTGAAGGGCATGGCGAACAAGCCCTACATCTTCACCAAATGCTCCCGTCTGGAAGCTGAAGACCGCTCGCTCTATGGCAGCCTCAAGCGTGACTCGATCCGCCGGGAATGTGAGGAAAGCCTCAAGCGCCTGCAAGTCGAGGTCATTGACCTTTATCAAATCCACTGGCCGCAGCCGGACGAGGACATCGAAGAAGGCTGGCAAACGATGGCGGAGCTGCAAAAAGAGGGCAAAGTGCGCTACATCGGCGTGTCGAACTTCAATGCTTCGCAGATGCAGCGCGCGCAGGCCATCGCCCCTATTACCTCGCTACAGCCGCCCTATTCCATGATCCGCCGGGATATTGAGGCCGAAGTCCTGCCGTACTGCCAGCAAAACAACATCGGCGTAATCGTCTACTCCCCGATGGCTTCCGGCCTGCTCACGGGCGCGATGACCCGCGAACGCGCCGCCGCCCTGCCGGAGAATGACTGGCGCAGTCGTAGTGCAGAGTTTCAGGAGCCGCGCCTCTCGCGCAATCTGGCGCTGGTCGAGATTCTGCATAAAATTGGCGAGCGTCATCAGCAGCCGCCCGGCGCGGTTGCTATCGCCTGGACACTGAAACACCCGGCAGTCACCGCCGCTATTGTCGGCGCGCGTCGTCCAGACCAGATCGAGGGCATTACCGGCGGCGCAGACATCGAACTCACTGGGGCGGAGATGCAGGAGATCGAGGCGTTTCTGTCCGCAAATCCTTAGCTTGACAGCGCAAAGTCTTACAGGCATAGTATTCTGCCGATTCTGATCTTCGCCGGGAGAGTTTGCTATGAGCGCAAGAAAGACAGTGGTTGGCGTGATCTTCGGCGGGCGCAGCGTTGAACACGATGTCTCGGTCATCACCGCGAATCAGATCATGCGCGCCTTCGATCCAAGCCGTTATGAAGTTGTCCCCGTTTACATCAGCCGGGATGGGCGCTGGTACAGCGGTGCGCCGCTGTTAGAAATCATGAATTACCAGAGTGACATCACCGCGCACAAGGACGTGCGCGAGGTCATTCTTTCGCCCGCTGTACAGCATCACGGCCTGATTATTAACCCGACTGCCGGACGCTTCAGTAAGAGTGAAGTACAGCGGCTGGATGTGGTCTTCCCGGCAGTTCACGGAACGCACGGCGAAGATGGCACACTTCAGGGCCTGCTGGAACTGGCTGACATCCCCTATGTGGGCTGCATGGTGCTGGCCTCGGCGCTGGCAAACGACAAGATCACCACTAAAGCGCTGCTCCAGCAGCACGGCATCCCGATCGTAGAAGGCATCAGCATTCGCCGTGATGAGTGGCTGCAAGACCCGGATGCTGTCATTAAGCGCGTTACCAACGACCTGACCTATCCGCTGTTCATTAAGCCAGCCACCACCGGGTCGAGCATCGGGGTTGGCCGCGCCCATGACGAGGCGCTCCTGCGTGCTTCGATCGAAGTCGCTGTTCACTTTGATCGTCGTATTCTGGTTGAGAGTGCGGTCGTAGGCGCGACAGAGATCAACTGCGCCGTGCTGGGTAACGGCAGCAATATCCGCGCCTCGGTGCTGGAGCAGCCGGTGTCGTGGGAAGAATTTCTCACTTACGAAGAAAAATACATGCGCGGCAGCGAGGGCATGAAAAGCGCCGAGCGTATTATCCCCGCCCCGCTGGGCGCTGAACTGACCGAGCGCATCCAGCAGATGGCTGTCAACGCCTTTAAAGCGATAGACGGTTATGGCACCGCGCGTCTCGATTTTCTGACGAAACCCGAAGAAGGGATCGTCTACCTCAACGAGATTAACACCATGCCCGGCTCACTGGCCTTTTACCTGTGGGAGGAAAGCGGGCTGCCCATGCGCCAGCTTGTCGAGGAACTGGTCACGCTGGCGCGCGAAGCCCACGCAGAAAAGCGCGCCAGCAGCTACGATTACCAGAACGACCTGCTCAACCTGACCTCAATACGCGGCCTGAAAGGCGCGAAGGGCGCAAAAAGCGCCGGGGTCAGCCAGAGCGAGGCGGTGAAGCCAACGGTATAGCCAGAAGCGCAGGCTTTAGCGCTTGTGCTGCTCAATAAAACGATAACCAACCCCGTATTCATTGACGATATAAACGGGGTTACTGGGTTCCGGCTCAATCTTGCGCCGCAGGTGCGAGACGTAAATACGCGGGTAATGATGCTCTGTCCAGTATTCCTCGCCCCACACCTGCTGGAGTAGCTGCCCAAAGGTCAGCACCTCGTCAGGGTGAGTCACAAATGTCGCCAGCAGCTTGAATTCGGTCGGCGTAAGTTGAACTTCTCCACCCCCCACGCGAACCCGACGGGCGCGGAGATTAACCGAGAGGTAATGGTCTTCGTAGGCAAGCGGTTGTTTGCCTGTCGCGTCAAACCCTGCCCGCCGCAGCAGCGCCCGTACCCGCGCCTGAAGTTCCAGATTGCCCAGCGGTTTGACCATATACTCATCCGCGCCCAGGTTCAGCCCATGCGCGATTTCGGCCTCACTGACGGCATGTCCGGTCATCATCAGGATAGGGATATTCGACATCTGGCGGATACGACGGCAGATTTCAAGACCATCTATCTCTGGCAGCGCAATGTCCAGCATCACGAGATCGGGCTTATGCGTCTCGAATAACTGAAGCCCTGCTTCCCCGGTTGCAGCCACAAACACGTTATAGCCGTTCTGCTGCAAGTTCATTTCCAGCAAGTGAAGCAGGTCACGGTCATCGTCCACGATCAGGATACGAGGTGCCATATGTCTCATTTCGGTAAGAAAACCATAACAGAATTTTATTCATTGTATCACGCATTTGCGCTATCTCTGTAGTCCATATCCACCCCTGTCGGGTTAATTTGCCAGTTTAGGACGTTGTTGTTAAAATCGCGCGTTATCGTTAAAATCACTTAATACTTTTAACAATTTGCACAACTTTACTTAACAAAGCGTATCTGCCGCATTCTGTGCGGCCATCGAATACAAGCCACTACATTAAGGAGTCACTATGTTTAAATTATCCCGGCTAGCAACTTTCTTACTGGTCACTGCTCTGCTACTCATGGGGCTGTCAGTGATGGCACAGGAAGACACGTTAACAGTGCTTTGTACGCCACAGGAAGACTGGTGCGTTGCCATGACGCAGGCTTTTGAGGCCGAAACAGGCATTCGGACTTCCTATGTGCGGCTGTCCTCCGGCGAGTCGCTGGCGCGGATTCGCGCCGCGCAGGATAACCCCGAATTCTCGGTATGGTGGGGTGGCCCGGCAGACGCTTTCATCGCTGGCTCGGAAGAGGGCCTGCTGGAGCAGTACGAGTCGCCCAGCGCGGCAGACATTCCTGAACAGTACAAGGACGCAGACAGCTATTGGACGGGTGTCTATGTTGGCGCGCTTGGCTTCTGCTCCAATGTTGACGTGCTGGAAGAAATCGGTATAGAAGCGCCGGACTCGTGGGAAGACCTGCTTGCCCCAGAGCTTGAAGGCTTTGTCGCTATGGCGCACCCGGCAACCTCTGGCACGGCCTTCACCGCTTTCTGGACAATCGTGACCCTCAAGGCCGATGAACTGGAAGCCGAAGAAGAAGGCACTGGCTACGACGAGGAAGGTTTCCCGACCGAGACGGCAGTTGACGCGGCTTTTGAATACTTTGCTCAACTGAACAACAACGTCCTCCAGTACACACGCTCCGGCTCTGCGCCCGGCACACTGGCCGGACAGGGCGAGATTGCTGTGGCAATCATCTTCTCGCATGACTGCACCAAGCTTCAGGAAGAAGGCTTTGACGGCATTCTGGTCACCACCTTCCCCGAAGAAGGTACTGGCTACGAAATCGGCGGCATGGCGATCATCGCCAACGGGCCAGAGCCAGAGGCAGCACGTGTCTGGTACGACTGGGCGCTGACAGCAGCGGCGCAGGAAATCGGCCCAAGCGTCAATTCGCTGCAACTGCCGACGAACCCTGAAGCAGCCATCTCAGAGCTGGCCGTCAATCTGGAAGACATCAACGTGGTGGATTACAACTTCGCGGCGGCAGGTCTGAACCGTGTGGAGATCACCGAGCGCTTCGATGCCGAAATTGCTACCGCCCCGACAGAGTAAAAGCAACCTGCATTTATGACCATCGAACCCCTGCTCAACTGGGTAGGGGTTGTTTTTTATACAGGAGTGATCGTGCAAGCAATCAGGCAGAATCAGCGGGTCAGGCGGTTGAACACCATCGTACAGGACCCGCTGCTGGCGGTGGTGCTGGCAGTAGTGGTGTTTTTTGTGCTGGTGGCAATCATCCTGCCCCTGCTGGCGATGGTCGGTGAAAGCCTTTCCGAAGAAGGGCTGCCACTGTTTCAGCGCTATTTCACCGACCCGGTATATCAGTCCATTATCCTGAACACACTGGTGCTTGGCTTGGTCGTGGCGCTCACCGGTACGGCTGTCGGGTTTTTATTTGCCTTCGTACAGATCAAGCTGGACGTGCCGTTCAAGCGTTTTATGCACATCGCAGCGCTCATACCAGTCATCTCACCGCCGTTCGCGGTAGCAACAGCCGCCATCGTCCTCTTTGGCCGCAGCGGAACGGTGACGCGCGGCATCTTTGGCGTGCGTTACGACATTTACGGGCTGGACGGGCTAACGCTGGTGATGACCCTCTCGTTTTTTACCATCGCTTACTTAAACATACGCGGGATGATGCAGGCGCTTGACCCGGCGCTGGATGAAGCCGCCACCAATCTGGGGGCGAACAACTGGCGTGTTTTCCGTACCGTAACCCTGCCGATGCTGGCACCGGGGATTGCCGGGTCGTTCCTGCTGATCTTTGTGGAAGCCATCGCCGACCTGGGCAACCCGCTGGTGATGGGCGGCAACTATGAAGTGCTGGCGACACGCATCTATGTGACGATCATCGGCCTGTATAACACTACAGGCGCAGCCGTCCTGTCGGTCATCCTGCTTATTCCCTCGCTCACTGTCTTTCTGGTACAGCGTTACTGGATCAGCCGTATCAGCGTCGTTTCGGTGACAGGCAAGCCATCCGGCACCCCACAAACGATTAAACATCCGCTGATACGGTGGCCTTTGTTCGCCCTGAATATGCTGGTCTGCCTGTTGATTGTCCTGGTTTATGGCATGATTTTTCACGGCGCGTTTGTACAGGTCCCGGGTGTCCGCTGGAACTGGACAATGGCGAATTTTGATTTTGTGATTAACGGGATCGGCGCACAGGCGATCCGTGACACCACCCTGCTCTCGATCATCGCCACGCCCGCCGCCGGGTTAATCGGCATGATTATCGCCTATCTGGTCATCCGCAAGGCGTTTGCCGGGCGCAACCTGCTGGACTTTGCGACCATGCTCGGCATCGCTGTACCGGGGACGATCATCGGTATCGGCTATATTCTGTCGTTTAACAGCCCGTTAACCGTGACTTTGCCTGTGATGGGGGAAATCACCCTTATTCCAAAACTTACAGGTGGGCAGGGGCTTTTCGGCGGCGCGCTGGCGATTGTCGTCGTCTATATCGTCCGCAGCGTACCAGCCGCGCTGCGGGCGGGGACAGCAGCGCTGTCGCAGATTGACCCTTCCATCGAGGAAGCCTCCATCAGCCTGGGGGCAGACAACGCGCGCACCTTCCGCCGCATCACCCTGCCGTTAATTCGCCCGGCCTTTCTGGCAGGTCTGATTTACGCTTTCGCGCGCTCCATGACCACCATCTCGGCCATCATTTTCCTGACTACGCCGCAAACCAAGATTATGACGCAGCAGATATTGAATGAAGTGGAAAACGGGCGCTATGGCAACGCCTTCGCTTACTGTGTAATTCTGATCGGGATTGTTATGGTTGCTATTGGTATACTTTATCTTACCGTAGGGTCGCGCACAGGCGCGGAGCGCAGGTTGGAAGGTGGGTTGTAATATGCCGAACAATGAAGCACTGCTTCGGCTGGAAAATATCGTTAAAGCGTTTCCCGATCGCGGCGGCGGTGGCACTGTTCGGGCGGTGGATGATATCGCGCTGGATATTCACCGGGGGGAATTTCTCACCCTTTTGGGGCCTTCGGGCTGTGGCAAGACGACCACCCTGCGCCTGATCGCTGGCTTTGAGATGCCCACCAGCGGGCGTATCCTGCTCAACGGTCAGGACATCACCAGCCAACCGCCCAACAAAAGGGATATGGCGCTGGTGTTTCAGAATTACGCCCTGTTCCCTCATATGAGTGTGTTTAACAACGTGGCTTACGGCCTGCAAACACGCAGGATGCCGCGTCGTCAGATTGAGGAAAAAGTCCGCGAAGCGCTGCGGCTGATCGGCCTCGAAGGGCTGGAAGACCGCCGCCCGAACCAGCTTTCCGGCGGCCAGCAGCAGCGGGTCGCGCTGGCGCGGTCGCTGGTGATGGAGCCGAGCATCCTGCTGTTTGACGAGCCGCTTTCCAACCTCGACGCGAAGCTGCGGGTACAGATGCGCAGCGAAATTCATCGTTTACAGCGGCGGCTGGGTATTACCAGCGTTTACGTGACGCACGATCAGGTAGAGGCGATGGCGCTCTCTGACCGTATTGCCATCATGAATAAGGGCAAAATCGAACAGATAGGCTCGCCACAGGATATTTACCGCTGCCCGACCACCCGTTTCGTCGCCGATTTCATCGGACGGGCGAACTTCATCGAGACATCGGTTGCAGCGCTAGAGGACAGCTTGGCACGGGTTGATATTTTAGGAAAAGCCATCTCGCTGCCAGCTGCTTTTCCGGTAACGCCTGCTACGCCGGTGATTGCCATGCTGCGCCCCGAAGCCCTCTCCCTGCATGACGACCCGACCCTACCCCAGGCGCTGGTAGAACAGGCCATGTATCTGGGGTCAGAGGTCGAGTACCTGGTCAACCTGAATGACCAGATTTTAACGATCGTGGATAACGACCCGCGCACCAATCGGGTTTTCGAGGAGGGGCAGCACGTGGGTGTGGACTTTGTAGACGAGGCCGTTCACCTGTTACCCAGACCCTAGGTTCCTGTTGACGTTTTGTGTTTGGCTGGTATTTTCTGTGGCGGATGCGATGTAAGGCTTGTCCGTAGTTGTTCCTTATGGTTTTTAAGGCGCACAAGGGTTCAAATCTTCGATGTATGGCGTGCATCTGCCATCCGCATTCAGGTGTAGGGGCGGGTTTGCAACCCGCCCGTGAAACCTCACCCGCCTGGCCTACGGCCATGCCCGCAGGGACGGCATAAATGCCGTCTGCTGGCAAAAGTCAATTGTCAACACAACCTCGCCGCCCCCGCACTTCGCCGAAGGTTTTCGCTGGTTTACTCCACCGTCACGCTCTTGGCAAGGTTGCGCGGCTGATCCACATCCGCGCCGCGCCGCACGGCCACATGGTAGGCCAGCAGTTGCAGCGGCAGCACCGCCACCACCGGGCTGAGCAGATAAGGCGTGTCGGGAACGTACAGCACGTGATCGGCTTTTGACTGGATAAAGGTATCCCCCTCGGTTGCCAGCGCGATCACAACGCCACCGCGCGCCTTTGCCTGTTCGATCTGGCTAATCATCTTATCGTACAGCGCATCCCTGAGCGCGATGGTCAGCACCGGCATCTGCTCGTCAATCAGGGCGATGGGGCCGTGCTTCATCTCGCCCGCCGGATAGCCTTCCGCGTGAATGTAGCTGATTTCTTTTAGCTTCAACGCGCCTTCCAGCGCGATGGGGTAATTAATGCCGCGCCCAAGATAGAGAAAATCCGTATAGTGGTAAAGCTGCGAGGCCAGATGCTCCACCTGTGCATCACATTCCAGCGTGCGCCCTACAAGATCGGGCAGGCGGGCGATGTCCTGAAGGTATTGACGCTGCTGCTCTGCCGAGAGTGTGCCGCGCAGTTGCCCCAAATAAAGCCCAAGAAGATACTGGTCAACGATGCTGGACGTGAAGGCTTTGGTAGAAGCCACGCCAATTTCCGGCCCGGCATTCATGCTGATATACCCATCAGCGACGCGCATCGCCTGGCTGCCGACAGCGTTGACAATGCTCCACACCAGCGCCTGTTTTTCACGCGCTTCTTCCATCGCCGCCAGCGTGTCTACCGTCTCACCGCTCTGCGTGATCGCCAGCACAGCGGTTTTCGCGTCAATGATGGGGTCACGATAGCGGTACTCGCTGCCATAATCCACCTCAACATGCAGCTTCGCCATGTGTTCAATAAAGAACTTGCCGACAAGGCCGCTGTAGTAACTGGTGCCACAGGCGACCGTCACCATCCGCTGAAGCGCCTGCGCCTGCTGCGGCGTAAGGTGGAGGTCTGGCAGGACGACCTCGTTGTGGTCAAATTCCACCCGCCCGCGAATTGTGTCGGTGATACTGCGCGCCTGCTCAAAGATTTCCTTCTGCATAAAATGCTTATGCTCGCCTTTGACCGCGCTGATCGGGT
The DNA here is from genome assembly GCA_964548765.1 of uncultured Anaerolineaceae bacterium. Taxonomy (GTDB): domain Bacteria; phylum Chloroflexota; class Anaerolineae; order Aggregatilineales; family Phototrophicaceae; genus JAIOHN01. Next base: position 41,229 of record CAZJSU010000006.1, read on the forward strand.
CCCAGGCGATGTCATGCACCACAGGGGTCACGGGCTGACCGTCCAGTGTCTGCACAAAGTAACCATCAGCGCGCACGGTTGCCATCTGGCGGCTTTCCAGAAAGATCATGCGCCGCGTGTGTTCCAGTATCGCGGGAATATCGGAGGCGATGTAATTTTCACCCTCCCCCAACCCCAGCGCCACGCCGCCCGCGTTGCCGATACGAACCACCACGATTTCATCGGGGACGCGCTTGCTGAGGACGACGATGGCGTGCGCGCCTTTGAGATGCTGTACCGCTTTGCGCGTGGACTCGGTGAGGTTATGATTAGCGCCGTTGCAGGCAAAACGCTCCACCAGATGAACGATGACTTCGGTGTCAGTGTCCGACTTAAACTCAACACCTTCAGCCATCAGTTCTTCTCGCAGTTCGAGGTAGTTTTCGACAATGCCGTTGTGAACGACGACGTACTCGCCGCTCATGCTGATATGGGGATGGGCGTTGCGCTCGGCGGGGACACCATGTGTTGCCCAGCGCGTGTGACCGATGCCTGTGCTTCCACTAAGGGGCTGCGCGCGGACACGCTCGCGCAGGTTAACCAGCTTGCCGACATCACGCCGAATCTGGACTTCGCCATCATCAATAACCGCGACCCCGGCGGAGTCGTAGCCCCGGTATTCCAGACGTTGCAGGCCATCCAGAATAATAGGCGTGGCATCACGAAAGCCGACATAACCGACAATACCGCACATGAATATGTCCTCCGTAAGCAGATATGTGTTTGTTCGCCAGCCCGCGCGTCATTTGTCCCCACAATTGCTTATGGGTTTTCATGAATGCGCTTTCAGATTACGGAGGAACTCACAGAGGATGGGCAGGCACACCCTGGCGGTATCCGCTGACACTTCGATCAACCGCCACCTCGTCATCCCCGGAGGGGGATCATGCGCTTGTGAACCTCCTGCATGTTTACAGGGGGCAATATGCCCGCCGTGAACACTCTAGGTATCAATAAACTTTAAGTACCTTGCTGTCGCCTTACTGAGATCACGGTAAACGCCGCGCAGTTCTTCATCGGGGACGGCCATCGCCAGTTGATACATAGCCTCGTCGGTCATCACGCTGAGTTCTTCACGGGGGATACGGGTACGCCCGCCTGTGTCGAACATAAACGGGCGACCGAAGTTCACACGGATGTGGGGCCTTTGCAGCCGCTTCCATTTTTCCTTCCAGCCAATCGCCCCGGCGGAAAGCGCTGTCGGCACGATCACCGTGTCGGCTTTGGTCGCCACATAGGCCATGCCGTCCTTTGGTTGGGCAAGGCCGGCTTTCTGGCGCGTCCCTTCCGGCGCGATGAGGATACACTGGCCGCTTTTGAGCAGTTCAATCGAGTTGGTGAGCGCTTTACGGTCAACCTCACCGCGATTGATGGTGTAAGCGCCCCACCACCACACGGCCAGCGCGCCGATCGGGTTATGGGTGTTTTCAATCTTGGTCATGGGGATAACGAAACGATGTGTCACCGCGCCCATGATAATGCCGGGGTCAAGCGCGGTGATATGGTTCATCATTAACAGCACCGGGCCAGTGGACGGGATATTTTCCAGCCCGGTCACTTCTACCCGCCCAAGAATACTAAACCCAATCCACCGGATCAGCCCGCGCAGGATGTGCCGCCGTAGGGTGAGCGCTGGGTTGGATTGTCGGGCAACATAATCCTCGACAGAGACAGTCGTTGTCATCGCGGGCGCTTCTTGCCTCCTTTGGATGGTGTGCGAGAGGAGATCGGACGGCGGCGGCCTGCGGCCTGCGGCTTCCGGCGGCGGGTCATCGAGCCGGGACGACGCTGCCGCGACGCTGCCCGTGCCTCACGAAACGCCGGGTCAGGCGTTTGCAGCAGCTTTACCTCGTCGGCATTCAGTTCGCGCCATTCACCGGGGCGCAGCTCCCCTAGCGCCAGTTTGCCGATGTGGGTACGTACCAGCCGCCGTACCGGATAGCCAAGCTCGGATGCCACACGCCGAATCTGGCGTTTTTTCCCCTCGGTCATAATCACGCGCAGTTCGGTAAAGCCCTTATCCCCCTTGACGACCTTAACAACGCAGGGAGATGTTATACCATCTTCGCCCAGATTCACGCCGTTCGACCAGCGCTCCAGCGCATCACCTGTCGGCATTCCATAAACCGTGACCTTGTAGGTCTTGGTATGGCGGTAGCGGGGGTGTGTCAGGCGGTTGGCAAGATCGCCGTCATTCGTCAACACCACCAGCCCCTCGCTCTCTGCGTCCAGCCGCCCGACCATAAACAGATGGTCTGTAATCGGTACGAGATCATACACCGTCGGGCGCTCCTCGCCTTTGTGGGTCGCGCTGGTGGAGAGGACATTACGTGGTTTGTTCAGGGCGATGTAAAGTTTTTGCAGAGCATCAAACTTCAGGCGCTCGCCATCCACTTCAATCACGTCTGTTTCCGGGTCGGCCTTATCGCCCAGTTTAATGACCGCGCCGTTCACGCGCACGCGCCCCTGCTCAATCAGTTCCTCACAGGCACGCCGGGAACCAACGTTGGCCTGCGCCATCAGTTTTTGTACTCGCTCTTTCACGATGTCGCCGTTTCTCCAAGCCTGCCAGAGAGGGTCATTATAGCATAGCCGCCCACGCCCGATAAGCGATGTAAAGGCTTACTGCTCGTCTTTTAATGGCTCGTCCAGCGTAATCCCGGTCAGCGCTTCGTACACCGTGATAATCGCGCTGTTGTCCAGTTCACGATGCCCCTGTTCCAGCATCGCCGTGTATAACTGCTGAATAACGGCGGTGACAGGCAGCGGAATGCCGTAGGTCTTGGCCGTGTCCATAATAATGCCGAGGTCTTTATGCTGCATATAGGCCTTAAAGCCAGGCTGGCGGTTGCCTGCAAACAGGCGGGGCGGCTTGTTATCCAGCGTCCACATCTGTGCCGCGCCGTTCTTGATCGCTTCGACCATCCGCGTGGGGTCCACACCGGCTTTCTGGGCGGTAATCAGCGCCTCGGCCAGCGCGGTCATCTGCGCGCCGACGATAATCTGGTTGCACACTTTGGCGATCTGCCCCGCGCCGCTGTCGCCAACCAGCACCCACGCCTTGCCCATCGCCTCGAACAGCGGAACGGCTTTGTCGAAAGCGGCCTCTGGCCCGCCAACCATGATCGTAAGCGTGCCGTTTTTCGCGCCTACGTCGCCACCGCTGACGGGCGCATCGAGCGCCGGAACACCAGCCTTCTCCAGTTCAGCGGCGATCATGCGCGCGGTCTCCGGCTTAATGGTGCTGTTGTCTACGTAGATCAGGCCGTCGTGCGCCCCTTCGATGACGCCGTCCTTGCCCAGAACGACCTTCTCAACATCAGGCGAATCGGGCAGATTGGTAAACACAAATTCAACCTGCTCGGCCACCTCTTTGGGCGAGTGCGCCGGGGTTGCGCCCTCGCTGGCAAGCTGCTCAACGATCTGCTGGCTGCGGTTATGGACGACCAGTTCATGCCCGGCCTTCATCAGATTACGGGCAATCGCCGCGCCCATGATGCCCAAGCCGATATAACCCACTTTTGCCATGATGTTACTCCTTGCAAATAAAAATAAAATCGTTCTCCCGCGCAGCACGCCTCAGACTTTTTGGGTGACGCGGAACTGAAGCGGTATCCCGGCCAGCAGGCGCGTCTGTGCCTGAAGGGTGGGCAGCGCCACAAAAATCAGCGTCAGGACGACAATCAACGGGAAGCTGATGATCGTCAGCAGGCGCTCCACCAGTGTTTGCTTGAGATGCGGCGGGCGCGGCGGGCGCACAATCACGTCCTGATACCAGAAAACGATGCTGAGCGCCGACACCAGTAAAAAGCTGGCTTGCAGCGCCAGAAAAATCGGGTTACGGATGCCGTCCGCCGTCAACTCCATCAGGATTTCGGGGTGCAGCAGCAGCGTAAGCTGTGAGCCAACGGTCAAGATGACCCAGCCCGCGCCCGCCAGCAGAATATCGTGTGCCACCCGGAACAGCAGGTGAAAGGACTGGATGAATGGAATCTCAGGGTGTTCAAGCATCTTGGCGACCATGTACCCCACCTCCTTACTGCCCCATGCATGACGCAGGGTTTGCAGGTAGCGGTTTTTGGCTGATTCCCACACCGTTGCGCCGGTGGTTGCATAGGCCGAAAAAGGCAGGAACACCCGTTCCAGCTTAACCTCGCCATCACGCGCAAAAAAGGCTTTGATGAACATATGCCACTCATCAGCGATGACATCCGGGTCCCAATAACCGCTGCTGTCCAGCAACCGCAGGCTGAGCGTATAGGACGACATCGGCATGGGAATCCACCAGGGCGCGGCCAGATAAGCCAGCTCAAAGGCCGTTGAATAGGCGTTAATGAGGCGCATCGGCGGGCTGATTTCCCAGATATTAGTGTGGTAGCGTATCGGCGCTTGCCAAAAGCGCAGGTAACGGTTGGGATTGGTGGCAAAGAGATAAGTCAGCGCGTAGAAATAATCCCGATGCCACAGCGTATCTGCGTCCATCGTCGTGACCAGAATGTGATCTATGTTATAACCGTCCTCGTCCACCAGCCGCCGTTTTGCCCAGCGCGCCGCCCATGCTTCGTTAGCAGACTTGCACTGCATCTCGCCCGGCAAGCCGCGCGGGTGGACGGTGTAATAAAGGTGTTTGAAGCACGGGGCATACTCGGCCTGCAGCGCCTCGGCTTTTTCAACACAACCAACTTCGCTGGCCTCCATCGCCAGCACCACCGTCATTCGCTGGCACGCCTGGTACTGCTGGGCAAGGCTTTCCAGCGTTTGTCTGAGGGTCACCGGGTCTTCTTTGTAATTGGGGATAATGACCAGGTGATGCACGTCTTCCCATCGCAGCGAGTCGGGAGTCGCCTCATTAAGGTATTTTGTGTACCAGTCCGTCTGTTCCCATTCCTTGATGTATCGCAGGCCGCGAACATTAGCGACCCCCGCAAAAAAAAAGCGAAGTGCAGAGTACAGACCCAATAACACAGCGATCACCAGAATAAAACGGGGATAGGCGATTGCCCCGGCTACAGATAACAGCAGCGCCAGCCACGCAAGGCAGCCGGGAATTCCATCTAAAGCCCGTTCCGGGATGGGCGCTGGTGGGGAGCCTCCCCAGACGGAACGGCCAACCCCTAACTGTACGTTGTTACGACGACCACCACTTGATTGATACGGCACAGCGCCATCCGGCTCAATTCCAGTAAAACGACGTAAGGATAACACAACCCTCGGCCAATGACCATTTTGAAGCGTGACATTGGCCGGGCGGGCTGTCCCAGATAAGCAATAAAATACCCCGGCAAAGACAGACCGGGGCATGAATATCCTGCTAGACTTTCGCGGTTAGCTATTCACCGCCAGGACGCAGCTCAACAGTTGTCGGCTCGTAACTCTCGCCCGTCAGGTCAAGCTCCGGCATATCTGCCATCAGGCTCTCAACAGCGGCCTCTGCCAGATCAGTACGGAAAGCACCCTCGCTCGGCTCGCCGCTGATGACCTCGCCCTCAATCGCCACAGCGACCGTCTGATCCCACAGGCCAGCATCCAGAACGCCAATGCCATCCGGCGACGGCCAGATGAGCTTGTTGATCTCATTCAACTGCCAGCTCTGATGGCTCTCGCCAAGTGTCGTGCCGTTATTCAGCACGATCTCGACGCACTCGTCGAAGTTATCCCGGCAGTAAATCCAGCCACGGAAGGACGCGCGCAGGAAACGCACAGCGATGTCCTCGTTGCCTTCCTCGGCCAGCCAGTCACCATTGGCAAAGATGTGATCCTGTAACATCGCGGTGCCAACTTCGTTGAAGTCAATCACGTTCAGGTCTTCCGGTTGGTAAAGCTCGCCTGTTTCCGGGTTCACCTGCTCCAGCACCTGCGCGTATTCGTTATAGGTCATCGCCTGCGCGGCATCCAGATCGCCGTTAATCAGAAGCGACATATCAAACGGCTGCTGCACGATCGTGACATCATCAGGATTATTAGGGTCAATGCCTACCGCGCGCATGGCCGCGAACAGTTCATGCTCGTTGCCGAAGCCCCATGTGCCGATGTTCCGCCCGGCAAAGTCCTCGACAGACTCGATGCCAGAGTCGACAAAAGCGACTTCCAGCGTGCCGCTGCGCTGGAACACCTGCGCGATATTCACCAGATTAGCGCCAGCCTCGCGCGATTCCAGCACCTTCGGCACCCACGCGATACCGAACTCGGCCCCGCCCGCAGCGACGACCTGCTGCGGCACGATCTCTACCGCGCCTTCCAGAATGGTGAGGTCAAGCCCTTCTTCCTCGTAAAAACCGAGGTCCTTGGCAGCAAAATACCCGGCGAACTGCGACTGTGCCACCCACTGAAGCTGCAACCGCACCGGGGTTAATTCCTGCGCCACCACACCGCTGAGCGCCAAAAGCCCGAGCAGCAGTACAAATACTAAAGCTATAACTTTTATGAAACGTGACATAAACAAACACTCCTTTTACCTGATGGGGATGCGCAAACCGCGTACTCTAACTATAGCAGATGCAAAAGTACTCGCAAAGATTTTCGGCGTAAATAGACATCGCTGACGAAAAAAACCCCCAGTTTTTAGTTGCAATATTGCTAGTCCTCGGCGTGTCGCGCGGTATGCCAGGGCATCAGCCAGCGCTCCGCCAGCAGCACCACTGTGTAAAAGCCAATGCCGATGACCGAAGCCATCACGATAGCCGCCCACGCTCTGGCAAAATTAAACCCGGCTGCTTCCTGTGTAATGTACACCCCAAGCGTTGCACGCGGGCCGCCAAAAAATTCTGAGACAACCGCGCCAATGACGCTTAACGAGCTGGCTACCCGCAGCGCGCTAAAGATAAACGGCAGCGCGTTGGGGATGCGCAGCGCGCGGAGGATTTTCCAGGGGCTGGCGGCGTAGGACTGCATCAGCTCAAGCTGGCGCGGGTCAATCAGCGTCAGGCCGCGCACAGTGTTAATCATGGCCGGGAAGAAGACGATGATCGCCACAATCGCCATCTTCGACGCGGGGTTGGTGATGCCGAACCAGTTGTTCATGATGGGCGCAAACGCGATGATCGGTACAGAATTGGCAGCGATGGCAAACGGCATAGCCGCCTGACTGATGATCGTCCAGCGGGCAGTGACCAGCGCAACGCCGACCCCCGCGCCACAGCCGATCACGAAGCCGCCCACCGCTGACCACAGGGTTGCCCGCGCCGCGTCAAGCAGAATTGATCCCTCACCATTAAGGAACAGCGTAAAATCACGCTGTAATTCTGCCCATATGTTGCTCGGTTTGGGCAGCAGAAACTGCTGGATATTGAATATCGTTACCGCCAGTTCCCAGATCACCAGTACCGCGACCGCGACAATAACGGTCGGCAGGTAATAGCGCGCGCGTTCAAGCCAGCGCCGCCCTGCTCCCGGATGCTCTACTGCCCGTGCTGCCATAATACGATTAGCCCTTTGCGCTCTTAGCTTTAGAATGAATGCGCGTCGCGCAGCAGTTCGCGCACTTCGTTGACCTTCTCAAAAAAACGTGGGGATTCGCGCGTCTCAAAAACGCGCGGGTATGGCAGATCAACCTCGATCACGCTGGTAATGCGTCCGGGGCGCGGCGACATAACCACCACACGGCGCGATAAAAATACCGCTTCCGGGATGCTGTGCGTGACGAAAATCACCGTAATGCCGGTCGTCTGCCAGATACGCAGCAGTTCCATATTCATCCGTTCCCGCGTGAATTCATCCAGCGCGCCGAACGGCTCGTCCATCAGCAGCAGCGACGGCTCAAAGACCAGCCCGCGCGCGATGGCGACACGCTGCTGCATCCCCCCCGAAAGCTGCCATGGATAATGGTTAGCAAAGCTGCCTAGCTCGACCAGTTCCAGCATCGCCTGCGCCCGCTGCCTGCGTTCGTTGACCGGGTATCGCATAATTTCCAGCGGAAGCTGTACATTCTTGCTCACGGTGCGCCAGTCGTAAAGCGTTGCCGCCTGAAACACCATGCCATAATCCCGATCCAGCCGCGCCTGATACGGGTCTTTGCCGTTGACTTTAAGCGTGCCGCTGGTCGGGGGCAGCAGGTCGGCAATCAGGCGTAACAGGGTGGACTTGCCACAGCCGGACGGCCCGATAAGCGAGATAAACTCACCCGCCTTTATGTCAAGGTTAATGTCCTGCAGCGCGATGACATCGGCGCTGTTAGCCGTGTTAAAAACTTTATGAACACCCTTCACCGCGACAACTTCCGCGTTTGCACTCTCTACCATGCTCACCCCTACGCCTCGCGCACGTATCTGCGTAAGACAATCCGTTCAACGAAACTGACAATCAGAAAAAATGTGATCCCCACCAGCGCCGCCATAATGATTGCTGCCCATAGTTTGGGCGTGGAAACCGGGCTGTAATCGGAGCTAAAATCGAGAATCGCGCGCCCCAACCCGTCACGGATGCTGGACGGCAGTTCGCCGATCACCGCCCCAACCACGCTGGCTGTGGCCGAAACTTTAAGCGCGGTGAAGATGTAAGGCAGCGCCGCCGGAAAGCGCAGCTTCCACATCACGTCCCACTTGCTGGCGGCGTAAGACTGCATCAGTTCCAGCGCCATCGGCGTTGGCGAGCGCAGGCCGCGCAGGGTGTTAATCGTCACCGGGAAAAAGGTGATATAGGCGGCGATCACCGCAACCGCTAACTGCCCTGCCCCCAACCAGATCACCACCATCGGCGCAATCGCCAGAATTGGCACGGTCTGTGAGGCGACCACATACGGCAGCAGCCCGCGCTCCATCAACCGCGAATGGGCAAATAACGTCCCCAACACGAACCCTAAGCTTGCCCCAAAGACGAACCCGAACAGCGCCTCGCCCCATGTGTACAATCCGGCATCGCCGAGAATCCGCACCAGCAGCAGCGGGCCGTTGCGTCGTGCTGGCTGCGTGTAGGCGCGGGCAATACTTTGCAGATGCGGCAGGTTGAGGTCGTTAAAAATCTTCAGGTCAACCAGTACCAATTCGCGCGGCACAGCCAGATAGCGCTCCTCAGCAAATTCTCCGGCAATCGTCCCGACATGCTGGTTCGTAAAGTCGCTGATACCTGTCCACCGCTCAACATCAGCGCCGCGCACCGCCACGCCCAACCGCCCGGAAAACGATGGCCGTACAGGCAGCCCAAGCTGGCTTTCGTGGGTTGGAAGCCGGGTTAACAAACGCAGGTCGGGGTACGGCAGATCGTCCGCTTCGTCGTTCGCTTCAGGGAATGCCGGGACGAGCGTTTCCAGTTCGTTTTTATCGTAAATCACCGCTTCGATGTCGCCCGCCGTCAAGGCCGCCAGCGAATCATCAAGCGACGGGTACGTTTCGTATGACCATGCGCCAAGCGGCAGTGTGATGCTGTAGTTGACCGAGTAGGCAAAAGCCTTCGCCCCCTGCCACATCACCAGCAGCGCGGACAGGGCAACCACAAACCCAAGCACCTGCGTGACACGCCCGGGCGACAGCAGCAGAATGACCAGCAGCAGGACAATGCCCAGCAGCACAAGCGCCAGCAGGCCGCCGTCCTGCGCGGGGATAATAAACAGCAGCGCATCGAACCCCACCAGCGCCAGCACCAGCACCGCGCGTGTCCACGTGGCGCGTGTCAGCAGGCCGACCACCCCGGCCAACCCTAACACGCCCACCAGCCCACACCAGACCATCATCCCGTTACGCATAGCGTTGAACAATACAGTCTCCGGCAGGCTCTCCGTGCCGATCTGCATAGCCCAGTTTTTGGCGTACTGCCCCAGCAGCGATGCAGGCGCTTCTTCGGCAGACTGCCCGGCCATCCACACCGCCAGTTCGCCTACGGTTGAACTGATGAACAACGGGTCATCATCCGCCAGATTGCGAAACGTGAGGCCGATATACACCGCTAAACCAGCCGCCAGCAGGGTAAGGAACACCAGCACAGGCAGGCGCAGGCTTGCCAGCCTCAAACCTGTGCCTGCGCTGCCTTCGATACTTTGCTGAAAGGAAATATCCGTCATAGGGCCAGGTTCACATAAAGGGCGCGGTCATGCGCGCCCCGGTACAGGAAATTTATCATTATCAGTGGGCGACCTGCGCGAGCGCCTTGCCGATCAGATCACACCCTGCGTCCATATCCTCAGCGGTTACATTCAGGTGTGGCGAAATCCGCAGGACGTTTCCATACAGCCCGCCTTTGCCAATCAGCAACCCCTGATCGCGGGCAGCGTTCATTACGGCAGTGGTCAGTGCTGCGTCCGGCTTTTTATCCGTCCCCGGCTGCACAATTTCTACCGCCTGCATCAGACCCATGCCGCGCACGTCGCCAATGAACGGGAACTCCGCCTGCAATTCTTCCAGCCGCTGGCGCAGCCGCCCGCCCTGTACGGTGGCGTTTTCCAGCAGGTTGTTCTGCTCGATGTACTCAATCGTCGCCAGCGCCGCCGCCATCGTGACCGGGTTGCCGCCAAAGGTCGAGAAGGTCAGCCCCTGCACCGCCTCGGCAATTTCCGGCGTGGCGATGGTGCAGCCAATTGGGGAGCCGTTCGCCATCCCCTTCGCAAAGGTCATCATGTCCGGCTCGACACCCCAGTGTTCGATGCCGAACCACTTGTCCCCTGTGCGCCCCCACCCAGTCTGCACTTCATCGGCGATGAACACCCCGCCCGCCTCACGAATGATGGGCATGACCCGCTTGAAATAATCCTGCGGCGGGACGATGAAGCCGCCTACGCCCTGAATCGGCTCGGCGATAAACGCCGCGATCCGGCCATTGGTGACAGTCGCCAGCGTTTCTTCCAGATCGTGAATGCACAGGTCAACCAACTGCTCCGGGCTGAGGTCTATGGGCGCGCGATAAACATACGGGTTACGCACGTGCCTGATGTGTGGGTCAATAACCCCGCCCAAGCGCCATGACCCGTGCGCGGTCAGGCTCATCGCCAGCATGGTTCGCCCGGAATAAGCGTGGCGCAGTGTAATCACGTCCAGATTGCCCGTGTACATCCGCGCAGCCAGAATCGCGGTTTCGTTGGCTTCGCTGCCGCTGTTGGTGAAGTAACACTTCTGCAAGCGCCCCGGCGCGAGTTCGGCCACCTTCTCGGCCACGCGCACCATAACTTCGTTGATGTAGAGCGTTGAGGTATGCTGCGCCTTCTGTAACTGTTCCAGCGTACGCTGCGTGACTTCCTCGTTGCAATGCCCTACCGAAACGGTCAGCACACCGCCGAAGAAGTCCAGATAGCGACGGCCTTCCACATCCCAAAGGTATTGGTCTTTCGCATGGTCAACAGCGATAGGATGCTCTCCGTAGTACGGCGCAACTACCGGAAACATGACTTTTTTATAGCGCTCAACTAATTCTGCCGTTTTGTTTTCGACACCAGATAAAGCCATAATTTTGCTCCAAAATTGTTTTTCTCGTCTGTCAACATCACGGCACAATATTAACACGGACGACGACTTTTCCCACTATGTTGAGTCTGTGCAAAGAGAAACGGGCAACTTGTGGTAAAATCTGACATTACCGTTAAATCTGGCAAAGTCGCAACGCAAGATAAAATATTTTGTTTATGCTTTCGGCAAGGTTCATGGAGAACAAGCATGGCGAAAAAACTCAAAAATTATATTGGTGGTCGGTGGGTAGAATCCACCACACAGAACTACATTCCGGTATATAACCCGGCGACCTGCGAAGTGATTGCAGAATGCCCCGACTCCACTTATGAGGATGTGGACGCGGCGGTGCAGGCCGCCAGCGAAGCCTTCGATGAATGGCGGCGCACCCCCTCACTCAACCGCGCGCAGTACATGCACCGCTTCAAAACGATACTCGAAGACCGCTTCGAAGAGGTCGCGCAGCAGGTGGTAGAGGAAAACGGCAAGACGCTGGACGAAGCGCGCGGCGAGGTACGGCGCGGCATCGAGAGCATTGACTTTGCGACAGGTGTCCCCTTCCTGATGCGTAACGACGGTGTAGAAGACATCAGCTCCGGCATTGATGAAACCACCGTGCGCCAGCCTGCCGGGGTTTTTGCGGCCATCACCCCCTTTAACTTCCCGGCGATGGTGCCGCTGTGGTTCCTGCCCACCGCCATCACCTGCGGCAACACCTTTATCCTGAAGCCCTCCCCCCAAACACCCATCAGCATGGACCTCATGTTCCAACTGCTGGAAGACCTTGATCTGCCAGAAGGCGTAGTCAACCTGATACAGGGCGGCAAGGATGCTTCGATGGCGATTATGGAGCATCCCGGGGTGACAGGCGTGTCCTTTGTCGGCTCGACCCCGGTCGCTAAGATCGTCTACGAAACCTGCACGCGGCACGGCAAGCGTGTTCAGGCGCAGGGCGGCGCGAAAAACTACATCGCCGTCATGCCTGATGCCAATATGGAAGCCAGCGTCAGAAACATTCTGGGCGCGGCTTACGGCTGTGCCGGGCAGCGCTGTCTGGCGGCGGCGGTCGCCGTTGGCGTGGGTGATGCTTACGACAAGCTGCGCGATGAACTGGTGAAACAGGCGGGCAACCTCAAGGTTGGTTATGGGCTGGACGAAACCACGCAGATGGGAACAGTCGTCAGCGAAGAAGCCCAGCAGCGCATTGAGCGCATGATCCAGAAAGGCGTTGATGAAGGCGCAAAGGTCTTGCTGGATGGCCGCAACCTGAAAGTTGATGGTTATGAGCAGGGGGCTTTCGTCGGCCCGACCATTCTCACTGATGTCACCCCAGAGATGACCGTTGCCCGCGAGGAAATCTTCGGCCCGGTGCTGGCACTGATGAAGGCGGACAGCTTTGATGAAGCGGTTGGGTTGATTAATAACAGCCGCTTTGGCAACGCGGCCAGCATTTTTACCAACAGCGGCAAGTACGCCCGCGAGTTCACCTATCAGGTCAACGCCGGCAATATCGGCGTGAATATCGGCGTGGCCGCGCCTTCGGCCTCGTTTCCCTTTGGCGGCCAGAAGGACTCGTTCTTCGGCGACCTGCACGGTCAGGGGTCGGACGCGATTGAATTTTATACCGAGCGCAAGATTGTCATCGAGCGCTGGATATAAACCATGTCGTCGCTGAACACCTTTGGGTCAATCCTGACCCACGCCATCAACATGGAAGCCAGCCTGCGCGATTATTATGAATCCGCAGGCAAAACTGACCTCGCCAAAGACGCAGACAAGCGCCGTGCCACGCTGGAGCGCATCCGCCGCGAGTACGTGGTCGAGATCACGCTTGAACCGATTGAAGGCTTAGACGAAGCCGATTACACCTTTGATCTGGACGACAGGACGGAAAACGGGCAGCAGGCCGCTGCCAGCACTGCCGCCCGTTTCTACAGCGATGTCGCGCCCAAGATTAACGTGCGGCAGGCACAACGCGCGCTGGAAAAATGCGGCCAGCAGTACGCCGACCTGACCACAGAGCGTTAAACGTCACCCTACAGGACACAGCAAGCAAATACTGTGTCCTGTTCTTTACGTTTAATTTTATGAGGCCAACATTGTCATATAACCGAAAGCGAGTTGCCCTCCAACCCGCTATAATAGTTTCAAATTCTTAAAGTAAGGAGTAGCAGTTATGGCAAGGATAGTGCGTGGCGCTTTAGTTCAGGCAACGTGGACGGGCGATAAAGACTCAATGATCGAAAAACATATAGATTATGCCCGGAAAGCCGCCGATCAGGGCGCGCAGGTCATGTGTTTTCAGGAGCTTTTTTACGGCCCCTACTTCTGCCAGGTGCAGCGGCCAGAATTTTTCACCTATACCGAACCCATCCCCGACGGGCCGACAACCGAAAAAATGCAAAAACTGGCACAGGAACTCAATATGGTGCTGGTGGTGCCGATGTATGAGCAGGCTGGCGTGGGCGTGTACTACAACACCGCCGCCGTGATCGACTCCGATGGCACCTATAAGGGCAAGTACCGTAAGACCCATATCCCACAACTCCCCGGCTTCTGGGAGAAGTTTTACTTCCGCCCCGGTAATCTGGGTTATCCGGTGTTCGATACGTCTGTGGGCAAGATCGGGGTGTACATTTGCCACGACCGCCACTTCCCCGAAGGTGCGCGGGCGCTGGGGCTGAATGGCGCGGAAATCGTGTTCATCCCTTCCGCCACCTCGCGCGGCCTCAGCCAGCACCTCTGGCGCATCGAGCAGACTTCCCACGCCATCTTCAATACCTACTTTGTCGGCACCATTAACCGCGTCGGCATTGAGGAATATGGCGACGACGACTTCTATGGCGAAAGCTACTTCTGCGACCCGAAAGGCCAGTTTATCGGCGAACTGGGCAGCGACCGGGAGGAAGAACTGATCGTGCGGGACATGAATCTGGACATGATTCAGGAAGTCCGCGATACGTGGCACTTCTACTTCAACCGCCGCCCCGACCAGTACGGCATTCTGGTCGAAGATACCGTGACTGTTCCCTAACTTTGTAAATCTCTGCAAGGATGTGCTGCTGCGCGTCCTTGCAGCTATTCAAGATTGTGGAGTTTATTGATGGAATTCGGAATTACCTTTAAGGGCGATATTGACCCCCGCCGCACTGTTGAACTGTGTAAGCAGGCCGAGGCCGCCGGGTTCAGCTACGCCTGGTTTTTTGATTCACACGTCCTCTGGCGTGATTGTTACGTGACCATAGCCATGTGCATGGAACACACCGAGCGGCTGCGCTTCGGCCCGCTGGTAACAAACCCCGGGGTGCGCGACTGGTCGGTGGCTGCCAGCATGTACGCGACATTAGCCAAGCAGAGCGGCGGGCGCTTCGATGCAGGCATCGGTCGCGGTGACAGTTCGCGCCGTGTTCTGGGCAAAAGGCCGCTGAATATCGAAACCATGATCGAGTTCAGCCATGCGATTAAGGACATGGTGCGCGGCGATCAAGTGACCTATGACGAAATCGAAACGCAAATCCCCTGGGCAGAAGGCTATGAAATGCCGGTCTGGATCGCCGCTTACGGCCCCAAAGCGCTGGCCGCTGCCGGGCAGCATGGCGATGGCCTCGTCATCCAACTGGCCGACCCGTGGCTGGTGAAATGGTTCAGCGATCAGGCGATCAGCGCGGGCAAGGCCGCCGGGCGCGATATGTCCGGCTATCGGGTGATGTCTGCCGCGCCTGTATGGGTCGGTGATATGGAGAAAGCCCGTGAGCAAACGCGCTGGTTTCCGGCGATGGTGGGCAATCACGTTGCCGATATTGTAGAGCGCTATGGCAAGGGCGGCGCAAGCGACATCCCCGCCCGCCTGACGGATTATATCGAAGGCCGCAAAGGTTACGATTACCGTCACCATGCCGACAAGGACGCAGACCATCTCGATTTCATCAGCAACGACATCATAGACAGCTTCGGCATTCTCGGTTCTGCCGAGCAGCATGTCGCCAAGCTGAGGGAACTGGAAACGGCAGGCGTGACCCAGTTCAACATCTACCTGATGTGCGGGGACGAGGAGCGCATCGTCGCAGAATACGCCGAGAACGTGATCCCGCACTTCACAGGCACACAGGGCTGACATGATTAGAACTGAAGGTGTCTGGTTTAAGGATGACCATGGCCGCACGCTGATTCTGCGCGGCGCAAACCTGAGCGGCGCGACCAAAGTGCCTTACACGCCCAACGGCGCGACGTATCGCAGCGAGGGCTTTTACAATCACCGCGATGTCTCGTTCGTCGGGCGGCCTTTCCCGCTGGACGAAGCCGACGAACATTTCTCCCGCCTCAAAGCATGGGGCATGACATTTCTGCGCTTTCTCATCACGTGGGAGGCCATCGAACATACTGGCCCCGGCCAGTATGACGAGGAATATCTCGATTATCTGTATCACGTGGTCAGCAAAGCCGGGGAATACGGCCTCACTGTCTTTATAGACCCACATCAGGACGTGTGGAGTCGCTGGACAGGCGGCGACGGCGCGCCGGGCTGGACGCTGGAAGCCATTGGCTTCGACCTGTCAAAGCTGGCGGCGACCGGCGCGGCGATCAGCCATCAGACACATGGCGATCCATTCCCGCGTATGATCTGGCCCACAAATTACACCAAGTTGGGCGCGGCCACGATGTTCTCGCTGTTCTTCGGCGGGAATGACTTTGCGCCCGCCACCCGTATTGGAGGGGTTCCCGTACAGGAGTACCTGCAAAGCCACTACATCAACGCGGTCAGGCAGGTCGCGTCACGGCTGAAAGACCTGCCAAACGTGGTCGGCTACGACAGCCTCAACGAACCCGGCAGCGGCTTCATCGGCTATGAGGATTTAAACGCGCCGCCGCGCGGCCTGCTGCTCCTGGGCGAGACCCCTACCCCGTTCCAGTCCATGCTGCTGGGCGCGGGCTATCCGCAGACGGTGGACGTGTACGAACTGTCCTTTCAGGGGCCACAGGTCGCCGCCCAGAAAACGCTCAATCCCGACGGCCTGCGCGTCTGGCGTGAAGGCTACGATTGTGTGTGGAAGCAGAACGGTGTTTGGACGGACGAAGGTGGCGAACCGCGCCTGCTGCGCCCCGATCACTTCAAAGCGCCGGGCGGCCAGCCGATTGATGTCGCCAACGATTACATCAAGCCTTTCATCAAACGGTTTATTGCTGAAATTCGGGAGGTTCACCCGGAAGCGCTGCTGTTTCTGGAAGGCATTCCCGGCGGCGCGCACCCACACTGGGAGGCCGATGATCCGCCGCAGGCCGTCAACGCCGGCCACTGGTATGATGGCATTACGCTAATCACCAAGCAGTTCAACCCGGACTTCACGGTGAATATCAGTACCGGGCAGCCTGTACTGGGCAAGGAAGCTGTCGCGCAGGCGTTTGTTGACCAGTTAGCGGAGATACGGCGCAGCGGCGATGAGGCGATGGGCAGCGCGGGCATTCCGACGCTCATCGGCGAGTTCGGCATCCCGTTTGATCTTGACAGCAAGAGCGCCTACAGCAGCGGTGATTTCTCCACCCACGAAGTCGCGCTTGATCTTTACTACGGCGCGATGGACGCAAACCTGCTCAATTGCACCATCTGGAACTACACACCAGACAACATCAATGAACGCGGCGACCTGTGGAACGATGAAGACCTCTCCATCTTCAGCCGTGACCAGCAGGACGCAAACTGGCAGGAGGACATTCACTCTGGCGGACGCGGCCTGAAGGCCATTGTACGCCCCTACGCGCAGAAAATCGCTGGCGAACCGCTGACGATGCGCTTCGATATGGATTCGCGCGTGTGGGAGTTCGAGTTCCAGCCAGACCCAGAGGCCACCGCCCCTACCGAAATCTTCGTGCCTGCCTATCAATATCCTGATGGCTACGTGGTTGAACTCTCCAGCGGCAGTTACACGAGCGACCCGGAAGCGCAAACGCTCCTGATAAACACAGCGCAGATTGACGCTGTGTGCAAAGTCCGTATTCAACCTGTGGCATAAATGACTAAGAAGGTTGCGCCTTTATAAGGAGACTTTTTATGGGAACACTATTTAAAAATGGCACGGTCATTACCGCCAGCGAGATGGTCAAAGCTGATGTGCTGGTAGAAGGTGAAACCATCGCGCTGATCGGCCTGAACCTTGATCCTGCCGATCACGAAGTGGTGGACTGCACCGATAAATACCTGATGCCCGGCGGCATTGATGTACACACCCATCTCGACCTGCCCTTCGGCGGAACGATCAGCAATGACGACTTCGACACCGGCCATAAAGCGATGGCCTTTGGCGGCACAACATCGCACATTGACTTCGTGATCCAGCCCAAAGGCGGCAGCCTGCACGACGGGCTGGCGACATGGCGCGAGAAGGCCAAACTCGCTCAGGTGGATTACGCCTTCCACATGGCCGTGACGGATTTGCGCCCGGAGATTATGGATGAAATCCCGTCACTGGTGGATGAGGGCATCACCAGCCTGAAGCTGTTCATGGCTTATAAAAACGTCTTTCAGATTGACGACACCACCCTGTTCAAGACGATGCAGGTGGCTGCTGAGAACGGCATGATCGTTATGGTACACGCCGAAAACGGCGATGTCGAAGCCACGCTGACCCCGGAGCTGCTGGCTGCTGGTCACACCGACCCGAAGTATCATGCGGCATCCCGCCCGCCAGAGATCGAGGGCGAGGCGACCAACCGCGCTGTCGTCATGGCCGGGCTGACAGGCTGCCCGCTGTATGTAGTGCATATGACCTGCGAACCAGCGATTGAGGCGCTGCGGCGCGGGCGCGCGGCGGGTTATCCGGTGATGGGCGAAAGCTGTACACAGTATTTCTTCCTGACGGTAGACGATCATCTGGCCGCGCCCGGCTTCGAGGGGTCGAAATATGTCTGTTCACCTCCCATCCGCTCCACGCACGATCACGGCGTACTGTGGCAGGCGCTGAGGGACAGCACCCTACAGGCGGTCAGCACCGATCATTGCAATTTCTGGTTCGAGGGCGGTGTTGGCCCATGGCAGGAATGGATAGACACGACAGGCGGCAAGGACTGGGCGGCCTATGAAAGTCAGGATTCCAGTTACCGCCGTCCGGGCAAAGAACTGGGCAAAGGCGACTTCTCCAAAATCCCTAATGGAATGCCCGGCCTTGAGGAGCGTATGATGGTCATGTGGGAACACGGCGTGAATCAGGGGCGCATCTCTCCGACGCGCTTTGTCGAACTGCTTTGCACCAACCCGGCGAAAATCTTCGGGATGTACCCGCGTAAGGGGACGATCTCTGTCGGTTCAGACGCGGACATCGTGGTCTGGGACCCACATCTGCAACACACGCTTAGCGTCGCCAACACGCACATGCGTACCGACTACATCGTATACGAGGGCTGGCAGATCAAAGGCAAGCCCGTGCAGGTTTACCAGCGCGGCAGGAAGCTGGTTGATGGCGACCAATGGCTGGGCAGCAACGGCGGGGGGCAGTACATCCCGCGCCAGCCGCACGCCCCGGTCATTTAAAAGTCTGCGTAAATGGGCGCAGCCTGCTTCGCTGCGCCCATCTGAACGCCCGTACCGATGAAACCCGGTGGTCTGTTTGACACGCAAACACCCTCGGTCTATAGTCCAACATGCTCATACATTGCTACCAGAAAGGACAGGCGTATCCCTATGATTACCCCTGCACTTGAAGAGACATTTGAAGATCAGGGTTATCTCGTCATTGAGGATATTTTCACCCCGGCTGAACTGAAGCCCCTGTTTCACGATTATGCGGATTTGCTTGATGTGATGGCGCGGCGCTGGCTGGCCGAAGGGGTCATCCCGGAAAGCTACGACCATCTGCCTTTTGAAGAACGCGCCGCCGTCATCATCAGCCAGATTGATGAGTTTCAGTATCGCCATTTCGACATCGCCCTGCCCAACACCCTGCAATCCATCACCGAAGAGACACCGATTCACCTGAGCGAAGCGGTTTTCAACCTGCTCACCCACCCGCGCCTGCTCGACCATGTGGAGCGCTTCGTCGGCCCGGAAATCCTCGCCAATCCCATCCAGCATGTACGCATCAAACCGCCGGAAAGCCTTACCCGCAGCCGCAGCAGCAAACCCAGCGGGCTGGTAACGCGCACGGGCTGGCATCAGGATCAGGGAGTTGCCCGCCCCGAAGCCGATGAGACGCAGATGCTCACCGTCTGGCTGGCGATTACCGACGCGACTGAGGAAAACGGCTGTCTGTGCGTTATTCCCGGCAGCCACCGCAGCGGGCTGGTAACACATTGTACGGCGGGCGGGGTAACGATTCCCGAAAGCCTGCTCGAACCTCATCAGGTCAGTGTGCCGATGCGCGCAGGCAGCGCCCTGTTCATGCACAGCCGCACCAAGCACGCCTCGCTTACCAACCGCAGCAGCGGTATCCGCTGGAGTTTCGACCTGCGTTACCAGCCTATCGGCCAGCCCACCGGACGCGAGGAATTCCCCAGCACCATCGTGCGCAGCCGCGCCCACCCCGAAAGCGTGGTGACAGACTGGCGCGCCTGGGCTGCAGGCTGGCTCGATGCCCGTGCAGGGCTGGCCGATCGCCCGATGGTCAAGTCGCATCGCTGGTCAGGGGATGACCCGGCCTGTGCCTGATTTTCCGGCATTTTGTACGAAGTGCCTATGAAAGAATTCGATTGCCTTGCACATTGACGGCAGTTTGTTAATATAGCACAATCAACGCGCGTAACCGAACAGGACACAACCCTTGAACAGCGTAAATGTCACCACTACCAACATGACTCGCTTTTCACCGCCGTAATCGGGGGTTATTTCTGTTATTCTGGCTTTTCGGATATAACACCCCTCAGCGGGGTGTTTTTATTTTTGGCCGATCACTAAAAATGGAGGTTTTTCACTTGGTTTCACAAACAATCGGTACAGGCCTCGAAACACCGCAGTTCGTTGTACCACCGGACAGCCGCATCCCGGTGAATCAATATCCGGCGGCGATGATGGATATTCCACAATCGCGCATGTTTTTGATTGCCGAAGCGCTGAACGCCTACAGGCAGAAACACGGCGCAGATGCCCTGACTTACGATGCCTCGCAGGGCGACGGCGGCAAGAGCTTGCCCGGTGTCCCGGCGGAGATTTTACAACGTGCTGCCGAACTTCAGATCAAGCAAGGCACCGCCTACAATCAGCCCTGGGGAACGCCGCTGTTCCGTAAAACGGCTTACGAAGAATACTGGAAAATTGACCCCGCCTCCGGCTGGCAGCCGGAGAACATCGCCTTCGTGCAGGGCGGGCGTGATGGCCTGCAAAAAGCCTACAGCGCCATGCTCAACCTGGGCAATCAGGAAATCGGCGACGCGCTGGTCGTCTCGCGCGTGCCATGGATCAGCTATAACTGGGGGCCATACGCCGTCGGCCTGAACGTGCTGCTGGCTCCGGGTGATCCAGAGCAGGGTTGGCGCTATACACCGGAGAGCATCAAAGCCTGTGCCGAGTACGCCCAGCGTGAAGGGCGCAAGGTGGCGGGCATTGTGATTACCTCGCCAGATAACCCCACCGGGCGCACTATCCCGTTGGCGGAGCAGATTGAACTGGCGCGGACAGCGCTGGAAAGCGGTTATCCCTTCGTCCTCTTCGACTGGATTTACCACTGGGTTACTGACAGCGGCCCGTCGGACATCAACATTGTGCTGCAAGCCTTCTCCCCTGAAGACCGCGAGCGCCTGATCTTTCTGGACGGCATCACCAAAAGTCTAGGGGCATCCAACATCCGCAGCGCGCATCTGGTGGCCGGTAAAAACGTGGTCAAGCACATTACCAATCTGGCCTCACACGGCGTAACCCCCAGTTTCTACGCGCAGGCGGTCGCCATCGCCGCTTACCAGATGGGCTTTGAGCAGGCCGCTGCCAGCATCATCAAGCCCACCAGCGAAAGCCGTAAGGTGCTGCGCGCGGCGCTGGAAAGCAGCGACCTCCCCTTCATTATGGGCGATGGCTACTATGCCTTTATAGACTGCTTCCGCTATATCGAGGCAGGCGGGCTGCAAAACTCGGAAGAACTGCTCAAACACTTAGGGGAGAATCATGGGGTTGCGGTGGTTCCGGGGATGTATTTCTCCGACGCTGGCCGGAACTGGCTTCGCTTCTCTTATGCCACACCGCCGGAATACACTCAAGCGGCGATCAACCGCATCTTTGAAGGCTTGAAGGCGCTGTTGTAAATAAGATCGTCTATCGCAGGGCGGGGTCGCCTGCCCTGCGATCTGGTTAGTACATCACATAGGGACGGAACACCGAGTCGGTTTCTGCCTGTTCGTAATGGCACTGCTGGCAGTGTGTCAGCCCTGGCTTCTCGCGCATCAGGTTGTCGGGACGCTCCCAGTAAAGATACTCCCAATCCCCACCTGACGGGTTATAACCCGCTTCACGCTTAATCATAATACCGAGGGCTTCGGCAGCGTCGTCCTCCAATGTGCCAAGTTTTTCCTTGACGATCACTGTCCCGGCAGGGAATTGTGTCGTGTCGGGCGAGAGCATCGCCTCGCGGCCAAGCTCATTCACATATTCAAGCAGGTAGCGATCGCCATGCTCACTTTCCGTAAAGGCCATTTCTTCTTCGGTTGGCAGGCGGCAGAGTGTGTAGATCAGCATGGACACCGGGCGAGGTTCGTCCGTAAGCGCTGTCCAGCCGGAATAGCCGCTGATGATGGCTTCCACATCCGGCGCGTCGCCCGATGCAGGCGCACTGTTGGCGGCCAGTACCATCACAAGCGCCACGCCCGCCAGCACAGCGGCACCCCCTAAAGCATAAATTATTCGCCTCATTTCGCCCTCCATCATTAACGGCATTACTGAGATTATAGGCGAACAGCTTATGCTTTACCTGACTTCTGGGCTACGCTTTACCCACCGAGATAGGCTTCGATAATCGCCGCGTCCTGCTTGAGCGCGGCAGCGGTATCCGCCTGCATGATGTATCCGGTTTGCAGGATATAACCTCTGTGCGCGACTTCCAGCGCCATCAGTGCGTTCTGCTCTACCAACAGGATGGTTGTACCGCTTTCCTTGTTCAGATAGGTAACGACATCGAATATCTGCCGCACCAGCAGCGGAGCCAGCCCCATCGAAGGCTCATCCAGCAGCAGCAGGCGCGGGCTGCCCATCAGCGCGCGGCCAATCGCCAGCATTTGCTGCTCGCCACCGGAGAGGGTGCCGCCTAGCTGCTTCTCGCGTTCTTTCAGGCGCGGAAACAGGCTGAACACATACTCCATATCGCGCGCGATCTGCTGTAGGTCTGTGCGTGCGAATGCCCCCATTTCCAGATTCTCGCGCACGGTCAGGCGGGTAAAAATCTTGCGGCCTTCAGGGGAATGCACCAAACCCTGCTTCACAATTTCGTGCGGCGGCATGTAGGTAATATCCTCGCCCTTAAGGATCACCTGGCCTTCAGCAGCGGGCGTAATGCCGCAGATCGTGTTGAGGGTAGTCGTTTTGCCTGCCCCGTTCCCGCCGATCAGCGTAACCACCTCACCCTCGTCTACCGTCAGCGAAATGCCTTTAAGCGCGTGGATTTTGCCATAGTACGTGTGAATATTCCGAACTTCGAGCAGGCTCACGGCGTGACCTCTCCTTCGACGTTCTCTTCATCGTTGATGATCGCTGTCCCCAGATAAGCCTCGATGACTTTCGGGTCGCGCTGGACATGGGCAGGCGTGCCTTCTGCAATTTTCGCGCCGTAATCCATGACGCTCACCTGGTCGGAAATGGTCATCACCAGTTTCATATCGTGTTCGATCAGGAAAATGGACAGCCCGCGTTCGTCGCGCAGCCGCCGGATGAAGTTCATCATTTCATCTGTTTCCGCCGGGTTCATCCCTGCGGTCGGCTCGTCCAGCAGCAGCAGCGCCGGGTCAGAGGCCAGCGCCCGCCCGATCTCCAGCTTGCGCTGTAACCCGTAAGCGAGGTTCTGCGCCAGCGTATCGCCCATCCCGGTCAGCCCAACATAGTCTAAAAGCGCCATCGCTTTCAGCAGCGATTCGTGTTCTTCGTGATACATCCCCCGCGTGCCGAGAATCGCCCCCAGCGGGTTGGATTTCATGCGGGGATGCATCCCCACCATGATGTTTTCCAGCGCGGTCAGCCCGGCAAACAGGCGGATATTCTGGTACGTCCGGCTGATGCCCCGCTGCGCGATCTGGTCTGGCCGCAGCCCTTTAATCGAACGGCCTTCAAAGCGGACATCGCCTTCCTCCGGCTCGTAAAAGCCCGTCACACAGTTGAAGAAGGTCGTCTTGCCCGCGCCGTTCGGGCCGATCAGGCTGGCGATCATGCCCTTTTCAATGCTTAAACTTACACCCCGCACCGCAGTCAGCCCGCCAAAACGCTTGACAAGTGACCGCACATCAAGCAGCACATCAGCCATAACTCACCTCCGGCGCGCTTTCATGATCTCCTGTAGCGGCTTCTTTCTCAGCTTCGGTCAGCGTTTCAGAGAGGCGGCGCACCTCCGGCGGCACCAGCCCTTCTGGCCGGACGATCATCGTCAGCACCAGTAACGCGCCGAAAGCCAGCAAACGGTAGTCCTGCAACTCGCGCAGCACTTCCGGCAGACCGATCAGGATCAGCGACCCCACCACCACGCCGGGGATAGACCCCAACCCGCCGATAATAATCAGGCTTAAGACGTTGATTGAAACCAGCAGCGTAAAGCTGTTGGGGAAAATCCCTTGCAGCCACGCGCCGAAGATCGCCCCGCCCACACCCGCCAGCGTCGAGCTGATGCCGAATGCCAGCAGCTTGTTGTTGACGAGATGAATACCCATCGCTTCGGCCACATCTTCATCGGCGCGGATAGAGCGCCACGCCCTCCCCAGACGGGTATTCGCCAGACGGTACACCACCGCCGCCACCAGAATAGTGCTGAACAAGATCACGTAGTAGATGTTCGTGGCGTTGCCAAACTGGATAAACACCCGCCCCACAACCGGCAGCGTGAGGTCAATCACGGGCTGTGGGATGGGGGTAATCCCCTGCGCGCCGCCCAGTAGAGGCTTGAATTCTGTCGAAAGCAGCAGGCGGTTGATAATCTCGCCAAAGCCCAGCGTCACAATTGCCAGATAGTCACCACGCAGGCGCAGCACTGGCACACCGAGCAGCATCCCGGTCAGACCTGCTGTCAGCGCGGCAAACGGCCACGCCTCCCAGAAGGTCATAATGCCCGTACACATCTCGGCAACAGTGTCCGGCGTGATCTGCGCGGGCGGAGTCCAGCCGCAGGTCAACATGCTTGGCGTGGTCATCAGCCCCATAGCGTAAGCGCCGATAGCGAATGAGGCCACAAAGCCAAGATCGAGCAGCCCGGCATAACCAACCATCACATTAAGGCCGATGCCCATAATGATGTACAGCCCGACCAGATCGAAAACGCTGGTGATGTACTGGCCCAAAAACAGCGGCGCGATCAGCATCACCAGCAGGCCAAACAGGGCCGCCGTGCGATTCGTCAGGCGCTTTTCTGTCGGGCTGTTCGTCCAGAAATGCTGCTGGGCGCGCGCGCCAAGTCGTGGCGCAAGCCACATGGCCGCAATAATTAAGGCGAAGATCACCACTGCTGCGGCAAGGCTCATCTGACGTGTGCTGTTCAGCACACCGAACACGAGCAAGGCCACAAGGAAATAGAACATACCACTGTGTACCGCTTGCGGTGCTGCTGTCACCAGCGCGCCCATCAACCCGACCAGCCCCATAATCACTGGCAACCAGGGCAGCCCGTTGGACAGCACGCGGTCAGCCCTGACCACAGCCAGCGCGTCAGACCCGGCCAGCAGCGCCAGAACCAACCCAACAGCAAAACCAATTAAAAACCCTGCCCCCAGTCTGAGAGCGACGGGGACAGCGCTCAGGAAGCGCATACAGACGACGTAGGCCAGCCCAAAGGCGATAATCAGCGACAGGGCATCGGGCAGGCTGATAATAGCGATCAACTGGTTCTGTAGCAGCCCGATCACCGCCGTAAGCATTGCCCCGATGAATATGCGGTGTCGTATTGATGCAGGGAGCAGCAGGGAAAGCCCGGCCAACCCGCCCATCACACCGCTAAACAGCAGCAGCAGCAGCAGCCCCGGAAGCATGGCTTCCTGTCGCATCAACAGCGTGGTCTGGGCCAGGTCGCCCAAATTCGGGAAGACGAAGTTCATATTCACGTTCTCTTCCAGCAGCGCCAGCAGCGCCAGCGCGCCACCCACCAGAAGCCCACCGACCGCGCCATTCACGACCTGTGAAAGCACCGTCTGCCGCTGCACCTGCAAAGCGACCACGTACCCTGTCAGGAATGTCATCAATGTCAGGATGACGGTACTGAGGAGCAGCACATCATCAATCACTTCATTGCGCTCAAAAGAAGTGAACACACCGGTCAACGCCAGAACGACAGCGAGGACTGCCCCATAAAATCCGTAACGAAGTGTCTCTTTGTTTACCATATACATCAGGCTTTCTTCTTCGATAACACTTCGCCAAAAATCCCGGTAGGCCGGAAGATGAGAATCAGCACCAGCATTCCAAAGGCGATCACGTCCTCAAGCTGTGATGGCAGCCCCAGCAGGGACGGCGCAACCGACTCGATCAAGCCCAGAAACAGCCCGCCGAACATCGCGCCGGGGATGTTGCCAATGCCCCCCAACACCGCTGCTGTAAACGCCTTAATACCGGGCGTGAAGCCCATGAACGGCGTGACCTGACGGTTATACAGCGCGAACAGCACCGCCGCCGCGCCCGCCAGCGCCGCTCCCAGCACAAACGTGACCACGATCACGCGGTCAACGTTAATCCCCATCAGTGCTGCGGTGTTCTTATCTTCCGCAACAGCGCGCATCGCTTTGCCCGTGCTGGTACGCTGCACAAAAAACCACAGCGCCCCCATCAGCACCAGCGCGACAAAAAATACGATGAAGTACAGCGGGCGAATGCGTAGTTGCAGCAGTTGGTCGGCAAACTGGATTTCTACCGGGTAGATGCCGCGAATAACGTCCAGACCCCGGCAAACATTCACCTCGTTCACCAGCGAACATTCTTCCTGAAAAAACTCCGGCAGGACATAAAGGTTCAGGTCAGGATAGGTGCGCGTCGAACCGCCAAACAGGCGCAGAAAAAGCTGCTGCAAGGTGATGGAAGCGCCAATCGCCGTAATCAGCGGCACCAGGCGGGGCGAACCTCGCAGTGGGCGGTAGGCGATACGTTCCAGCAGCACGGCCACAATCACCGAGGCAGAGATGCCGACGAACATCGTAACCAGCAGCGCCAGCAGCGGCTGACTTTCCAGCAGGCCGCTTTGCTCCATCACGGTAATACCAAAAAAACCAATGTAAGCGCCTGCCATGAATACTTCGCCGTGCGCGAAGTTAATCATTAATAAAATGCCGTAAACCAGCGTGTAGCCCAAAGCGATAAGCGCGTAGATGCTGCCTTGTGCCATCCCAAAGATGAACAGGCGAACAAAGCGCTCCAGCGTGAACCCGCTGATGTCAGGGTTGCTAAGGTTGTAAAAAGCAACATAGAGGATAGCTGCTAACAGGAGGAATCCACCCGTATAGAGGAGAAAACGTATGGGGTCCTTCTTAATCCAGTTCCACACTTTATCAAAAACACCCGGTTGAGAAACCAGGCCCGATGCATCAGAAGTCATAACCGCTCCCAATATAAACCCGCTGCAAAACTCTTGCGCTATATAACATAGCACAGAGGTGGGGCAAAGCCCACCTCTGAAGTGTTTATCTTAATGTTGCGCAGGCAGTGGTTAAGCTTCTTCGGTTGCTTCCTCAGTCGCTTCCACATCGGCCTCTTCAGTGGCCTCTACCTCAGCTTCTTCAGTCGCTTCCGCGTCCGCTTCTTCGGCGGCTTCATCTGCATCAGCATCGCCGATACGCTCGAAAGCGCCATCGGTCACCTGGAAGAAGCCAATGCCACCCGTCGCGCAGTCGCCTGTGCCATCGCACGCCAGTTCGCCGGATATCCCAGAGGCTGCGTAGCTACGAATATAGTCGCGCAGGGCGGCACGGTCAATCACCAAGTCGCCATTTTCGTCAATTTCGCCAATGGCTTCAATCCCGTCCAGAATCATGACCGCTGCGTCGTAGGCGTAAGCATGGAACGCTGCTGTCGGCTCGGTGCCATAGACTTCTTCATACTCCGCCACGAAGGCATCATAGGCTTCGCTGGACGCGGCCACAGGTGACGATGCGTAGGTGCCTTCGGCAGCATCGCCCGCCAGACTGACGAACTCAGGCGTATTGATACCATCTGCGCCCATGAACGGCACATCTTCCAGACCAGCATCGGCGCGCTGCTCGGCAAGGCGCGCGGCTTCCGCCGGGAACCCACCGAAGTAGATCAGATCAGGCTCCGCATCGGCCACGTTGTCCAGCAGGTTACGGAAATCGGTGTCGCCCACATTAACCGCGTCGGCATAAACCACTTCGCCGCCCAGTTCGGTAAATGTCTCGGTCAGCACGCCGACCAGGCCTTCACCATACGAGCTACCATCATGGATGGTCGCAATCTGGGTAATGCCCAGTTCGTTGTAGATGTATTCCGCAGCCACCTGACCCTGCAGGTTGTCGTTGGCGGTGGTACGGTTAAAGCTCTCGAAGCCAGTACCCGCTGCGGTAAGGTCCTGCGCCGTGCAGCTTGAGGAGATGCTGGTGTAGCCAGCTTCGTCGAAGATCGGCCCTGCGGCGCGGCAGGCGCTGGAGCATGTCGGGCCAAGCACGGCCACCACGCGCGAGTCAGAAGCAAAGCGGTTGGCTACGGCCTGGCCGCCTTCGGCTGAACACTGGTCGTCCTGCACGTCCAGAATAACGCTGAACTCTTCGCCATCCACCGTCACGGTCGGGCGTTCGGCCAGCGCCAGTTCAATACCACGCTGAATGTCTGCGCCCAGCGGGACAAGCCCTTCACCGCTGAGGATGGTCGCCAGACCAACCACAATTTCACCACCAGCCGATACCGTCACTGCGCCTGCGGCATCCACTTCACCGTCTTCGCCAGCTTCTTCAGTTGCCTCTTCGGTGGGCAGTTCGGTGGCTTCCACAGTCGCCTCTTCGGTTGCCGCTTCCACCATCTCCTCAGTGGCTTCTTCAGTGGCCTCTTCAGCCATTTCTTCAGTCGCCTCTTCGGTGGGTTCTTCAGCCATCGCTACCGTGGTTGGCTCTTCGGTCGGCTCTTCAGCCATTTCCTCAGTCGCCTCTTCGGTTACTTCCTCAGCGGCTTCCTCGGTAGCTTCTTCGGCTACTTCTTCAGTCGCTTC
>CAZJSU010000006.1:70033-89734 GCA_964548765.1 uncultured Anaerolineaceae bacterium
TTACTTCCTCAGCGGCTTCCTCGGTAGCTTCTTCGGCTACTTCTTCAGTCGCTTCTTCCGTAGCTTCCCCAGCTACTTCTTCAGCGGCTTCCTCGGTAGCTTCTTCGGCCACTTCTTCAGTCGCTTCTTCAACAACTTCTTCGGTCGGCTCTTCGGCCACTTCTTCAGTTGCCTCTTCAACAACTTCCGGTACATCCGTCGGGGGGACGCTGGTCGCGGTCGGCGAGGCAGGTGTACAGGCTGCAACAGCCAGCACAAAAATAATGGCGAGAGTTAACAAGTGCATTTTTTTCATTGTTGCTTCTTCCTCCACGTGAAATAGAATCCACAGTTAACAGATGGGACAGGTCATCAAAGAACTTATCCCACAGCTCAACAAGCATCCAATTGTTCTGTTTGGAGCATAATGTGCAGGTATATTATCACCAGCAACAAGTTTCCCGCAACATTTTGGCGGGCATATCAGTCGAACGCGGCGCTAAACTCATGCAAAGCTAATGAACTGTTGAGTGAGAAGCGCGCCACATTACGATCAATCCGCTTGATTAAGCCGGAAAGCACTTCCTTGGGGCCAATCTCGACAAAGCACTTAGCGCCATCCCGGATCATGGCCTGTGTCGCCGCTGTCCAGCGCACCGGCTGGGTAAGCTGCACTTCCAGTTCATGGCGAATCGCTTCGACATCCGTTAACGGCTCGGCATTGACGTTCCCGTAGACAGGCACGGTCGGGGTACGCAGGTCAGCATTGGCAACCGCCCGGCGAAACTCATCAACCACTGCTTCCATCAATGGCGAATGCGAGGCAATGCTGACAGCCAGCCTAAGCGCGCGTTTCGCCCCGGCCTGCTGTGCCAGCGCAATCGCCGTGGTGATTCCCTGCTCATGCCCAGAGATCACGACCTGGCCGGGGCAGTTATCGTTTGCCAGCACCACGACGCTGCCCGTTTCCTCGCTGGCCTGCTGGCATAGCTGCTGCACCACATCGTTCTCCAGGCCAAGAATCGCGGCCATCGCGCCGGGGTTGCGCTCCCCTGCCTCTTTCATCAGGCGACCGCGCTCCCGAACCAGACGCAGCCCGTCTTCAAACGATAGCGCATCCGCCGCCGCCAGCGCGGTAAGCTCCCCCAGACTATGCCCGGCGACCATCGCAGGCCGCGCCTCAGGGTGTAACGACTGCAAGGCACGCAGTGTCGCAATCCCACAGGTGAACAACGCTGGCTGTGTGTTAATGGTATCGTCCAGCGCCGCCTGTGGGCCTTCAAAGCATAATTCGGATAAGGCAAAACCCAGAACAGCGTCTGCCTGCTCAAAGACTTCGCGGGCAGCGGGATACTGCGTGGCAATATCCTTCCCCATGCCCACTTCCTGTGATGCCTGGCCGGGAAAGATAAAAGCGCTTTGTGACCATTCCACGGTACAAGCCCTTGACAATGTAATGATGCAATTAATCTAGCGAGAGCATAACGCAAAGTAAAAAGAAATCAAAAAAGCCACACCTACTTCAGAATAAGTGTGGCTTTACCACCTCGCCGTTGAGCGTTTAGTTACCGTCAACTTCGACAACTGTTTCACCTTTATACGTGCCGCATTTGGGGCAAACACGATGCGAAACATGATATTCACCGCAGCTTTCGCAAGGGACCAGATGATTCAGCGACAGGGCATCATGCGCCCGACGGCGATTGCGGCGGCTGCGAGAGACTTTCCGTTTTGGCAGCGGACCCACGAGACTTGCTCCTACTCACTCTATGCAAAGTCATAAGAAAAACCCGGTAGAGAGGTCTATCGGGGTAGCAAGGATTATAAAGGCCGCTGACTGTTCATGTCAAGATAGCTTTCGCGGCACGTGCCAGACCTTACATTCCCCTAGCGCTTATCGGCCAAAACCATTGTGACCGCGCAGCAAAGCACCCAAAGTCAGCAATTTTCAGTTTAGGTTTTGGGGTTATGCTGGTGCTATCGAGTGGAGGGATTTATGTCGGAAACAGCCAAACAGCCAAAAACCAGCCGGATAATCGCGCGTAATACCCTTTTCGGGGTCGGCTCGCAGTTCGCGCTCAAGATCGCCAGCTTCGCTTTTAACGTGCTGGTCGTCCGCGCGTTAGGCGCTGAACATTTCGGTCAGTATTCCATCGCCATCGCATGGGCGGGTCTTTTTTCCGTTTTAGGCGATCTCGGCATCAGCCAGTATCTGAGCCGGGAAATCGCCCGTGACCGAAGTAAGGCTGAACAGTTATTCTGGGACACCGTTGTTCTGCGTTTTATCTTCGCGGTGGTCTCGTCCATCATCACCACCGGGGGCGCGGTTCTGGCGGGTTATCCCGGCGAGATTGTGTTCGCCATCGGGTTATACACCACCACCTACTTCTTTCAGGCGCTGCTGCAACCTATGGTGAGCATCCTCGTCGGGCATGAGCGGCTGGATGTCACCTCTGTCCTGTGGACAGTGTGGCAGGTGCTGATTATGATCTTCAGCGCGCTTTTCCTGTTCGCCGGGCTAGGCTTTATCTGGCTGGTAATGGCACAGGTCATTGTGCTGCCGATCATCATCGTGCTGCATTACCGCGCCATACGCCGCAACCAGCTTACCCCGCCCCGGTTTCGAATCAACCGCGATTTATGGTGGCAGACTATCCGCGCCGGGCTTCCCTTTGGCATCATCCAGCTATCGCTGTCTTTCGCCTTTCAGGTAGATACGATTTTTCTCAGCCAGTATCACGATGCCGAAGTCGTCGGCTGGTACAACGCCGCTTATCACCTGACCCTGACCATTCTGACTATCTCAAGGGCGTTTAACGACGCGATTATGCCGTCACTCGCCCGCGAACACGCCACCAACCCCGATGCAGTGAAGCCCTGGTATTACACGGCGGTGCGCTTCATGATGATGATCGGCCTGCCCATCGCCATCGGCGGTTCGCTGCTTTCCAACCAGATCATCGGCTTCCTTTACCCGGAACTGCTCCCGGCAGCAGTCGCCTTTGCCATCCTCGTCTGGGACATGCCGATTGTGATGTACGCGGGCTTCTGTGGCAACATGACGACTTCTATTAAACGGGAAGGAAGCACGGTACGTATCACTGTCGGCACCGGGCTGCTGAACGTGGTGCTGAACGCGATAATGGTACCAACGATGGGCATTATCGGGGCCTGCTTCGCCACCCTGCTGACCGACGCATTCCGGGCGATCCTGTTCTACGGGTTATTCAGAAGGGAATTCGGCAGCGGGCTGCAACTCAAGCGCCTGCTGCGGGTCGCTGCGGCGGCGGCAATCATGGGAGTCGTGGTCTATCTGCTGCAAGACTTCAGCTTTTTGGTCGTCATTCCCATTAGTGCTGTGGTCTACGCGGCTTTGATCTGGGTTTCGGGCGCGTTCACGCCGTCCGAACGCAGCCAGATCATCAACCTGTTTAGCCGGCGCTTGCGTCTTGTTCCCGCCCCAGGCACACAAGGATAAATTCATGCGAATTCTGATCGCAGCACATGGTTTCCCCCCTACCCACTCCGGCGGTGCAGAGCGGCGCGCCGAGCGCATGGCAAACTGGTTTTCAAAGAATCAGCACGAGGTCGAGGTCTTTGCGGTTGAGGATGTCAGCCAGCCCGGTTTTCAGGTGAAGACCACCATTCAGAATGACTACCCGGTTCACCGCGTGTAC
Source organism: uncultured Anaerolineaceae bacterium (assembly GCA_964548765.1). Lineage (GTDB taxonomy): Bacteria > Chloroflexota > Anaerolineae > Aggregatilineales > Phototrophicaceae > JAIOHN01. The sequence goes on from CAZJSU010000006.1 coordinate 73,690, forward strand.
TATGATGTCAACGACAGCCCTGATCCCTTCAGGAATCTGTACGACAACCCTCAGATTGGCGCTGCCTTCAGCGAATTTCTGGCAGGAAAGCAGTTCGACCTTGTGCATATCGTCAGCGGATATTTGCTCGGCGGGCAGATCATCCACGCCGCGAAAGCCCGTGCTTTGCCCGTCGTCATCACCTTAACGGAATACTGGTTTATGTGTACCCGGCTGAATTTAATTCAGCCCACTGGCACGGTTTGCAGCGGGCCAGAGAGCGACTTAAAGTGCGCCCGCTGCGTGATGGAGGAGAAACGCCGCTATCGCCTGCCCGCCCGCCTGATGCCGGGGGTCATGGATGCCGCATGGTCTGTGCTGCAACGCGCCCCTGAAGTCCAGCAGACAGCCGACAGGATCACCACCAGACGCACGGTTTTGCACGATGCCCTGAACGCAACTGATATGGTGATCTGCCCGTCGCAGTTCTTAATCAGCAAATTCGGCGAATTCGGCTTCGATACCCGCAACTATGTGTTTTTGCGGCAGGGACTGGCTACGCCCAAGGCGAATAAACCTGCACCAAAAGTGGCAGATGAGAACAGCCTGCGTCTGGGGTATATCGGCCAGATCGCCTTTCACAAGGGCGTTGACCTGCTGGTTGATGCTGTGATCAAGCTGCTGGGCGAAGGCCACCAGATCAGTCTGGATTTGTGGGGGTCAGAATCGCAGGAGCCAGAGTACACCTCGCAACTGAAAGCGCGCTCCGCCCCTTACCCGACCATCCGCTGGAACGGATCGTATACCGGGGCCAAAGTCTGGGATGTGCTTTCAGCGCTGGACATGCTGGTTGTCCCCTCGCGGTGGTACGAAAACAGCCCCAACGTCATTCTTGAGGCTTACGAGATGGGCTTACCCGTGATTGCAACCGGGCTGGGTGGCATGGCAGAGCTTGTCCAGCGTGATAAAAGCGGCCTGCTTTTCGACCTGAACAGCGCCGACAGCCTCGCCGCGCAGATTCAGCGCGTCAAAACAGACAACGGCCTGCTGCCCCGCCTCAAGGCAGGTATTCCAACAGTCAAGACCATCGAGGAAGAGATGCAGGAAACACTGCTGCTGTACGAGCAGTTGATCGAACGCCGTTTGAACAGCGAGCAGCTTTAAACCTTACACAAATAAATTCGGACAAAGTGCCTATAGCGTCATCCGTTGGAATCGGTTATCGTAGTGCGGTATTCATCAGCGAAGATATAATCCAATGGCTGACATTATCATCTCAATTATCTTTATGAAGAAGGCGAAGAAGACCAAGCAGAAATAACTGTTCGGGCTTTTTTGCTGCATAAAGCATATCAGGTACGCAGACAAACCTGCCCGAAACACTCGGCAGGTTTTTTTGATTGAATACGGGGTAATCATGTTTTTCGTAAGCGCCAGCGACAAGAAGCAGAAGCAGGTCAAGAAGCCGACCGCAAGGTCTGGATAGCTGCGCCGCGCCCTGTTACCGAGTGAATCGCCGCCGTCCAGACTGATCTGGGCGGCGTTTTTATTTCATGATCGTACCATCACACCACTTAAAGGAGCCATTTCACATGAACACCACCTGCCCCGAATGCGATGCCGACATCACGCTGCCTGCTGACGCGATGGAGAACGAACTGATCTCCTGCCCCGACTGCGGCGTGGAACTGGAAATTATCAGCCTTGACCCGCTGGAACTCGACCTCGCGCCCGAAGTCGAAGAAGACTGGGGAGAGTAACTCATGCGCGTCGGCATCCTCATCACCCACATCCGCGCCGAGGAAAAGCTGCTCATCAGCGCCTTCGAGCAGCATGGTATCCAGCCGGATATTCTGCTTGACCGTGACCTCAACTTCGAGATCACGCGCGGCGCGGAACAGCCCGCCCCTTCCGGCATCGCGTGGAGCGCTTATGACGTGATCGTGGAGCGCGCGGTCAGCACATCACGCGGGCTGTACGCGCTGGCGCTGCTCAACAGTTGGGGCATCACGACGGTCAACCGCTACGACACCGCCGCCATCTGTGCCGACAAGCTGCGTACCGCTATCGCGCTGGCGCAGGCGGGCATCCCACAACCCACAACCCGCGCCGCCTTCGACCCCGACACCGCCCTGACCGCGCTGTCTGATTTAGGTTATCCCGCCGTGCTGAAGCCTGTCACGGGTTCATGGGGACGGCTGCTGGCGCGCGTGAGCAGCCCGGAAGCAGCGGAGACGATCATCGAACACCGTCAGACTCTTGGCGACTATCAACACCATGTTTACTACGCGCAGGAATACGTCAATAAGCCGGGGCGTGACATTCGCGCCTTTGTAATAGGCGACCGCACGATCTGCGCCATCTACCGCGCCTCTCCGCACTGGATCACCAACACCGCGCGCGGCGGTCAGGCTTCTAACTGCCCGGTGACACCAGCACTGGATGACCTCTGCACCCGCGCGGCACAGGCGGTAGGCGGGGGCATTCTGGCGATAGACCTGCTGGAAGACGAAGATGGCCGCCTGCTGGTGAACGAGATTAACCATACGATGGAGTTTCGCAACAGCAGCACGCCGACCGGGGTAGACATCGCCAGCGAAGTGGTCAGCTACACGCTCAGTCAGGTGAGGGTAACAGCGTGATCCGAGTCGGTATTGTTGGCGGCAGCGGCTACACAGGCGGCGAACTGCTGCGCCTGCTGCTGTTTCATCCCCATGTCGAAGTGACACAGATTACCAGCCGCAGCGAAGCGGGAAAATATATCTACACTGTGCATCCTAACCTGCGCGGGGTGACGCAATTACAGTTTATCCATCCCGACGCGCTGCAACCCTGTGATGCGCTGTTCCTCGCGCTGCCACACGGGACCGTCGCCCGCGATATTGAACGGTACACGGCGCTTGCCCCCACGCTCATAGACCTGTCCGCCGATTTCCGACTGGGCGACCCGGCAGATTACCAGCATTGGTATGGCGAAGCGCACCCGGCCCCAGGCTGGCTCGCGCGTTTCGTCTACGGCCTGCCAGAGCGCACCCGTGACCAACTGCGCGGCGCGTCCTATGCCAGCGGCGTTGGCTGCAACGCAACGACCATCAATCTCGCGCTGTGGCCGCTGGTGCAGGCCGGGCTGCTGGCAAACGCCTGTGCCGAACTCAAGGTCGGTTCCTCAGAAGGCGGCAACCAGTCCAACGCCGGGTCACATCACCCGATACGCAGCGGCGCGGTACGCACCTACAGCCCAACCGGACACCGCCACATGGCCGAAGTTCAGATGATGCTTGGGGCAGAGGTTCCCCTGCGCTTCTCCGTCACCGCGATTGAAATGGTGCGCGGGGTGCATCTGCTGGCACACTGCCGCCTGAATCAGCAGCAGGCGGAAAAAGACATCTGGAAGCTCTATCGCAGTGTGTACAAAAATGAGCCGTTCATCCGCCTCGTCAGCGGCAAAAGCGGCCTGCATCGCTTCCCAGAACCGCGCATCGTCGCCGGCACAAATTACTGTGACATCGGCTTCGAGATGGACGCAGACGGCCAGCATCTGGTGGTGATCGCCGCGCTTGATAATCTCGGCAAAGGCGCGGCGGGGACTGCCGTGCAGTGCATGAACCTTATGCAGGGGTTTGATGAATGCGCCGGGCTGACCTTCCCCGGCATTTATCCATAAACATTATCTATCACGCATCACGAAAGAAAATAAAACATGCTGAATACAGCACTCGCAGTTGAAAACATTCTGGTGGTGAAGCTCGGCGGCGGCGCAGGGCTGGATATCGCGGCAAGCTGTGATGATCTGGCCGGGCTGGCGCGAAATCGTCCGCTGGTGGTTGTGCATGGCGTAAGTGATCGGGCGAATCAGATGTGCGCCGAGGCGGGCATTCCAGTCCGCACGATCACCGCCCCCACCGGGCATAGCTCACGCTACACCAACCTGCAAACCCGCGCCGTCTATGTGCAGGCCGCCGAAAGCGCCAATCGTGAACTGGTGGAACGCCTGAGCAGGCTTGGAGTCAACACGCTTGGCCTGTGCGGGGATCAGACGCTGCTTCACGGCGAACGCAAGAGCGCCATTCGCGCGGTTGTGGATGGACGGGTGCGGATCATCCGGGATGATTACAGCGGCTCGATCAGCGGTGTGGACAGCGCCTGCCTGCTGGAACTGCTGGAACAGGGCTGTACGCCTGTGATAGCACCGATGGCAGCGAGCGCCGATGGCCTGCTCAACGTAGATGGTGATCGCGCGGCAGCGGCGGTAGCGGTGGCGCTGGGGGCGGCAGAACTGGTTATCCTCAGCAACGTGCGCGGTCTGTACCGCAGCTTTGGCGACGAAAACAGCTTTGTGCATCAGGTTAGCGCAGCGCAGCTTGAAAGCGCGATGGAATGGGCGCAGGGGCGCATGAAACGCAAGGTGCTGGGCGCTGGCGAAGCACTGGCGGGCGGGGTGCGCCGCGTGATTATCGGGGACGGACGCACAAGCCAGCCCATCCAGCAGGCGCTGGCGGGCGCGGGGACGGTTATCAGCAGATGATTGACTACGCGACATTTACCACCATCGAGGACGCGCACACCTCTGGCGCATATCCCAAACGCCCGTTGGCACTGGTGCGCGGCGGCGGCTGCATGGTCTGGGATGAAGCCGGGAACGCCTATATTGATGCCACCAGCGGGCAGGGGGTGGCGCTGCTAGGCCACAGCCACCCGGCCATCGTGCAGGCAGTTAGCCAGCAGGCGGCGACGCTCATCACTTGCCCGGAGATTTTTTACAACGACCGCCGTGCCGAACTCTACCACCTGCTGTCAGCCATCACCCCCGGCGACCTCAACCGCTTTTTCCTGTGCAACAGCGGCGCGGAAGCCATCGAAGGCGCGTTGAAGGTCGCCGCCCTGCTCACCGGGCGCAGCGGCATCGTGGCCGCCAAACGTGGCTTTCATGGTCGCACACTTGGCGCGTTGGGGCTGACGTGGAACCCCAAATATCGCCAGCCGTTTGCCGCTCTGACACCCAACAGTATCACCCATATCGCTTACAATGACCTGACGGCGGCAGACGAGGCCATTACGCAGGATACCGCCGCTGTGGTGGTCGAGGCGATGCAGGGCGAAGGCGGCGTTTACCCCGCTGACTCAGGCTTTCTGCGTGGGCTGCGCCAGCTTTGCGATGAACGCGGCGCGCTGCTCATCGTGGACGAGATTCAGGCCGGGCTGGGGCGCACGGGATACTGGTTCGCCTTCCAGCAGGCAGGCATTCTGCCAGACATCATCGCGCTCGGCAAAGGGATCGCGGGCGGCCTGCCGATGGGCGTGGTGTGCTGGCGGGCCGCGCTTGGCACTATCCCCGGTGGGTCGCATGGCAGCACATTCGGCGGCAATCCGCTGGCCTGTGCCGCCGCTATCGCCACGCTGACCACCCTGCGCGATGAGCGCCTGCCAGAACGCGCGGCGGCGTTGGGCGCGAGGCTGCTGGACGAACTGCGTGCGCGCCATCATCCACAGGTGCGCGACGTGCGCGGGCAAGGGTTGATGATTGGGCTGGAGCTGCGTGGGCGCGTGACCCCGGTGCTGAAGCGCTTGCAGGAACTCGGCGTACTGGCGCTGCCTGCCGGGCTGAACGTGCTGCGCCTGCTGCCGCCGCTGGTGATTACACATGACGAACTGCACCGTATCCTGAGCGCTGTTCAGGAGGCGCTCGATGAATAACTCGCCTGCCAGAGCGCCACATACAGCGCATGTCATTAGCGACACCGCCGCCGAACAACTGCTGCATGATCTGGTCGCCACCCCCAGCCCTTCACATCAGGAAAGCGCGGCGGCGCGGCGGCTGGTGGGCTGGATGCGCGCGCACGGCTACCCACAGGCTTATATAGACGAGGCCGGAAACGCGGTGGGCATCATCGGCAGCGGAGAGAACGACATCGTGCTGCTCGGTCATATAGACACCTTCCCCGGCCAGCCACCCGTTCGCCGGGAGGGGCGGCTGCTCTACGGGCGCGGCGCGGTGGATGCCAAAGGCCCGTTATGCACCTTTGCGGTCGCCGCGCTGCGTGCCACGCTGCCAGAAAACACGCGCGTCATCGTCATTGGCGCGGTAGAAGAAGAAGCCGCCACCAGCAAGGGCGCGCGCCATGCCATAACACAGTTTCAGCCGAAAGCCTGCGTCATTGGCGAACCGTCACATTGGGACCGCATCACGATGGGTTATAAAGGCCGCCTGCTGCTCGACTGGTCGTGGACGGGCGCGCTGGCGCACAGCGCAGGGACGACCCTTAGCCCGGCAGAGCAGGCCATCGCCTATTGGGACGCGGTACGCGCATACGCCGCCCAGTTCAACAGTGGGCGTACCACGCTCTTCGAGCAGCTTGATCCTTCCCTGCGAGAGATCAACACCGGGCAGGATGGCGCTTACGGCCAAGCCCGTATGACGATCGGTTTTCGTCTGCCGCCGGGGGCGAGCCCAGAGGCGATAATCGCCGCGCTGCCACCGCAGGATGGCGCGGTGGTTCGCGCCTATGGGCAGGAACGCGCATTTGCCACAGAGCGCGACACCGTTCTCAGCCGGGCGCTGCGTGGCGCGATCCGCACGCATGGCGGCCAACCACGTTTTCTTTACAAGACGGGAACGGCGGATATGAACGTGGTGGGTCCGGTCTGGAACTGCCCGATTCTGGCCTACGGCCCCGGCGACTCAGCGCTTGACCATACACCGGATGAACACATTGATCTGGACGAATACCTACGTGCGATTAGCGTGCTGGCGCACGCGCTTGGTCGTCTACAATTACAGGGGCGGGGTTGAACCCCGCCCACTTATCATCTATTTGTCTTCCTGTGGCATCGGGATATGCGAGATAATGATAAAGGCCAGCGTGGAGAACAGCAGCAGCAGGAATCCGTAATGATACAGTTCAATCTGCCACGGCTGGAACATGCCGATCGTCCCCAGCAGCATGGCCGCGATAATGCTGTATTCCACAATCCGGTATCCGCGTCGGCGCATCAGGCACTCCTATAACAGCGTTTCGCCAGTATGTTTATCGAAGATGTGGATGCGCTCGGGGTCAAAGGTCACGTTCAGGCTGTCGCCGCTGCGCGCGGTGAAGTCGGAAGCCGCTTTCACCTTGACCGTCTCGCCGCCTATGTACAAGTCCACAATGGTACGATCGCCAAGTGGCTCCACCACGTAGATTTCCGCCAGATTAGCGTCTGCTGTGTGGCCGGGGGTGACATCAATATCTTCCGGGCGAATGCCGAAGATGAGCGCGTTCCCGTTCATACGGCTGCTCAGGTGTTCAAGCTGGCGCGCATTCAGCGGCATTTGCCAGCCACTGCCCACCACCATACGCTCTCCCACTTCCACCCGGCATTCCAGAAAGTTCATCCTTGGGCTGCCAACAAAGGCCGCCACAAAGATATTCACCGGCTGGTCATAAATCGTCTCTGGGGTATCCACCTGCTGCAAGACCCCTTCGTTGAGAATAGCGATGCGGTCAGCGATGGACATCGCCTCAACCTGATCGTTGGTAACGTAAAAAAACGTCGCTGCCAGTTCGTTTTGCAGCCGCTTCAGTTCCGCGCGCATCTCCACGCGCAGCATAAAATCGAGGTTGGTCAGCGGTTCGTCCATCAGAAACAGGCGCGGCTGGCGCACCATCGCCCGCCCCAGCGCTACCCGCTGCTGCTGGCCGCCGGAGAGTTCCGCAGGGCGACGATCCAGAAGTTTGTCAATCGCCAGAAGCTTAGCGACACTTCTCACCCGGTTTTCGATTTCCGCCTTGCTCAGCTTTCGCGCTTCCAGCGGAAAAGCCATGTTCTGGAAAACGGTTTTACGCGGGTACAGGGCGTAACTCTGGAACACAAACGCGACATCGCGCTCGGCGGGTGTGAGGCCAGCAGTCGGCTGCCCGCCCATCAGGATTTCGCCCGCGTCAGGCTTTTCCAGCCCGGCCACACAGCGCAGCGTCGTGGTTTTGCCCGCGCCTGTCGGCCCCAGCAGCACCAGAAACTCGCCATCCTTCACAGATAGCGAAATATCACTGAGCGCCTTTTTGCGGCCAAAATATTTGGAAAGGTTCTGAATATCCAGACTAGCCATGTCTACACCACCCGCCCCGTCGCCCGATCAAACAAATGGATGCGCTGGTGGTTAAAGGCCAGGCCCACATTTTCGCCCGGTTTAAACACCTGGCGCGGCGGTGTTTTCACCACAAGATGATAATCATCCATATCTACCCGATACACTGTTTCATCACCCAACGGCTCTCGAATACGGACGACACCTCGCACTTCGGCATCGCTGGCATCGGCATCGGTCATACGTATGTCTTCCGCCCGAATACCGAACACCACTTCCGGCGTATTACGCAGCCAGTGGGCATATTCGTCCTGAAGCGTCACGTGAAAGCTGGACTCTATCCCGTGCAGTTGATTTCCCTCTGCCCGGCATTCCAGCGTATTCATCGGTGGACTGCCGATAAACTTCGCCACAAACAACGTCTGGGGGTTGTTATAAATTTCCAGCGGCGTATCTACCTGCTGCAGCACGCCCAGATTCATGACAGCGATACGATGGCTCATGGACATCGCCTCAATCTGGTCATGAGTCACGTAGAGCATGGTCGTGCCGAGTTCCTGCTGTAGATGCTTCAGTTCCACCCGCATGTCCGTTCGCAGGCTGGCATCGAGGTTGGTCAGCGGCTCGTCCATCAGGAACACCTGTGGCTGGCGCACCATCGCCCGCCCCAGCGCCACCCGCTGCTGCTCCCCGCTCGGCAGGCGGTTGGGGCGGCGTTTGAGGATATGCTCAATCCGCAGCCGCTTCGCCACCTGCTGTACGCGCTGCTCCACTTCCGTGCGCGACAGATTCTGCGCCCGCAGGGGGAAAGAGATGTTGTCCCACACGCTCAAATGAGGATACAGCGCATAAAACTGGAACACAAAGGCGATGTCCCGCTCCCCCGGTGGGAGATCGTTCACGCTGCGATCACCGATATAAATCTCGCCGGAACTGGCCGTTTCCAACCCCGCGACCATCCGCAGCGTGGTCGTCTTGCCACAGCCGCTCGGCCCCAGAAGCACCAGAAACTCGCCATCCGCAATATCCAGATTCAGGTCATTCACCGCCACCACGCCGCCGTTATCGCGGCTGCCGAAGCGTTTGACCACGTTTTTAAGCCGTACTTCTGCCATCAGCGCCGCACCGCCCCAAACGTTACCCCGCGCAGCAGGTAGTTACGCACGAGGAAGGTGAAGATCACAATCGGCAGCACGAACAGCACAGAGGCCGCCGCCAGCCGCCCCCACTCCACCGCGCCTACGCCGATGATGCTGTTCAGCCAGGGCGGCACCGTCGCGGCATATGTCCGGTTCAGCAGGTTGGCGAAGACGAATTCGTTCCACGAAACAATCGCCGAGAATACCGCCGTCGCGGCCATCGCCGGAATCGCCTCTGGAATAACGATCTTCCAGATCGCCTCTAAGCGCGAGTAGCCATCAATCATGGCAGCTTCTTCGTACTCCAGCGGGATTTCATCGAAGAAGCCCTTCATCATCCACACCACAAACGGCAGGTTGACGGTGGTATACAGCAGGATAATGCCAAAATAACTATCTCTGAGCTGTAAATTACTGAACAGCAGAAAGATCGGAATCAACACCACGACAGGCGGTAACATGCGTGTGCTGAGGATAAAAAACATCAGGTCGCTCTCGCCACGAATACGGAAGCGCGACACCGCATACGCCGCCAGCGTCCCCAGCCCCACCGCCAGCAGCGTTGAACTGCCCGCGATAATCACGCTGTTTACCAGCCGGTCGCGGAAGGCGCTTAAGTCTGCCGAGGCCCGCACGCCTGTTTCGCTCTCAATCGTCGTGCCAAAGAGGATCGAGGTGTAGTTATCCAGCGTGGGCTGGAACTGGGCAAACGGGATGTATGTCGGCACACGACTCACCACATCAGCACGTGTTTTAATGGAAGAAACCGCGATCCAGTACAGCGGAAACATGAAAAAGAAAAAGACCAGCCCAAGAGCCAGCCAGAAGCCGATTTTTTGCAGAAGTGTTTCTCTTTGTCCAGCCATAACCTTACTCAGCCGCCTTCATACTGTTCAGCGCGCGAATGAACAGATTCGCCAGTGCCATAATTACAATCAGCATAATATAGCCCAATGCCGAGCCTTCGCCTGTCTTAAAGTTGCCGAAAGCGACATCGTACAGGTACATCGAGACGGTTTGCGCGGCGCGCCCCGGCCCGCCCCCATCGCCAAAAAGCACGAAGGCCTGATCGAATAGTTTATAAGCGTCCATCGTGCGGAAGATCACCGCGATCAGCAGCAGCGGCGCGACCATTGGCAGCGTAATGTGCCGGAAGCGAAACCATGCCCCGGCCCGGTCTACCGCAGCCGCTTCATAAAGATACTTCGGCACGGCAGACAGCCCAGCCAGCGAAATGAGCATCATGAACGGTGTCCACATCCACACATCCACCAGCACCAGCGATACCAGCGCCATATTGCGATCGGTTAACCAAAGAATAGGTTCTGCGCCCAGAACGTTGACCACATAGTAATTCAACACGCCTTCACCCTGCATGATAAAACGCCAGAACAGCGCTACCACCACAGGCGAAAGCATCATGGGGATGAGCATCAGGGTCATAATCAGGCCACGCCCACTGAACTTACGGTTCAGCAGCATGGCCGCCACAAAACCCAGCGCAAGCTGGATCGTCACCGCCGGGACAACGAACTGCCCAGTAACCACAAAGCGCTGCCATGTGCGGTTATCGGTCAGCAGGTCAAGATAATTCTCTGTGCCAATCCACTCCGGCGCGGTATTCGCGTCGGTAATCACCGACCAGTCGGTAAAGCTCAGATAAAGTGACCAGACCAGCGGAAAGATCGAGATAAACAGCAGCAGCAGCATGGTCGGCGTGAGAAAAGAGATCGCAATCCAGCGATCGGTAAACCAGCTAAATCGCGGGCGGATTGCGCGTGCATCGGGCGCGGCAGCCATGTGCTGCGCCAACGGGGTTTCAGCCATCATCTACTCCGGGCAAAATCGGGCAGAGGGCGGGTTCTCACCCGCCCTTCACCTATGACAAATCAGGAGGCCGGTGGGCCGTCAGGATAGGCTTCGTCCAGCACTTCCTGCTGCTCCTCAGCAATCGCGTCCAGCGCTTCCTGTGCATCCATCTGCCCGGAAATCGCCAGATTCAGATATTCACCCTGAATAGAAAGCAGTTGGTTATATTCCGGGATGTTCCAAAAGTCCTTCACATACTGGAACGCCTCGGCAAAGGTCGGGTTATAGGGCGCGGCGCTCAGGAAGGCGTCGCTTTCCAGAATCGAGGTGCGACCGGAGAAACCACCCCCTTCGACCCAGCGCGTCTGCACTTCGTCAGATTGCAGCCAGGCGAGGAAATCCTGCGCGGCTTCCTGATTGGGCGAGTAGGAGCTGATGCTCATGCCCTGCCCACCGAGGCTGATGAAGTGCTGATCTTCGCCGGGGACCACCGCAAAGCCCAGATTGGGCGCTTGTTCGCAGGTTTCGGCATTGGTAAACGCCCCGCCGAAGCCGTACCAGATTTCGATCATCGCGGTCGCGCCGCTGCAAATCGTGCTTACGGTATCGTCAAAGTTGAAGCCAGCCGCGCCCGTCGGGGCTGTCTGGAACAGTTGGTTGGCAAACTCTACCGCGCGCACCCCGGCTTCGTTGTTCAGCACGCCTTCGACAGTGTACGTCTCAGGGTCCCACAACTCGCCGCCAAATGACCACAAAACGTGGTTCCAGGCGGTCTGCACCAAATCGCCGTCATTCACCCAGTGCGAGGCGAAGCCGTTGTCAATGAAGTCAGTCTCTTTAAAGAACTGTGCCTGTGCCAGCAGTTCACTCCATGTCGTCGGCACGGCCAGTTCGTTCCCTGTCGCTTCCTGATAAGCGGCCTGCACATCAGGATTCTCGTACAGGTCTTTGCGATAGACCAGCATCCGCGTATCGGTAATTACGGGGACGGAATAGAACTGCCCGCTGCCGCCCGGCACCTCAGCATAATAGCTTAGTGCTGTCTGGTTATAGTCGTCCAGCGGCAGGTTCTCGTTCATCCACTCGGTCAGGTTGACGATGTGGTTCCCGGCCACCGCCTCACCCATAAACTGACTATCCAGAATCGGCAGGTCTGCGCCGCCCTGAGCGGCAAAGTCAGCGAAAATCTGGTCGTGCCACTGTCCAAGCGGAACACAGCTCACCGTCACATTGGCCGCTTCATAGTCCTGCACCAATGAAGACAGCAGGTCGCACGGCGGCCAGGCAAACCATACAATGGACAAATCGGGGGTATCCTGTGCCGAAGCCGGGATGAGCGCCCCGGAAAGCGCGGAAATAACAAGCAGCACGAGAAGTGTTTTTGTGATGAACTTTGATCTCATGTCCTAACCTCTCTTCGCAAATAGAAAATTTTCGGGTGTTGCTGGTTATTGCTTCAGATAGTGCGGTTCCCTCCTTGCATTGTGGCTTAAGGCGCGCCTTAGTGTAGCAAACTACAGTTATACCTGCCAGTATCACACCCGCTTTTTAAGCAAGTCACCGCCTCAGCCTGTTTGCTGCCTCGGCCTGTACTGGATCGCCTCTGCCACATGCGGCACGTCAATTTTCTCGCTGTCTGCAAGATCGGCAATGGTACGGCTCAGCTTAATGACCCGGTGATAGGCCCGCGCGCTTAACTGCATCCGCCGCACCGAAAGCTCAAGCAACTGCTTGGCCTCTGCTGTAAGCTGACAGAATTTCTGAACATCCCCCGCCCTCATGTCCGAGTTTGCGATGATGCCCGGCTGCTGGGCAAAGCGTGCCTGCTGCCGGGCGCGCGCCCGTTCCACCCGCTCCCGTATCGAAGCCGACGACTCGCCGCGTTCCGCCGCCATCAGTTTGTCGTAATCTACACGCTGCACATCCACATGAATATCTATGCGATCCAGCAGCGGGCCGGAGAGTTTGGCCTGATAGCGGGTAATCATCGTTGGCGTACAGTTGCACGGCCTTACCGGATCGCCAAAATAACCACACTGGCATGGGTTCATCGCCAGCACCAGCAGGAAATTCGCCGGGAAGGTCAGCGTTCCATGCGCCCGGCTGATGGTCACGAACTTGTCTTCGATAGGCTGGCGCAGCACCTCTAAAGTTTTGACAGAAAATTCTACGGCCTCATCAAGAAAGAGCAGGCCACGATGAGCTAGCGTGATCTCACCCGGACGCGGAATACTGCCGCCGCCCACCAGCCCGGCCTGACTGATGGTATGATGCGGCGCGCGGAAAGGCCGCAGGCGAATCAAGGGCTGGCCGCCGGGGAGCTTATCGGCGATGGAGTAGATGCGCGTCACTTCCAGCGCTTCCTCCATCGTCAGGCGCGGCAGAATACCCGGCATCGCCCGCGCCGCCAGCGACTTACCCGCCCCAGGAGGGCCAACGAGCAGCGCATTATGATTGCCGGCGGCGGCGATCTCCAGCGCCCGCTTTACATATTCCTGCCCTTTGATGTCGGCGAAGTCCACTAGCGTATCGGGCAGCGCTGCCGCTTCATCCAGCGACAGCGGCGGGTTCACGTGCGGGGAGACGGGGTTCAGGCCGTAAAGATGCTCGACCAACTGACCAAGCGTCTCGACCGGAATAACGGCAATCCCCGTGACCAGCGCGGCTTCACCAGCGGCATCTACCGGGACATAAATCGTTTCATAGCCTGCTTTATAAGCGGCAAAGGCCATTTCCATCACGCCGCTCACGTGGCAGATGCGCCCATCCAGCGACAGCTCCCCCACGAACATCGCGCCTTCCAGCGAAGTCAGCGGCACCTGATCGGTCGCCGCCAGCACGCCTATCGCAATCGCAAGATCATAAGCCGGGCCGTGCTTGGGCAGGTCGGCGGGTGACAGGTTCACCACGTAGCCCTTGTTCGGAAATTGCAGCCCCGAATTTTTAATCGCTGCCCGCACACGCTCTTTGCTTTCGCGCACTGCCGAGTCTGGCAGGCCGACAATGGAAAAAGTAGGCACACCAGCACGGGGGTTAAAGTCCACCTGTACTTCCACTAACTGCCCGTCTAACCCCATGATGGCACAGGCGTGTGCAATGGCTAACATCGGCTACCTCGCAAATGAATGATAACTTTTACCAGTATAGACCGGGTACGGCTGAGCCACACATTAAAGAACGGGCGGCGGCAGCGGCTCATGGTTATAATTCCGTTTGTAATAACAATCGTTTCAAAAACCTGTTATTCATACAAAGAGGGTTATGATGCGAAAAAACAGACTACGCTTTTTACACTATCTTGCACTTGTCCTGCTCCTGTCGTTCTCCTTCGTCACCGCTTCGGCACAGGAAGCTGACGCGCCAGAGATGGTCACTATTGCGGGGACGATTCAATCCCTGCTCGGCTGTCCGGGTGACTGGCAGCCAGAATGCGAAGCGACACAGCTTACTTACGACGAAACCGACGACCTCTGGAGTGCCAGCTTTGACCTGCCCGCCGGAAGTTACGAGTACAAGGTCGCGCTCAATGGCAGTTGGGATGTAAACTACGGCGCGAATGCCGAACAAAACGGCCCCAATATCCCGCTGGTGCTGGAGGAGGACACCACCGTCACCTTCTTCTACAGCATGGATACCCACTGGGTCACGGACAGCGTGAATTCCATCGTCGCTAATGTACCGGGTAGTTACCAAAGCGAGATTGGCTGCCCGGATGACTGGCAGCCGGACTGCCTGCGCTCATGGCTGCAAGACCCCGATGGTGACGGCATTTATACCTTCGCTACCTCGGAGTTAGCGGCGGGCAGCTATGAGGCGAAAGTCGCCATCAATCAAAGCTGGGCAGAGAACTACGGCGCAGACGGCGCGCGTGATGGCGCAAATATCGCCTTCTCGGTGCTGGAAGATGGTACAGTCACGGAATTTATCTGGGATTCCAACTCAAAGGTGATGACCATTACCATCGGCGGGGTGGATACCTCACAGCTTACAGGCAATCTGTTTACCGCAAAGGCGCATTGGGTCACGGAAGACACCCTTCTCTGGAACATCGGGCGCATCCCGCAGGCGGTTTATGAACTGCACTACGCGCCTGAAGGCGGGCTAACGCTGGGCGAGGATGGCATCGAAGGCGGCGATTCTATCGTCGTCACTTATGACCGCGATGGCATGACCGACGACATACGCGCCCGCTTCCCGCATCTTGAAGATTACTTCGCGCTCAAAATCAGCGAAGAAGACCTCGACCTCGTGCCGGACATTCTTAGCGGCCAGTTCGCCCTTTCCGCGACAGACAATCAGGGCAATCTGATTGACGCGACCTCCATTCAATTCCCCGGCGTGCTGGATGCCCTCTACACTTATGAAGGCCCGTTAGGGGTAACGTTTGATGACGATATACCGACGCTGCGCCTGTGGGCACCTACAGCGCATTCGGTCACACTGCATCTCTTTGAGGGCAGCGACCCGGCCACCAGCAGCACGACACATCTGATGGCATACGATGACAGCACCGGAGTCTGGTCTGTGACGGGCGAGGCAGACTGGAAAGACAGCTTCTACCTGTACGAAGTAGAAGTCTACGTCCCCTCTACCGGGGTGGTCGAGCGCAACCTGGTGACAGACCCCTACTCGTTCAGCCTCTCGCTGAACAGCGCCCGCAGTCAGATCGTTGACCTGAATGACGAAAGCCTGATGCCGGAGAACTGGCTCACCTACCAGAAATCCGCGCTGGACGCACCAGAAGACATCGTGATTTACGAACTGCACCTGCGCGACTTCAGCATTCGGGATGAAAGCGTACCAGCGGCGGATCGCGGCACCTTCCGCGCGTTTACGCATTTAGACTCCGACGGTATGCAGCACCTGCAGGCGCTGGCCGAGGCAGGGCTGACCCATGTTCACCTGCTGCCCGTGTTCGACATCGCTACCATTAATGAAGACCGAGCCACGCATCAGGATGTGGATTGGGAACTGCTGGCGACTTACCCGCCCGACTCTGAAGAACAGCAGGCAGCAGTCACCGCCATCAAGGATCAGGACGGCTTCAACTGGG
>CAZJSU010000007.1:0-54459 GCA_964548765.1 uncultured Anaerolineaceae bacterium
CGATCAGGCGGTCAGGCGGCGCGTGTTCTGCAGGCTGATCGCTACGCTGTCCAGTCGCGGCATGTCAAAGGCTTCCTGCTCGACAATGAACCATTCCACACCGCCCGCTTTGGCAGCCTGCACAATGCCCGGCATATCCAGCGCGCCATCGCCAATCTCGGTATCGTGCCAGTCGGTGCGGTCTTTCGTGTCTTTCAGGTGAACGTAAGGGCAGCGCCCGGCGTGCTGCTGAAGAAACTCAACCGCGCTCACGCCTGCGTTTTCGATCCAGAAAACATCCGGCTCCCAGCCCACCAGCGCCGGGTCGGTCTCTTCGATGAGGATGTCCATGCCTGTTTTCCCGTTATACTGCACGTACTCATGTCCATGCAGGTGATAAAGGAAGCGCAGCCCGGCGGCGTTGCAGGCCGCGCCGGACTGGTTAAACAGCGCGGCCATCTCATGGAAGGTGTGTTCGCCTTCCACCCTGAAGCCGGGGCAGACCAGTACCGGGCAGTCAATGGCCTGTGCATATTCAATCTGGCTGGCGAGGCCGTCGCGCAGGACGTTGACCCCGACATGCGTCCCCGCTGGCGCGAGGTTCAGCTCGTGCAGCAGCTTTTTAAGTTCCGGCGCGGGTGTGTCGAAGTAGCCATAAAACTCCACGCCGTCGTAGCCCATCTCCGCGACACGGCGCAGAGTCCCGAAGAAATCTTCGGCAGTTTCTTCTTTAATGCTGTACAACTGCAAACCAATCTTAGCCATGATGCTTCTCCGAGATGATGAACCACAGAGCCACAAAACCTGTTTTTGCAGGGGAGGGTTTCCAATCCCTCCCTGATCTTTGCCCTACCAGCGATACTCCGGCGCGCGGAAGTTAATCATCTTGCCCGTGTAATAGGGGACAATCGCCTGTTCCGGCTCGGCCACGCGATCCAGCCGGGCGCGGTCTTCGTCGGTGATCTCGACATTCACCGCGCCCAGATTGTCCAGAAACTGCTCCATCGTGCGCGGGCCAATGATCGGGCTGGTGATGCCCGGCTGCTGCGCGCACCACGCCAGCGCGATCTGGCTGGGCGTGCAGTTCTTCTCCTGCGCCAGTTCCTGCACAACGTCCAGCACGCTGTAGGCCATGTCGCTGAAGTGCTGCCTTGTGCGCTCGGCAAACGCGCCAGAACCAGCCCCGTCGCGGGCAAAGCGCGAATCACCGGGGACATCCTCACCGCGTTTGTACTTGCCCGTCAGGAAGCCGCGCGCCAGCGGCGACCACGGGATGATGGCGATGCCGTAGGTCTGTGCCATCGGCACGAGTTCGCGCTCAATGCTGCGATCCAGCAGGTGATAGGGCGGCTGCTCGCTGACAAAGCGGTTCAGGCCCAGTTCCTTAGATACCCACAGCGACTCCAGCACGCCCCATGCCGGAAAGCTGCTTGTGCCGATGTAACGCACTTTCCCGGCGCGGATCAGGTCGTCCAGCGCGCGCAGCGTTTCGTCAATCGGCGTGTCGGAGCGCGGGCGGTGAATCTGGTACAGGTCAATGTAATCGGTTTGCAGGCGGCGCAGCGATGCCTCGCACTGCTCGATGATATGGCGACGGTTACTGCCTTCGGCGAGGATGTCGTCATCATCCATACGGCCATGCACTTTCGTGGCGAGGAACGTGCGGGCGCGCTTGCCGTTGCGCTTCAGCGCCTTCCCGACGACTTCTTCGCTCTTGCCCCGTGTGTAAACATTAGCCGTGTCGAGGAAGTTGATGCCGTTGTCCAGCGCGCTGTCAATAATGTTCATGGACTCGTCGTCAGGCGTTTGCGCGCCGAAGTTCATACATCCCAGACAAAGGATGCTGACAGGTACGCCCGTCCGTCCAAATTTCCGATATTCCATGTCGCTTTCCCCTCTCTTGTAGTTGCGTGGCTTCACCAAAGCGGGTGAACGCCTAAAATAACACATTCGCGGGGGAAATTCCCACATCCGGGTGGGCGATTGGCACTATTGAACACGCTTAATCCACGAGCGCGATGCCCGCCTCGGCCAGACATTCATGCACCAGCGCCAGCAGGCGCGGGCGCATCTCCGCAGCGGTGCCGAAGCGTGCTTTCGTCACCAGCGTGAGCTGTGCGTGCTGGCCGATGCTGCCGGAAATCCCGATCACCTGCCAGGGTTCGAGCAGGTTCGGCAGGCGGGACATGGCTTCCGTCCCCAGCGATTCCAGCAGCGGAATCGCCCGGTTTAAATGGTCGGAATCGATCTTGAGGGTTACATCCAGCGCGCTATAGCGCCCTCGGCTGAAGTTACGAATCACGCGAATCTCGCCGTTAGGGATGGTGTAAAGCTCGCCCCCCGGCGCGCGCAGCGTCGTGGTTCGCAGGTTAATCTTTTCGATGTTGCCTTCTATGCCGGAAATCTCGACCTTTTCACCCACGTCGAAAGCGCCTTCAAAGATGAAGCTGATGCCTGTGAAAAAGTCCCCGATCACCCGATGCGAGCCGAGGCCGAAGGCCGCGCTGAACAGGCCGATCATCCAGACCAGCGTGGTCGTGTCAATAAACAGGCCGAGCGACAGCACCAGCGCAACCACAAACGCGATGATCGTGATCGCGCTCGTCAACAGGTCGTAGAGTGTGCGCTGGCGTTCTTCGCGCGGGCGCATGTGCTGCGGCGCGAAGTCGGCGAGGTCAAAAAAGCGGCTGACCAGACGGCGGGCAAAGAACTGTACCAGCCATGCGATGGAGAACAGCGCGATGATGGGCAGCACATAAGTGAGGAAAATGTGTTCCAGATAATTCATGGCAAGATACTCTCTCAGCACAGCCAAAAGAACCAGCGAGTGACTATAATCGAGATTTAGCACCGCTTCAATAAGCGGTGTAGAATGCTCCCAGACGTTTAATGTGCTGAAAAGAGGTCGTTTAGTGAGCGCCACGACGGATAGCAAAACGGATTATCTGGCCGACCAACTGGCCGAACTCAAAGCACAGGGCTTATTCAACACGATCCGCACGATCGAAAGCCCAATGGACGGGCGGATTGTGGTGGATGGTCAGCCAGTGCTGAACTTCTGTGCCAACAATTATCTGGGGCTGGCGAATCATCCGCGCCTGAAAGAGGCAGCCAAGCGCGCGATTGACGAATACGGCATCGGCCCCGGCGCGGTACGCAGCATCGCGGGGACGATGAGCCTGCACGTACAGCTTGAAAAACGGCTGGCCGAGTTTAAAGGCGTGGAGGCGTGTGTCACGCTGCAAAGCGGCTTTGCGGCCAATCTGGCGACCATCCCGGCGTTAGTTGGCAAGGGGGATGTCATCTTCTCCGACAGGCTGAACCACGCCAGCATTATTGATGGCTGTCGCCTGAGCCGGGCGCAGATTGTGGCTTACGAACATAACAGCGTGGATGACCTGCGTAACAAGATCGCCGAAACCACCGAGTACGGGCGGCGCTTGATTATCACTGATGGCGTGTTCAGCATGGATGGCGACATTGCGCCGCTGCCAGAGCTTTACGAGGTGGCGCGGGAATATGACATTCTGCTGATGGTGGACGACGCGCACGGCGAAGGCGTGCTGGGGCGCGGCGGTCGTGGTATTGTGGATCACTTCGATCTGCATGGCAAAGTGGACATTGAAGTCGGCACCATGAGCAAGGCGTTCGGCGTGGTCGGTGGCATCGTGGCGGGCAAGCAGGTGATTGTGGACTGGCTGAAGCAGCGCGGGCGGCCATTCCTGTTTTCCAGCGCCATGACTGTCCCAGACGCGGCGGCCTGTCTGGAAGCGGTGGACATGCTGGAAAGCAGCGACGAACTGGTAACGCGCCTGTGGAACAATGCCGAGTTCTTCAAGCAGGAAATGGCGAATATGGGCTTCGACATCGGCCACAGCGCCACGCCCATTGTCCCGGTGATGCTGGGCGAAGCGCCGCTGGCGCAGCAGTTCAGCCGGGCGCTGTTCGAGAACGGCGTGTTTGCGATGGCGATCGGTTATCCCACCGTGCCGCAGGGGATGGCGCGCATTCGTGTGATGAATACGGCAGCCCACAGTCAGGACGATCTTGAGCAGGCGCTTGATGCGTTCCAGAAGGTCGGTAAGCAGCTAGGCGTGATTTCGTAAATTCGGCAGGGTAAACGCACAGTAAAGGACAGGCGGCTTGATGCGGCAAAAAGTCATTCTGATTACGGGCGCAAATGGCGAAGTCGGGCATGGGCTGATTCAGCAGCTTCATAACATGCCAGACGCGCCAGACGTGGTCGTGCTGGATATTCGCGGGCTGGACGAGAAAATGATGCCGCTGGTGGACAGCACCATCGTCGGCGACATTCTGGACGAGTCGCTGCTCGACACCCTGATGAGCGAGTACGAGATAGACGCGATTTATCACCTCGCCGCGCTGCTTTCCACCCATTCCGAGTTTCGGCCAACAGCGGCGCACCGGGTGAACGTGCAGGGGACGATCAACCTGCTGCAACTGGCGGTGGAGCAGGCACGCTGGCGGGCGCAGCCTGTGAAGTTCATTTTCCCAAGCTCGATTGCGGTCTACGGCGTGCCTGATCTGGACACCAAGGGACGGCTGCCAGCCTTGAAAGAAGATCAGTACACCATGCCGACGACGATGTACGGCTGCAACAAGCTGTACTGTGAGCATCTGGGGCGCTACTACGCCGCGCATTACCGCCAGTTAGCGGCAGAGCCGGAACAGCACGGTGTGGATTTTCGCAGTGTGCGCTTCCCCGGCCTTATCAGCGCGCTCACCATGCCCAGCGGCGGCACCAGCGACTACGCGCCTGAAATGCTCCACGCTGCCGCGCAGGGCGAACCCTATGCCGCCTTTGTGCGCCCGGATACCCGCATTCCGTTTATGGCGATGCCGGACGCAATTAAGGCGCTGCTGGCGCTGTCCAACGCGCCGCGCGACCAACTCACGCAGGCGGTCTATAACGTCACCAGCTTCAGCCTGTCCGCTGCTGATGTCGAGGCCATTGTCCGCCAGTCATTCCCGCAGGCGCAGATCACCTACGAACCTTCGGCAGGCCGCCAGAACATCGTGGATAGCTGGCCCGCCGATATTGACGACAGCGCGGCGCGGCGCGATTGGGGCTGGTCGCCAGATTATGACGTGCAGCGGGCATTTGAAGAATACCTGATTCCCACCATTCAGCGGCACTATCCACGCTGAGCAGGACGCTGCTCGGTTCTTAATTCAAACCCTTATCCAGCACATTTGTGCGTGGTATGCTTAATACCGCTTTTGCTCTTTTTGACCCCTTGAAAACCTTAGAAAACTGTAGATAATAAATATACTCACGCCAGCGTAAACAAATTGGTCTATAGACCGCAAACCGAGTGCGAGTATAATCAGGTTTCGCCATTCAATCATCCCGTCTCTGGCCTGTGCAGAGGAGGACATCTATTTTGCAGTCACCGTTAAGCTATGATCTGAAAAACACAGTTTCCGAGAATCGTCTGCGTGGCCTGTGGCTGATGCTGACAGGCTATCGTCTGAAGTACGTTGGGGCGGTTGTATCGCTGGCGTTGGCAACCGCTGCCAAGACCGGAACATTTCTGCTGCTGGCCTACTTTGTGGATACCGTACTCATCGGCCAGACCGGGGATTCGCAAGTCTTCCTGCTCGTCGCCCTGACGTTTGTAGGGCTGGCGCTGGTCGAGGGGTTCTTCACTTTCCAGAGCGGCAAGCTGGCTTCCCAGACTGGTGAGGGAATCGCGCTGCGGCTGCGTAACTACCTCTTCGACCACGTGCAGCGGCTGCACTTTTCATACCATGACAGCATGGCGACTGGTGAACTCATCCAGCGCTCGACCTCAGACGTGGACGCGATTCGCCGCGTGTACGGCGAACAGGCCATTGGTGTCGGGCGTATTGTCACGCTGTTCGTGATTAACTTTACCGCGATCATGATTCTGAATGTGCAGTTGGCGCTGCTTTCGATCATCGCTATCCCGATCATGGTCACAATGTCGTTCTTCTTTTTCAAGCGTATCGAGAAGGTCTATCAGGCTTTTCAGGAGCAGGACGCGGTACTTTCAACCACCCTGCAGGAGAACCTGTCCGGCGTGCGTGTGGTAAAAGCCTTCGCGCGCCAGCAGTACGAGATGGATAAGTTCGATGCCGAGAACTTCAAGCGCTTCTCGCTGGGGCGCAGGATGCTCGTCATGATGTCGTACTACTGGCCTGTGTCGGACACCATCGGCTTTATCCAGATGCTGGCCGGGCTGACGATTGGCGCGTTGATGGCGATAGACGGGACGATCACGGTGGGCGTGTACATCGCCTACGCGGGCATGGTGACACGCATCATCTGGCCGATGCGCGAGTTGGGGCGGTTAATCGTGCAGATGTCTACCGGATTGGTGTCTTACGGGCGTGTGACCGAGATGATCCGCGAAGACCGTGAACCGCTGGACGACGGCCTGCACCCACAGGCGAATCTGCGCGGTGAAGTGGTCTTCGATCAGGTCTGGTTCGAGTATGAAAGTGGCGAAGCCGTGCTGCGGGACATCAGTTTCCGCTGCGAGCCGGGGCAGACCATCGCGCTGCTTGGCTCTACCGGGTCGGGCAAGACGACGCTGATTAACCTGCTGCCGCGCTTCTATGATTACACCTCCGGCAGGATTATGCTTGACGGGCGGGAACTGACCGAGTATTCGCGCCGCTATCTGCGCCAGCAAATTGGCAAGATTGAGCAGGAGCCGTTCCTGTTCTCGCGCTCCATTCGGGAGAACATCACTTACGGCCTGGGGCGCGATGCTACCGACGAGGAAGTGTTCGCTGCTGCGCGGGCGGCTGCCGCGCACGACTTCATCGAGTCTTTCCCACAGGGCTATAACACGCTGGTGGGCGAGCGCGGGGTGACACTCTCTGGCGGGCAGAAGCAGCGCGTGGCGCTGGCGCGGACGCTGCTGAAGAACCCAAGTATCCTCGTCCTCGACGACTCCACCTCGTCGGTGGACACCGAGACGGAAGCGGAAATCCGGTCGGCGCTGCGGCGCTTGATGCAGAACCGCACGACTTTTATCATCGCGCATCGTATTCAAAGCCTGATGACGGCGGACCTGATTCTGGTGATGGATAAGGGTCGCATTGTCCAGCGCGGGACGCATGACGAACTGATGCAGGAGCCGGGCATTTACCGTCAGGTGTACGACGTGCAGGCGCGCATTGAAGACGAGCTGGAAAGGGAAATTGCCAGTGTCTAACGCATACTTCGAGGAAGAAGATTTTAACAGTCAGTTCAACGGCAGGACGCTGGCGCGTATCCTCGGGCTGGTACGGCCACACTGGCGCTACGTCGCCGGCTTCATGGTGGCAATCGGCATCGTGTCGTTCCTGGAGTCCTACTTTACCCTGCTGACCAAGCGCATCATTGACGAGGCGATTGTGCCGGGTAATGCCGACGCGCTGAGCGGGATTATCACCATCTACATCGCTATGGTGGCGGGTTTCGCGCTGATGGTGTTCCTGTTTATCTATTTCGCCGGGGTGCTTGGGCATCAGGTACAGTATGACCTGCGTAAAAGGCTGTTCAATCACCTGCAGAACCTGTCATTCTCGTACTTTGACCGCACACCTGTCGGCTGGATCATGTCACGCCTGACCTCGGACACCGAGCGCATCGCTGAACTGGTGACGTGGGGGATGCTCGATGTGACGTGGGCGATCATGAATATCACCATCTCGCTGGTGTTCATGATGACCATCAACTGGCAGTTGGCGCTGATCGTGTTCGCGCTGATCCCCATACTGATCGTGGTCGCGTTCTGGTTCAAGCAGCGCATCATTGTGCAGTTTCGGCTGGCGCGCAAGATTAACAGCAAGATCACCGGGCAGTACAACGAGAACATCACCGGCGTGCGTGTGGTCAAGGCGTTGGGGCGCGAGGAGAAGAACCTCGAAGAATTCGGTGTTCTGACGCGCGATATGTACAACGCCTCCTACCGCGCGGCGTGGCTTTCGGCGCTGTTCCTGCCCTCGGTGCAGCTTATCAGCGCGGTGGCGCTGAGCCTGATTATCATCAACGGCGGCTACCAGATGCAGGCCGGCAGCATGACCATCGGCGGCATTCAGGCCTTTGTCGCTTATGTAACCTTTATGCTGTGGCCGATTCAGGACATCGCGCGCGTCTATGCTTCCATGCAGCAGGCGATCGCCTCGGCAGAGCGCACTTTCTCGCTGGCCGATGCCGAGCCGGACGTGGTGAACCGCGAAGGCGCGTATGACCCCGGTACGCTGGCGGGGGATATTGAGTTCGACCATGTGCAGTTCTACTATGAGCCGGAAAAGCCCGTGCTGCGCGATTTCTCGCTGACCGTGAAGCAGGGCGAGACGGTGGCGCTGGTCGGGCCGACAGGCGCGGGCAAGTCCACCATCGTGAACCTCATCTGCCGCTTCTACGAGCCGAAGCAAGGCCAGATTCGCATCGGCGGGCGCGACTATATGGACTTCACGCTGCACGGTATCCAGTCGCGCATTGGGATGGTGCTGCAAACACCGCACCTGTTCTCTGGCACCATTCGGGAGAACATCCGTTACGGGCGGCTGGACGCGACCGATGCCGAAATCGAGGACGCGGCGAAGCTGGCCGGGGCGCATGACTTCATCGTGACGCTGGAAAACGGCTACGACGCGCAGGTGGGCGAGGGCGGTAACATGCTCTCCGTCGGCCAGAAGCAGCTCATCAGCCTGGCACGGGCGGTGCTGGCAAAGCCGGAAATCTTCATCATGGACGAGGCGACCAGCTCGGTAGACACGCTGACCGAGGCGCTCATCCAGCGCGGGATGGAAGAACTGATGAAGCGTTCCACCAGCTTTGTCATCGCGCACCGCCTTTCCACGATCAAGCGGGCAGACCGCATTATCGTGCTGAAAAACGGGCAGATTGACGAGATGGGGACGCACAGTGAACTGATGCGCCAGCGCGGGCATTACTATCGCCTGTACACCAAGCAGTTCCGCGAGGAGCAGGAGCAGAAGTACAACCCGTATGCCGACGCGCTGCCTACAGCGCCAACCCCGGCGATGGGCGACTAGCCCAACGATAATCTACAGTGAAAAAGCGCCTCGGCTGCTGCCGGGGCGTTTTGTTTGGCTCTATGCGGGTTTATGCGAGTCCCTGCCCGGCGCGTTATACTCCGGCGCACTGGAGAGCCATAAGAGGGAAGGGGTCATGCAGGAAAAAATACGATGGGGCATCATCGGCACAGGCAACATTGCCCGGCAGTTCGCGCGTGGGCTGACCAGCGTGCCGGATGCTGAACTGGTCGCTGTCGGGTCGCGGTCGCAGGAGTCGGCGGATAAGTTTGGTGATATGTTCGACGTGCCGCGCCGTCATCCAACTTACGAAGCGCTGGCTGCCGACAGCGACGTAGACGCGGTATATGTCTCCACACCACACAGCCTGCACATGGAGAACACGCTGCTGTGTCTGGAACATGGCAAGGCCGTGCTGTGCGAGAAGCCGTTTGCCATCAACGCGCAGCAGGCGCAGCAAATGGTTGACAAGGCGCGCGAGAAAAATCTGTTTCTGATGGAAGCCATGTGGTCGCGTTATTTCCCGCTGATGGGCAAAATCCGCGACCTGCTGGCCGATGGAGCGATTGGTGACGTGCGGCTGGTCGAGGTGGATTTTGGCTTTCGCACCGCGTTTAACCCCAAAAGCCGCCTGTTCGACCCGGCGTTGGGCGGCGGGGCGCTGCTGGATGTGGGCATTTACCCGGTGTCGCTGGCCTCGATGGTACTCGGCAGGCCGAGCCGCGTGATGAGCATGGCGCACCTGGGCGAGACAGGCGTGGATGAACAGGCAGCGATGTTGTTTGGTTATGAGCAGGGCGAGATCGCCGTGTTATCCACCGCTATCCGCACCAGTACGCCGCACGTGGCCGTGATTAACGGCACGCTGGGGCGTATCACGATTCACGCTCCGTGGTGGCAGCCGACAAGGATGCTGCTGGAAGTGCATGGGCGGGAAAAGAGCGAGATCGAAATGCCGATTAAAGGCAACGGCTATAATTACGAAGCGATGGAAGTGGGCGAGTGTCTGCGTGCTGGTAAGCAGGAGAGCGCGGTGACACCGCTGGATGAAACGTTGAGCGTCATGCAGACGCTGGACGAAATCCGCACCCAGTGGGGCTTAAAATATCCGATGGAGGACTAGGTATTATGGAATACGGCACTATCCCCGGTGTCAATAAACCCGTTTCGCGCATTATTCACGGCACGACCATGATAAATTCTAAAGACCTTGAGTGGTCTTTCGCGCTGCTGGACGCGGTGTTCGAGCAGGGCATTACGACCTTCGACACCGCGCACGTCTACGGCACTGGTGACAATGAGCGCACGGTCGGCCAGTGGATACGCGAGCGCGACCTGCGGGATAAGGTGGTGATTGTTGGCAAGGGCGCGCACTTAAACCGTGACCGCCGCCGGGTCACACCGTGGGACATCACGTCTGATCTTTATGACTCGCTGGCGCGCTTCCAGACCGACTGCATTGACCTGTATCTGCTTCACCGCGACGATCCCGACTTTCCTGTGGGGCCGATTGTCGAAGTGCTGAATGAGCATCTGCGGGCGGGGCGGATAGGGGCTTTTGGCGCGTCGAACTGGACAGTCGAGCGCATTCAAGCGGCCAACGCCTATGCTGCTGAACATGGCCTGGAGCCGTTCGTCGCCAGCAGCCCGAACCTGAGCCTTGCCGACCAGATCAAAGAGCCGTGGCCGGAGTGCGTCACCATCAGCGGGCCGGGTAATGCTGAGGTACGCGCGTGGTATCAGCAGAATCAGATGCCGCTGCTCACGTGGTCGAGCATGGCGGGCGGGTTCTTCTCTGGGCGTTTTACGCGCGACAACCTCGATTCCTTTACCACCTATGATGACCGAATCGTGGTGGATGCCTATTGCTCCGAAGCCAACTTCCAACGGCTGGACCGGGCGCAGCAGCTTGCCAGCGAGAAGGGGCTGACTGTGGCGCAGATCGCGGTGTCCTTCGTGCTGAGCCAGCCGCTGAATATTTTCGCGCTGTTGGCCCCGCGCAGCCCCGAAGAGATTCGCCTGAATATTCAGGCGATGGAGGTCAAGCTGACTCAGGAAGAGATGGACTGGCTGGATTTAAAGGCCGAGCGCGTCGGTTAGCGGAACATCTGGCCGCCGCGCCGTAGTCATCCAGACAGGCGAGGATTTATCTCACCCCCTTGTGCATCAGGGGGTTTTTGATTCCGGCATTTATCCCGCCGAAGTCAATGCAAAGTTGTCGGATTATCCCTGTAAAATACTTGATGAAGCGTTAATTTTATAACTCACATCAAGGAAAAAGCAACAATGCGCGAAATTATCCGCAACGTGTTTACATTTACAGGGCTGATCGTAGGGCGTGTCTATGCACTGCGAGATGATGACGGCCTGACGCTGGTAGATACGGGTATCCCCCCCGCAGGGGAGAAAATTCTGGCTCAGTTGAAGGCCGCCGGATACCAGCCCGCAGACGTGAAGCGCATCCTGATGACCCACGCGCACCCGGATCACGCCGGGGCACTGCCGCTGTTGCAGCAGGCGACGGGCGCGGAGGTGTGGTGTCATGCGCTGGATAAGCCTGCCATTCAGGGGGAAATGCCGGTCGCGGTTCGCCCCGGTCGCCTGTCCATGCCGCAGACGATGCTCAAGCCCGTACAGGTGAACCGGACAGTGGAAGATGGCGAGGTGCTGCCGATTTTGGGCGGCTTACAGGTGATAGCGACCCCCGGCCATACGCCCGGTCACGTCTCATTCTGGCAGCCCGATCAGCGGCTGGTGATTACAGGGGATGCGGTTCTTTACCTGTTCAACCGTCTGACGCTGCCGCTTGCCTTTTTGACGGCGGATATGGACGAAAACAGGCGGTCGGTGCAGAAGCTGGCCGCGTTGCAGCCGGACATCCTGCTTTTCGGGCATGGACAGCCGATTGTCGGGCAGGCTTACGTCGCGCTGTCGGCGCTGATCCAGCGGCTTGGGCTGGGCGAATGGCAGCAGGCAAGGGTTTGATCTGCGCGATAGTCTGACGAAGGCGGAAGGAAAAGTGCATCGGGCTGCTTCCCTCAGCGGGCTATAATTAGGCGGAGAGTGTGCCGGGTGAAGGGCAGCAGCCAGAAAGCAGGGGGATTATGAGTAGCAAACCGGATAGGGGACAGCAGCGGCATGTGTTCGTTAACGGGACGGTGATGACCCCGTACGAAGCGCTGACCGGGCAAACGCTGGTCGTGGAAGGCGGGAAGATCGCGGCTGTTGCGGCAGATGTGGCGGCGCGCCCCGGCGATGAGGTGATAGACGCGGCGGGCATGACCGTCGCGCCGGGGTTTATTGACGTGCATGTGCATGGCGGCGACGGTGCCGATACGATGGACGCTACGCCGGAAGCGCTGCACACAATGGCGCGTTTTTTCGCCCGGCATGGTGTGACAGGTTACTACCCGACAACCATGAGCGCCCCAGCAGAAGCCATCCGGCGGGCGATAACCAATGTGGCGAACTGCCCGCAGCCGGAAGACGGCGCGCAGCACCTGGGGGTGCATGTCGAGGGGCCGTACCTCAATCCGGGTTATCCCGGCGCACAGCCTGCGTCGGTGCTGCGGTTGGCCGATCCCGACGAGTACCGCCACTGGCTGGAAAGCGGCGTGGTCAGGTTGATTACGCTCGCGCCGGAGATGCAAGGCGCGCACGAGTTGATTCGCGCCGGGCTGGCACGGGGGATCGAGTTTGCCGCAGGCCATACCGGCGCGAGTTACGAGGAAGTTGAGGCGGCGGCAGCGCTTGGTTTGCGGCAGGCGACGCACACCTTCAGCGCGATGCTTGGCCTGCATCATCGCAAGCCGGGGACAGTCGGCGCGGTGCTGAGTGATGATCGTATTTACGCGCAGATTATCGGCGATGGTGTCCACACACATCCGGCAGCGGTCAAGATACTGGCGCGGGCAAAAGGCACCGCGCGCACGATTTTAATTACCGATGCCATGCGCGCGGCAGGCTTGCCCGATGGCGAGTATGACCTCGGCGGGCAGGGGGTACGGGTGCAGGAAGGGGTGGCGCGACTTTCAACCGGGTCGCTGGCAGGCAGCACCACGACCATGGACGCGGTGCTGCGTAACATGATGGCCTTTGCCGGGCTAACATTAGCTGAGGCGCTGCCGATGGCGACGGCGGTGCCAGCCGAGGCCATGCATCTGACCGGACGCAAAGGGGCGCTGGCCGCAGGCGCGGATGCCGACATCGTGCTGCTGGACGCGCAGTGTCATGTCGCGCTCACGATGGTAGCAGGCAGGGTGGTCTTCAGGCGATAAGCCTGCTTTAACCTCTGCCTTTTCCTTTGCCCCTGTTTTTATCTTTGTTGTGTCCCGGTGCATTACAGTAATTGCCGGGGCGCTCACAGCCGAAGTCCCCTGGGTGCGTATTTTCGTCCGGCGGCGTTTCCTCGGCTGGCGGCGGAACGCTGGTCGGCGGCGGTGGTGGCTCAGGGGTATCCACCGCTGGCGGCGGGACTGTCGGGACGATCACGGGTTGGGGCGGCGCTGGCACCTGTTCCTCAGCAGGCGGCGGGTTGTGCTGCACAGGGATGGTTGTGGGATGGGGAATGGCTGGCTGCGCCGATGTGATCAGCGGTGTTGGCGTGGCGATTACCTCCCATCCTCCGGTGCTGCCCGGCGGCTGGCAGTTGGCCGCGCCGTTCACATCCAGCGCGCACTTGCCCCCGCCCAGCGCGGCGATAATGTTTTCACAGGCCATCCCCGGCATACAGACCGTGCCGTGCGCCTCCCAATGTTCCAGCAGGCTTTGTAACTGCTGCCCGTCCATGCCCTGATCAGGCTCCACAGCTTCATCCAGCACGTGAAAGGGGAGCGCATCCAGCTTAAATGCAGGGTCGCCCCGGTACGTGCTAATGACCGGACGAGCCTGAACCGGCTGCATATCTTCCCCAAGCAGGTACTCGGCGCGGCTTCCCGCCAGCACCGGGTAAGTCTGTGCGTCGTGTTCTACGGCGGCGCTGCCCTCAAGCGTAGTCACCCGCATGGTCTGTGCCTGTCCTGCTTCCAGAAAGACGGTGGAGCCGATGTGCATATCCACGCCGTTGACCGAAAAGCTCACCTGCCCTGCGCCGCGTGGCGTTTGGATGAGCAGGCCATCAGGCGGCGCGTCTTCACAACCCATACTGCCGATCCCGGTCTTTAGATAAAACGCCTGCATCGGCGCGGCACCGCTTTCGGGACGCAGCGCGCTGCTGATTTCGACATCTCCCATCAACAGGAACGTGACATTCTGGCCGGGGAGCGTGTGCGGCAGGCTGGCCTGCAAGCGCATCAAGGCGACCCCCCAGATTTGGCTTGCCACATCATAGCCAGAGACCTTGATTGACCCCAGATTCTCCATCTGTTCGACATCGCCGATATTGTGAAACTGGATGTCCACTCCGTTTAACGGGCTGGCCTCGACCTGAAAATGACCATAGCAAGCCTCGTTACGGCCTGTTTCTGCACAGGCATCGTCCATCATCTCCAGCGCGCGCTGCGCCAGTTGCGGGCAATCGAACTGCGCGGTGACCACGCGAATAACCATCAGTGCCAGCATGAGTACCGGGAAGGGGAGTAATGTTCTGCGTTTCATGGTCGTGGGCTGCTGCTCCGCGCAAGGCATCGTTCATTTCTGTACATACCTTATCGCGCCGGGCTTGATTGAACATCGCCCACATGGCGATAGTTCTATGGGTAAACTGGATACTGTAATACTGGGTCTAACAACATGAAGGGGATAACAGGGGCGACCTGCTGGCCGCCCTGTTTATAGCGGGTATAAGCGGTTAACCTTCTGGCGTGACAGGCTGCGGAGTGACAACGACCGGGTCTGATGGCACGACTTCAGGCTGCACATTCGCGGCCACCGGCACCGATTCCGGCGCGCCAATGAACCCGCCCAGCCCGGCGGCAATCGCGCCGATCACAATCGCTGCGAAGAGCGCCGCCGCCACCTTTGCGATGGCATCCGTGACCGACTGAGCGGTTTCACGAACGCCGTGTTCTACGTCTTGTCGCACCTGTTCCACGCGGCGCTCAATGTCACGACGGGTATCGTCCACCTGCTGGCGCACGTTCTCAACAGTCTGCTCCGCGCTCATCCGCATGTCGTCTACGGTATCTTCTACCTGATCACGAATTTCCTCGGCCTGATGCTGCACTTCCTGCGCGGTTTGCTGGGGATTTTCCTGCGCCTCACGGATGGCACGCTGCCCCTGCTGCCGCGCGCGGTTCACCGTCGCTTCCCAGCGCTGGATGGTCTGGCGTGCCTGCGCCTCGGTCATCGGGGTTCGCTGCACCAGCATGTTGACGACCTTATCCCGTTCCACGCCGTTGGTGGTTTGCTGGGTACGCATCAGCAAACGATTGAGCGTGTCGAACAGGATGTCGTCTGCGTGTTCAGGGTGGCTGGCGGCAGCGCGAACCGCGTCTTTGACTTCCTCGCCTGCTGCCTGCACTTCACTTTGCACCATCTCTGGCTCAAGCCCGGCTTCATGCAGCAGTTGTTCCGCTTCGGCACGGATATTCTCCACCGCGCGGTTAACCGCCATCTGCGTTTCACTAGCAGTAGGCATGGCATCAGACACTCCCTGCGCAACGTCCTGTGCGGCATGGGCAGCGCCGCGTGCTGTTGTGGCGGCAACGTTTGCAGTGGCCTGCGCGACCCCCGCCGCGCCACGCGCCGCGACCTGTGCGGTCTGCCCGGCCAGGTGTAACCCCTGATTGACCAGTGTGGACATGCCGCTGATGATGCGCCCTATGCCGCTGAAGACCAGCAGCATCGTGATGAGCATCACCACGCCCCAGACCAGCAGGCCGTGCAGCAGGCCATCAAGGTTATCGGGGATGCCCGCGAAGCGCGCGGCGAGCCACCCGCCAGCGAACAGCGCCACCAGTGTGCTGAACCCGACCCAAACCGCCGCGCCTGTGGCGAGCGCCTGTGGGGTGGCGGAGTCTTCATCATAGGCAGGGTTGATGCTGGTCACGCCCAGACTGATGCCCAGCAGATTCAACGCCAGCATGATGATGAGCGAGATCACCGAGCCAGCAATCACCGCGCCCCATGAGAGGCGGTCGAGCGTCTGTGGGGAGAGGATGTCGGTAGTGGGTGCAATCTGGTAAGCCTGTGAAGCGCTGACCTGGTAGTTCCCCACAACGGCCAGAAGCGCCACCATGACCGTGACCAGCACCGCCCCCCACTGTATCACTCGTGAGAGCCTCGCGCGGCGTTTTTGATGGTTTAAATACGGGTTCATCATTTCACATCCCTTCTTTGGTTCTCAAAATCAGACGATAACACCTGTAGTAGTGACCAATGTGAGCTATTTATGCTGCACCAGCACAAACACGCATAATGCAAGTTGTAATCCATACTACCCGCCTTTAAGTTTCATTTGATGGGTGACAAGAGGGGTTCGTGACTGAACTTTCGGTTACTCAGGCTTAACGGGCTGCAAATAATGGCAGCCCCACAGGACATTTGCTAAACTTCATAGGAAATCCCGAATGGGAGTATTTACTTACGACGCTGTGAGCGATCCAGTTTATAAGGAAGAGAACGATGACAAGACCTGTGACGCTTTTTACAGGTCAGTGGGCAGATTTACCGCTGACCACACTGGCCGAGAAAGCAAAGAGTTTTGGATATGACGGGCTGGAGCTGGCCTGCTGGGGCGACCATTTTGAGGTGGATAAAGCACTCTCGGACGATGGCTATGTCAAAAGCCGTTGGGATATTCTGGAGCAGCACGGTCTGAAATGCTTTGCCATCAGCAACCATCTGGTCGGCCAGTGCGTGAGCGATGCCATCATTGATGAGCGCCACAAGGCCATTCTGCCGCCGCGCCTGTGGGGGGATGGTGAACCGGATGGCGTGCGGGCGCGCGCAGCCGAGGAAATGAAGAACACCGCCCAGGCGGCGAAGCTGTTTGGTGTCAATGTCGTGAACGGCTTCACCGGCAGCCCGGTGTGGCATCTGCTCTATCCGTTTCCGCCCACTTCTCAGGAAATGATTGATCGCGGCTTTCAGGAGTTCGCGGGTCAGTGGAAGCCGATCATGGACGTGTTCCAGGAAAACGGGGTGCGGTTTGGGCTGGAATGTCACCCGGCAGAGATTGCCTACGACATCTACACAGCCGAGCGGACGCTGGAAGCGATGGATAACCACCCATCGTTTGGCTTCAACTTCGACCCCAGCCACTTTGTCCACCAATTGTTCGACCCGGTGCATTTCATTACCCGCTTCGCAGATCGCATCTATCACGTCCACGTCAAGGACTCGAAGGTGCGGCTGACCGGGCAGTCGAGCATTCTGGGTTCGCATCTGGCGTTTGGCGATTACCGCCGGGGCTGGGACTTTGTGTCACCGGGACACGGCGATGTTGATCTGGAAGGCATTATCCGTGCGCTGAACCGCGTTGGTTACACCGGGCCGCTGTCGGTGGAGTGGGAAGACAGCGGTATGGATCGGGAATACGGCGCGACCGAGGCGGCAGAATTCGTCCGCAAGAACGACTTCAGCCCTTCGAACGTGGCCTTTGACGCGGCGTTTGCCTCAGAATAAGGAGCATGACATGAGTGATGAACGCGGCTTTACTTCAATGGCGGGTCCCCAGGCCGAGGGCGACGCGCCGACGCTGGGAATCGGGATGCTCGGTTATGCCTTCATGGGCAAGGCGCATTCTAACGCCTTCCGCACCATTCCGTACATGATGTACCCACCAGTCGCTATTCCGCGCATGGTGGGTATCGCCGGGCGCAACAAGAGCGCTGTCGAAGAGGCGGCGAAGCGTTACGGTTATGAGAACGCCTACACCGACTGGCGTGATCTCATCAATAATCCTGATATTCAGGTCTTCGATAACGGCGGGCCAAACGACGCGCACGCCGAGCCGTGCATCGCCGCCGCCGAGGCGGGCAAGCACGTCTTCTGCGAGAAGCCGCTGGCACGTACCGCAGAAGAAGCCAAAACCATGCTGGACGCGGTGCAGAAGGCGGGTGTGAAGCACATGGTTGCTTACAACTATCGCTTCGTCCCGGCCATCGTGCTGGCGCGTAACCTGATCGCCAGCGGGCAGTTAGGGCGCATCTTCCACTTCCGCGCGGTCTATCTTCAGGACTGGATTATTGACCCGGAATTCCCGATGACATGGCGTTTCAGCAAGGCGGTCGCGGGCAGTGGCTCGCTGGGCGATCTGGGTTCGCATATCCTTGATATTGGGCGCTTCCTGGTGGGTGAACCCACCAAGGTGATGGGGATGACAAAGACCTTCATCGAGGAGCGGCCAGACGGCCAGGGCGGGCGCACAAAGGTAGACGTGGACGACGCAATTACCGCGCTGCTGGAATTTGAAAACGGCGCGCTGGGGACGATTGAGGCGACACGCTTTGCCAACGGCCACCGCAACGGCAATATGTGGGAAATAAACGCCGAAAACGGCTCGATACGCTTTAATCTGGAACGCCTGAATGAACTGGATGTGTACTGGGCAGACGGGCGTAAGGAGACGATGGGCTTCACCAATGTCTTAGTGACCGAACCGCATCATCCCTACTGGGCGAACTGGTGGCCTGCAGGCCATATCATCGGTTGGGAGCATACGTTTGTTCACGAGTTCCACCACTTCTTTGATGCGATTGTCAACAATAAAGAAGTTGCCCCCTACGGCGCGGACTTTGTAGATGGTTACAAGAACGCGGTCATTTGTGACGCGATTGTCGAGTCTGCACAGAGCGGGCGGCTGGTAGATATTCAGTATTCGCTCTAACCTCACCAAATACATACCTAAGCGCAAAGAGGGCGTTACGCCCTCTTTCGTATTTCTAAAAGCCAACCTTCTTTAACGTAAAATTACGGGCGAATTTAGGAATATTTCACGTTATTAAGTTGCGGCCTGTGCTATCATTCTGTTTAAGTCATTCTATCCTGTAAGTAAAGTCCCCACATGACCATTGGTATTCGTCAACTGCCGTTGACCGGGCTGCACATCAGAACGGTCGGCATCAGGAAAAACGAGAAGCCCTATGTGACTTGCAGCCAGCGCTTTTGCTACGACCTGCGGCACATGCCCGGCTATCTGCGGACGCTGCAATCACGGCTGCGGATCGCGGTGATTTATGGTGGCGATAAAAACGCTGCTGGTTCTGTGATCTACCGCACGGTAAATCCGCGTCCATGGAAAAGCTATCAGGCGGTCGCGCAGGATATTTGCGCTGTGCTGCGTAAGTATGGCTTTCAGCATGTGACGCTGCTGCCGGAAGATATGCATCTGGGGCAGCGCCTGAAAGATGAAGGCATTCATCTGGCATGGTTGAATACCGCTGGTGTGCAAGGGTATAACTCGGTGGCGCACGCCGCCGCGACTTTGGAAATGCTGGGCATCCCTTATATCGGCCATAACCCGCATGACGCGGCGCTGCTGGATAACAAGTACAGCTTTAAGCGAGTGCTGCAATCACTGGGCATCAAGACCGCGCCCTATCTGCTGTGGCATCCTTCGGGCGGTGAACTGGATGTGCGGGACGAGCGCTTCCGGGCTGCGTTTGGCGACTATCAAGGGCGCTTTGTGGTCAAGCCTGTTTCCGGGCGTGCCTCGCTCCATATCGCCGTTGTCGAGTCTGCGGAACACGTGGCGCAGGCGGCGAGAAATGTTTTTAGGACGACACACAACGCGGTACTGGTCGAGAAATATCTGCCGGGGCGCGAGTTTTGTGTTGCTGTCTGCGGCGGTGTGATGGGGGCAGGGGGGCGCTTTATAGAATCGCCTCAGCCCTTTGCTTTTTCAGCCGTTGAGCGCGCGCTGGAGGATTACGAGCTGATTTTCACCTCGATGGATGTGAAGGCAATCACCGACAGCCGCATTCGCCCGATCAGCGAAAGCGAACGCGCCCTTAAGGATCAACTCCTGCACATGGCGCGGCAGCTTTACCGCGAACTTAATCTGGGCTATCTCATCCGCCTTGATGTACGCGCCGACGCAGACGGCGTGCTGCACGTGCTGGAGGCAAACCCGAAGCCAGATTTAAAACGTCATGTTGATGGCGCGGGCAGCGTCATTTCTATCGGGCTGCGCGAGTGCGCGCTCGATTATGACGACCTGATTTTAAGCCTGCTGGCCGACAGGCTGCACCACCTGTTCACGTATAATCCCGGCTGTGTCCCCCATCTGGCGGCGATGCTCGCCTGACAACCGCTCACTTCTGTGTTTTCAGATAATTGATTAGCCCACCTGCCTGCACAATGCCCTGCACGGAATCTGGCAGGCGCGGGAAGGGAAAGCTGCCTGCCGCGCAAACCAGCCGCGCGTTTTCCACATCAAGCTCAACCGCATCGCCCGTGTTCAGATATGGTATGACCGCCGGGCATTCGATGACCAGCAGCCCGTTGTTGATCGCGTTGCGGTAATAGATGCGCGCGAAGGACGCAGCGATAACCGCGCGAACCCCTGCCGCGACCAGACAGGTGACGGCCTGTTCACGGCTGCTGCCACTGCCCCAGTTGCGCCCGGCAGCGATGACATCGCCCGACTGGACATTGGCAGCAAAGGCCGGGTCAAGGTCTTCCAGCGCGTGCGCGGCGAGTTCAGCAGGGTCATGGCTGATCGTGTAGGTATAGCGACCGGGGAAGATCACGTCGGTGTTCACATGATCGCCGTATTTCCAGACACGGTGTTGGGTCATTGTGTTTTCCCTTCGCTGTATGCAGCCTCAGATGGCGCTTCTGGCGCTTCTTTGAGGATACTGGCCGGGTGGGTGATGTAACCTGCAACCGCGCTGGCTGCGACGACAGCAGGGCTGGCAAGGTAAATACCGGCCTCGCGTTCCCCCATACGCCCGCGAAAGTTGCGATTAGCGCTGCTGATGCAAACCTCGCCGGGCGCGAGTACGCCGAGA
This sequence comes from uncultured Anaerolineaceae bacterium, assembly GCA_964548765.1. Lineage (GTDB taxonomy): Bacteria > Chloroflexota > Anaerolineae > Aggregatilineales > Phototrophicaceae > JAIOHN01. The sequence goes on from CAZJSU010000007.1 coordinate 20,913, forward strand.
TGGTTGCCCATACACGGCCCGCAGCCGGGCGTGCCAATCGTCGCGCCTGCTTCGAGCAGGGTACTGATATAGCCACGAGTGATGGCATCCTGTAAAACCTGTGAGGAAGCCGGAACGACCAGCAGGCGGGCGCGCAGGCGCTGGCCGCGTACCACTTCAGCCGCTGCCGCGATGTCCTCCAGTCGGCCATTGGTGCAGGTGCCGATGAAGCCCACATCAACGCGCGTGCCGCTGACCTGTGAGAGCGGGGTGGTGTTATCAACCGTGTGAGGACAGGCGACCACTGGCTCAATGGCGGCGAGGGTGATGATGTGGTGTTCGGTGTAATGCGCGTCGGGGTCGGGATACAGCGCCGCCGCGCGAAAGTGGTTCAGCCGCGCCTGCCAGTCATGCGGGTGGGTGCGCTGTAACTGCTGCGCCAGCCAGCCCCACGTCACGGCATCTGGCGCGATGTAAGCGTTCTTCGCGCCCATCTCCGCCATCATATTAGGCAGCACCATCCGCGCCTCAGCGGTCATGCGTGTAATACCCTCACCATCGAACTCGACGGCTTGATAGCTTGCGCCCTCGGCGGAAAGCTGGCCGATCAGATGCAGGGCGAGGTCTTTGGTCGTCACGCCGGGCGCAAGCTGACCCGTGAGCGTGATACGGATCGTCTCCGGCACGCGCAGCCAGAGCTGCCCGGTTGCCCACAGCGCGGCCACTTCCGAGCGCCCGATCCCCGCGCCGAACGCGCCCAACCAGCCTGCGTGTGGCGTGTGGCTGTCTGCGCCCAGGATGATAAGGCCGGGGCCGACGATGCCTTCTTCACACAACACCTGATGACAGATGCCGCGCCCGACCTCGAAAAATTGGGTGATTCCCTGTTCCTGCACGAAGGCACGGATTTGCGCGTGGTTCTGCGCGTGTTTGGGGGTGGGCGGCGGCGCGGCATGGTCAAGCGTGATCGCCAGCCGCTCCGGATGTTTGACGCGCCTGTGCGGAAGCTGGCGAAAAGTCTGAATAATCGCAGCGCTGTTGTCATGGCTTAGGATCACGTCTGGCGAAATGTCCAGAACATCGCCGGGCTGTACACTGTTACGCCCCGCGTTCCGCGCGAGGACTTTCTCGGTGAAGGTCGCGCCCATCAGCTTATCACCGTGACAGCAGCGGACTGGAGGATATGGTCCACATCGGCAAGAGTGATACGGCGGGTATCGGCCAGCGCTTTCACACGGGCGGTCGCTGCGCGCAGGTCGTCTTCGGCAAGCACCAGCCCAAGCGTGGCGGCGCGGTCACGGATGGCGTTCCAGCCGACCAGACGATGAGCGATGTCCACAGCGCGCTCCATGCCGAAGTCCGCCGGGTTGATCGCCTCGTAGCTGGTCGGGTTTTGCAGGACGGCGTTGGTATGCACCCCGGCTTTGTGGTGAAACGCCGCGCTGCCGGTGATCGGGGTGTTAAACGGGACTTCAATGCCGACCTTTGCCGCCACCAGCATCTCAATCTCGCGCAGCAGCGACAGGTCATATTTACGCACCAGCGCCGGGCCAAGCGTGTACAACCGCGCGACAAGGCCGCCCAGTGGCGTGATGCCGTTGCGCTCGCCAATCCCCAGCACCGTCGTGTCAATATGGGTCGCGCCGCCTTGCAACGCGCACAGGGCGTTGGCGATGGCGCAGCCGCTGTCGTTATGACCGTGAAACTCGATGTCACAATGCACGGCCTGCCGCAGGCTGTGAATCAGGTTGTAGGTTCGCATCGGGTCGGCGATGCCGATCGTGTCAGCCACGCCGACGCGGTTTACGCCTGCGATATCCATCGCGCGGTATATGGTGAACACGTCGGCCAGATTGCTGCGGAAGGTGTCCTCCGTGCTGAAGCGGGTTTCAACCCCCTGATCTTTCAGCCACGTGACAATTTCCTGACTGACCTCGATAATCTGCGCGAGGCTTTTGCCGTGACTGTACTGGCGCATGTAGGCCGACGTGCCGATGTAGATGTCCACGCCGTCCACACCACAGTCTACAGCAAGTTTCGCCTCATCCAGCCGGGCGCGGATGTGCGTCAGCAGGCGAAAACGACGCGGCAGGGCGGCGACAGCCCGTAAATCCTCCGCGCTTTGTGGGCTGGCGCTGGGGGTGGTCAGCTCGAGGTATTCCACGCCGAAGGCATCCAGCGCGCGGGCGATTTCCAGCTTGTCGGCGGTGCTGAAGTGTGCGCCCTGAAACTGCTCGCCCTCGCGCAGCGTGGATTCAATAATGTGAAACTGGTGGATGTTGTGAGACGTGTTGAACATTTATCGCATTTCCCGGTTAGAAATAAAAAAACCTGCCTCCGGGCAGGTTTTGCAGCGCTCAATATGCAAGCGAAAAGCCCGGACTAACTGTCAGGGGAGGTCTTCTTCGCCTTGTTGATGAGCTGATTAATCATGTCGCACTTTTGCTTAAATCGGCTGACGGTAAAATATAACCGAAGTTATCAGCAGGCCAAGAGCGAAAATGTACAAACTTGTTCGTGTAAATGCGATAACTGGCACTGGTATGACGCAAGGCCTTCGATAGCTGCCTGTGGAATACTGTCTGTGATTTTACGCATCCATTAAGGAGACTTCATTGAAAATCTTTGTTCCGGGGCGTATTTGTTTAATGGGCGAACACTCCGATTGGGCCGGGGGCTACCGCCGCATTAACGCCGAAATCGAAAAAGGATACGCGCTGATTGTCGGCACTAATCAAGGTATCTATGCCGAGGTCGAACCACATCCCACGTCGTTGGTGCTGAGTTCGACCACGCCGGATGGCGAAACGCATGGGCCGTATGAAATCCCGATGGAGCCTAAAGCGCTGCTGGCAGAGGCGCAGAAGGGCGGCTTCTGGAGTTATATCGCCGGGGTGGCCTACCAGGTGCTGACCCATTATCACGTGCGCGGGTTGGTCATCAACAATTACAAAACTGACATGCCTGTCAAAAAGGGCCTGTCCTCCAGCGCGGCGATCTGTGTGCTGACGGCGCGGGCGTTCAACCGGGTTTACGACCTGAAGATGACCGTGCGCGGCGAGATGGAGATGGCCTATCAGGGCGAGATCGTCACGCCGTCGCGTTGTGGCCGTATGGATCAGGGCTGCGCGTTTGGTGATCGCCCGGTGCTGATGACCTTTGACGGGGATCGTCTGGAAACCACCGAACTACGGGTGAAGGAAAACCTGCACTTCGTCATTGTGGACTTGCAGGCCAGCAAGGACACGATGGAGATTCTGGCGCGCCTCAACAAGGCTTATCCCTTTGCGGATAATCAGGTGGAGAGGGATGTCCAGCATTTGCTGGGGCCGGTCAACAAGCGTATTTTGCAGCAGGCCGCCGCAGCGCTGCAGGAGACTGACGCGGAGCAGTTGGGGCAGTTAATGGTCGAGGCACAGGCATTTTTTGACCGCTACGCCACGCCCGCCTGCCCGGAGGAACTGACCGCGCCTGTGCTGCACCGCGTACTCAACTACGAACCGCTGAAGCCGCATATATGGGGCGGCAAAGGCGTGGGGTCGCAGGGGGACGGCACCGCCCAGTTTCTGACGCGGAGCGAGGCCGACCAGCAGGCGGTGGTTGAGATTATCGAGCGCGACCTGAAGATGTCCTGTCTTAAGCTGACGGTACGCGCCGGGACGCAGGTACGTAAGGCGGTGATTCCGGCGGCGGGTTTTGGGACGCGCCTGTTCCCGGCCACGAAGGCCACGAAGAAGGAGATGTTCCCCATTGTAGACCGCGATGGCATCGCCAAGCCAGCGATCCTCTACATCGTCGAGGAAGCGCTGAACGCGGGCATGGACGAGGTGATTATCGTGGTGCAGGAGAGCGATCTGGAAGACTTCCGCGCGTTCTTTAACACGCAGGTTTCGATTGAAAATTACAACAAACTGCCACGCCACTTTCAGGAATACTCGCGCCGCCTGCTCGATATGGGGCAGAGGGTGAAATTCGCTATCCAGCGCGCGCAGGAAGGGCTGGGTCATGCGGTGTACGCCGCACGTGAGCTGATCGGCGGCGAGCCGTTCCTGCTGATGCTGGGTGATCACATTTACCGCTCCGAGGGCGAGCGTTCCTGTGCGCGGCAGTTGGTCGAGGCCTATAACCAGCATGGCAAGAGCGTCATCGGCCTGCGCGTGACACCGGAAAGCCAGATCGGGAACTTTGGCACGGTTACTGGGGTGTGGCTGCACGATCAGGATATGCTGCACATCACCGAGTTTGCCGAGAAGCCAGGTGTGGATTATGCGCGGGCGAACCTGCGCGTTAACGGGCTGGCCGACGACGAATACCTGACCGTGTTCGGCCAGTACATCATTAAGCCGCAGATTTTCGATTACCTCGAAGAACATATCGAGAATAATGTGCGCGAGCGCGGTGAGTTCCAGTTGACCTCAGCGCTGGATCGCTTGCGTCAGGAAGACGGCTTCGCGGGGCTGATGATAGACGGCGCGCGCTTTGACATCGGCCTGCCGGAATATTATCTGGAAACACTGCGTACCTTCCGGGAAAGCTAACGCCCGGCCACAAAATACAGCATTCAGATGGGGCTGGTACTATTGGCAAAATCTGAATGCTGTTATATTTGTTATCCGTCTTATAATTTATAAATGAGGAGTTTGCTGTGCATTATACCGCTCTGGTGGGCTGCGCCCATATTCATACGCCGGGTTTTATTAAACGACTGAATGAACGTGCCGATGTGCAGGTCAGGTGGGTCTGGGATCATGATGCTGCGCGCGCCCAGAAGAACGCCGCAGACCTGAATGCACAGGTGGCCGATGATCTGGACACCATCTGGTCAGATGCCGAGGTCGGTTCGGTGGTCATCTGCTCCGAGACCGACCGCCACGAGCCGCTTGTGCTGGCGGCGGCAGCGGCCAAAAAGCATCTGTTTGTTGAAAAGCCGCTAGGGATGGGCGGCAGCGACGCTTACAAGATGGCGCAGGCCATTGAGGACGCAGGCGTACTGTTCCAGACCGGCTATTTTATGCGGGGCAACCCTGTCAATATGTTCCTCCGTGACCAGATTCAGCAGGGGAACTTCGGCAAAATTACGCGCATCCGGTTTGTGAACTGCCACGCCGGTTCGCTCAAAGGCTGGTTTGACACCGACTGGCGCTGGATGACCGATGTGAAACAGGCAGGCGTTGGGGCGTTTGGCGATCTTGGAACGCACGCGCTTGACATCCTCATGTGGTGGCTGGGTGATGTTGGCGAGGTCACGGCGTTGATTGATGTCACCACCGGGCGTTATGGCGACTGCGACGAAACAGGCGAAGGCCTGATGCGCTTCAGTAACGGCGTGATCGGCACGTTAGCGGCAGGATGGGTAGATGTGGCACAGCCTGTCAGCGTCGTTATCAGCGGCACAGAAGGTCATGCCCACGTGGAAAATGGCAAGCTGTATTTTAAGAGTGAACGGGTCGAAGGCGCAGACGGCGGCGAATGGACAGCTTTACCCGATGGCCGCGCGCACGCTTTCGAGCTGTTCTTCGACGCGGTGAACGGCGGCGAAGCCCATCTGGTCAGCCCGCGCGAGGCAGCAGACCGCAGCGCGGTCATGGAAGCGTTCTACGAGGCCGCCCAGCAAAAAGCGTGGGTAGCACCGTCCTATGGGCGGTAAAGCGGGTACATAACGGGGAGTAACTGGGCGGCTGATATAGTCGCTCATTTAGTGTACAACACAGGAGATCAACAACAATTATGTCTCAAAAATTGAAGGTCGGTGTCATTGGCGTTGGGGGGATCGCCAGGGCGCATATGCCCGGATGGCATGAAAGCCCATACGCAGAAGTTATTGCCGGAAGCGACGTAGACGAGGCGGCGCTGAACCGCTGGGGGCTTGAGAACAAGGTAAACATGCTGCGTGTGCGCCCGGAAGACCTGTTTGAAGACCCTGATATTGATATTATTGACATTTGTACGCCCAATATGTACCACGCGCCGCTGGCGATTGCCGCGCTGGAAGCGGGTAAGCATGTGCTTTGCGAGAAGCCGCTTGCCCCCACGCCGGACGATATTTACCGGATGATTGAAGCGCGCGATAAATCGGGCAAGATGCTGATGACTGCTCAGCACTTCCGGTTTAAGGGCAATTCCAAGTCGCTGAAGATGGAAATCGAGTGTGGCGCGCTGGGCGAGATTTACCATGCGCGAAGCTGGATGCTGCGGCGCGGCGGGCTGCCCGTTCGCCCCGGCTTCCTGATGAAACAGCACAGCGGCGGCGGTGCCTGCATTGATATTGGCGTACATATCCTTGACCTGACGCTGTGGATGATGGGCAATCCAAAGCCTGTCTCCGTCAGCGGCGTGGCCCGCACCCAACTGGGCAACCGTCCCGGCGCGTTTGGGCTGTGGGGCGAGATTCCTTCCATCATGGACGTTGAGGAATTCGCTTCGGCCTTCGTGCGCTTCGAGAACGGCGCGACGCTGGTGCTGGAAGTGTCGTGGATGCTGCATCATAACGTGCCGAACAACGGCTTTGAGGACATGCAGATGTGGCTGTATGGCACGGAAGGCGGTTCGCACTGGCCGAATAACGAGATTTACCAGGCAAACCCGGCGACCCGGCAGTATTACAACCGTACGCTGATGCTCAACCGCGACATCCGCGAGCCACATGCACAGGAGTGCATTGAGTTTGCCGAGGCGATTGTGGAAGGCAAGCCGTCCCCGGTGCCGGCAGAGCAGTCGCTTCAGGTGATGGCTATCCTCGACGCGGTGTACAGGAGCCAGGAAACTGGCACCGAAGTCAAACTGGAATTGTAATTTAAGCCAGCGCCCTGTTTTTAAAAGTCCCGGCAACCCAAGCCGGGACTTTTTATTTTGGCCGGGAATTAAGATTGTAACGGGCGAATTCCCGTGCTTTGCGACATAATAGGAAGATGCACTCGTGCCGTAGGTGAAGGCGTATGGTTACTCAAACAGCGCAGGTTATTGGTAAACGTTATGTGGTGATGCAGTCCATCGGTCAGGGGGGCATGGGCGAGGTCTTTCGCGCTCATGATCGGCTGACGGGCGAGACAGTCGCGCTTAAGCGGGTGCATCTGCCGCCCGAAAAGCGCGAGTCCATGTCCCGCTCTGATGGTGCTGATCTGCGTATGGCGCTGGCGCGGGAGTTTAGAACGCTGGCTTCGCTGCGCCACCCAAACATCATCAGCGTGCTGGATTACGGCTTTGACGAGCAGCGCCAACCGTACTTCACCATGGACTTGCTGGAAAACACGCGCAACCTTTTGGAAGCCGGGAGAGACAGGTCTGTGACCTATCAACTCAACCTGCTTTCTCAGATGTTTCAGGCGCTGGTCTACCTGCATCGTCGTGGCATCCTGCATCGTGATTTAAAGCCGGATAACGTGCTGGTGGTCGAAGATCAGGTCAAGCTGCTGGACTTTGGCCTGGCGGCAGCACGCGGAGATTTCGACCCCGATCAGCAGCTTGACGAAGTTTCGGGGACGCTGGCCTACATGGCCCCGGAACTGGTACAGGGCTTCCCCCCCAGCGAGGCCTCTGACCTGTACGCGACCGGGGTGATGGCCTACGAAATGCTGGCCGGACACTATCCGTTCTCGGTGCCGGATATGGGGTCATTGGTGCAGGCGATCCTGTTTCAGGAGCCAGATATCACGGCGCTGGATGTGGACGCGCGCGTTGTAGCGGTGCTGGGGCGCTTGCTGGCGAAAAACCCGGTGGATCGCTATCAGGATGCGGGCGAGATTATCCGCCTGTATAACGAGGCCACTCAGCAAGGCTTTATGACTGAGACGGCGGCCACCCGTGAAAGTTTTTTGCAGGCGGCGCAGTTTGTCGGGCGGGAGCGTGAGTTTGAAGCGCTGGCGCAGGCGTTGGAAGGGACACTCGATGGGCAGGGCAGCGCCTGGCTCATCGGCGGTGAAAGCGGCGTGGGGAAGTCGCGCCTGCTGGACGAATTACGCGCGCTGGCGCTGGTGAAGGGCGCGTCGTCGCTGCGCGGGCAGGCGGTCAGTGATGGCGGCAGCCCCTATCAGGCATGGCGCGAGGTGATACGCTGGCTGGCGCTTCAGGTGGAATTAACGTCGCTGGAAGCCAGCGTGTTAAAGACGCTGGTGCCAGACATCGCCACGCTGCTAGGGCGAGAGGTGGCCGACGCGCCAGAGCTTGACCCACAGACCATGCAGAACCGTCTGCTTAACATCGTTGAGGCGGTTTTCAAACGGGTGACACATCCGCTGGTGGTCATCCTGGAGGACATTCACTGGGCGGGCAGCGAGAGTATCGCGCTGCTGCGCCGCCTGAACAGCATCAGCACAGGGCTGCCGCTGCTGCTGGTTGCCAGCTACCGTGACGACGAGTACCCCAATCTGCCGCAGGCGCTGCCAGAGATGCGCGTTCTGAAGCTGGAACGGCTGGACGCGGAGCATATCGCGGCGTTGAGCGCCTCAATGCTCGGCGAAGTCGGGCGACAGCCAGAAGTCGTTGACCTGCTGCAACGTGAAACAGAAGGCAACGTCTTTTTTATGGTGGAGGTGGTGAGGGCGCTGGCCGAGGAAGCCGGGCAGCTTGACCGCATTGGTACGATCACGCTGCCCAAGCAGGTGTTCGCCGGGGGGATGCAGTTGGTTATCCGGCGCAGGCTGGAGCGCGTCCCCGCTTCGGCGCGCGCGCTGCTGGAGATGGCAGCCGTTGTCGGGCGGCAGTTGGACCTGGACATTCTGCGCGCACTGGATGGCAACATCAATATGGGTGAATGGCTGCTCACCTGTGCCAACGCCGCAGTGATCGAAGTGCAGGATGACCGCTGGCGTTTCGCTCATGATAAGCTGCGCGAAGGGCTGCTGGCAGCGCTCATGCCAGAGACAGGGCGAAAACTCCACCGCCGAGTGGCGGAAGCCATCGAACAAATCTACCCCAATGCACCAGAGCAGACAGCAGCGCTGGCGCATCATTGGCATGTGGCGCAGGATATTGAAAAAGAGGCGCACTATCTGGCGCTGGCGGGGGAACAGGCGCTCAACAGCGGGGCTTATGCCGAGGCGCTCAAGCTGCTTGAAAGCGCGATGGAAGTGGCCCCACGAGCGAAGTTTTCGCTGGAGCGGCAGGCCGTCATTGAGCGCCAGATCGGTGAGGCGTATTATGCTGTCGGCGGGTTTATTGAGAGCCGCCGCCATCTGGAACGGGTGCTGGTGCTGTTGGGTAATCCGCTGCCTGCCTCACGCGCCGGGCTGGCGCTTGGCCTGCTGCGAAAAGCGCTGCAGCAGGTTTATCATCGGCTGCGGGGGATGCCCTTAAAAAATGCCCGACCCTTGAATCTGCGCGACCGTCAGATGGCCCTGGCTTACGAGCGTATCGCGCAGGTGGGCATACTGACGAACGACACCATCCTGAGCGTTTACACCGCGCTTAGTATGCTTAATCTGGCGGAGCGCGGCGGGCCAGCAGCAGAACTGGCGCGGGCTTATGTGGCGGTCGGTTTCATCTGTGGCGCGATCCCGCAGCGCAGGTGGGCAGATGCCTACAACCGCCGCGCATGGGAAACCGCGCAGCAGGTGGGCAACTTGCCCGCTGTGGTCTGGGTGCTGGAAATCCGCAGTATGTACGGGATCGGCGCGTGCAAGTGGGACGAGTCGCTCGACTCGCTGACGCAGGCCTACCAACTGGCCGAGCAGATCGGCGACCTGCGGCGGCGTGACGAAGCGCGCGGGCTGGTCGCTGTTGTGCTGTATTACATGGGGCGGCTAGAGGACGCGCACCAGCACAGCGCTCACCACATGGAAGCGTCAGAGCATCGGGAGGACGTTTATCTGCCGCTGCTGGTGCAGGCCGAGATCAAGCTGCGGCTTGGTTACGACGGCTGCGAAGCGGACGCGCTGGTGAACCTGCATAAATGCCTGTCTATCCTCAGCGAAGACTCCGGCATTGAAGTCGAAATCTGGACGTGCGGGCTGGCAGCGCTGGCCTACCTGCGCATGGGCCAGCTTGACCTCGCGCGAGATTATGCCGAGCGCGGGCTGACCGTGACCGGGCGCTCTCGCCCGGCGCTGTGTTACGTTTCCGAGGGCTATGCCTGTATTGCCGAGGTCTGGCTGACGCTGTGGGAAATGGCAGATGACCCGGCAGAGAAGCAGGCGCTTCGCCTAAAAGCGCTGCAGGCGTGCAAGGCGTTACACGGCTACGCGCGTATCTTCATGCATGGTAAAGCGCGCGCTTACTGCTGGCAGGGGCTTTGCGATTGGTTAGATGGCAAAACTGACAGGGCGCTTGTTTCATGGCGCAAGGCGGTGGATGAGGCGCAGCGCAACAGGATGCCATTTGATGAAGGGCTGGCGCATTACGAACTGGCGCGACATCTGCCCGCCGCAGACGCGGCACAGGACACCCACTACCGGCGCGCGCTGGAACTTTTCGCCCAAACCGGGGCGCAGTATGATTACGCGCGGACGCAGGCTTTGCCGCGCCAGTAAATACGTTGCCGGAAGGGGAATTATGAAACGCTCAAAGATTAATCAGCTTATGCGCGAAGCCGACAGCTACTTAAAACAGCATCACTTTTATCTGCCGCCGTTTGCCTACTGGACACCGGAAGACTGGCAGCATAAAGGCGAGGAAGCGCACGAAATCGCCGGTCACGGGCTGGGCTGGGATATTACCGATTTTGGTCAGGGGAAGTATGATGAGTTCGGCCTGCTGCTGTTCACCATCCGTAATGGCGATAAAGCCAGCCTTGCCAGCGGGCGCGGCAAGCTTTATGCCGAGAAGATGCTGTTGGTAGGCGTGAACCAGCTTACGCCATTTCATTTTCACTGGCACAAAACCGAGGATATTATCAACCGGGGCGGTGGCAGGCTGCTGCTGCAACTGTACAACTCGACAGAGGACGGCGGCCTGGCCGAGACCGATGTGACCGTCAGTCTGGATGGCGTGGTGCATACCGTGCCAGCAGGTACTACGATCACGCTCAATCACGGTGAGAGTATCACGCTGACCACCGGGCTGTATCACAACTTCTGGGCAGAGGGCAGCCCGGTGCTGGCGGGCGAAGTCTCAACAGTCAACGACGACCACACCGATAATCGCTTCCATGAACCTGTCGGGCGCTTCTCGGAAATCGAAGAAGATGAGCCGCCGCTTTATCTGCTGATCGGCGATTACCCAAAATACTACCGCTATCTCTAAAACAAAAACGCCCGGTCAGCCGGGCGTTTCGCTTATAGACAGCCATGCTATTCTGGAAGAATCACTTCATCGCGCCCAACGCGCAGATGCACTTCTTCATCGCTGACGCTGGAAATATGCTCTGGCAGGACATAACGGTCACGCTGTAGCAGCCCGGTGTCTACCTGAACATAGCCGCTGCGGTGCATCCGGCTGACCAGTACCTCTGGCAGATCATCACTGCCGACAAGCGCCTCGGCGATGTCCCTTAAGAAGTTGTCGTTATCGCGCTCTGGGTTGTAGGACGTGCCAGCCGTTTCAACTTCCATGGTAGAAGGGTTGTCGTCACCCATCTGCACAAAGCGGACAGTGCCAAGCGATTCTCCGTGCCGATCGTAAACATTCATGCCTTCATGAATCAGGGTCAGAATGTTGATGTCTTGTTCTGGATTACGCGGCATCATGGTAGGTTCCTCCTCCAATGCTGATTTTCGTAATGCATATCTTCACAATCACCATAGCAAACAAGTGCAAGGCATGACAAGCGTTCTTAAACTTCTTATTATGACAGTTTCATAAATTTCTTAATTAAGTTTCGTGGTTATAGGCAACTTCACCATGACAGGATAGGATAAGTGGGCAACAAATTTTATTTACAGCTTAGAGGGGATACTTATGCAGATTACTGAAATGCATGTTACACCGATTGCCATCACCGACCCTCCATTACTGAATGCAGCGGGGTTACACGCGCCCTACGCCCTGCGGATTATCGTGGAGCTGGTCACGGCGGATAATATTTACGGGCTGGGGGAGGTGCCGGGCAGCGGCAAGGCGCTGGAAGCGCTGGAGGCCGCGCGTGATGTGGTCATCGGCAAAGACCCCTTTCAGCTAAACGCCATTTACGCCGGGCTGGTAGAGCGCTTCGGGCTGGAACACAGCAGCGCTCGCGGGGAAGCCCCATGGGATCAACGCGCGCTCACCCATGTTCACAGCGCGGTCGAGGTTGCCTGCTTCGACCTGATGGGCAAGGCGACAGGGCGGCCTGTGGTGGATTTGCTCGGCGGGCGTTCGCGTGATCGGGTGCCGTTTTCCGCATACTTATTTTTTAAGTACGAGGGCGCTGGTGGCGAATTAGGCTTCGGTACAGACCCGCAGGCGACAGGCTGGGCGGCGGCGCGACAGGCGGCAGCGCTCGACCCGGAGGGGATCGTCGCGCAGGCGCAGGCGATGTGTGACGAATTCGGCTTCCAGTCCATTAAACTGAAGGGGGGCGCGTTCGAGCCGAGCGTTGAAGTCGCAGCGATTAAGGCGCTGCGCGAGGCCTTCGGGCCAGATGTGCCGCTGCGGCTGGACCCGAACGCCATCTGGTCAGTGGAGACAGCCATCAAATGGGGGCGCGAATTAGAAGGCGTGCTGGAATATTACGAGGACCCGGTGCGCGGGCAGGAAAACATGGCGAAGGTGCGGCAGGCGGTGAATATCCCGATGGCGACCAATATGTGTACGACTTCGTTTGAGGATATTCCCGGCTGTGTGCAGTGCAGTTCGGAAGACATTATCCTCAGCGATCATCATTTCTGGGGCGGGCTGCGCGCGTCGGTAGAACTGGCGCGTATGTGCCGGACGTTTAATCGCGGCCTTTCGATGCACTCCAACAGCCATGTTGGTATTTCACTGGCGGCGATGGCGCATCTGGCCTCTGCTGTCCCGGAACTGACCTATGCCTGCGACACCCACTACCCCTGGCAGTCGGAGGAGGTGATCGTTGGCGGGCGTGTTAAGTTCGATGATGGGGCGATCGCTGTGTCTAACGAGCCAGGGCTGGGGATTGAACTTGACCGGACGATGCTGGCGCGGCTGCATGAGCAGTATGTCGCCTGTGGCCTGACAGATCGTAACGATGAAATCGAGATGCAGAAAGTCGAGCCGGACTGGAAGTTCCAGTCGGTGCGCTGGTGAGAGGGGGAACTATGTTTACAAACACCGCAAAAGCAAAGCTCAAAGCCGGCGAAACCATTTTCGGCACGTTTATCCGTTATACTGACCCCTCGCTGGCGGAGTTCGTCGCCTTACAGGGGTGGGACTTTCTGGTCTTTGATGGGGAACATGGCGTTCTCCAGCCGGAACATATCGAAAATCTGGTGCGGGCGGCAGAAGTGCGCGGCGTGACTCCCATCGCCCGCGTAGCGACCAACCAACCGCAGATCATCCTGCGTTCTCTGGACGTAGGCGCGCATGGTATCCACGTCCCATGGGTCAATTCCGGGCTGGAGGCGGAACACGCGGTGCAGGCCGCCAAGTATGGCCCGCGCGGGCAGCGTGGACTGGCCGGGGTGCGCGCGGCGGATTTCGGCCAGACGATGCCCTATGGCGAATACGTCCAGCGTGCCAACGAAGAGACGATGGTGGTGATCCACATCGAAACCGGGGAGGCGGTTGATCGTATCGAGGAATATCTTTCGATAGACGGTATTGATGTGATCTTCATTGGCCCCAATGACCTGTCGCATTCGCTGGGCGCGCCGGGGAACAAGGCGCATCCTGAAGTCGTGGCGGCGATGGATAAAGTCACCGAGGCGGTGCTGAAAACCAACATCGCGCTGGGGACAATGATTAATAACGTGCAGGAAGCCAGGGACTGGCAGGCACGCGGCGCGCGTTATATCACCATCGGGCTGGAAACGCTGCTGCGCCCGGCCTGCCGGGGCTACCTCGAACAGGCGCGGCTGTAAAAATCCCTGCGGCATACAGCTAAATATCGCTTCTGTAACAACCTCACATGAAGCCTTGTGAGGTTGTTTGTCATTTCAAATTTGCGTAACAAACATTTATTTGGTACTTAACTGTCTTGTTGTTATACTCTACTTGTCCGAACAGGTTAAGACATGCCCGCATTTAATATTTCACACGCAAGCTCGCTGCCGCTTCACCTGCAACTATTGGACGAGCTTCGACACAAAATCAAAAGCGGCCTGTTGCAGCCGCATGAGCGCCTACCGGGAGAATGGGAGTTGGTGGACACCCTCAATATCAGCCGTTCAACCATCCAGCGGGCATGGCAGGCCGCGCAGGAAGAAGGGCTGATCTACCGCATCGCCGGGAAAGGGACGTTCGTTGCCGAGCCACCCACCAGTAATGAGCGCGGCGTGATCGGGTTTTTGATCCCGGAATATCGCGGCACATTCGCTGTTCAGATGCTCGATGGCGCGGAGCGGATGCTGCGGCAGCACGGCTTTCGCGTCCAGTTCGCCAGCACAGATCGCAGTATGCAGGAAGAAAATCACCTGCTCAGGCTGTTGATAGACGATGGCGCGGTCGGGTGCATCCTCGTGCCATCCCGCGAAGGCCCAGCCGGGCGGCTGCTGGCATCGTCCGACTTCAAGCTGCCTGTCGTGCTGATGGATCGTCCGGTCAATGGGGTCGTGCTGCCGTGCGTCAGCAGCAATAACTACGAAGGCGGTTTACAGGCGATGGAACACCTGCTTGGGCTGGGCCACCGCCGGATCATCTTCTTCGCCCGCCCACATCTGGATTTATGGTCGGTTTCCGAGCGTTACCGGGCTTACAAGGATGCCATGAGCCATTATGACGCGCCACCACAGCCCCCCTTTCTGGTGGGCAGCAACAGCGAAATGAGTTCCTACGAGGCGCATCTGGAGGACGATCAGGCTGAAATTCAGCCATTAGTGGATTTGTTGAAGTCTCCCTCACGCCCAACCGCGATCTTCGCGGTCAATGACTGGATGGCGCTTAAGGCGCAGAAGGCCGTCCGGCTTGCCGGGCTGGCTAACCCGGAGGATGTCTCAGTCGTGGGCTTTGATAATCTTGATATCGCGCAATATCAGGTGCCGCCCCTGACCACCGTCGCGCAGAATGCCGCGCTGATGGGCGCGGAGGCAGCACGCCGTTTAATTACCCGCATCGAAGGAGGAGAGAACGAAAGCATCGTTACGCTTATACCGACTCACCTGGTCGTTCGCGGTTCCACCGGGCCAGCGTGACCGGGACTAAGAATTTCGTTTCGGCGTTAAATGAAGGAGAAAAGATTATGCTAAAGCGTTCTTTGTCCATCCTGATCCTCACCCTTCTGGTTGTTTTGGCTACCGGAGGCGTGCTGGCGCAGGACGAAACCATCGAGTTAACCATCGGCGGCATGACTGCCGGGGTCGAGGTGGATTGGGTGAATGAGGTGGTGAAGCCTGCCTTCGAGGAGCAGATGGCTGCGGAAGGCAAAAATGTCACCGTCACCGTGATCGAAGCTGTCGGTACTGCCGAAGAAATTCGCCAGCAGTACGTCCTTGACCTGGGCGTAGGCGCAGGCACGGACATCCTCGCGTTTGATGGTTTCTGGCTGCCAGAGTTTGTCGAGGGCGGGCTGATTCAACCGCTGACCGAAGTTGTCGGTGAAGAAGCGCTTGAATGGGAAGGCTGGGACGTAACCCCGGAAGGCTTGCAGAATATCCTCGGCTTCGGTGGAGAGCTTTTCGGCATTGCGCGCGGTACTGATGCCCGCGTGATCTGGTATCGCTCAGATCTGTTTGAGCAGGCGGGCCTGCCTGCTGACTGGCAGCCGGCAAGCTGGGAAGAACTGCTAGATGCCGCGCGGGCGATCAAGGAAAACCTGCCAGATGTCACGCCGCTGCAACTCAACGCTGGTACAGCGATGGGTGAGGCGACCACCATGCAGGGTTATCTGATGGCGCTGCTGGGTGCGGGGCATCACATCTACGACTTTGAAGAAGGCAAATGGGTCGTCAGCAGCCCAGCGATTCTCGATACGCTGCGCCTGTATGAGACGATCTACGTCACCGAGGAACTGGGCAGCGCGCGTTACCAGCTAACGCAGAACGGGCGTGACCAGTCGTTTGAGGACTTCGCCAATGGTGAGGTGGCGATGCTGGTAGAAGGCGACTTCTTCTGGCGCGGGCCGCTTGCCCCGGAAACCGGGAACTTCGCCATGGAAAACCGCGATGAGGTGGTTAAATTTGCGATGATGCCCGCCCGTGAACCCGGCGCAGGATTTAACGGTCAGGACTTCGTGACCATCTCTGGCGGTACAGGCTTCGTCCTGAATCCGAACACCGAGCATCCACAAGAAGCTTGGCAACTGCTGACCTATATGTTCAGCCGGGAAGCGCTGGAGGGCTTGCAGGAGCTTCAGCCACGCATCCGCGCGCGCACCGACGTACCGGTGACTGGCGACGAGACGATGAGCCTCATCGCCGAGCAGGTGCTGCCGTTTACCACCGTGCGCCCGCAGCTACCGGAGTACAATCAGGTTTCGGCGGAGGCGCAGTTGATGACCGAACGTGTTGTCTCTGGCGAAATGTCGCCGGAAGAGGCCATGCAGGCTTATGACGAGGCCGTCACCGCTATCGTCGGCGAAGAGAATGTCACCCGTATCCCCTTAGACTAAAGTACAGCAGAATGCGCTGTCTGGTGGCGACAAACCACCGGGCAGCGCACTCTCGATAGCGAAAACGATGCAGCGATCCATACTTTCCCGCCCGGTTGGCTTGCTTTTCCTGCTTCCGGCGTTAGTGTTTGTTGCGGTATTTCTGATTTATCCTTTTTTCTCGATCTTTACGATGAGCTTCACCAATCAAACATTGGTGGGCGCGGCGGCGCGTAACCCGCAGTTCGTAGGGCTGGAGAATTATGCAGAGTTATTCAATTTTGACCGCTGGATGCGGCGTGGCGAACTCGGCCACAGCCTGTGGCTGACGGCGCAGTTTGTCATCAGCTCAGCGCTCATCGGCCAGGCAGGGCTTGGGCTGCTGCTGGCAACGGTGTTCCACAACCGTAAGGGCGTGCTGCGGGAAACAATCTACACGCTGGCGATTACTGCGTGGATTATCCCGGATGTGGTGGTGGCATTCGCGTGGTTCGCCTATCTCGACCCTGATGGCACGTTAAACACCGTGCTACAGTCGCTTGGCCTGCGCCCGATAGACTGGTTGTTCGATTATCCCATGCTCAGCATCATTCTGTTTAATACATGGCGTGGGACCGCGTTTTCGATGCTGCTCTTTTCGTCCGCGCTGGCTTCCATCCCCCCGTCGCAGCTTGAAACGGCGGAGGTCATCGGCGCGAGCGGCTGGCAGAAGTTCCGCGACATCCTGCTGCCGCAGTTGAGCCGTTATATCCTGACCGACCTGCTGCTGATTACGCTGTGGACGTTCAATACCTTCACGCCGTTCCTGCTGACAGGCGGCGGGCCTGTACTCCAGACCGACCTGATCTCGATTTATACCTACCGCACCGGCTTGCAGTTCTTCCAATTCGGTAAGGGCAGCGCGATTGCGGTGGTGGTCATGGTGATTAACCTGCTGCTGGCGGGCATTTACCTGCTGCTGGCGCGGACGCGGAGGCGCGTATGAAATTCATCAAACAGGCGCTGCTCATTCTGCTGGTGACGGTTCTGGGCCTGTTCTTCGCCCTGCCGCTGCTGTGGTTCATCTTCGCGCCGTTTAACGAACGCGCCAGCCTGTCGGTCACTATTCCCGACGCGCTGTCGCTGGCGAACTTTCAGGAAGTGGTCAGTAACGATCTGGCGCTGCGCGGTCTGGTGCAGAACAGCCCGATCATCGGCTTTGGCACGATGCTGCTGGCGACCTTCATCGCGGCGATGGCCGCTTACGGCCTGTCGCGCAGCAGCCTGCCCGGACGGCAGCTCTGGACGTATGTGCTGATCCTGTTCTCGTCGGTGGTCACTGGCACGGCCAGCATGGTGCCGATCTTCCGTCTGGTTTACGACCTCGGCCTGATTAACACCCATATCGGCGTGATCCTGTCCATGACAGGCGGGCTGCTGCCCTCGGCGATTTTCATCATGCAGGACTTCATCGAGGAAGCGCCGCGCTCTTACGAAGAGGCCGCTATGGTGGCGGGCGCGTCGTCGCTGCAAATTTTCCGCGATGTGACTTTTCCGCTTATACGCCCCGGCCTGATGGTGGTCGGCATCTGGGTGTTGATTCATGCGTGGGGCGCGTTCCTCACGCCGTTTATCCTGCTGCGCGACCCCAATCTGCTGCCTGCGGCGGTGACCTTCTATCGCTTTTATGACGAAGAGGGAACGCCACAGATCACGCTGGTGGCGGCTTATGCGGTGTTATACACCCTGCCTGTGCTGCTGCTGTATTTGCTTATTAACTGGCGTTATGGTTTCCGCTTCTTTGGCGGCATCAAACAGTAAGGCGACCGGATGGCTTCTGTAAAACTCTCAACTCTGCGTAAAACCTTCGGGACAGTCCACGCTGTCGCGGGGATTGATCTGGATATTGCTGATGGTGAATTTGTCGCGCTGCTGGGGCCTTCTGGCTGTGGCAAGACGACAACGCTGCGGATGATCTGCGGGCTGGAAGTTCCCACCAGTGGGACAATCCACATTGGCGAGCGTGACGTGACGAACCTGCCCCCGCGTGACCGGGATGTGGCGATGGTGTTTCAGGATTACGCGCTGTACCCACACATGACCATTGATGACAACATCGGCTATCCGCTGAAGGTGCGCGGTGTGCCAAAGGCCGAGCGGGCAGAGCGTGTCCGCGAGGTGGCGATCAATCTACAAATTGGAGAACTGCTTGCCCGCCGCCCCGGTCAGCTTTCCGGTGGGCAGCAGCAGCGCACGGCGCTGGCACGCGCCGTCATTCACAGCGCGCAGGTCTTTCTGTTCGACGAGCCGCTGAGTAATCTGGATGCCAAGCTGCGGCTGGAAGCGCGCGCGTTTCTGCGGCATCTCCAGCGCGAAGTGGGTGTGACCGGGGTGTACGTCACCCACGATCAATCCGAGGCGATGGCGCTGGCTGATCGCATCGTGATTATGAACGCCGGGCGCATTATGCAGGTGGGAACGCCGCTGGAAATCTACCGCCGCCCGGTCAATACGTTCGTGGCCTCGTTTATCGGCAACCCGCCCATGAATCTGCTGCCCTGCCGCATAGACGACGCGGCCAATACCGTACTGGTCGCGGGCGAGTTTCCCATCAACGCGGCCAACTTTGCCTTGCCCGCCGCCAGAGGCAGCCACAACCTGACGCTGGGGGTGCGCCCCGAACACATTCATATTGAAACTGCCGCCACGCCCGACGGTATTCGTGGTGATGTCTACGTGGTGCAGACACTCGGCAGCGAGTCGCTGGTTGTTATACGTGTCGGGGAGCATCTGGTTTCGGTGCGCGTGTTTGGCGACGAACCGCCTGTGCTGCCGGAGCAGGTCTGGCTTGTGCCAGATTACACGCGGGCGTTCTTCTACGGCGAAGATGGAGAACTGGTCGCGTGAACCAGCCAACGACGCTTACTCTGACCGGCTTTGCCGAGCCGCACCAGACACAGACGTACACGCACCTGCCGTTTGACATGCCGCCGGGGGTCGGGCGCATTGATGTGCGTTACGAATACTCCGACGCGGTTGGCTCTGACCCGCATCTGACCAACGGCAACACGGTGGACATTGGTGTTTTCGATACGCGCGGCAGCGCCTTCATGACCGAAGGGTTTCGCGGGTGGAGCGGCAGCGCCCGCAGCGCTTTCTTTATCGCGCGGGACGATGCCACGCCGGGTTATCTGGCTGGCCCGTTACAGCCGGGTACATGGTATGTCTGCCTCGGCCTGTACAAGATCGCCCCGCAGGGCTGTCATTACCGGGTAGAGATCACCCTTACGCCGGACAAAGCCAGTCATGAGCAAGGCTTTGCCCCTTTGCTGCCGGTACGCGCCGAGGCCGGGCGCAGGAAGCCTGACGGCTGGTACTGTGGCGAGATGCACTGCCACACCTATCACAGCGATGGCGACAGTGACCCGCTTGACGTGGTGCAGCTTGCCGAGTCGCTCGGTCTGGATTTTCTTGCCATCACCGACCACAACAACATCTCGCATCTGGCGCGGCTCAACACCATTGAAACACCGTTGATCCTCATTCCCGGCTTTGAAGTCACCACTTATAAAGGCCACTGGAATGTCTGGGGGGATGACGGCTGGATTGACTTCCGCGTGGAGAGCGAGGCGCAGATGGCGCAGGCTGTCGCCGAGGCATCACGGCGCGGCTATGTGGTGTCCTGCAATCACCCCCGCCCATACGGGCCGGAGTGGGTTTACACCGATGTGGACGACTTCGACTGTATCGAGGTCTGGAATGGGCCGTGGCCGCTGGCGAATGAAATCGCGCTCGAATACTGGGAGTCGCGGCTTCGCGCGGGCAAACGATACACCGCTGTCGGCGGCAGCGACAGCCACTTTCTGAAGCGGGAGCATCCCGCGCGGCTGGCACATCCAACGCTGTGGGTTTACTGCGAGGGTGATCCGTCCGCGCCTGTCATCCTGGCCGCGCTGCGAGCAGGGCATGTGGCGGTGTCGGAGAGTCCGTCCGGGGCAAGGCTGCGCCTGAACGCTGGCGATGCCATGATCGGCGATACCGTGCCGCGCCCGGCTGACGGCCAGCTTGCCGTTTCCCTGCGCGTGCTGGATGGCACGGGCGGCACGCTGGAACTGCACACAGCAGCAGGTCGTGTGTGGCAGCAGGTGCTTGACGGGGACGACGTTTCGCTGATGGCGGTGGTTGATGTTTCAGCAACGTCCTATGTGCGCGCGCAGCTTGTCCAGCAGGCCGAGCAAATGAGCCTTGTTCGCGCCCTGACCAACCCTATTTACGTCCATACTGACTAGATTGTATTGACGTTTGACCATTTAGCGCGTGTTTCGCCAGTGGCTGGCATTATGCCAGCCTAAGAAGCAGCCGCTTCCCCAGTCACCTGCTGGCGGGCAGCGTCGTCCTCATAAAGGAAACATTTCACCATGCGCCCCTCGTGATTGAGGTTTCGCGGCACTTTCTTATGGCAAATGTCCATCACGGCGGGGCAGCGCCCGGCAAACTTGCAGCCTGTCCGCGTGTATTCATCCGTCTCGACCACCGCCAGATTCACGCGCTCGTCCCACACGTCATCGGGGTCAATCTTGGGGATCGAGTGCTTCAGGTTCTGTGTGTAGGGGTGCAGCGGATTGCCTAGCACCTGCTCCACAGGCCCCATCTCCACAATCCAGCCGCGCAGCATGACCGCGATGCGATCCCCTGTGTAGAAAGCCGTCGCCAGATCGTGAGTGATATAGATGACGCTGACCTGCTGGTTCACCTTCAGGCTGCGGAACATATTCACAATGGACATTCGCAGCGAGGCATCCAGCATGGACACCGGTTCGTCGGCGACAATGAGCGAGGGCTTTGTCACCAGCGCGCGGGCGATGGCGACACGCTGCGCCTGCCCGCCGGAAAGCTCATGCGGATAGCGCCCTTTGATCTCGGCGAGGCTGAGGCCGACTTCATGCAGAACACGATCAATATAGTCGTCCCGGTTCTGCCTGGTCGCCATCCTGTAATTTAACGCGGTTTCGTACAGGTAATGGTCAATGCGCTTTAAGGGGCTGAAGGCAGCAAACGGGTCCTGAAAGACAGGCTGCACTTCTTTATAAAACCACGAGCGTTTTTCCCGCTTCGTCAGGTCGGCGACACTTCTTCCCTTATAGCGCAGCACGCCGGAAGATGGCTCTTCCATGCCGAGGATCATCCGCGCCAGCGTGGTTTTACCGCTGCCGCTCTCGCCCACGATGGCAAAGATTTCAGGTTCTTCAGCCGTAATGGTGAAGCTGATTTCATCAACAGCGTGGAACTCCTTGCTGGAAAACCCCTGCCGGACATGAAACACCCGTGTCAGGTCTTCGACACTTAGCAGCGCATTATCAGGCTGTTGCATGGCTCAACTCCTCAGAGACGACGTGGCAGGCCACACGGTGTCCTGGCGCGATGGTAATCAATTCGGGGTCAATAGTACGGCATTTCTCTCTTGCCATCGGGCAGCGTGGGTGAAAGCGGCAGCCTGCGGGCGGCTTATCCAGCGCTGGCGGACGACCAGGGATGCTGACGCGCTCGGCGCGCTCATCCAGATTGGGCAGGGACTTAATCAGATATTGCGTGTACGGATGTTTAGGGCAGGTAAGGATGGTGCGTGTATCGGCTTCCTCGACCAGCTTGCCCGCATACAGCACAGCGATACGATCCGCCAGATTAGCGTGTACGCCCATGTCATGGGTAATTAACACCAGCGTACTGCCTTCACGCTGCTGAATTTCTTTTAACAGTTGAATCACGCCGCGCTGCACCACGACATCCAGCGCGGTGGTCGGCTCATCAGCGAAGATGAGTTTGGGCCAAAGCACCGTCGCCAGAGCAATCGTCACGCGCTGGCGCATCCCGCCGGATAACTGGTGCGGGTAAGCCGCCATGACTTTCGCTGGCAGGCCAAGATCGCGCAGATATTCGCTGGTCAACTGGTACGATTCGCGCTTGCTGACGGCGCGATGGGCGGCGATGAAGTCGTGAAACGTATCACGGATACGCCGTACCGGATTCAGCACGTGCATAGACCCCTGCGGCACGTAAGAAATTCTTTTCCAGCGCAGATCACGGCGAGCTTCCTCGGTCATCGAGGCTGCATCAATTGACCTGCCGTCCATGTGATAGGTTACAGACCCGCCAACCACCGTCAGCGGCGGTTTATACTCGCCCAACAGCACCTTGAGCAGCGTAGACTTGCCGCAGCCAGACTCGCCCGCGATGCCGTAAACCTCACCCTCGTTAATACGGATCGTCATATCATCCACCGCTTTGACGGTGCGTTCAACGCCGTAGGCGCGTGAGATGTAGTAGGCCTGAAGGTTATTCGCTTCAATAATGGTGGACATAGGCTTTATTCCTTAACCTGCAAGCGGACGAGGCGTTTACGAGGGTCGAGGTACTCGCTCAGGCCAACAGACACCAGGTAAAAGCCCACAACGATCACAATAGCGGCGGCAATCGGCGCGACCAGCACCCACACCCGGTTCGTCAGCAGCGCCTGATAATAGTTGCCCCAGTAGATCATCGCCCCAATGGACTGGGTATCAAGATCGCTTAAACCCAGAATTGCCAGCGTCACCTCTATGCCGATGGCAAACAGGAAGCCGCTCACGATGTCGGCCAGCAGAAAGGGGATGATAAAGGGCAGGTGTTCACTGAGGACGATCTTCCATGTACTCATGCCGGAGAAAACAGCGGTATGCGTGAATTCGCGCTCACGCAGGCTGAGGATTTGCGCCCGGTAGCGCTTGGAGGGGTATGCCCAGTCCAGAATGCCGATCAGGATACCGAGCGCGATAATGGTCAACTGCCCGCGCATAATCGCCGCGATCAAAATCAGCAGCGGCAGGCGTGGGATGACGATAAAGCTGTCTACCAGCGAAGAAAGCAAACGGTCTACGATGCCGCCAACGTATCCTGAGATCATGCCGAGGATCACGCCAATCCCGCGCCCGATGAGGACAGCGATCCCGGCGATCATGAGGGTGTTACGCACCGCAAAGGTGAGCATCCAGAAAACATCCTGCCCCTGAGAAGTCGTCCCCAGCCAATATTCGGCGGAGGGCGCTTCATTGCGGGCGACCGCGCGCCGATCATCCGGCTCGTAGGGTGAGAAAAACGACAGGACGACCAGAATGGTTGCCAGTATCAGAATGATTGACCCAACGCGAAACGAGGCGCTGTATCGAAACAAATCTCTAACGGTAATAAGCATCCCGGAATTCCTTTTAGCGAAGTCGCACGCGCGGGTCTAGGAAGGGGTACGTCAGGTCAACCAGCAGCGAAGCGGTAGCGATGCCCACGACGGAGAGCAGGGTAATGCCCATAATGACGTTATAATCTGCTGAATTGATGGCGTTGAACAGCGTATAACCCAGACCCGGATAACCGAAAACGACTTCTGTGATTAACGCGCCTTCAAAGATCGCGCCTAAGGACAGCGCGAGGTCAGTCACCTGCGGCAGCATGGTATTACGTGCGATGTAGAAGAACAGAATTTTCCGGCGGGGAACCGCCGCCATCTCTGCATACTGAACGTAGTCGCTGGAGACTTCGGTGGAGGCCAGCGCTTTCGCCATAATGAAACGAAAGGCGGTCGCGCCGATGATGATTGACAGCGCCGGCAAAAAACCGAAATACAGTACCGAGCTGATGTATTCCCACGTAAGCCCCGGTGTCCCGCGCGAGCCGCCCACCAGCGGAAACAGCGGCCAGTGATAAGCAAAGAGCATCAACAGCACAAAGGCCAGAATGTAATACGGGATGGGATAGACGGTGATGACGGACTTCTCCAGCACCTGCGCCCAGCGGGCATTTGGGAAATAACCTGCCAGTGACCCCAAAATGACACCCAGTATCCATGAAGTGATAATGGCAGTGCCTAATAAGCCGATTGTCCAGATGATGCCCGTGCCAATCATCTGGGTTACAGGCGTGGGGAACGAGGTGAACGACGGGCCGAGATCACCCTGAAGCAGCCGCTGCCAGAAGTTGATATACTGCTCAAGGATGTTGCCGTCCAGCCCGTAGAGATCCATCAAGGACTCGCGCATGGCGATAGTGGCTTCGGGGTCAATACTCTGGAACGCGGTGGTGCGCCCGATAGCGGTATCTACCGGGTTTACAGGGGACAGGCGGGGAATGAGAAATGTCACCGTGACCCCAATAAAAACAACCACAAACCACTGCAAAATGCGTGGCAGGATGTATTCCCGTAACAGCTTCATTTTTCAAAATTCCTGTAATTAACCTTAAGTATAACTCTTGAGCAGAAGGGGAGGCAGCGCGTACGTTGCCTCCCCTTCACCTAATTATTAGCTCGCTGGTGTAAGGCTCTGAATGGCGAATTTGCCACCATGGAACCAGTAGAGCGGCATGTATTCAGGGTTTTCCGCTGTCGGGAAGCCTGTCCAGTAACGCTCATCCCATGTAACGAACTTCTTAAAGCTAATGGCGGTGATGAAGTACATATTCTCTGTCCAGTATTGGACAAATTCCCGCCCCAGTTCAAAGTTTTCTTCACTATCAGGGTGCAGTTCGGCCATCGCGTCAATGTACTCGCCGACCTGCGGGTCCTGCAGGCGCATGATGCTGTTCCCGCCTGCCGGACGGTAGTCCTCGCCGTTCGGGACATAGTATCGCGGGTGCCATGCGCGCACTTCCGGCCACGAATCGCCAGAGGCCAGCGCGAACTGGTACCAGGGCGTGCTGATCTCGAACTGGCCTACGAAGTTGTTCTGATCCCACACGCTGCGTTCCAGCCCTTGCAGGTTCACCTCAATGCCGAAGTCCGACCACATATCAGCAGCGGCGTTTGCCATGCGGAAAGCGTCGTTTTCGTCTGGTGGGGATTGCAGGTCAATCTGGAAAGGTTCGCCATCAGGGGTCAGCCAGTTGCCGCCACCATCGCGGCTGAACCCGTTCTTCAGCAGCAGGCTTTCAGCCGCCGCCGGGTCGAACTTCCACCAGCCATAACCGAATACCTCCTGCGGCGTACCGGGAACGGTGTAACCCTGTTCTTCGGCCCATGCCGCAATCTGATCGGGGATGGTGGGGTCATAAACATTGAACATTTCACCATCGCCAATATCAATCTGGAGGTTCGTTAACCATTCCTGCATTGGTTCATGGTAGATGGTGGAGAGGGATGCTGTTGGTGGAATCGGGATCGCGGTGACTTTCGCCACGCCGCCGATGTATTCCGTTTGCAGTTCGACCATGTTGATGGTCAAAGCCAGCGCCCAGCGCACATCCTTGTTCTGGAACAGCGGCTCAGTCTCATAGTTAAACACGAACTGGCGTGTTGCGACTTCATTCGGGTAGGCCCAGGGGAAGTCGGTATACCACGAGCGGGCGGTTGGGGTGGTGTCTAACGTGGTCTCGAAGGCTTCGATGTCGGCATCGAAGTAGACATCCAGTTCGCCGCGCGACATGGCAATCGCCTTACGGGCGCTGTCGCCGTAGAAGATGGTTAACACATACTGCGGCCCGGCGTTACCCGTGATGATGCCCGCCGGAGACCGTTCCCAGTCTTCACGACGCTCGTATAGTTCCCAGAAGCCGTTAGGGTCAAACTGGGTGGGGATATAAGTGCCAAGCACAACCGGATTTTCGAAGGTGAACGTTGCAGGGTTCTCCACCGCTTCGAAGATGTGTTTGGGCATGATGTACACGCCGTTCCAGCGCGTCTCGAACATATTGTGGAAACGTGGGTTAGACTCCTTAAGGTTAAACTGTACACTGAAGTCGCCTGTTTTCTCCACCGAATCCACGAACTGGTTGAACTGTGCTGCCCAGCCGCTTTGCCCGAATTCAGGGATGGTCATGAGCGTCTCAACCGTGTAAACCACGTCGTCGGCAGTAAACTGAACGCCGTCGCTCCAGTAGACGTTATCGCGCAGATCAACGTTCATCTGTGTGAAATCGTCATTGTAGACCGGTTCAGAATTTGCCAGCCCGTTGATGCGCTCGCCCGTTTCCTGATCCCGATACCAGAAGGTCTCGTTCATCATGGCGTGGCGATGCGGGGTAGTGCCTGCTGTCTGCCAGATGTTATAGTTGCCAGCCACACCAAATCGGAAGATTTGATCCACCACAAACAGGTCTTCACGCGGCAGGCTTACCGGAAGCCCTTGCGGCTCCTGCGCGGCTCCGCTGGTGGTTGGTACCAGCAGCAGTACCAGTAAGAACAAAAAAACAAACTTTCTTGACATGGAACTCTCCTTAAAATAAATAAACAGAATGTTCAGACAAATGGGCGTAAATGCCTCACCTGTACACCAAATAAGTACGCTGAGCGTAAATGTCGCTCCTGTGCAAATACGTATTCATAGCCCTATTTTACTCGCTCCTGAACTTTTAGCTACTAACTTATGCGTGTGGTATTACCGCTATTAAAACACACGCCATGAGTGATGAACCTGTAGGCAGGGCAGAGGCGGGATATGCGTCCGTAAGAAATAAAAAACGCTTCAACCGTTGAAGATTGAAGCGTTTCATGCCCCATAGGGGACTCGAACCCCTGTTTTAGCCTTGAGAGGGCTACGTCCTGGGCCACTAGACGAATGGGGCAAACACATTGGGCGCGGAGGGGCTCGAACCCCCGACCTCACGGATGTGAACCGTGCGCTCTAACCAGCTGAGCTACGCGCCCTGAAATGATTGCGGATTGTGAAGCGCAGTATAACATGGAAAAATGTGACCTACAAGACTCAATCAGGCGAAAATACGCCGGGAGAGAGGCATTTGCGAAGGTTATTTTTGGGCATGATGCTCGTGTGCTGGACGCTGGGAGCGTGTGCGCTGGTGTTTCCGGCGGCTTCTCCGCCGCCCACAGCGACACCTGTTATAACCCCATTACCGGATGGCTGGGAAAGCCTTGCGCCCGGCCTTGAACGGCGCGTCTATCTCCCCAATGACAGCCTGCTGTCGCAGTTGGAAGTCCTGCGGATAGACCCGGCACAATACACCTTCCGCGCGCACTATACACCCGGCACTGCCTACAGAATCACCGAATGGCGCGGGACGCTGGCAGGCGCGGCGGCCTTCGTGAACGCGAACTTTTTTGAGGTGAACCATCATATCCTCGGCCTGCTGGTGACGGATGGCGTGATTCATGGCGAGTCCTATCATGATCGCGGTGGGACATTTCTTATCCAGAACGGCCAGCCGCGAGTCCGCTCGAACATCGCCGAGCCATATCAGGGTGAACACCTGGAGCAGGCGGTGCAGGCTTTTCCGATGCTGGTGCTGAATGGGCAGGTGGCTTATAACAGCAGCGGCGCAGAGCGCGTGACCCGCCGCACGGTTGTCGCGCAGGATGCTAACGGGCGCATCCTTCTCATGGCTACCCCCGGCTTCGGCCTGACATTAGAAGCCCTTAGCGCCTACCTGCCCACAACGGATATGCAGCTTGTGAACGCCCTCAACCTCGACGGCGGCGGTTCAACCATGATGTTTTACCAGCGGGAAAATGACGACCCCTTTATCCTGCCTTCGCTGGACCCGGTGCCTGCGGTGCTGGCCGTTTATCCAAAGTGATTCGGGAAAAGCAGCGCCGATTGTGATACATTTTAGGGCTGTAAAGCCTTTGACCATACGACTGCCGCTGAGGAATTTGCATGAGCCAGCTTCGCCCGATTACCCTGCCAGACGCGCCACAAATCCCCGGATTAGTGTTTCGCCACTTCGCTCAGGACTCAGACTTTGCGGCGCTGGTAGCCGTCATCGAAGCCTGTCAGGAGCATGATAAGGTTGACCCCCTCTCGCCAGAGGCGGGTATCCCGACTGTCGAGGAGTTAAAAACCTCGTTCTCCGAGGCGGAAAACATTGATCTGACGAAGGACATGCTGCTGGTCACGCTGGATGAAAAGGTCATTGGCTTTCAGTGGGTGCGCTGGTGGAAGCAGGCCGATGAGACCTGGGTGTACTATCATCGTGGCCGCGTGATGCCGGAATGGCGCGGGCAGGGCATTGGCACCGCGACGCTGCGCTGGGCAGAGCAGCATATCCGCCAACTGGCACAGACTCATCCCACCAATGGCAAAGCGGTGTTTCGCGCCAATACCACCAGCCATGAAGCAGCTTATAACGAATTACTGATGACTGAGGGCTATGCCCCTGTCCATAGTTTTATCGAATTGGGTTATGACCAGACCAATGCCCTGCCGGATGTCGCGCTGCCGGACGGCTTCACACTCCGGCCTGTCACAGCCGAACATTACCGCGCGATATGGGAGGCAAACGAAGAAGCCTTTGCCGAAGAATGGGGCCACCGCGCCAGTGATGACGAAGGTTATATCCGCTTTCTGGGCAATATCCTCGCCAACCCCGACTTTGACCCGGTGCTGTGGCAGGTCGCCTGGCACGGCGATCAGGTGGCTGGCGTGGCCTTGTGTGAAATCACGCAGCGCGGCGTGGGCGAGATTACCGAATTGAGCGTGCGCCCAAAGTGGCGCGGGCAGGGGCTGGCGCGGGCGCTGCTGGTCAGCGCGATGAAGGCGCTGAAAGCGCGTGATCTGAAGCATATCCGCATCTTCACTGATACTGACGACGCATTAGGCGCGCGCAGCCTGTACCAGAGTGTGGGCTTTCGGGTGCTGACCGAGTACATTCGCTATCAGAAACAGGTTGAGCAGAATGCTTAAAATACCGCGCAGGAGGTGGTCATGTCTCGACAAATTGCCATAGGGA
The DNA here is from genome assembly GCA_964548765.1 of uncultured Anaerolineaceae bacterium. Taxonomy (GTDB): domain Bacteria; phylum Chloroflexota; class Anaerolineae; order Aggregatilineales; family Phototrophicaceae; genus JAIOHN01. Next base: position 50,128 of record CAZJSU010000007.1, read on the forward strand.
TCATGCTGCTGGCGTTTTTAATGATGCCTGCTACACTGGCACAGGATGACACGGTCGCCTACGTGGCGGAGGATCATACCATCACTTTTGAATACCCGGCGGATTGGGCTTTTCAGGCGGACGAACAGAAAGGCTTTCTTTACTTGCAGGATGACAGCCTGCACCTGACACTGTACACCCCTGCCGTGCTGGATGATTACCTGATCGGCAATATCGTTGATCCTTCCATACTGGTGGGGCTGGTGCTGGCGGTGAATGACCTGACCGAGATGCAACTGGAAACGCTGAATATTGACGGGCGCAGCGCGGCAGCGTTTTCCTACCGTAACGAAGCCGACGATAACAGCGGCCTGCTGACGGCGATTCAGTTTCAGGATGGCCGTCTGGGATTGATTGATGCTTACATGCCGGGCGACCTTACCGCTCGCACGGCGGACGTGCTGGCGGTCGCCGCGTCGTTTGATGTGCCGCCCGCCCCCGCGCCAGCCGTGCTGACACGCTATAATGCAGCCTGGCAGGAAGCCGTCGCTGAACTGGAAAGCAGCGGGTTGATCGAGCCGGGCGGGAGTCTGGTCTTTGTCCAGCCAAGCGCCTTCACCGCCGGGTCTGGCGAGCGTTTTCAGCCGTTAGCGCAGCAGCTTGCTCATCAGGATGTGATCGTCGCCGGGGCGCTGACGTTGACACCGAGCGAATCTTCTGCTGTGGAAAGCTGTGGACTGGTGATGCGTTTTGCTGGCGAGGGGAATTATGTCTGGGCGGGGCAGGACTCGGATGGCTACGCTTTTGCGACCGAGTTCACAAACGGCGAAGTCGGGAACGGCCAATCGGTTGATCTGGATAGCCCCGAACAGGCGCACCACTTTCTGGTGATCGCGCAGGGCGCGCGCCTGATCGTCTATGTGGAGGGCGCGCTGGTGCTGGATGATGTGCGCGTGACGGCGCGCGCCGGGTCATACGGCCTCGCGCTGAGCAGCAGCGGGGCGGCGAACTGTGCCGTAAGTGATATGTGGGCGTACCAGCTTCCGGCAGCGCTTGAACCGGGCATCTGTCAGATCACCAGCGCGGGCGGCGCGGTCAACAAACGCAGCGGCGCAGGGGTGGAGTTCGAGATTGCCGGCCAGCTTGCGTTCAATACCTCGACAGCGGCGGCCGGGCAGACCACAGGCGCGGACGGGCTGACATGGTGGCTGCTGGAAGATGGCACATGGGTGCGCGAGGATGTGGTGAACGCGCAGGGCGCATGTGCAGCCCTGCCGCAAGTCGCACCGGGTTAACGATTGGCATGGCGACCTGTTCAGCGCTCACAATTCTGTATAATAGGAGCAGCGTTATCATTAGTGGCAGTTCCCTATGAGTAAATTCAAATTAACCCCGCAGCTTATTGAGGGGATTATCGAGCGTGTGCCGGAAGGCTACATCCATCGCTCTACGCTCAAAAAGCGTTTTAAAGTCAGCAACAATGCGGCCTTGATGAACCACCTCCCGCCAACAAGCAGGGTAGGGTTGACGGGCAGTATTTTCTATGACAGGACGCGCCTCAGCGAACAGCAGGTGCAGGATGTGGGCAAGTGGTTTCACCCGCCGTTCCCGGCCATGAGCAAAGAGGGCGTATTGCTGGGGCCGCCTGTTGAGGAGCGTATCGCGGCGCGTAACGCACAGCTTGCCGCCGAAGGCCGGCAGGAGGCACTGGATATTCTACAGCAGATGGAAGCCACGCAGGGCTGCGCGCTGCTGGTGGAGCTTACCCCCGATACCGAGACGCAGACGCTCATCGAACAGCTTATCGCAGAGCGCCTGCTCAGACAGCAGGGCGGCTTCGTGTACGATCCGCTGCGGATCAGCGACAGCACCATGGGCGAAGTGCGGCAGCATCACGAACTCGCCGCGCTGCGCGAGGAGGTGATCGAATACCTGCAAGCGAAACCCGGCCAGACAGCCCCACAGGATGAACTGGCGCAGAAGTACGGCGCTGAACGCTTTAAGGACCTGCTGTCTCTGGGCGGTTTTTCGCAGTTTTCGGTGGATATGAAGGTCGCGCCGTTTCGCTCACACTGGGTACGGCTGAAAGGCAGCGATGCCAGCGCCGCGCACAGAATCGCTGTCGAGGCGGTAAAGATCAAGGACGAGGCGTGGGAGGACGCGCTGGAAGCCGCAGGCGAGGTCATGCGCCCCGGCGCGCGCGAAGGCACGACCCGCCGCTCGCGGGTTATCGCGCATTCCTACACCGTCTCCAACGCCGCCAAACGCCTCAACATCCGCCCGGTGACGTTGGAACGTGCCATCAATGCCGGGCATATCATGACGTTTGTTGACCCGGAGGGGCGTACACGCCTACCCGCGCGTGATGTGGAAGCGGCGTTGAGTGATGTGGACTACGGCGAGGAAATCGCCGGCTACGAGACGCTGCAGGCGCGTGATCTGGCGCTGGTTTCCGGCCTTAGCTACACCACCATTCGCCGCCGCCTGAAGCGTGGGAACATCAGCACTTCTGAGCCGCAGTGGAGGCAGGTGCGCGGCAAATGGAACCTGCCCGATACCCTGTGGGAATTTTACGAAACGCTGAGGATTAAAAAAGAGGAACTCCGCGCGATCCGCGACGCGCAGTTGGCCGAGGAACGCCGCCTGCTCGAAGAACTGCGCGAGCAGGAACGCCAGCGCCGGGCAGAACTGCGGGCGCGGCTGGTAGCGGCCTTCCCGACATGGCAGCATGAAAACCGCGCGGAACAGCGCGTGATTCTGCATGTCGGGCCACCGAACAGCGGTAAGACGTATGAGGCGCTGCGCGCGCTGACCTCGGCAGGTAGTGGGTGGTATCTGGCACCGCTGCGTCTGCTGGCCTTCGAGGTTTTCGACCGCCTTAACCGCGATGGAATCCTGTGTAACCTGCTCACAGGCGAGGAATACATCCCTGTCCCCGGCGCACAGTTCACCGCTGCGACGATTGAGATGTTTAACCGGATAAACAGCGGCGAGTGCGTCATCATTGACGAAGCGCAAATGCTGGCCGACCCGGATCGCGGTTGGGCATGGACGCGGGCGCTGATGGAGGCGGAAGCGCCGGAAATTCACGTGATCGGCCCGCCAACCGCCCGCGACCTGATTAAGAAAATGGCAAACGCCGCTGCGATGCCGATGACCGTGATTGAGCATCAGCGCCTCGCGCCGATTCAGGTGGCCGAGCGTCACTGGCCGCTGCAGGAGCTGGAACCGCGCACGATCCTCGTCGCTTTCTCGCGGCAGATGGTGCTGGAACTCAAGATCACGCTGGAACGCATGAAGCGCAGCGTTTCGGTGGTGTATGGCAGCCTGCCGCCAGAAGTGCGGCGCAGGCAGGCTGACCGCTTTGCTGACGGCGAAACCGAAATCTGCATCGCCACAGATGCGGTGGGGATGGGGCTGAACCTGCCCGCCGATTATGTCTGCTTTTACGAAATCGAGAAATTTGATGGCCGCACGGTGCGCGAACTGACCGCGAGCGAAGTGCAGCAGATCGGCGGGCGCGCCGGACGTTACGGCCTGTCAAAAGCCGGGGAAGTGGGCGCGATCAACAAGCGCGATCTTAACCGCATCCGCAAGCTGTATTATGACGAACCTGAGCAGTTGACTCATGCGCGCGTCGCTCCTTCGGTAGAAGACCTTGAAATGATCCCCGGCAGTCTGAGCGAAAAGCTGGTGCAGTGGTCGTCGTTAGGCTCAATCCCTGAGTCGCTGCGCGGCGCGATTAAAACAGCGGACATGAGCGAACGGATTGAACTGGCGCGGATGCTGACCGATGCCGAGGTAGACCAGCTTGGCATGGAAACCGCGCTGAAGCTGATTAACGCGCCCACACGCCAGAGCAGCCGCCAATACTGGTACGACTGCGCGCAGAAAATCCTGGCCGCGCAGCCGATGCCCCAACCACCACAGCCGCCCAAACGAATTCTCAACAGCGTTGATCTGGAGACGATTGAAACCTGTGTGACATGCGCCGATATTTATCTGTGGTTGTCCCGGCGCAGGGAGTTTAGCGCCTTTGCGCCGGATGAGCCGGAAATACGCATCATGCGGGCAGAGTGGTCGGCGCTTATTGATCTGGCGCTGATGCAGAACATCGTGATGAGCCGTCGCTGTTCGCGCTGCCGCGCGCCGCTGCCTGTGCATCACCCCTATGGCCTGTGCCATAATTGCTATATCGAGCGCTTCCAGCGTTATTCGGATATGTAGGGGCAATATCCCTGCACATCCCGTTTATCTCTCTACCCACTTATCCGGTTAAGGCTGGCAACGTATGCGAAAGCACTTGCTTATCCTGCCTAACTGGATGATCGCTTTCTGCTTTACAGCCAGCCT
>CAZJSU010000007.1:54559-88010 GCA_964548765.1 uncultured Anaerolineaceae bacterium
CCTGTGGCTTATCCATCGCGGCTTGCTGGCGCAGAAACGGCGGTTGCTGTGGGTCGCGCTGGCGGGGGGATGTTGGGTTGGGCAGCGCTGGCACGGCTGAATCTGGCACCAGTGATCGCCGTGCTTGGGGTCACGTTTTTTCTGCTGCCTGGTGTTTCGCGCTGGCAGCAGTTGAAGTTGTTCGTCACGTTGGGCGTAAGCAGCGCGGCGGTGCTGGCGCTTTACCTTGTGCTGGTTCACTACCCCTCGACAGGCACATGGAGCTTAAGCTGTTATACAGGCACAAACCTGCTGGTATCGGTGCATGTCAAGGCGTTCGACTTATCGGCCAGCAACGGCCCGGCCACGCAGGCGTATCTAAACCTGCTGACGCGCAGGCCGCCGCGCGAGATCGCCTTCACCAGCGATATTTACCCGCGCTGGTCACATGTCTGTCCAGCCTGTAACCGCTCGCTACAATCCGCTGCATCTTCCGCATTACGATCAGATTGACTTTACAGGGGAGAGCCGCTTCGGGTTTCGTGAAGCACTGGGAGATTATTACAACGGACACCTTGTATGGCAGCCGGGTATCTGGCTCTACTCGCAATTGTTCAGCGTTGGGAACGTGATGAAGTGGCTTACGCCATTTGCGCTGCTATGGGCGTTGTTCTCGAAGGCGTGGATATACAAGGCCAGCAGCATCGTCCTGATCGCATTTCTGGTGCTGTTGAGTGTCTTCGGCAACCCGCTGCCGCGCCTGTATGCGCCGCTGTATCCTTTGTCGCCGCTGCTCATCGGCGGATTTCTGGCCGCCGTGTGGCACTACTGGCGACAGCGCCGGAAACAGGTTGAAGAGGCGGCGTGAAACGGTGTGTGCTTGCCGACATGAGTAACATTTAAAAATTCGTTAGACACAGCGCTTGAAAATGAGGTAAGCTAGTGTTAGTTGCTATAAAACATGATATATATGAGCTTAACGCATGAGTTTTGCAAATTGTGTGATCGTAAAAATGCACAGAGGTGCATTTTTGTAAACTAAGGCGGCCTTGACATTCGATGAACACGGGATCATTAACGTTAACCCGGCACGATTGGACATTCTTCGGGCTGCGGTGGGTCGTTCTGGTTTTAACTGGCCTCGTTTTTCATGTTTCAGCAGCGCAGGGTGAGAGCCTATCCCTCAGCAGCGATCTTATTACCGCATTTGTGGTAGGGGTGCTGGCGAACCTCCTGTTTGCGCTGCTCAGCCTTTTCCAGCCCTTAAAGAAAATTGTCCCCATGTTTGTGATACTGGGGGACTGGCTGACCGTCGGGCTGTTCGCGCGGTTGGCAATCGGCGATCCGCTGCTGCTGACCGTTCTGGCGGGTCTGTTCATGGTTTCCGGGGTGATATATCTGGGCCTCGGTTGGAGCATCCTGCAAGTGCTGGGCGTGATTGTGGCGGCGCTTGCGGTCTATCTTGCCCCGTTCGATATGAGCCATCTTGGGCTGCTGCTTGGTCAGCAAACGCAGTTACTGTTGATTCTGGCCGCTGTCGGCATCGTGAGCGTCTTCTGCGCTTACGCGATTGAAGCGCAGGCGCGCGCCGACAGGCGCATGGTGGAAGAAATCAACGTGAGGAACGTGCTGCTGCGGGAGGACATGCGCGAGCGTACCCGCGCCATCTCCGAAATGTCGGCCACGCTCAGCCGTACCCTGAACTTCGACAAAGTGCTGGAAGCGGCGCTGGAGGCCGGGCGGGCGGGAATGCGCGCCAACCTGGACCGGCGGGTAGTGAGCGCGGCGCTGTTGTTTAATGAACATGGTGAACTGCGGGTGGAGACTTCGCGCGGGCTGACGCGCAATGACGACACACGGGTGCTGCCGGGGAAAGCGGGTGTCGTGGGCAGGGCGCTGACGGAATGTGTGCCTGTTTTTGGCAAAGACGCGCGCAGAGACCCGGAACTTGAATACCTCGCGGGCTTTCAGCCGATGCGTTCGGTACTGTGTATTCCGCTGCGCGCCAATTATGATAACTTCGGCGTGCTGCTTTACGGCAGTGAAGCGGCGGATGCCTTCACCGAAGACCACATGGACTTGCTGAAAGCGATCAGCACACAGGCCACTATCGCGCTGCAAAACGCGCAGCTTTACCGCAACCTGCTGGAAGAAAAAGAGCGGATTGTGGACGTGGAGGAAGATGCCCGTAAGAAGCTGGCGCGTGACCTTCACGACGGGCCGACGCAGAGTGTCTCCGCCATCGCCATGCGTATGAGCTACATTTACCGCCTGCTGGAGCGCAAACCGGAAGATGTGCCGGAAGAACTAAAGAAGGTGGAGGAACTGGCGCGCAAGACCACGCGCGAGATTCGCCACATGCTGTTTACGCTTCGCCCGCTGGTGCTGGAAAGCCAGGGGCTGACCGCCGCGCTCGATCAACTGGCGGAGAAAATCCGCGATACGCATAATCAGGCGGTGGCGGTGCATGTGGACAGCCGTGTGGAGGCGCTGCTGGACAGCCATCAGCAGGGGGTAATTTTCTACATTATCGAGGAAGCTGTGGGCAACGCGCGCAAACACGCGGAGGCCGAACTGATTAGCGTCAATGTGACGGTGCGTGGCGAGGCGGTCGTTGTGGAAATTTCCGATAACGGTGTCGGCTTCGATATTGGCGCGGTGGATGCGAACTACGACCAGCGCGGCAGCCTCGGTATGGTGAACATGCGTGAGCGCACCGAACTGCTGGATGGGGTTCTGCGTATTGACAGCGCGGAGGGCAGGGGGACGACCATTACCGTGATGGCTCCCTTGAAGTCCGCTAAGGACTCCGCCACTGTCCGCCAGCAGCGCCTTAACCGCATGTCCTCTCGCGTCCCTGCTGACCGCTGACCGATGCCGCGTTCTGACTTAGCAGCGCTGCGCGGCGAACCGAGTTATGTCTGGCGCGCCGGGCAGGAGCGCCGCCTGAAGATGATCGCCCGATGGGCGCGGCTCGACCATGCGCGTGTGCTGGAGGCGGGCGGCGGCGTGGGGGTGTACGCCGCGCAGATCGGCCAGCGCTATCCAACCGCTTCAGTGGAGATGTTCGATATTGAACTGGAGCGTGTGCGGGAAGGGCGGCATGATACCCCGCATGGCGTGGTGGCTGCGGCAGAGCATCTCCCGTATGCCAGCCATTACTTCGACACCATCCTTTCCAGCGATGTGATCGAGCATGTGGCAGATGATCGCGCGGCGGTCAGCGAAATGGTGCGGGTGCTTAAGCCCGGTGGCCGCCTTGTCCTGTTCACCCCGAACCGCTGGTATCCCTTTGAGACGCACGGCCATTACTGGCGGGGCGAGTATCACTTCGGCAATACCCCGCTCATTAATTACCTGCCAGACCCGCTGCGCGACAGGCTTGCGCCGCATGTTCGTACCTATACCGCGCGCGGGCTGCGCCGCCTTTTTGCCTCTTGCCCCGTTCGCATCCTGACGCATCAGCGTATCTTCGCCGGTTATGACAACATCATCGCCCGTTTGGGCAGGGCAGGGCGTGTCCTGCGCGACACCCTGTACGCTCTGGAAGGTACGCCGCTGGATACATGGGCTTATTCGCACATGCTTGTGGCCGAGAAACTGGCTGACCAGCAGGGACAGATAAACTAACCCGTTTCTTATAATGGACTAATTTTTTCTTTAATCTTAAGTGGGTATGATAACAACTATGATTACAATACCCACTAAGGAGAAGACAAGTGGATAAGCAGACGCTCATCAACGGCCTGAATGAAGATTTGGCGGCGGAGTTTCAGTCTGTCATTATGTATACCACTTACTCGGCGCAGGTCACCGGGCCGTATCGCCCGCAGCTTGTCCAGTTCATGCAGGGGGAAATTTCTGATGAACTCGGCCACGCACAGTTTCTGGCGGATAAGATTGCGGCGCTAGGGGGAGTACCCAATAAAATCGCTGCGCCTGTCCCAGAAGCGGAAACACCGAAGGAAATGCTGGAGCGCATTTTAGAAGCAGAACAGAAGGCGGTTGCCAACTATACCCGGCGGGCAGAGCAGGCCAAGGAAGCTGGTGATGTCGGCCTTGCGGTACAGCTTGAGGATATGGTGCGCGACGAGACCGGACATTACGAGGAAACCCTGAAGCTGTTGGAAGACTGGCACTAGGTTCTGTATCGCGCCCGCCGTCCGATAGCATAAACAACCACCGAGCGGCCAAATGTCCGTATGACATGGCATTCAGTGACGTAAATAAAAAATGCCGGGGGTTGACCCGGCATTTTGTTTACTCGCTTTTCCCGTTCACCCACACAGGCAGATGCCCAAGCGCGATGATGTCCGACCATTGAGCGCGGTCTCCCTCGGTAAAGATGGCGGCCTCGGCGACGATCTCGGCATTGGCTTTGTGCATAATCAAGCGGATGCCCGCCAGTGTGCTGCCCGTAGAGATCACATCATCCACAACAGCGACCCGTTTGTTCGCCACAAGCTGCTGGTCTTTTTCATCCAGAAACAGCATTTGCGGCTTGCCGGTGGTGATGCTTAACGTTTCTGATTGCAGGGCATGACCCATATAAGGTTTGTAGGATTTACGCAGCACGACGTATGGAACGCCCATTTCGGCAGAGAGCGCGTGTGCCAGCGGGATGCTCTTTGCCTCTGCCGTGACCAGCACATGCGGGTGAGATTTGCTGATCTGTGTAGCCAGCGCTTTGCTGGCAGCGGCGACCAGTTCGGTATCGCCCAGAATGTTCAGAATGGCGATACGAACACCGGGCTTGATTTCAAACAGGCGAAGGTCACGCTGTACGCCTGCGACGTTGATCGGGTAGGTTTCCGGGGTATCCATAAGTGTGGTTCTCCAGTGGTTGTAAAGCCGGGCATTACTCGGCCTGGAAGGTGAGCTTCTCGTTGCACAGGTAAATCTCATCCCCTGCGTTGAGCGTGTACGGCGCTTTAAGCAGGCGGCCATCCACTACAGTGCCGTTGGTGCTGCTCAGGTCTTCAATGACAAGCTGGCCGTTCTCGCGCAGGATTTGACAATGAAACCGTGAAACGCCTTTGGCTTCGATCACAATTTCGTTTTGCGCGGCGCGTCCGATGCGAATCAAATCGCCGCTGAGTTGAAAAACCTGCCCGTTCCATATCAGGGCGGTGGGCGTGACGGATGATTTTTCCGGCTGCCGCTCTGGCATTTCCGGCGCGATGCCAGCCTCATGCTCCTTGAGCATTCGCTCCAGTTCACGCACACGCAGCGCCTGCGTGCTGCCGTGACGATCGGTCATGGTGTAGATAGCCTGTGTAGACATCATCTTGCGGTTGTAATCGCTGTAAGCCTCTGCGCCGCGCGCCATATCCTCGGCCTGATTAAGCAAAGCCTGCTTTTCGTCGAGCAGTTCTTCGTCACCCAGCCCTGCGGCTTCAATCTCCTCGGCGGCCTTCCGCAGAATATCCGCCGCTTCATGATAATGTCCGCGATCCGCCTGCTTGATGGCCTCGCGCCGCGCCTGGGCAGATTTCAGCAGTAGGATCGAATGGCTGACTTCCGGGTTTGCCAGCATGGGCTGCTCGCCTTCCGGCGCGACGTTGATAACGACCGGCATTTCCAGCACACGATGCTCCGCGCCATTCTCGGTCAGTTCGTCAAAATCAAAGCGCAGCACCGCGATTTGCTGCTCGCCGACTTCTTGCAGCGCGGGGATGGAAAGTTCCAGCGCCAGCGTCTTGACCTCCTCGCCAAACACGTCCCCCAGCCTGAACGAGATGTTCTGTCCGTCCAACTGCACCGGGTAGGCGTTAAGCTGGCTGACGTTGGCGACATGATCGGTGAGTTCCAGTGTAATCACCAGATTCTGGCCGATAACATTGAGCAGGCCGCGCAGTTCCTCCTGAAAGATCATGGGGGCGACTTCCGGGCTTTCGATGAAGTAAAATGCACCGCCGCTGGCGTTAGCGATAGCGATGAGCAGGTCTTCGTTAAAGTCTGACCCCAGCCCCATCGTCGTCGTGCTGACACCCGTTTCGTACTTCTGCTTGCCTAGATTAACCAGTTTGTCGAAGTCCGTCACGCCCCGGTTGGCGAGACCATCCGTCATCAGGATAACGCGGTTGAGGTAGTCGCTGTGCTGGTTCCGGGCCACATGATTACAGCCTTCCAGCCAACCACCGCTCAGGTTTGTCGTGCCGCTGGATTTGATATTGTCTATGCGCTGGGTAATCTGATCTTTGTGGTGAACTGGCTCTGGCGAGATGAGCGTTTCTACGCGGTCGTTATACAACACGATCGAGAGGATGTCGCGCGAGCTGAGGTTCTGTACCAGAAATTGGGCTGCCTGCCGGGTGTAATCCAGTTTTTCGCCGGCCATCGAACCGCTGCGGTCTATCACAACACTAAGGTTAAGCGGGCGGCGCTCCTGGTCGCTCGGTGATGCGCCTGCTGCCAAGCGTGCCACGAGATAAAGTTTTTGCGGCTGCTGCACGGTCAGCACATCATAATCGAGAACAAAATCTGCCCGCATTGTCTACAGTCCTGTCTGTATTACATCGATTCGATTTGTCTGTATTGTAGCATAAGACAGGCACACGTGAGACAGCTTTCGCCCTGTTTGCCAGCACGTCCCCTCTACGGATAGGCTACGCAGGGGTTAGAACTGTGTTAGGAACAATTTCACCGTCTACCAGTGTAATCGTGCGATCTGTAAAAGCGGCCAGCGTGGGGTCATGGGTGACGATCACCACAGTCGTGCCAGACTCGCGCTGAATCTGCTTGAGCGCGTCCAGCACAATTTTGCCCGACTCGCTGTCGAGGTTGCCTGTGGGTTCATCGGCCAGAATAATCGGTGGGTTGTTCGCCAGCGCGCGCGCGATAGCCACCCGCTGCTGCTGGCCGCCGGAGAGTTCCGAAGGGCGGTGACGCACACGGTCGCCCAGTTCCAGCAGTTCCAGCAGTTCTTTGGCGCGTTTGTCCGGGTTGAACTGGGGCTTGCGCGCGAACTGAATTGGAAGCGCGACGTTTTCCTGCGCGGTCAGCGTCGGGATGAGGTTGAAGAACTGGAAGATAAACCCGATCTTCTCGTTGCGTATCTCAGTAAGCTGGTCCTCGTTCATGCGCGTGATGTCCACGCCGTCAATTTCAATCTTGCCGGTGGTCGGGGTATCCAGCCCGCCAATCAGCCCCAGAAGCGTACTCTTGCCGCTGCCAGATGGCCCGACGATGCTGACCATCTCGCCAGCGTAAATGTCCATATCTACGCCGCGCAGGGCGTGAACCTTGACCTTGCCCATAGGCAGCACTTTGGTGACACCGCTTGCATGAATAACAACGTTGTTTGCAGCCATAACCTGGTATTCGTCTCCTCAAAACACGTCCGACACACTGCTTATTACGCAGCAGCTTTGCGTGAAGTTGCACCCATTATAGGGGCTGTTCCCCAGATAAACAGGATAACACGCCTGATATAAGCATTTATTCATGACAGGCCTGCCTGCCAGCACGGGTTAGCCTGACCGTGTAGCGCTGGCTTCCGGGCTGTAAACAGGTGCAACCCATGGTTGATATTTTGCCACGCGCCCGGACACAATATCCATAAACAACGTTCGCAGCCGGGTCGTGATCGGCCCAATCGCGCCATCACCGACCGGGCGATGCTCGATGCGCGTGACCGGGGAAACCTGCGCGCCTGTGCCACACAGGAAAATCTCATCAGCCAGATAGACTTCGGTGCGGTCAATGGTGCGCTCCACAACTTCGATGTTCAGTTCATTACGCAGCAGTTCGATGAGCGAACGGCGGACAATGCCTTCCAGAACGTTGGCGGTCACGGGCGGGGTGATGGCGACTCCCTTCCGCACGATGACCACGTTGGCGGCGCTGGCCTCGGCCAGATGCCCGTCATCACTTAACACCAGCGCGTCATCATACCCGGCCAGCACGGCATCGGTCTTAATCAGCATCGAGTTGACGTAAGCGCCTGTGATCTTGCCACGCGCGGGAATAGCGTTATCGTCAATCCGCCGCCATGCCGAAAAGCAGACGTGCGCGCCGTCATCTATGTTGACGTAGTTCTGGTTGCCCACAGGCCGCACAATAATCGTCAGGTCGTCTTCCATATCATGCAGCTTAACCGCGAGGCTTTCCTCCGCTTTATAGACCACAGGCCGGATGTAACAGTTCTCGCGGAAGCCCTCGGCACGCAGGAGGTCGAGCAGGATTGCGGTGATCTTCTCTGGCGTATAATCCAGAGTCATACGCAGCAGCGCGGCAGAGCTTAACAAGCGTTCAAAGTGATCGTGCGGACGAAAGACGTAAAGCTGCTCCTGATCGGCATTCCAGTAGGCGCGCATCCCGCCAAATGCGCCCGTTCCATACTGGAAGGCGTGAGTCATGACGCTGATTTTGGCCTGCTCAATGGGGACGATCTGACCTTTAAAAAAGGCGAACTTCGTGACTGAGGCTTCCACCCTGTATCCCTTCTGCTGGCTGATGTTCTATGCGCTAGAATTTAACGCAGTTTTAGTATGCCTACCAGCGCGTGCCGTACCAAATAAAAACCGGGCTTGTCGCCCGGCCTGATATTTTATAATGAAGTTTTTTCCGGCTCTAGCCGAGGTAATCGCGCAGGTTATGCGCCAGACGCGGGTGTCGCAGGCGGCGCAGCGCCTCTTTCTCAAGCTGACGAATGCGTTCCCGGCTGAGGCCGAACTTGTTAGCGATCTCCTCCAGTGTGTGCGGTTCGCCACCGCCCAGCCCAAAGCGCAGCCGTAAGATATGGCTCTGGCGCGGGGTCAGTTCACTCAGGACTTCTTCAATCGTTTCTTGCAGCAGATGCTGTGTGGCCGCTTCCACCGGGCTTGGCGATTCCTGATCTTCGATAAAGTCGCCAAACTCGCTGTCGCCGTCGTCGCCGACCGGACGTTCCAGCGCAATCGCGTGCTGGCTGGCATCCATCATGCTGCGGACGCTATCCGCAGGTAAATCCATTTCAAAAGCAATTTCTTCGGGGGTGGGGCGGCGACCTAAATTCTGTTCGAGGTGCTGAGCGGTACGGTACATCTGGCGAATGCGCTCAGTCATGTGCAGGGGAATGCGGATCGTGCGGGTTTTTTGTGCCAGCGCGCGGGTAATGGCCTGTCGTATCCACCATGTCGCATAAGTGCTGAAGCGGTTGCCACGCTTGTAGTCGTACTTATCTACCGCGCGCATCAGGCCGACATTCCCTTCCTGAATAAGATCGGGGAAGGGCAGCCCCTGGCCCATGTAGCGCTTGGCGATGCTGACCACGAGGCGTGTATTGGCACGTCCCAGATGTTCACGCGCTGCCTGCCCATCATGGACAAGGCGCTGAAGCCGGGCGACACCTGCTTCACCATAGATCACCACTGCCTCAGTACGATTAAGGCGTTCACGCGCTTCCTTGCCATATTCAATGCGCTTGGCTAGCTCGATCTCTTCCTGCGCGGTAAGCAGGGGTTCCTGCGCCATCTGGCGGAAGTAAAGCCCTACAGGGTCATCGGCAGAAACAGCATTAATATCGCCGATTGTCGGGTCTTGGGGAATTTCTTCAGGTTCAAATTCTATATCTGGCTCGTCACCGATACCCAGGGATGGGCTGCTGTCACCTTCTTGACGGATTTCAATACCCAGTTCATCAAGCTCATAAAGGACAGATTCAATGGTTGTAATGTCGTCTCCGTCTTCGTCTAATACTTCGAGAACGTCTTCAAAGGTGAGGTAGCCGCGCTGATCGGCCCGGTTCATGAGTTCCTGTAACACGTTTTGTCTTCTGCCTCCTGGGTGAAGCACCTGTTGGTCACAAGAGTGTGAGACCCGCTGCAATATAACAGAATGCTAATAGTCGCTAGTTCATTCTATCATGACTTTTACAGGTTTGTGAATAAACGCAGAATAAGCAGATGCTTGAGGAATGATTAATGTCCGCACTAAGTGTTAAATGGGCGTAATTTTTGTTAGGAATCGTAATGGAAAGAAAACGTAAACTTCATTGAGCATGGTTGAATTTTAATTGCGCTGTATGTTGAGTACGAGTATGATGAAATTAAGTTAACACCACGTTGTCTTGTTAAGGAAATTTATGTCTACCCGACGTTTTACCGACGATTTACCGGAACCTGAACTTGATAAGCAAGGTCAGCCATTTCAGGATGTAGCACGATCGTTTACCGAGTCGGACACTCCCGGACGCGGCATCCCTGTACCCGCAAATACCCGCTCTGGAAAAGCACCACGCGGTAACGCGCACCTGCCCCGCACACTGACGCAGGTGATGCACGAGGCGAACGAACGGGTTGTGCGCGGCGATCTTGTAGACTATGTGCCTATGCCCACCGGCTTTGACCCGCTCGATGGCTTTATCGGCGGCGGGCTGCGTAAAACAGAACTGCTGCTGCTGGGTGGCGCACAGGGCATCGGCAAGACCATTGCCACGCTGCAAATCGCGCGTAATATCGCCATGCGTCCCGACCAGTACGCCTTTTACCTGTCCTACGAACATACCGAAACGCATCTGATGCACCGCCTGCTGTGCCTGGAAAGCGTGAACCCGCCGGAAATGGACTTAAATCAGGGCTTGCGCCTGCGTGATCTGTACCAGATTATCGTCGCCCAGCGTGCCAAGGAATTTATGGGGCGCGACGGCGGCGCGGGGTCGCTGCAAACGATCCTGCGGGATAACCCACGTACCGCGTCAGCACTGGCGCGAATGGGGCGTTATGCTGACCGTATGATTCTGGTGAAGGCCAGCCCGGCAGTGACGACGCTGCGCGCGATTAAAGAGATGACCGCGCGCCTGTGCGACGCGACCGGGGGCAATGTAACCGTTTTTGTGGACTACCTGCAAAAGATTGCTGTGCATCCAGAACGCCCCCGCGACGAAAACGACAAGGTAACGATGATCGTGGAGGGGCTGAAAGACATTGCGCTGTCGCTGGATGTGCCTGTATGGTCTATCGTGGCGGCAGACCGCGACGGCCTTAAGAGCAAGCGCATTCACCTGTTCCACCTGCGCGGCAGCAGCGCGCTGGACTATGAATCCGACATCGCCATCATCATGAACAACAAGTATCAGATCATGTCGAAAGACCATGTGACCTTTAACCCTTATAACGCCAAACAGTATCGTGACTGGGTGGTGTTTACGGTAGAGAAAAACCGCGCTGGGCGCTCGATGCAGGATATGGAATTCCAGCTTCACGGGCAGCATTTCGCCTTCGACCCGAAAGGCCAGAAGGTGCAGCAGCAGTTGATTGACGACAAGGTCATCGAGAGTTAAACTAATAGCACAAATGAGTGTACAAGGGCGCACGAAAGTGCGTCTTTTTGATTAGATGATGAAGTTGAGGAAAAGAGGCGATGAGCAAGGCACGTGTCCTGCGTTATCTGCTGGATACTCTACCCCGTCAGAGGCCGATCAGTTCTGCCCGCCTGCTGGATGAAAATGCGGTGCTGGTCAAGATGCAGCTTGGCGAGAAGATCGCCATTTATTGTCTTGAGGGCAGTCTGTCGCTGTCGCTGATCGCAAAGGCGCTGAACACCAACACTTACCGCGACATCCACACGATGTTTATCCTGATGCCTGATGTCCTGCCGCATAACGGCGCTGCTGCCCAGCCCAGCGAAGCGCTGCGGCTGCTGCTCAGTGTGTATGATAACAGGCTCTACGCGGCAAAGACGCTCGGACAGGTTTCCATTTTCCCGGTTTACTTTGACGAGTTCTTCAAAGTGACGTATGGCAAGCCTGTTGATCTGAATGACCTGAGTGGCGATTACACGCTGGTGGAAACCGTTCACGTCAACGGCGTGCGGCATGTCGCAGACTTTGAGCGTACCTACTATCACGCGGAGTCGTTTACAGGCGTTCGGCTGGAGCGTCACCCGCTGCAACAGTATTACGAAGTGCTGGGCGTAACGGTGGATGCCAGCGAGGAAAACATCAAACGGGCGTACCGCGAAAAAGCGCACCAGTGCCACCCCGACCGCGACCCCTCGCCAGACGCGACCGCGCGGATGCAGCGCATCAACGAAGCGTATGAACAGATTATGAAACAGTGGCGATAGAGGCACGTCCGCCGGGACATGCCTCTGTGTCTGAACGTGCTTAGTCGCCTGCGGCGCGTTCTTCGTGCAGGCGGAAGTGATTGAGCTTCGACAGCTCGCGCACCTGTAAGTCAGCACGATAACTGCTGCGTACCAGCGGGCCGCTTTCCACCCACTTGAAGCCCATTTCCAACCCGGCT
The DNA here is from genome assembly GCA_964548765.1 of uncultured Anaerolineaceae bacterium. Taxonomy (GTDB): domain Bacteria; phylum Chloroflexota; class Anaerolineae; order Aggregatilineales; family Phototrophicaceae; genus JAIOHN01. The sequence goes on from CAZJSU010000007.1 coordinate 66,766, forward strand.
TTTTCGATCACGTCGAATTCCTCTGGCAGCCAGAAGCGTTCCACCGGAAGATGCTTTTTGCTCGGCTGGAGATACTGGCCGACAGTGAGAATATCCACGCCACAGTTCACCAGGTCGCGCATAACGGCCAGCACTTCATCCATCGTCTCGCCCAGACCGAGCATGATGCCGCTCTTGGTCAGTACCAGCGGGTCCATCTGCTTGGCGTTCGACAGGGTTGCCATCGCCCATTCGTAGCGATCCTGCGGCTGCACCTTCTTAAACAGGCGCGGCACGGTTTCAACGTTATGGTTCAGGATTTCTGGCTGAGCATCCATCACGATCCTGAGCGCTTCGGCGTTTCCTTTGAAGTCGGGAATCAGCACCTCAATGCTGCACCCCGGCTGTAACTGGCGAATGCGTTTGATGACCATAGCGAAGATCGGCGCGCCACCGTCTTTGCGCTCGTCGCGGTTCACGCTGGTGATGACCACATGCCGCAGCCCCAGCGCGCGCACCGACTCGGCGATGCGGTTCGGCTCTGCCCAGTCGAGCGGGCTGGGGCGGCCTGTCTTGATGTCGCAGAAGCCGCAGGAGCGCGTGCAGGTGTCGCCCATCATCAGGAAGGTCGCCGTGCCGCGCCCCCAGCATTCGCCGATGTTCGGGCATTGGGCTTCTTCGCAAACGGTGTGCAGTTGCTGCTCGCGCATCAGCCCATAGACGCGCTCGTAACCTTCGCCGCCGGGGGCGCGCACTTTAATCCACGGGGGGCGGCGGCGCGGGTGCTGTGGGTCGGGCTGCCAGCCTTCGGGATTGTTGACCACGGGGATGCTATTAGGGTTCAGTAAGTCCGTCACAGATTCACAGAAATTAGACGCTGGAAGCTACGCGGTTCGTGTCCTGAAAAGGGTGAACCCGCCGTAGCGGCAAGCGCCTCTCCTTTCTCATATGCGTAACCATCGGATTGGTGAAGCGGGATGCAGCAGCGATAACCAATGCCCTGCACTCGCTCCGAAACAGTGCGAGTTCGGAGTAGCTGCCTTGCCCGCGCTGGATGACAGGGCATCAACGGCTCTCGATTGCGGTCTAACACTAAAACACATTGTTGCATATTGAAGTTACCTTCGTTCCTCGCCCTGCGGCGGGTCAGTCATCGGCTCTTCAAGCCGCGCCTATTTATCGGCGGCGGTGACTGACTCCACGATACACATGCTCCCTGATTATAACGTATAACAGGGGTACAGTGGGCAGTCCGACAAGGCCACTTATGCGCTGAGCGAAAAATCTGCGCCGGGGCTGGCTGCCGGGGCATCTGTCAGCCGCAGCAGCCAGCGCCACAACAGCGTAATGATGGCCTCTCGTGACAGATACAGCAGGGCTGTTGCCAGCCCCAGTTGAAAAAACACCCCCAGCCAGTGCGTGATTCCGAGCCGGACGAGCAGGGCGGGCAGGAGAAAGAGCGCGCCAAACAGCGCGACCACATAAGCCGTCACCTGCGCGAGAAGAAAGCCGCCGATTGTCCACAGTCGCGCGTCCAGCCCGTTAGCGCTGTAAAACGGGACGATCAGGCTGATGAGCAGGCTGGTCAGCAGCGACTGCACGAAGTCGAAATGCAGCGCCGTCAGCACGACCACTATCGAGAGGCTGAACTGGAATATCATCTCCAGCGCCTCGCTCCAGTTTGGGGGGATTGCCAGCGTCAGCAGCACAAATGCGAAGACAACGATAAAGCGCAGAACGCTTGTGTGCAGTTCAACCATCCGGTTAAAGCGCTGCCCGCTGTAAATGCAGCCTGTACACATGGCCCATAAGGGCGTGAGGATACCTGTGGGGAAGAGGCACAGCAGTTCGTAAGTGTTGTTCTGGCGCTCTTTGACAATAAGCTGGCTGACGCGCAATGCCCACCGGATGCCCTGAAAGCTGCCGCTGAGCGCGCTTCTATCGAGCAGGATGATAATGGGGATAATGACGGGTATGGTGAGCAGAAACAGCAGTCCACTCAGCAGCGGCAGTTGCGGTGTGCCGCGCGGCACGATGTTGGTCAGCACGAGAAGCAGCACAAAGATGATAACATAGCCCAGAGAGAGCTTGTCCACCCAGTTCAAGCGCCCGGCGTAGGGGGTGATCTTCGAGCGAGTATCATTGAAGCGGCGCAGCGTGCGCCAGAAGATGGGATGTGTGGCCGGGGGATGATTGAGGGCGTACCATAATTTGCGCGTAAGCATTTCGCATAGCCAGTTACAACATCAGTAATTCCAGTTCGGCAGGGCTGGCGGTGAGCCGTCGTACCAGTCCCTGCCACAACAGCAGTATAACCACTTCACGGCTTAGATAAAAAGCGGTCACTTGCAGCAGCGGCATACTCAGCTCCATCAGCACGCCGTTGATACTTAAGCCGAGGTAAAGTTGTGGCAGCACCACAAAGCCGATATAGGCCGACAGCAGATAGCTGACAACTTGCAGCGTAAGGAAACCAACCCCGGCCAGCAGCCGCGCATCCAGCGCTGTGAGCGTGTACAGCGGGGCGTGGATTCCCATCAGACTGCCCACCACAGTGGACTGGATGTGGTCTAGCTGAAAAGCAGAGGTGATCGCGCAGATATGCAAGGTCGTAATCAGCAGGGCTGCGGTGAATTCCGTATTGTCCGTGATGGCGCTAATCAGCAGCGGCATGATAAACGCGCCGGGCAGCACCAGCGCGATCTGGGCGGTGCGGGTGCGCTGTGTGGTGATGCGGGTGAGCAACTGGTTGCGATGGAGAAAGCCCGTGCATATCGTCCAGTTGATGCCAAACGGGCTGAGCGGGGAAAGACACAGCAGGTCATATTTGCCCTCGCCGCGCAGCCGCGTAATCATCGTCGCAATACTGACCGCCCATACGAGTCCGTAAACCGTTCCGGTAAACAGCACAATGCCAACGATCAGCGCGAAGCTGGGGTTAAACAGCGTGGGCATAATCGTCTGTGGCGAGTACCATACCCCTAACGCGAACAGGATAAGCAGCGCGGTAATGCCCGCCGGCCACATGCCGCCAAGATAGCGGTGGATGGGCAGGGCGTTCTGGTTGGCGATTCGGGTGAAGAGGGGGTGTCTGGCTGGGGGAGACTGCAAAGCGCGCCAAAGCTTCCATGTCATCATCGCCGGTTGCCGTCCTTATTATTACACCGATATGTTCCACCTAAACACCCAGTATAACCAGCCGGGGTTCAGAAAACGATCACTTCGCTGGCCGCAGCGTATCGGCAGGTGCGGAATTAAACTGGTGCAGGAGAAGCCGCCAGATCAGGTAAATAACGGCTTCGTGTAGCCCGTAGAAGATGGTAAGCCGCAGCACGGGCAGGCTAATCACTGCGACAGGATCGGGGATATGGAGCGCGCGGTAAAGGCTCCCCAAAGTCACAAATCCGATCACGGCGGTCGAGAGGTAAACGCCGACGCAGAACAGCAGCACACTTCCCGCCGCCAGCATTCGGGCATTTAAACGACTGTTTGTAAAAGCCGGGGTGAGCATCCCGATCAGGTGCGCCAGCACGACAAGCTGAATATGGCTCATGTACAGCCCAACGCCCATGAGCAGGGCATACCACAGCACCAGAAACAGGTGCAGCACATCCTGCCCGCCCCATCGTCCGATCAGCAGCATCAGGGGGATGATAAAGGCGATGACCAGCGCGCCCAACAATCCCACAGACAGCAGCCGCATCAGAAAGCCTGTCGTGCGAAATAAAGTGCTGTGGTAAAGGCTGCCTGTAGAAAGCGACCAGTCCACGCCGAACTCGCCAACAGGCAGCAGACAGAGCAGGTCGTAGGTTTGCATTTCGCGCTCTTTGGCGATGGTCGCGCTGATGCGGTCTGCCAGCACAACGGCAGCGAGGCTGTTGAAGGCGATCAGGATCACCAGCATGGTGATCGCCAGATTCAGTGCCAGCAGCGGCCATATAAAGCCAGCCGCCAGGCAGATGAACAGATAAATTGTGCCGATCTGTAAAGCGCGAACAAGCCGCCGGCTTCGCGCCTTCGCCCGGTATACTCGTTGAAACAGGGGGTCGGCAAACGGGGGATTACGCAGGGCGCGCCAGAGTGTCCAGGTGAGCATGGGCAGTTCCTCCAACCCTATATACCCCTGCTCAGGCTGAAGTCCTCAGATTGCGCGCTTACTGCGAAATTTGCAGTCGCTGTCCCCGGCGAATCTGAAAGTCTATGTAGAAGCTGGCCGCGAAGTAATACACCGGGAAGGTCATGCTCAACCATACCAGCCGCATATCGGGCTGTGGCTGGGACAACAGATACAGCACCAGCGCCAACCACAACCCGCCCAGAATCCACGTTGGCCGGGCGAGCGTGCGGTTTTTACTGGGATAGAGGTAACGGGTGGGAATAAACGTCAGCACACCGGGGATAAGCAGCATGAGGACGGCCACACTGGCGCTGGGCTGCAACCAGTACATATAAAGCGCGACGATGTTCCAGTAACTTGGAAAGCCCAGAAAAAAATCGTCAGGTGTTTTCATGTCCACCTGTCCATAGGCATATAACCCTGCCAGCACCGGGATAGCGATCCATGCCAGATTGGGCAGCAGGCCGAGCGACCCGATGATAAACACCGGAATCCAGATGAAAGTCAAAAAATCAATAATATTGTCCACCATCGCGCCGTCAAAATTCGGCAGCGCCTTGCTTACCCCAACAGCGCGCGCCATCAGCCCATCGGTCGCATCAATCATCATCGTGAGCATAAGCAGCAGGAAGGCGTTCCTGATTTCACCATTGGCGGCAGCGAACAGCGCCACCATGCCAATGACACCGCCAGCAGCGGTGTACAGGTGAACGAGCCAGGCAGCGGTCTTACGATTAAACATACGCATAATTCCCTGAAATTACACCAGTGGGGGCAGGCGGTTGCGATTGGTGGTTTGTCGCGCGCGCCCCCGCCGGACAACATAATACACTACACCAGATACCAACAGCACAATGAGCAGATTCTGGTAAAGATCAAGCCATGCCAGCACATCCTGCCAGTTGTTGCCCAGCCAGTATCCCAGCAGCGCCAGCGGGCCAATCCACAACGCCGCGCCCAGCACGGTATAGGCCATAAACAGGAATAAATTCATGTGAATAACCCCCGCCGGGATAGAGACAACCCCATGCACCAGCGGCATCAGCCGGGCAACGAATACGATAATCCCCCCGTGACGCTCGAACAATGTTAACCCACGATCAAAATCCTCAACAGCGATAAGCACAAGTTTTAACCGCCAGATGCGGATAGTGCCAAACCGGGCGATAGTCGCGCGCGCGCCCTCTTTGCTCATACAATAACCGAGGCCGTAATAGAGCAGCGACCCGGCCAGCGACCCCAGCGTGCCAGCCGCGATAATGGCAAGCAGAGAGATTTTACCATCGTAAGCCATTTTCCCGGCCAGCGGATACAGCATTTCAGAAGGCGTGGGCGGAAACAGGTTTTCAAAGAGAGCAATTAAAGTGATACCGGGTGCGCCAAAGGTTTGCACGATATTTTCGACAAGTTGTGTGACCGTATTGACCAGATCAGATAACACGCATTTCCCCCATTGATTCGCCGCCAAGCATTATAGCAGCATTACGCGCGAGTATGGCGCGGCGTTGCGCCGCTGCCTAACTAGCGCCGACCATCAACGTGTCTTTTGGAGAAATATCCAGACGGTGAATCCACAAACGCCATAAAACCTGTACAGCGGATTCGCGGATGCCATAAAATAACCCCAGCGCGATCAATGAGTGCAGAATGCCGGGCAGCAGCCCGGTGCAACTGACCTGCGTGCAGGCGGCGGGCAGCAGGGTGAAGGCCAGCAGCCACGTGAGCAGGTAGACCAGCATTTGCACAAAGAAATACCCGGACAGCGCGTACAGCCGCGCGTCTGCCGGGCTGCGGGCGTAAGTAGGGCTGATCTGCCCGATCAGAATGCATACCACCATTGATTGCATGTCATCGAGATAGAACGCTATGCACAGCACCGTGAGCTGGACCAGCGCGAGGATCGGCCCTTCCCATACCTGCATTGCGGGCTGCGCGATAGACAGCACTACCAGCATGGAAAAGAGAAAACGCATAATCCACACGACCTCTGAGCCAAGATGCTCAAAGATTGCGCCGCGCTGCATGTAAACCGCAGACAGCGACCATTGGGTGGTGGCTGTGCCGGGAGGGAGCAGGCAAAGCAGGTCATACAGCCGCTGCTCTCGCATCTTCGCCAGAAAGCTGCTGATATGAACTGTGGCGATTGCGCCCTGAAACATACCGTTAAGCAGCGTTATCAGCAGCCCAAACAGCGCCAGCAGCAGCACGGCCTGCCCCAGCCGTGCGTTCTGGATGGCGCTGCCAGCAAAGAAGATGAATAGGATTCCTAGTGTGATCCATCCAACCGGCACATGCCCTGTATTTTCGGCAACCACGCGGCGATAGACACGCGGCGCGAGGCTGCGGCGCTGGAGCAGCTTCGCCAGCCTCCACGTCATCATCGCGGTGGCAAGCCCCACGCAATGACATCGGCCTTGCCAAGCGCCGGGTAGATGCCGTTGCTCAGTTCAGTGAATACGCCGGACTCTACATCCAGCGCCAGCAGCAGATAACCCTTGTCATCGCCGGGAATGTTCGCGCCGAAAGCGATGTGCGTGCTGTCTGGCGACCAGACAAGGCGCGGTGTGTGCGGGGTGTGTTCTTCGGTGCTGAAGCCACAGTAAGCCTGTAACTGGCCCGTTGCAGTGCTGTAGACGTGTAGTGTGGCGCGGCCTGTGTTACTTTCCGGGTCTGCCCCCAGAAGTTCAATTACCCAGAAGGCGATACGTGTGCTGTCTGGCGACCAGCTTAGTTCCGTGTTGGCCGTGCCGTTGATGCGAACCGCGCCATAGACGCTGTGCAGATCGGTAAGCTGCGTGGGGGCAGCCTCGCCGGGGCGGATGCTGAAAAGCTCGCCGCCAGTGATATTGACGCTGCTGTCGAACTGGCCGGGGGCGACATAAGCCAGTTGTGCGCCGTCTGGCGACCATGCCGCGCCGTTCAAATAGGGCAGTTGCGGCGTAAGGCTGATGCTTTGCTCGGCGATGCCTTCAAAGTCACGGGTTTCAAGGTTAAGCAGCGCGTAGCTGAACGCATCTTCGGCCTGCTGTATCTGCAATCCCCACTTGCCGCCGGGCTGTACCGAAACGATGCTTTTGACGTTGAGGTACTCGCGTTCTGTACCGCCTTCTGGCTGTAAGTAAGCGTGATGCCCCGGTGTCCAGACGAGCAGGCGGTCTGCGCTCCACCATTCGACATCTGTGGCGTATTCGGTGATCAGGGTGCGCTCTGTGCCGTCCAGCCGCATCTTGCCGTAGGTGTAATTCAGCGGGTTCATAAACGTGATCCAGCGCGCGTCGGGCGAGAGACGGCAGTTTACCCCACAGGGGCGGGTGTCTGGCAGTGGGTAACGCGCATCGCTGCTGATGTTATACACCCATATGCTGCTGTTATCAAAGGCGGTCAGGACGATGCCACCGGGGGAGAAGTCGGGCGTACGCACCTGAATGCCAACACCGGGGCAAACCTCGGCAAAGCTGGTTTGCGGGGTGGTGAAGCCCCCCAGCAGCAGCACGAGAAATATCCAGTGCAAGCGCATTCTGATTTACCCTCCAGATTCGTTTGCTCTACCCGGCCACAACGCTGTGGAAATGCACAGTGTACAGCAGAAAAGCAGTTTCCTCATAGGGTTGGTTAGATAGATACGCCTGCCGCCAGCATCGGGCGTGCATAGGCGCAGCGTGGTGTTGACGTGGGGCAGCAGTTGGGCAGCGCTGGCTGTATATTGTTATAAAAAAAGGATGAATTCTGTACAAACTTTATCGCTTTCTCAATGCAGGCTATGTTATAATTCGGTTTATCAACAAGTCCAGGCTGGTAGCAGCAACTACCAGGAGATCTCTCAATGACTAAACTGATGTCTTCCGTCGAAATTAATGACCATGCCGAGGGTACACCCCATGCCCCCGGCCTGCAAGAACCGGGCAGCCGTGTCCAGACCACAACCCTTCCTGCTGTACGCATGGCTGCTGAGGAACGGCGCGGCCCGGCGGCGGAAACAGGCATCATCGCAGCAGTCAATGTAGCCGAAGCGAAGGAAGATAAAGAAGTGCAGGATGCCTCACGTACAACAGCCGAAATGACCGTCGCGCCCGCTGAGAAAGAAGCGGTGCGCCCCTCCAAAACGCCCTCCATCCTGATTATTGAGGACAACATGGAACTGGCTGAAATCATTGAGGCGACGTTGCAGCGGCTGGATATGGTGACCGCGCATGAAACGCACGGGAACAAAGCGCTGGGGCGCTTTGAGGATGTCAAGCCGGATATCGTGCTGCTTGATATTGGCCTGCCAGATATGACCGGGTGGAAACTGCTGGAAGACATTAAAGAGAAGAAGGGCAGCGCTAAAATGCCTGTGGTGGTGGTGATTACCGCCTATGGCGACCCGGCCAACCGCTTAATCGGTAAATTGCAGAACGTGCATGATTACCTGATTAAACCGTTCACGGCAGGCGAGGTGGAAAAAGTCGTCATCAGTGCCTTGAGCAGCGCGGGGCGGTGAAGCGTTTCCTGAAGCAAGAAACACGACGAGCAGTCCCGTTACTGGCACTGCTCTTTTTGATTCCCGCAGCCGTACTGGTTTCCTGTGTAACAACACAGGCCGCTGAAGATGGACAAGGGGCAGCGGCCATCATTGAGCAGAATCAGCAGCGCGGGCGCTGGATGCAGGCGCTTTACCAGTTGGAGGCGCTGGCCGCGCGTGAAGGCTGGTCGCCACAGGCGCTGCGGCAGGCCGGGGATTTGTGGGCTGCGGCGGGCGATCTGTCCCGCGCCCTGCCTTATTGGGAGGCGGTATGGGCGGCTGGCAGCGCGGACTCTGAACTGCTGCGCCGCCTGTCCCGCGCTTATATTGACCAGCAGCGCTGGTCGCAGGCGCTCGACAGCTTGAGGCAACTGGCGCAATCCCCCCCCGATGAAGGCTGGGCGCACTACCAACTCGGCCTGATCCGCGCCGCCTTTGACCCAAAAACCGCCGAAGGCCATTTACGCACCGCCGCGCGCACCCCGTCCTATGCCGAATCCGCGATCAGCCTGTTGAATGCCCTGTTAGATGATTCGCAGGATACGCCGTTAAGCGTGCGTGTTGGGCTGGCGTTGGTTGAGCAGGGCTTGTGGTCGTATGCGGAACTGGCGCTCGGTCACGCGGTTGATCTGGGCGAGGCGGATGCAACTGCGCTCGCGTATTTAGGGCTGGCGCGTGACCAGCAGGGGAAAAGCGGCGAAAGATGGGTGATGCAGGCGGTGGCTTTAGCGCCACAGAACGCGCTGGTGCGTTACCTGGAAGGGATGCATTGGCGTAGTGTGGGCGATAATGAAGCCAGTCTGGAGGCGCTGCGGCAGGGTACGCTGCTGGCACCGGATAACCCGGCCTTTTATGCTGAGCTAGGGACAGCGTATCAGCGCGTGGGCGATTTGCAAAACGCCGAACGCTGGTTACGAGTTGCTGTCGAGATTTCAGAAGGCGCTGCCCATTTTCAGCAGCGTCTGGCATTATTCTACGCCGAGACAGCCTACAACCTGGATGCTGGCGGCTTAACCACGCTGCAAGACTCGACCGTCCTGCTGCCGAATGACCCGGATGTGCGGGCGGGCTTTGGCTGGGCGCTGCACACGATGGGCGACTCAGAAGCCGGCCTGCTTCAGCTTGACCGCGCGCTGGAAATCGCGCCGAATCACCCGCGCGCGCTGCTCTATAAAGCACGTATCTGGCTGGAAACCGGCAATATGGAGGGCGCGGTGCGTTTGTTGACACTGGTTGCTGCGGGCGAATCGGCCTATCAGGCAGAGGCGCTTCGCCTGCTGACCGGACTGGAGCAGTCCCCATGATTTCAACCCCGTTTACCCCAGACGTGGACCGTCACCCTGTCTTTGTGCGCGACGTGCGGCGGGCGCGTTGGGGGGTATCGCCCGATGATCTCAGGCGTTATAGCTGGCGTGTCGCGCTGATCACGCAGGTGGTGATCGTACTGGTATGGCTGCTGCTTATAGCGCTTTTCTTTTTCAGCGCCCCCCCTTACATACGCAATGGTGAGACGTTTCTTTTCGTCACGAGTTTTAACGCGGCAGGGCTGCTGATGGCGGCGACAATCCTCGCCGGGCTGGTGCTGGACTTTGCCAGTATGCAGGCGGCTGTTCACAGCATCAGCGGCGAGGTGAACGCCCGGCGCTGGGACTTGCTGCGGCTGACCGCACTGCATGTACAGGGTATTGCCCGCGCGAAATACGCTGTCGCCCAACTGCGTGTGTGGCGCATGACAGTCATCATGGTCAGCGCGCGCGTGGCTGCCGTCTGGATTATGGTGCTGATCTACTTTGTGCTGCCGCCTTTGATGCTTGGGCCTTATGCTTTCGATCATCTGGCCGCGTTTTTGGCCGCGCCGCTACAGAACATCGTTTTACTCGGCATCGGTGTTTTCACAGCCATCGTTTATATTCTCGAACCCTACTGGCGCATGAAGGCGATGACCGCGCTAGGGATGATGATTTCGACCTACGAACTGAACACCGCGCTGGCGATGCTGGCCGGGGCCGGGGTCATTTTTGCTGTGCTGCTGTTGCAACTTATGATTGCGGCCAGTCTGATGTTTGGGCTGGGGCTGCTTGTCACGCCTTTTTTTATCGCTGGCTCGGCCCTATTGGTGCTGGGCTATCTTCTGCTGAGCGCGGTTGTGGTTGGCCTCACGATCTACGGCTTCTATTCCATCGTCAGCCGTTGGGGACTGCGCCGGGCGGTATGGCGCATCGCTCGTGGGTGGCCGTTTTCCTGAAGCGTTCAAACGCCGTCGGTGGTCAGACCGTCGTCCATGACCAGCACGTGCGGCTTTTCCCCGGTCTCCTGCACCTCGTTGGAACTGGCGTAATCGCCGAGGATGTCCTTGACGTAAATTTCCTGAATCAGCACCATCAGAATAGCGGCCAGCGGCACAGCCAGCAGCAGCCCCATGAAGCCGAAGAAAACGCCGAAGATAATCTGGCTGAGCAGCACCATGATCGGCGGCAGTTTGATGCGCCCGGCGACCAGCAGCGGGCTGATGATCTGGCTCTGGATAAGCGAGATGCCATAAGTCACGATGATGACCCAGACCACATTCTGCGGCTGCTGCAGAATGGCTACCGCGACGGACAGCACTGCCGCGACCAGCGTGCCAAATGTCGGCACAAACGCCAGCAGCCCGGCAATCACCCCCAGCGCCAGCGCCTCCCGTAAGCCTAGCAGGGTTAGCCCTGCCCAAGTCGCCACGCCGACAAAGATCATCGCCAGCAGTGTTGACTCCAGCCATCCGCGCATCGCCATATCGAGGCGGGCGATAATTTCCCGCCCGCGCCCCCGGTAGCTGATCGGCAGCAGGCGGATTAAGCCTTCTTCGTGGCCTTTGGGGTCGGCCAGAAGGTAGAGGCTCATAAAAAGGACGATGAGGATGTTCAGCAGCGTCGAAGCGACCCCGCCGACGACAGGCAGCACCGTTACGCCGATCTGGCTGAATGCGCCAACGGCCTGACTGGTGACTTGTTGGATAAGCTCGGCGTTTAACTGAAAACTGTCCCGCGAAAAGCGCAGCACTTCGGTGATAGGGTCGGTAGGAAGCTGCACACTGGTGTAAGGCCAGCCTAAGAAATAACTGGGCGGGGCAGTATCGAGGTTTTCCCAGCTTTCGATAAGCTGGTTCACACCGCGTTCTGTCAGATCGGCCAGCGTTCTGAACTGGTCACTCAACAGCGGCAGAATAGTGATGGCAAGGACGAGAAAGACAAGCGGAATAATAAGCAGGGAAATAACCGTTGCCACCCCGCGACTGATTCCCCGTCGCGTCAGAAAGCGGATGGGCGTGGTCAGCGCGACAACCAGCACCACCGAGGTTAACGTAAGCAGCAGAATACCATTGATGGACCACAGCGCCCATAAAATGGCTATGACGATGACTGCGGTGATCACCCATCGGGTGGTCTGCCCGGCGATGATCCCACTAGATGGCCCTTGCTGCATGTATGATACCCCGCGACCTGATAACCAACGGATGCTATGTGCTATAACCCATCACGATAGCCTAAGTAGCGCATGTGATGTCAGGATTTTTGACTGTCTTTGCCCTGAGTGTCGCTGTTCAGGAAGGTCTTTAGCCAATTATCGTTGGATTCGCTGTCTTTACGCGCGTCTGCTGACGGCTTGTCTTTAATAGTTTCTGTCTGGCTTTCATCGGATGATTCCGAGGGCAGGCTGCTGGCCGGAGGATTAGCCGCTGGCGCAGGCAGCGGTGCTGGCTCACGCGGCGCGGCAATCGGCGTACTAGCCGGGACAGCGGCAGGCGTTTCTACACGAGGCGCGCTGGCAGGCGGTGTGCGGGGTGGCGTAACGCTGAAACCCGCAGGGCGCTGTTCATCGTGCAGTGTGATATGGACACGCGGGCGACCAAGACTGACTAAACCTAACTGCTTGTTGACCACCTGCTTCAACGCCCGGTTAATTTCCTGCTGCTTCTTCGGCAGATTGACCTGATTGCCCGCCACGCTGACGTAGAGTTCAATGTCCGCCTTGCCCTCTATGGCCTTCACGTCGGCTGTGGCAGAAACGACTTCAGGCACCTGCTCAACAGCGCTCAGGATAAGCCCGCGCGCCGAGTCTGTCGTCACATCGGCAATCGCGCCCGGTGCTTTTACCACCAACCCCTCAGTCACCGCAGGTTCTGGCCGCAGGCGTGTATAAACCAGCGCGAGAATCACCAGATCAATCAGCAGCGCGACGATCAAGCGCAGCACAAAGTTGACCTCGGAAAAGTTATTCAGAAAATCCGCAAGCGCGTTCGGGGCCACCATAATGACGGTGAACAGCGTGATGGTCAGCAGACCTAAAATGAGCGTGAGTAGACGCGCAATCAGTTTCAAAGTATGTCCCTTCGACTTGGTTTATCCGGTATAACGGACGACGATAAGGGTAAGGTCGTCGAACAGCGGTACACCCGCGCAAAAAGTTTCGACATCGCGCACAATATGATCGCGTACCTGTGCGGCAGTCTTGCCAGCAGTCGCTAACACAAGCTGTGCCAGCCGTTCCTCGCCGTAATAATCGCCCTGCGCGTTCTGCGCCTCGGTCAGCCCGTCGGTGTAGTAAACAATCGTATCCCCCGGCTGAAGGTCGAGCAGCGTTTCCTTGACGGGGTTGTCCGCGAACCAGCCTACGGCACGCCCGCCCTTTGGCAGGAACTCAACACGGTTGGCTGCCCGCTGGTAAAGCAGCGGGGGGTTATGCCCGGCGTTCACATTATAACAGCGCCCATTACGCTGAAAAACACTGTGATATACCGTGACGAACATGCCGTTGTGTGCGTCATGCACAATGAGGTCGTTGGCCGCGCGCAGGGTATCGGTGGGGGAGAAGCCAGCATGGGCGTAGCTGCGGATGAAGCTGCGCGAAACCGCCATGAACAGGGCTGCGGCTGCGCCTTTGTCAGAGACATCGGCGATCACCACCCCTAGCCGGTCATCATCCAGCCGGAAGGCATCGTAGAAGTCGCCTGCCAGTTCGCGGGCGGCTTCCCACGTCGCCGCCAGATCATACCCCGGCATGGCGGGCATCTGGACAGGCATGAGCGAACGCTGCATCTCGCGCCCCATCTGCAACTCGCGCTCGATACGCCCTTTTTCAACCGCGACACCGTAGAGCCGGGCGTTTTCAATAGCAATGCCCGCCTGCCCGGCAACCGCGTTGAGCAGGTCGCGGTCGGCTTCGCTAAAGTTGCCACTTCGCATGGCGGTGTCCACATAAACCACGCCGACCAGACGATCCTTCACCAGCATGGGCGCGCAAAGGATGGCACGCAGCCCGCGCATAATAATGCTCTGGCCGGGGGTATAACGGTCATCGAACATCGCGTTATTGGTGAGCAGCGGCGCGCGCTCTTCAACCACCTGCCGCACAATTGTGGTGCTGTAGGCATCCTCTTTTTCCAGTATCTCGCCGCTAAGATTGCGGGCGACCCGGATTTCAAGTTCGCCATCGTCGTCATTGGCGATCATCAGCACGCCGCGTTCCGCCTTGGTCACCTGCATCACCGAGTCCATCGCCATATTTAATACCTCGCCAAAGTCGAGGGTCGAGTTCATGGCGCGCGTGATCTCGTACAGGGTATAGAGATGCTCTGAACTGAGTTTGTTGACTCCGGTTGGGTGCGACATGCATAACCTTTGGACGCTGCGTAGGCCAATGTCATGTTAATTATAACATTCGCCTGCAACATTCGCATCAGAAGCAGGTGAGACTTGGCCGCCGCTTAACGGTTCACCCACAGGCTCTTGAACTGTAACCACTCCAGGTCGTCGGTGGTCCACCCGGCGTAAATCGCCAGCCCCTCAACGTATGCTGCCGCCTCGCCTGCCTGCGCCAGCCCTAACTTCACGCCCTCGATGGCTGAGGCAACGTTTTCCACAGCGGGGTCATGGCCGGGGAGTTCGGCCTCGTAGGTCGGGATGCCGATAAAGAGCTGTGTCCCCGCTCCCAGTTCGCTGACCGCTTCGATAAAGGCCGTGACCTGATAGGCCGTCCACACGCTGTAATCTTCGGGGCTGAAATTCGACTCGCTGTTCAACCCGCTGTTATAAGCCATAATCGCCATCTGGTCGGCCAGCAGCGCGACATTCTGCTTATACTCCTTGTCCCAGACCGTCCCCGGCGCAATCAGCGGGGGCAGGGGGATTTCTGCGTCAAGCGGACTCCAGTCGGGCGGAATGGCTACCGAAATCGGCACACTTTCGCCGATGCTGAGACGTACCCTACGCAGCAGCCCCAGCAGATTTTCGTCGCCGTTCCATACTGGCTCGATATTGAGGAAGATGCCATCGAAGCCTAAGTCGCTGACCACGCGGGCGCTGAAGTCAGCGATGTTCTGTTGAAGCTCTTCGTTATCCAGACGGTAATTGTTTTCGCCAACGTTGACCGGGAAACTGAGCCAGCCGAAAAGCTGCGCTTCCGGGTAGGCTTCCTTGAACTGCTCTGCAAACTGGCGCACCGCTGCGAAGTTTTCTGCCCCGCGCCATGTCTCATCCTCTTGCAGCCAGCTTATCCAGGCGTATACCGTCCCGATCTGGTGGTCGCGGAAGTGCTGAACAAGCTCATCCACCACTTCCGGTTCGTGTAATACATACGTCCATTCCGTGCCGATCCAGACTGCGTTAGGATGCGCCTGCGGCTGGTCATTTTTCAGGCGACCGAGCAGCAGCACCACCGTGATAATGAGTGCCGCGCCGCCGATGATGTAGGCAATCCAGCGCATTTGAGGCATCTTTACATTGGGCATTCGCCAGTTGAAGGCCGTCTGCCGGTTAAGGTGAGAGAGGCCGCGCCCCAAAGAAGGCGCTGGGCCAGCCTGCCGCTCGCGGCGGCGGCGCACCCTGTCTCGCGCCCGGCCATGACGCGGCGGGGCGGGCGTGGTGTCGTCTTCCACAGCCTCAGGTGTCTCGGAAGGCTCAGGTGCTTCCGGCGGCAGCTCTGCCTCGGGGTCATCATTATAAAAAGGGGGTTCAAATGACAAGGTTAATCGTCCTCAACCGCTTAACTTTTCAAATAAAGGCGGAGCCAGCAGGATAAAGCTCACGATTACCGAAAGGAGCGCGCTCAGAAATGTGCTGGCGCTGCCGAGGTCCTTCGCCACTTTCGCCAGTGGGTGTATTTTGGGCATCGCCAGATCAACAGCGGCTTCTAAGGCGGTATTCAGGCATTCCACCACCCAGATCATCCCGGCGGGAATTAACAGCATGACAAACTGGAAACGATCTACCTGCAACCATAACGCCAGCGCCACAATGCACAATGTATAGAGCGAAAGGATAGGGACACTTTGCTCGTTACGAACAAGATACCAAACGCCCGCAAGGGAGTGCCTGAAGCTGGATACACGGTCAGGGTTGGCAACGGGGCGGTAATGATTGCGCGTGTGTGGCTGTAAGTCGGGCGGCGGTTCTGGTGGGTGGCTCATGAGTGTCAGCCTGTAAGCCTCGCCAGCAGCGGCGGACCGAGGATGAGCAGGCCAACCAGCACCGAAGCCACTACGCCCAGCAGCACCGCTGCCGAGGCCACATCCTTACCAACTTTAGCCATAGGGTGCAGTTCCGGGGCGGCGATGTTGATAGCCGCTTCGACGGCGGCGTTGACGAACTCCGCCATCCAGACGATGGTGATCGCCAGAATAATGATCGCCAGCCCTGTGAAATCAACTTGCAGCCACAGCGTCAGCGCCAGCACGGCAATACTGGCGACAGCCTGAATGCGGGTGTTCTTCTGCCGTCGCAGCATGTACAGCCACCCGGCCAGCGCGTAGCTCAGGCTGGCGCTGCGGCTGGTGCTGGTGATGGGGCTGTATTGGTCAGGGTCAATGCGCGCGGTGCTGGTTAGCTCATCTATAAATTTACGATTCATGATCGGAATAACTTTCCAGAGCAGGCACGATGTCCGGCGAAATATCTAAGGCGCGCAGCGCGTTGTCCTGTGCTGTCCACATGCGTGCGCGATTTTCGGCGGTGTCATGATCGTATCCGAGCAGATGCAGGGTGCCGTGTACGACAAGCAGCGCGAGGCTGTCATCCAGTGAGTGTCCTTCACGCGCGGCCTGCGCCGAGGCATAAGGGAAGGCAATGAGCAGGTCGCCAAGATAAGGCGCTTCCTCGGACATCTCAACAGGCGGCGCGTCTGCCGGGAACGACAGGACATCGGTGGGCGCATCAATGCCGCGATACTGACGGTTGAGCGTGGCGATGGTCTCATCATCGGTAATGACGATGCTCAGGCTGCCGTCTGAGCCATGCTGTGAGATAACTATCGCGGCGACATCCTGTAGCCATGCTGTCTGAATGGGATATTCCAGATCATTCTGAACGTCTATTTCAGGCATTAGTGATTTGTCTCTTCGTCCTTCGCTTCGATAGCTTCTTCATCTGTGAGACTGGCGTTGCCATTCGACGTGTTCCTGACAGGCGGATACTCTCCTGTGCGCGGCAGCGGCGGCACCTCGGTCAGCGGCTTGTCGTCGTCCTCGTCGTCTGGCTCGATGTCTGGTTCTTCTACTCTAGGCACTCCTACAATCTCGGTTTCCGTTAAGCCGCGCGTATCTGCTGTTTTAGGCGCGGATAGCTGTCTGTCGTCTGGGCGAACCACGTTGATCTCCTGCGTGGTCTTGCTGCTCTCCGGCAGCGCGGCCTTTACCGCTGGCATCACAGGCGGCGTATGCGCGGGCTTTTCAACCGCTGTCTGGTAATTGATGCGCGGGTGGAAAACGGCTTGCAGCATATCCATAAAGACATGACGAATGGTTTTAATATCGCTTAAAGTCAGGCCGGAGTCGTCCAACTGGCCGAAACGCATCTTTTCATCCACGATATGCTGGATAATCTCCGAGATTTCCTGCTTGCTGGTGGGGCCGCTGGAGCGAACCGCTGCCTCACAGCTATCGGCCAGCATCATAATAGCGGTTTCCCGGCTGCGCGGGCGTGGGCCGGGGTAGGTGAAATCGGTAATGTCCACCGCCGACTCGTCACCGCCCGCGAGGTTGATAGCCTTCCGGTAGAAGACGTAAACCTGTGTTGTGCCATGATGCTCGCAGATGAAATCGCGGAAGCGATGAGGCAGGCGGTACTGGCGCGCCATCTCTTCGCCATCGGTCACGTGGCTGATGATGATGTCTGCGCTGCGATAGGGGTCATCGAGCGCGTCATGCGGGTTGCCGCCCCCAAACTGCTGGTTCTCGGTGAAGAAGGCCGGGTTCATCATCTTGCCGATATCATGATACAGCGCTGCCACGCGCACCAGTTCCGCGTTCGCGCCAATCGCCAGCGCGGCCTGTTCGCTCAGGTTGCCCACCTGAAGCGAGTGCTGGTAGGTTCCCGGTGCCTCGCGCAGCAGGCGCTGGAGCAGGGGTTGGTTCGGCTGGCTCAGGTCGGAGAGCTTGAGGCTGGTCGGCAGGTTAAAAAGCTGCGTCACGATGTACATGCCCGCGATGGCGACCGCTGCGGCAAGGATGCCGTTGAGGATGCTGTAGATCACCAGAACGCTGAGTTCGGTATTGGTGCTGTAATTGCTGCTGGTTCCCAGATTAAAGAGCGTGACGACGACTGTATTGGTCAGGCCGACGATTAACCCGGCAATAAAGAAGTTGTTCAGGCGCTCTGTGCGGCGCAGCGTGAGCGTTCCCACAAGGCCGCCTGCCCACATCAGCGTCGTGATTTCGAGGGAGTTATTCGTAATCACGCCTGCCAGCAGCCCCAGGCTAAAGGTCGCAATCAGGGCGGCCTGTGGGCTGCTGATCGAAACCAGCAGAAGCGCCATCGCCGCCGAGGGGTAAATGTAAATCTGCCCGGTAGCGATAGCCACCCGCAGCCCGGCCAGAACAATCAGGAAGATGGCCGCCAGCAGCATCAGAAAGCGCGAGTTTTCAAGCAGTTCTGGCTCAAAGCGGGCGATGAATAACCCGGTGATGATCGTGACCAGAAGGGTAGACAGAAAGGCGCGGGCGATGTTCTGCCCCCGGTTATTGTTGTTCTGCAGGAGGTTAAGCTGCTGAAGCGCTTCGTAGTGTGCCTCGTCAATGCGTTCATTTTCCCGCACGATAATTTCGTTACGGGCAAACGTCAGCACGACTGGCTCAACGGCCTCCATCGCGGCCTCGACCATGCGCTGCGTTTCTTCAGGGTTTGGGAAGGTGTTTGGCCGGACCAAATCCTCAAGGATGCTGACAATAATGTCCGATTCCTGCGTGTTGAAGTTGATCCCGACCTGGGTAGGCAAACGGTTGCGAACGCCCGTGATGTCAGATTCGCGGATCGGCTCGCGCATGACCCGTTCCAGCACCAGCCCGATCTGCTCGTCCACGGCCTGCCACGCTTCCGGGCTGAGTTCGACAATAGCCTGAAGGACTTCATCGGGCAGCGAGAGCGCGGTAATATGGCGGAGATCGTTGACTTTCTGCTCGATGGTGCCGAAAGGGTCGCGGCGGATGTTGCCGATAAAGTCGAGAATCTGGCGGGCGAACTGTGTCTGCTGCCGGGCGATACTGGGGTCTGGCGGATCATAGACCTGAGCGACATTAGCGGCGGCTTCCTGGCGCAGGCGCTCGGTATGAACCACACTGGTATAGGTGATCGAGTTCGGGGCAAGGATATTCTCGGTAGCAACCGCGTCCACTTGCAGCGTAGTGCTGGTCGAGAAAGTGGCGAAGAAGTCGTTAAACGCCACGATGATCGTGGCCGTAAAGACGAAAAGCAGCGCCGCCCCGGTGACACCGATCACATGCAGCACGTTACGAGCGCTTTCATACGAAAGGCCGATGTATCTTTCCAGTAACTCCGCTGCCCATTCTCTCATCATCTACTACTGGTTCAGCAAATCGCGGACCACCTGATTGACCAGGCCGCCGTCGGCCTTGCCTTTGACTTTGGGCATCAAGACACCCATCACCTTGCCCATTTCCTTCGCTGAACTGGCGCCACTTTGAGCAATTGCCTCGCGCGCCAGCGCCTCGATCTCTTCACGGGAAAGCTGCTCTGGCAGGAATGACTCCAGAATCTCCAGCTCGCGCTTGCCCTGTTCGGCCTCCTCCGTTCGCCCGACTTTCAACTGCTCGTCAATCGTCTCGCGGCGGGCTTTGGCTTCTTTCTGAAGGATGGCGACGACCTCTTCAGCGCTGGGGGTTTTGCGCGTGTCAATTTCTACCTGCTTGATCGCGCTCATCGCCAGGCGAATCACATCGCGCCGCTCGGTGTCTTTGTTCACCATCGCTTCCTTTAAAGCGGCTTGCAGTTTGGCTTTTGGGTCTTCCATCGCTGTCAACACCTTCAGCAGTGTGGTTATTCAATAAGTGGCCGGGCTGTGATGATCCCATTCTCGTATGTCTCCAGCCGTGCCGGAGTAAGGTGATTGGTCAATACGCGCGGATGAATCCCACGCACCCGAATGTAGTTATCAGTATAACCGAGATTGATGAATCCGTCTTGTGTCGCGCCGCCGATATGCTCCCAAAGGACAGGGCGTGTCTGGCCGAGTTGGCTGGTGGCAAAGCGCACGGTCATCTCGTCGGCCAGCCGCTGCAAACGGGCGCTGCGCGCTTTTTTGACCGCCTCGCTCACATGCCCGCGCATTTTAACGGCGGCTGTTCCGGGGCGGCGGCTGTAACGGAACACATGCAGCCCGGCGAAATTCATTTCCTCTATATACGCTGTGCTGATCTCGAATTCGTCGTCAGTCTCGCCGGGGAAGCCGACGATAATATCGCTGGTGATGTTGACATGCGGGATATGCCGGCGCGCGGCCTCTATCAACGCGCGGAAATCGGCCTGTGTGGTGTGGCGCAGCATTCGCTTGAGGGTCATGTCGCAGCCGCTTTGCAGCGGCAGATGCAGATGTGGGCAAAGGCGCGGATTCTCCCACATCTCAAAAAATTCCGGTGCGATGTCCCACGGTTCGAGTGAAGAAAGGCGCAGGCGCGGAATGCCTGTTTCGGTGAGGATCGCGCGTACCAGCTTCGCCAGCCCCTGACGCTCGCCAGCATCATGACCGTAACTGCCCAGATGCACACCTGTCAGCACCGCTTCCTTATAATCGAGTTGTTCATGCAGGTAGCGAATTTCCGCGATGACTTCATCCTGCGGGCGGCTGCGCCCTGCGCCGCGCGCAACTGTGGTGACACAGAAGGTGCAGCGGTTATCACAGCCGTCCTGCACCTTGACGAAAGCCCGTGTGCGCCCCGACGCGCCCGGCAGCATCTCGTCACGCTGCAGGGGTTCGGCATCGAACGGCGCGGCAGGGACACCTGTAACTTTCTCGACCAGTTGATCTTTGGTCAGGTTGTCTACCACCAGCGCGACATTAGGCAGCGCGCGTGTTTCGTCTGGCGCAAGCTGTGCATAACAGCCCGTGACGGTGATTTGCCCGTCAGGGTTGGCGCGGCTCAGTTCCCGCACCGTCTGGCGACTGCTGCGGGACGCGTCCTGTGTCACGGCGCAGGTGTTGACGACAAACCAGTCGGCATGTGCCGGGTCTTCGACAACTTCGTGTCCCTGCTGGCGAAACTGCCTCGCCATACGGTCAATTTCGCTCTGGTTTAAGCGGCAGCCGATGGTTCGCAAATGAATCTTCATGAGGCTTGTATGGTTCCATTTTGTTCACTGATTTCCGGCGCACCCAGCACCAGTA
>CAZJSU010000008.1:0-86216 GCA_964548765.1 uncultured Anaerolineaceae bacterium
TATGACCGAAAAGCGAGTTGGTGTGATAGGCTGGCCTGTTGAACACAGCATCAGCCCGGCGATGCACAATGCCGCGTTTAAGGCGCTGGGCTTAAACGACTGGCGCTATGACCTGCTGCCGATTCCGCCTGATATCGTGCGGCAAGGCCTTAAAACGCTGCGTGATGAGGGTGGTTATATCGGCGTGAATGTGACGGTGCCGCACAAGCAGGCTGTCATGCCTTACGTGCGGCCTGATGAGCGCGCGCGGGCGCTGGGCGCGGCGAATACGATTGACTTTCGCACCAACAGCGCGACCAATACCGATGTGGACGGCCTGCTGGATGACCTGGCGGCACATGATGTTCCCCTTACAGGCGCGAAGGTGCTTGTGCTGGGCGCGGGCGGCGCGGCGCGGGCGGCAGTTTACGGGCTGGCGCAGGCGGGGGCTGAGGTTATTGTCGCCAACCGCTCGTTTGAGCGCGCGCAGGTCATGCTGGCCGACCTGACGCTTTCAGCGGGTATCCGCAGCGCGCGTTATAAGTCGCTGAATGAAGCTGCGCTGGAGGATGACATCTCGCTCATCGTCAACTGCACGCCTGTGGGCATGTGGCCGCAGGTGAACGATTCGCCCTGGCCGCAGGATGTTCCGTTTCCACAAGGGGTTACAGTCTACGATATGATTTACCGCCCGGCCCGGACGCGCCTGATGGAAAAAGCCGAACTGCATGGTGGACAGGCCATCGGGGGATTGGGTATGCTGGTGCGGCAGGGCGCAGCCGCCTTTAAAATCTGGACAGGGCAGGACGCGCCTGTCGGTGTGATGCTGGAAGCGGCCAGAGAAGCGCTGCGGGCGAGGCAGGATTAAGGAGGTGCGATGGCGATTCTGACCGAAGACGTAAGTTTTAAAGGGAACGGTGATACAGTTCCCGGTTATCTGGCGCGGCCAGACAGCGCAGACGCACTTCCGGCAGTGGTTGTGCTGCAGGAGTGGTGGGGGCTGAACGCGCACATTAAGGATGTCACGCGCCGCTTTGCCGACGCGGGCTTTGTTGCGCTTGCGCCTGACCTTTACCGGGGACAGGTCGCCAGCGAGCCGGATGAAGCGCGCAAGCTGGCGATGGAACTGGAGCGACCGAGGGCGGTAAAGGATATTCAGGGCGCGGTGGATTATCTGATCGCGCAGCCCTTCGTCAGCCCGGCACAGGCGGGGGTCGTCGGCTTCTGTATGGGCGGCGGGCTGGCTTCATGGATGGCGATGGAGGGGCGCAGCATCGGCGCGGTGGTGGTGTTCTACGGCGCGCGTGGAGAGCTGACCGACGACATGGCGGAGCAGGTTTCCGCGCCGTTTCTGGGGCTTTATGGCGAAGCGGACAGAAGTATCTCAGTCGAACTGGTACGGGCAAACGAGGCGATGATGCGTAAGCATCAGAAAGTGTGCGAATACATTATCTACCCCAAAGCGCCTCATGCCTTCTTTAACGATGAACGCGCCTCTTACCGTCAGGAAGCGGCGGAAGATGCCTGGGGGCGGACGCTGGACTGGTTCAGGACTTATTTGAAATAAAATGTTGTTTGTGCTTGGCAGCAGGTTTGTGGAGAAAAGATGATTCGTTTTTTAACAGCGGGTGAAAGCCATGGGCCGATGCTGACGGCCATTCTTGAAGGACTGCCAGCAGGGATGCCGCTGGCACAGAGCGATATTGATCTGGAACTTCAACGCCGCCAGAAGGGATATGGCGCGGGCGGGCGCATGAGTATCGAGCGGGACTGTGTGCGTATCACTTCCGGCGTGATGAACGGCCTGACCACCGGCGCGCCGATTGCGCTGCTGGTGGAGAACCGGGATTGGAAGAACTGGCGCGAGAAGGATATTCCACCGATGACCACGCCGCGTCCCGGTCACGCTGACCTGACGGGCGCGGTAAAGTATGGTTATCGTGAACTGCGGCTGGCGCTGGAACGTGCCAGCGCGCGCGAGACGACCATGCGTGTCGCGGTCGGGGCGATCTGCAAACGGCTGCTGGCGCAGTTCGGCATTATCGTCGGCGGTTACGTGGTGCAGATCGGCAGCGTGGAAGCGCGCTTTGACGATGGCTTTTCGCTGATTGAGCGCATTACCAAAGCCGAAGACAGCGACGTGCGCTGCCCTGACCCGGCATACACCGAGCAGATGCACGAAGAAATTCGGCAGACCATTATCGCCAAGGATACGCTCGGCGGTGTTTTTGAGGTGGTCGCGCTCAATGTGCCGCCGGGGTTGGGATCACACGTGCATTATGACCGCAAGCTGGACGCGCGGATCGTGAGCGCAATGGTGAGCATTCACGCCATGAAAGGCGCGGAGATCGGCCCGGCTTTCGAGAACGCGGGCAAACGTGGCTCGCAGGTGCATGATGAAATTGTGCTTGATGGCGAGCGGCTGACCCGGCGCACCAACCGTGCGGGTGGCATTGAAGGCGGAATCTCCACAGGCGACCCCATTATCGCGCGGGTGGCGATGAAGCCGATTTCGACCCTGCTGCAAGCGCTGGATTCGGTCAACCTGGCGACAGGCGAGTCGGAGGCGACCACCTACGAGCGCAGCGATTTCTGCGCGTTGCCGCGCGCTGTTCCCATCGGCGAGGCCATGATGGCGCTGGTGCTGGCCGATGCGCTAGTGGAGAAGCTGGGCGGGGACAGCATCGGCGAGATGCGCCCGCGCTTTGAAGCGCTGCGCCGCGCGCGCCTGAGCGATCTGCCGATGGATAATGCGGAATGGCGGTTCGGTTATGAGGGATGACCGTAATATCGTCATTACGGGGTTCATGGGTACTGGCAAGACGACGGTTGGGCAGCGGGTGGCAGAACTGACGGGGCGGCCTTTTGTGGATACCGATGAGCGCATCGTGCATCACGCAGGCAAGCCCATCGCGGACATCTTTGCCGAGGAGGGTGAAGCGGCCTTCCGGCTGATCGAGCGGCGTATGTGCCGCTTTTATGCCGGGCAGCGCAGGTTGGTGGTGGCGACTGGCGGCGGGATGCTGGTTGATGAAAGCAACCGCAAAGTGATGCTAGCCTCTGGCTTTGTCTTTTGTCTGAACGCGACACCAGAGGTTATCCGCCAGCGCCTGAATGGGCAGGACGGGCGGCCTCTCTTTTCAGGCGATTGGGAGACTTTGCTGGAACAGCGCCGCGCGGCTTATGCGGAGCTGCCTTATCAGGTGGAAACAACCGATAAATCGCCGGAAGAAGTCGCACAGGAGATTGTGGCGCTATGGCGCAGCGTATCACGGTAAATGCGCCGGGCGGCAGTTATGACATCGTGATCGAGCCGGGGCTGCTGCAAAATGGCGATCGGATGCTGGAACACATCGGGGTGAGCGGGCGGGCCTGTGTGGTCACTAATACGACCCTCGCGCCGCTGTATGGGGAGGCGCTGACCGCGCTGCTGCCCGATGCTGTGCTGGTCACGATGCCTGATGGCGAACAGTATAAGACGCTGGAAACAGTCGCGCAGCTTTATAGCGATCTCGTTGCCGCGCGGCTGGATCGCGGCGGGACGGTGATCGCGCTCGGCGGCGGCGTGGTGGGTGATACTGCCGGGTTCGCGGCGGCGACTTATCTGCGCGGGGTGCGGCTGGTGCAGGTGCCGACAAGCCTGCTGGCGATGGTCGATTCGAGTGTGGGCGGGAAGGTCGGTGTTGATCTGCCGCAGGGTAAAAATCTGGTGGGGGCGTTCAAGCAGCCCGATGTGGTGCTGATTGACCCGCAGGTGTTGCAGACCCTGCCTGTGAAAGAGTGGCGTTGTGGAATGGCGGAGGCTATTAAACATGGCCTGCTGGCCGATCCGCTGCTTTTGGAGCAGGCCATGCAGCCCGGCTCGCCGCCTGAAGAATTCATCCGGCGCGCGGTGCAGGTAAAAGTGGACGTGGTGGAGCAGGACCCCTACGAGCAGAATATCCGGGCGCATCTCAACCTCGGTCACACTTTTGCCCACGCCATTGAACAGGTCACGCATTATCAATGGGCGCACGGCGAGGCGGTGGGGGTTGGGCTGCTGGCGGCGGCCAACCTGTCCTACGCGCTTGGTTTGTGTGGGGCAGACCTGCCGGAACAGGTGCAGGAATATCTGGCGCATATCGGGCTACCGTGTAGCCTGGGCGGCCTCGACCCGGAGGCGCTCTACGCGGCGATGGCTACGGATAAGAAGTGGCAGGGCGGCCACTCTTATTTTGTCCTGCTGCGCGGCGTGGGGGAACCCTGCATCATCAGGGATGTGCCAAAGGAAACTGTGACAGCGGTGCTGCAACAACTTCAGCAACCCCGGTGAATGAATGGTAAAACACATGACCAGAAAAATTCTGCTGCTGCATGGGCCGAATCTGAATTTGCTCGGCACACGTGAACCGGAAGTCTATGGCCGGATGACGCTGGCGAAGATCAACCAGCTAGCTGCCGAGCATGTGCAGCCTTATGGCGTTGAACTGCAAACAGCACAGTCAAACCATGAAGGCGGGCTAATTGACCAACTGCACGAGGCGCGCGGTTGGTCGGTTGGGGTGGTGTTTAACCCCGGCGCGTACACGCACACATCCGTCGCCCTGCGCGATGCCATCAGCGCGACGGCGCTGCCTGTCGTGGAGGTACATCTTTCCAACGTTCACGCGCGCGAGTCTTTCCGCCATGTCTCGCTGCTTGCGCCTGTGTGCGTGGGGCAAATTGCCGGCTTTGGCTGGCGCAGCTATCTTCTGGGGCTGGATGCGCTGCTCGGTCATTTAGGGGTGCTGCCAGAGCCGGAGTTGTAAAAGCTGTACAAGGGCGGCAAGACTCGTTTTGGCGATGTCTGATGTGTACAAAACAAAATCCATGCTTCTATAATTGATTTTTGTGAAATATAGACGAAGAGCGAGGCCATGTTGACGAAAGAGGCGCTGCTGGCGGCGTTGGATGAGCAGCAGATAAAATTTATTAATCTCTGGTTTACGGACATTACAGGCATTGTTAAAAGCATCATCCTGCCCAGCCGCGCGGCCCAGCAGGTGCTGGAAAATGGCTGGCAGTTCGACGGCTCGTCCATCGAAGGTTTTTCGCGCGCGGCGGAAAGCGACATGCTGCTGCTGCCAGACCTGAACACGTTTGCGATCCTTCCCTGGGACACGCCCGAAGAACGCACCGCCCGCCTGATCTGTAACGTGCATACGCCGCAGGGCGATCTGTTTATGGGCGACCCGCGCACGGTCTTGATTCAGGCGCTCAACAACGCTGAAAAAATGGGCTTTACGTATGTGACAGGTATGGAACTGGAGTTCTTCCTGTTTCATCAGGACAGGAGTAGCACCGACTCGCTTGAGCCGCATGATGATGTCAGCTATTTCGACCTTTCGACCAATTTCACCCAGTCTATCCGCCGCAAGATGGTTTCAACGCTGGAAGCCTTAGGCATCTGCGTTGATTCCGCCCATCATGAAATCGGCTCCGGCCAGCACGAGGTTGATTTTCAGCACAGGGACGCGCTTGTTTCTGCCGACCAGATTTTAACGTCGCGGGTGGCGTTAAAGTCTGTGGCACAGCATAACCAGCTTCACTGTACGTTTATGCCGCGCCCGCGCATGGATTTACCGGGTTCGGGAATGCACACGCACCAGAGTTTGCACGACGCGAACACGGGCGCGAATGTTTTTGCCGATACCGAAAACGAGTACGGGTTATCCGAGACGGCGCGTTATTTTCTGGCGGGGCAGCTCCATCACGCGCGGGCGATGTGCGCGGTGTTAGCGCCGCTGGTCAACTCTTACAAGCGCTTAGGCACAAGTGTAGAAGCGCCCGTTTATGTCACGTGGGCGCAGATCAACCGGGCGGCGCTCATCCGTGTGCCGAGTACGGCGGCTGGCCGCGAGGCGCATACCCGCCTCGAACTGCGCTGTCCAGACCCCAGCAGCAACCCCTATCTGGCGCAGGCGGTCATGCTGGAAGCCGGGCTGGATGGCATCCGCCAGCGATTGCCCCTGCCAGAGCCGCTGGAAGAGGCGCTGATCGGGCAGGACAAGAGCCGTCTGCGACGGGCAGAGATGCTGCCTTCCACCCTGGGGGAGGCGCTGGACGCGCTCAGTGAAGACGATGTGGTGCTTTCCGCGCTGGGGCCGCATGTCGGCAACAGTTATCTGGCGGCCAAGCGTCAGGAGTTCTTCGAGTACAACCGCCAGGTGACAGCGTGGGAGCTTGACCGTTATTTCAGGCGCTACTGATAATCATCATGTGAATCTGCTCCAGCGCGCGTTCGGCATCTTCCGGCTTGACCACGATAGACAGGCTGCAGTGGGACGGCCCCTGTGCCAGCGCGAGAATGCGCACTTTGGTTAACGCCTGAAAGACCAGCGCCACGAGGTTTATCTGCGTGTCCAGATTTGCCCCAATCACCGTGATAATGGTGACAGGCTGAATTGACCAAGGCACTTTGTAGTCGCGCTCTTGAAGGCGTTTTTCCAGTTCGCTGTAGGTGCTGCGGACTGCCTCTGGCCCCACGTTGGTAGGGATGATGAAACACACAAAACTGCGCGCCGAGGACTGGGACGAGATCATCACTTCAGCATGGCTGCCTGTCGTGGTGAACAGGGCTTCATCAATCAGCGCGGAGATTTCGGTGAGCGGGCCGCTGTAGGCGGAAACAAGGCTTAACCCCTGAATTGAAGCGACCGCTTTGATGGTTGCGCTGGTGTCCGTGCTGCCCTCGTCAATGAGCGTTCCTGCCTCGCGCGGCCTGAAAATATTTTTAATCCGCAGCGGGATGCGCCGTTCCCGTAATGGGCCGATCATCCGTGAGTGGAGGATGCGCGCGCCGAAGTAAGCCTGCTCCGCCACCTCGTCATAAGAAAGCCGGGGAATGGTTCGCGCCTGTGGGATTTCCTGCGGGTCAGTGGTCATCATACCGTTCACGTCAGTCCACATCCACACTTCTTCCGAATCGGTACTCACAGCCAGAATAGAGGCGGTGTAATCGCTGCCGCCGCGCCCCAGCGTCGTCGGTTGACCAGCCTGGGTCGCGCCGATAAACCCGGTGATGACCGGGATAATATCGCGCCCCAGCATCGGGAGGAGATTCTGGGTGATGCGCTGGCGGGTGAGCGACATGATGGGCGCGGCGTTGCCAAAGACGTTATCGGTAACAATCAGGTCGGTCGCATCAATGGCGACCCCGCGCATGTTGTTCTGGCGCAGCAGCGCGGCGACAATGCGTGCCGATAGCCGTTCACCAACACCCACGACACTATCAAAGGCCGCGTCGGTGTTTTCGGGTTGGTCTGGCATGGATTGGCAGGTATCCAGCATGTCGAACAGCAAACGGTCAAGGTCGGCCTGTAGGGCGGCGCTTTCCGTTGGCCCCAGCGGCAGGTTTTCGATCAGCGCGAAGTGCCGTGTGCGAAGCGTTGCCACGATGCGGCGGTAGCCACGACGGTTACTGAGTTGTGCAAGTTGTGCAGCCTCAATCAGCGCATCCGTTACGCCATCCAGCGCCGAAACCACGAGGATTAAATGATCCCAGCGCTCATACTCTTGCAGGATAATACTTAAAACCTGGGTGAGGGCTGTGGTCGTGCCGACCGAAGCACCACCAAATTTCATCGTCAGTATGCCCATGTGCTGTGCTGCCTCAAGAAGACGGTGTGATTATATTTTCGCGCGGCTCACTAAGGGTAAACTATACAATATAGCGTAAACCCGTAAAACTGCCACTTTGCCAGAATCCTTTTCCGTGTTTATCATTAAGTCAATCTACATCGTATTTATTGGTTGACCATCTATGCAAACAAGCATTGAGCAAAAGCCGGTGGCCGGTGTCCGGTTTACAAAAGTCGGCAAGCTATATCATTTTGATTACAGCGCCTATCCTGACCTTAAAGCGGGCGACTACGTGATCGTGGAAACGGCGCGCGGGCGGCAGATGGGGCAGATTATGGGGTTTGTTGTGCCAGATGCCAACGTGCGGGAGTATAAACCGATCCTGCGCCCGGCCACGCCCCGCGATCATACCCTGCGTCAACATTGGGAGATGCAGCAGGATGAAGCGCTGCGTATCTGCCGTGAAAGGGCGAACAGGCTTCCCGGTTTTAACGAGGTTAAATTTGTCGCGGCGCACTACAACTACGACGGTACGCTGCTGACCTTCATGTTCACGGCGGAGGATAAAGTCAACACAGGCCGGTTGGTGTACGAACTGCGGAAGCAGTTTAGCGCGCGGCTTGAGATGCGGCAGGTTGGCCCGCGAGATGTCGCCAAGTTATTGGGCGGCTATGGTGCTTGCGGAGAACTGCGCTGTTGCAGTACCTTCTTAACCGACTTCAGCCCGATTTCGATCAAGATGGCGAAAACGCAGGGGATTTCCCTGAATCCGTCCGAGATCACCGGGATGTGTGGGCGGCTGCGCTGCTGCCTGGTCTACGAATACGAGCAGTACGTAGAGGCGCGCCAGCAGCTTCCCAAGCGTAACAAACGGGTGGGGACACCACACGGGGAAGCAAAGGTGATAGACCTGCATCCCTTGCAGGATGCCGTAACCGTGCTGACCGATGAAGGGCGTTTTCTGGTACAGCGTGAGGATATTATCCCGCTGGACGAACTGCGCGCTTTGGAGAAGAAGGCCAAGGAGCCTTGCAACAGGCATGGTGACGAACCCTGTGAGTGTGGCGCGAAACCGGGCAAGCGGCGGCAGGATGACCAGTCAGAGTGAGAGATAATGGCTACTGAAGAAAAACAGATCAAACGGGTATTAGGGGTGTTCGCGCATCCTGACGACCCGGAATTTTTTTGCGGGGCAACGTTTGCCCGCTGGGCGGCGGAGGGCGCGCACATTACGTTTGTGCTGGCGACCAGCGGCGATAAGGGCAGCGAAGATCCACAGATGACGCACCAGCGTTTGATCGAAATCCGCGAGGAGGAGGAACGCTGCGCGGCGGCGGCTTTGGGCGTAAAAGAGGTGATCTTCCTGCGCTATCCTGATGGCGAACTGGAACCGAGCCTTGAACTGCGGCGGGACATCACCCGCCTGATTCGCATGAAAAAGCCGGACGTGGTCGTGACCTGCGACCCGACCATGTGGTACACCGATGGTTACGTCAATCATCCAGACCACCGGGCGATTGGCGAAGCGGTGCTGGCGGCGGTCTATCCGACAGCGCGTGACCGCCTCAACTTTATCGAGTTGGAGCGGGACGAAGGGCTGGAAACCCATAAAACCAGCCAGCTTTATATTTCCGGCACGCCGAACCCGAATAAGAAGGTGGATGTGACGGATTATATCGAGACACAGATCAGGGCGCTGCGCGAACACAAGAGCCAGATTTCCGACATGGAGGGGATGGCCGAGCGGATGCGACAGTGGAAACGCGATCCTGAATCGCCAGATGAAGCGCCGCGCCATATCGAGTCCTTTCGGGTAATTACGTTTAATTAGGTATGCGCGATGCCGAGCAATTCTGTGCTGCGGTGGCTGGATGGCAGCGGATGGCTGCTTCTGGCAGGCGGCGAAGACAGCGATGAGATTCACGCGCTGGCGCTGGGGCGGTTAGCGGCGGATGGCGGCGTAGCCTACGTGATGCTGGGGCGGGCAGACCTGCCTGCTGCCGAGCAGATGCTGGCCGATCTGGAAGACCTCGGCGCGCCGCCGGGCTATCTGGTGGACGTGCTGACGGAAGATGACGATACGATCCAGCAGCGGCTGGGTGAGGCGGGCATGATCGTCATGGGCAGCAGCGGTTCCCCGGAAGTGATGCGCTCGGCGCTGCTAGGCGCTGCCGCTGCCGGCATTCAGGAAGCGTATGCCAACGGCGCGGTGATACTGGCGCAGGGGACAAGCGCGGCGCTGTTTGGCACATGGCTGTTTCTGGATAACGAGGCGCTTGCTTCCGGTCTGGAGTGGCTGGAAAGCGTGCTGGTGCTGCCGGGTGTAACCAGCGTTGCCGACAACCCGCAAAGCCAGGCGCTGCTCGCGGCGCAGCCCGGCGGTATCGCTATTGGTGTGGGGCTGGGATCGGCGCTGGCACTGGGGCCAACGGGCGAAGTAGAGACATGGGGCGAGGGCGAGGTGACGATCGCGCTCGGCCAGGATTACAGCACTTAAACAGGTTTGTTTTTACAGGGCTTCTACGCCCTCGTATCGCATTTAGAAAGAAGCGGTAAATGCCAGCAACGATCACCATAGGGGCGCACTGGGGCGATGAAGGCAAAGGTCGTGTGACGGATGAACTGGCGGCGGAGAGCGACATAGTGGCGCGCTCTGCTGGCGGTGATAATGCCGGGCATACTGTTTACGTCAACGGCGAGTTGTTTAAATTCCACCTTCTGCCCTCTGGCATCCTGCATGAAGGGGTCACATGCGTACTTGGTAACGGCATGGTGATTAACCCGGTTAATCTACTGCGCGAGATGGACGAGATGGCCGCGCGCGGGATTGACGTTTCGCCAGAGCGACTGCACATCAGCACACGGGCGCACATCATCAGCCCGGCGCATATCGCGCTGGACAAGGCGGCAGAGCAGGCGCGCGGCGCACAGGCTATCGGCACCACCTTGCGCGGCATCGGCCCGGCCTATCTGGACAAGGCCGCGCGGCAGGGTATTCGTGCCGGACAAATGTTGAACATCGAAGGTTTTGCCGACGCGCTCCACAACTCGGTTGAACGCGCTAATGAAGTGCTGGCGCGGCAGGGGCTTGATCTGCTGGACGCGCAGGCCAGTGCCATCACGTACATTGAGGCAGCGGAGCGGCTGAAGCCCTATTTGAAGGATACCAGCGTTTACCTCAATCAACGCCTGAAGGCAGGCGCGCAGGTGCTGTGCGAGGGCGCGCAGGGGGCGATGCTGGACGTGGATCATGGCGATTATCCCTTTGTGACCAGTTCTTCCTCGACGGCGGGCGGGGCGCTGACCGGGCTTGGCATTAGCCCGATGCACGTCGAGCGCGTGGTTGGTGTGACCAAAGCCTTTAGCTCACGGGTGGGCGCGGGGCCGATGCCTACGGAACAACATGGCGACGTGGGCGATCGCCTGCGCGGTACAGGCGAGAATTTCTGGGATGAATTTGGTACGACCACAGGCCGCCTGCGCCGTTGTGGATGGCTCGACGGCGTGATTCTGCGTTACGCCGCCTGCGTCAACGGCTTTACTGAGTTATACCTGACCAAGCTGGATGTTTTGAGCGGGTTTGAAGAAGTCAAAATCGCTGTGGCCTATGACATTGGCGGCCAGCGTCATGACTTCCCGCCCGCGACCGTGCCTGAACTGGAGCGTGTGCAGGCTGTTTACGAGACCTTGCCCGGCTGGGAAGAAGACATCAGCCAGGTGCGGCAGCCTGAAGACCTGCCGCAGGCCGCCCGCGTCTATATTGAGCGCATCGAGGCCTTGTGCGATGTGCCAGTACGCAGCGTCAGTGTTGGCCCGGCGCGGGATCAGGTCGTGCGTTTTTCGTAAGCGATTGGTGGGACAAACCCCATGAATCAGCAAGTTTATAATTACGAGATGGAAGCCCCTGTTTCCACGCCGCCGCAGCGGGTCGTTTCGCTCGTCCCCAGCGTGACCGAGTCGCTGTTCGATCTCAACCTGGGCGACCGTCTGATTGGCATTACCGATTACTGCGTCCACCCGGCGGGGGGCGTGGCCGGCCTGCCGCGTGTGGGCGGGACGAAAAACCCTGAGATTGGGCGGATTATTGAACTTGCGCCCGATCTGGTGATGGCTAATCAGGAGGAAAACCGCCCAGAGGATGTGCTGGCGCTGCGCGAAGCGGGCATTCCGGTCTGGGTGACTTTTCCAAAAACGGTACGTGAGGCGCTCAATCTGCTGTGGAGCATCATGCACGTTTTCGACGATGCGGGCATGGTGCCGCGCGTGCGGCTGATCGAGCAAACGGTAGACTGGGTAGAAGGCATCAGCCGGGCAAATGAAGACCACCTGACGCGCGTGTTCGCGCCGATCTGGCTTGACCCGTTGATGACCTTTAATGCAGATACCTATATTCATGATCTGCTGTGGGTTTGCGGCGGGCTGAATGTTTTTGCAGACCGGGAACGGGCTTACCCGCTGAAGGCTGATCTGGGGCAGGGGGAGGCGCATCCGCCGGAAAAGACCGCCGGGCGTGATACACGCTATCCCCGCATCACCATCGAGGAGGTTGTCGCCGCGCAGCCAGAAGTGATTCTGCTGCCAAGCGAACCCTACGCTTTTGACGAGACGCACCTGCCGCTGTTCAGCAGTCTGGATGTGCCTGCCGCGCATCATCAGCGCATCCATCTGGTGGATGGCTCGCTGCTGACATGGCACGGGACGCGCCTCGCCCACGCGCTGAATTCGCTGCCCGGTTTGCTGGCGCAGGAGGCGTGATGATGAAAAGAACCCCGACGTTTGAGGATGACCTGCTGGCAACTGCCGCGCATGATCTGAAAACCCCGCTGAATGTTGCCCGTGATTTTATCGAAATGACCCGACAAAGTGGGGAGCTTAACGAGCGCCAGCAGCGTTTTCTGGAGCGGGCGATGAGCAATCTGGACAGGATGGAGCAGTTGATTGTGTCCATACTGGACGACACCCGCTTAAGAGGCGAGGCCGCGCTTGAGATGGCGGTATGTGACCTGCGGCCAGTGATTGAGGACGCGGTAGACCTGCTGGCGCACATGGCCGAGAGTCGACAGATCACCGTTCATGTGGACGTTGACCCGCTGCTTGAGCCTGTCTATGGGGATGCTGCCGCCCTGCACCGGGTGATTGTGAACCTGTTGGGCAACGCCATTAAGTACAATCGTGACAGCGGTGATGTCTGGATCATCGCTGTTAATCAGCCGGATTACGTTCAGGTCAGCGTGCGAGATAGTGGCACAGGGATCGCCCCTGAGGCACAATCACGGGTGTTTGACCGCTTTTTCCGGGGCGCGCGGCAGGGGCGGGGGTCGGTTAAAGGTCACGGTCTGGGGTTGGCTATTTCAAAAACGATCATTGAGCGTCATCATGGGCGTATCTGGCTGGAGAGCGCACAGGACGAGGGCAGCACCTTCACGTTTTTACTGCCGCGCTTGCGCCATTCCGGCGAAGGTTATGACGATATGCTGAACGTGCGGCATGAAGCCAGACGCAGAGCCAGAGAAGGCCGCCCTGACCGGGAAACGCTTGCCCCTGAAAGCGCGATCGAATCAGCCGACTCGGTAGATGATAACGAGCAGGAAGCGAGCGGTCTGTCCGAGTCGGACTCCAGCAGCGAGATTGTCTAACGCTTGTCACAGGTTGTGAGAAAAGGTACAATCTGTGCTGCCAAAATAATTCTCAACTCACAGCATTGTGGGAGGTTCGGGTGAAATACTTAACAGCGATTGTTGTCATAGCGCTTGTGCTTATCCTCGGCGGTGGGCTGACCATGCAGCTTGCCAACACGACTGACAGCGCAGAGATTATTCCGTTCTTTCTGGTGCAGTCTAACCAGCCGGAGGCCTCTACCTTACAGGCTGCGCCCTGGCAGGCCGAACAGTTGGTGCTTTTCATCGGGTTTATACTCATTAACCTGATCGGTATCGGAGCAACGATCACGCTTGTGATGTGGTTCCTGCATCGCAACGTCAAGATAGCGGAAGCCACCCCGAACAAGGAAACGAAAGCTGTAACGAGAACCGCAAAACCCGAAAGGGCGGTTGAGCGGTCCTCATAAGTGTTGACGGAGTAATTCAATGAATAAGGCGGAACGCGCACCGCGTTTGTACACCCGGCTGGTGCTGGCAACCGCGCTGCTGACCTTAGGGTTAATCATCTTTGGCGCGGTGGTTCGGGTGACGGACTCCGGGCTGGGCTGTGGTGATGACTGGCCGCTGTGTAACGGGACAATCTTCCCGCCGCTGGATAACCTGACCGCGTGGATTGAATGGCTCCATCGTCTGTTTGCGGCGCTCATCGGTGTGGTAGGGCTGGTAACGCTGTTTGTGGGCTTTCGCCAGCGGGTACACCTCACGCATCGCCTGAGCATAGTCATGGTCGCAGTCGGGGCGCTGCTGTTTATGGTGCAGAGCGCTTTGGGCGCGCTGGTTGTCGTGCTGGAACTGCCGCCAACGATGGTGGCGCTGCATCTGGGAACCGCGCTGCTGCTGCTGGCCGCGCTGCTGGCGGGTTTTGTGGCGGCGCGGCATGTGGTGGAGAAGCATTATCCCGCCGATGCCGTCACGTCGCTGATTTACATCACAACCGCGCTTTCACTGGTGATTATCCTGACCGGGGCGCTGGTGCGCGGCAGTGGGGCGACGCTGGCCTGTCTGGACTGGCCGTTATGTTATGGTGAGCTGCTCCCCACGAGTCACGGGCAACTGGCGCTGATTCACATGCTGCATCGCTTCGCGGTGGCCGCCCTGGGGCTGGCGCTGGTGCTGATGACGTGGCAGGTGTTCCAGAATCGCCGGGGGCGCGGTGTGCGCTGGCTGAGTGTGGCAGCGATAGGGTTGTATCTGGCGCAGTCTGGCGTTGGGGCGATGTTCGTAATAAGCAGCGCGGCTCCCATCTGGGGGGCGGCGCATGTAGGATTGGCCGCTGGAACATGGGCCATACTGGTTGTGTTAAGCGTACTGGAATATCTCAGTAATCACCCGATGATGGTTGGAAAAGATGAACTTGCATGGCAATCCCCGTCCGAAGCAGTCGTGAATTGAAGTCTACTCTAAGTCTCTATCTGGAACTCACCAAGCCGCGTATTGTCCTGCTGCTGCTGTTTACCACAGTGACAGCGATGGTTATCGCGGCAGGCGGCATCCCTGAACTGAGCATTCTGCTGCCGTCGTTGATCGGCGGGGCGTTAGCTGCCGCTGGCTCCAGCGCGGTAAACCAGTACATTGATCGGGATATGGATGCGAAAATGTCCCGCACCGCCCGCCGCCCCATCCCGTCCGGGCGAATCGCGCCTGTAAACGTGCTTGTTTTTGGCGTTAGCCTGATCGTTGCCTCGGTGCTGGTGCTGGGCTTGTGGGTGAACTGGTTAACTTCCGGGCTGGCGCTGGCCGGGGCAGTTTATTACGTGGTTCTCTACACGGTGATCCTCAAGCGCAATACCGCCCTGAACATCGTGATCGGCGGCGGCGCAGGCGCGATTCCGGTGCTGGTGGGGTGGGCGGCTGTCACTGGTGCGCTCTCTATTCAGGCGTGGATTTTGTTCGGCATTGTCTTCTACTGGACACCACCACACAGTTGGGCGCTGGCGCTGCTGGTGAACAGCGATTATGCGCGGGCAGGGGTTCCGATGATGCCTGTCGCGCGGGGGGAAAATGTCACCCGCCGCCAGATTCTGATGTATTCGGTGCTTCTGTTCGTGATTACGCTGCTGCCGGGTACGATTGACATGCTTGGCGCTGTGTACATGACGGTTGCTGTCATACTGGGGGTTGGCCTCATCTGGATGGCTATAAGCCTGATAAAGGTGGCTAATAAAGCTGTCGCCCGTAAAACCTACAAGTATTCCACAGCTTATCTCGCCTTTTTATTTCTGGCGATGATGATTGACATCATCCTGTAAGGGGCAATGAGCGATGCAGGAACAACCGAAAGCAACTGCCGCCCGCTGGCCGGTTTATCTGGCACTCGCGCTGCTGGTGATTTTTGCGGTGATATTCGTGCTTGTGTTCGTAAATGCCAGCGGGGATACGCCGGAGGGAACCCCTGTAGCAGAGCTGACCAGTGAAAGCTATATGGACATTGTTGAGCCGCTGCTGGCGAATGCCGATCCTGAGCGCGGTGAGGTGCTGCTGACGCAGTATGACTGTGCGGCCTGTCATCGTATGGGGGTTGCCAATAATCTCGCGCCCTCGTTTGTGGGCATAGCAGAACGCGCGGCGGTGCAGCGGCCTCCGCTAACAGCCGCCGCTTACCTGTACGAAGCGATTATCTACCCTGACGTGCATGTCGCTGGCAGCTACACGGGTATTATGCCGCAGTATTATGGCACACGCCTGTCTGAACAGGAGTTGGGGGATATTATCGCTTATCTGCTCACCCCGGACGCAGAATAACCATGTATCTGGATGCTTTCACGATCTCAGCGCTGGTAGACGAGTTTCTGGATGTGCTGGTAGGGGGGCGCATTCAGGATTCGATTGATGTAGACCATACCGGCATCGGTCTGGAAGTTTATGCCGACCGCCGCCGGCATTATCTGTACATGAGCGCGGATCATCAGATACCCCGCGTGCATCTGGTGGAAGATAAGCTGCGGCGCGGGGTGACTACGCCCAAGCAGATCGGCCTGCTGTTCCGGCGTTATGTCGAGGGCGGCGTTATCACACACGTCAGCCAGCCACTGTGGGAGCGCATTCTGCATCTGGATGTACAGGGGCCGGAAGGCGAAGTGACCATTATTGTGGAGCCGATGGAGCGCCGCAGTAACATTCTGCTGGTGCAGAGCGGCGTGATCCTCGACTGTATGCGCCGGGTGGGGCCAGATGAAAACCGCTATCGCCTGAGTCTGCCCGGTCATGAATATGTCCCCCCGCCGCCTCAAGTGGGCAAACTTGACCCGGCACAGCTTAACCTCGAAGACATTTACAGCCTTATCGAACAGAACGACGACCCCAAGCGCCAGATGCACCGCCTGCTTTCCGCACGTGTGTTTGGGGTTAGCCCGCTGCTGGCGAAAGAAGTGGTTTATCGGGCGGGCGGTGAGGTCAACCAAAAATCTGTGGATGCTGACCCGGAAGCGCTGCTACGTGAAATTCGCGCGGTCATAACCCCCTTGCTTGGGCGGGAGTGGCAGCCGGGGGTGGTGGAAACGGATGAGGGCATCGAAGCCTTCAGCGTCTATCCGTTGACGTTTATGCGCGGCTGGCATCCGGTAGAATCCATCAGTCACGCCTTATCTGCTTTTTATGGCGCGCCAGTGGGGGAAGATGCTTATAATGCCGCTAAAGTCCCTGTCCGGCAGGCGATAGATGACGCGCTAGGGAGGGTGAGAGGCAAGCTGGCTTCGCTGGAGCGTTCACTGACCGACCAGAGCGAGCGCGAAAACCTGCGAAAAAGCGGTGAACTGATTCTGGCTTACCAGTACACGCTGACCAAAGGCCAGTCAGAGCTTAAGGCGCAGTATGACCCGGACGAGCCGGAACTGGTGATCGCGCTGGATAGCGAACTTACGCCGCTGGAGAACGCCCAGCGGTACTTCGCGCGGTACGACAAGGCCAAGCGTGCGCTGGAGGATGTGCCGCGACTGGTGAGCGAAACGAAAGCGGAACTGGCCTATCTGGAACAGT
This sequence comes from uncultured Anaerolineaceae bacterium, assembly GCA_964548765.1. Classification (GTDB taxonomy): domain Bacteria; phylum Chloroflexota; class Anaerolineae; order Aggregatilineales; family Phototrophicaceae; genus JAIOHN01. Next base: position 17,214 of record CAZJSU010000008.1, read on the forward strand.
TGAAGATGGACCTGGAACTGGCAAGCAACTGGCCGGATATTGATGAGGTGCAGCAGGCGCTGCAATCGCGCGGTTACTGGCGTGGCAAGCGCGCCGGGCGCATCGGCGGGGGCAAAAGCGCGCCCATGAAGATCGTCACGCCGGAGGGCTTCGTGATCTGGCTGGGGCGTAACAGCCGCCAGAATGAACAGGTCACGTTTGACAAGGGCGGCGGGGCAGATTTATGGCTTCACGCGCGCGACGTACCGGGGGCGCATGTGGTCATCAAGTTCGATGGGCGGCCTGTGCCTGAGAAGGTCATTGAGCGCGCGGCGGAGTTGGCCGCTTATTACAGTGCCAAACGTGATGAGAGCAAAGTCATCGTAGACGTGACGCAGTGTAAGTACGTGAAGAAAATTAAAGGGGCGGGGCCGGGCATGGTGACCTACCGCAACGAAAACACTTATACGGTTGTTCCTCGCCCGGCGGAGACGGCTGAACTGAGTTAAACGTCGCCTGCAGACCTCCACTTTATCGGCACACCCTCTATCTCAATCACTCAACCCACACAGAAAACATCCACAGAACCTAATCACCGCGCTGCCTTCGCCTAGGGCTAGCCAGAGTATGAAACGGTTGATTTTGTCATTTCAGCGCCAATTACTTGACGAGAGTATCAGCAGTTGACATAATATGTGAACGTTCACATATTGCGTGAGATAGATGCTATATTTCGTTCGAATCATCCAGAGGAGGGTTGAAGCGGCAGACGAACAAAATCACTTTTAAATAGCAGTTCAGAGGCTGGACATCATTTCTTCAGTTGATTTCAAACTCTGGATAGTGATGTCATCGTACTATGGTCGGGCTTAGCCTTAGCTGCGTGGGAAAGGGCTATAAACCCTCCGAGCGCCAGCAGCCTCGATCTACCAGCAATGCACGTTCAATAACGGCAACATTTTTTAAACGAGGAGTTTGAGATGCGATTTGCAAAGCTAGTGGTTCTTTTGATGCTGTTAGCACTGGCTGTACCCTTTGTCGGGGCGCAGGAAGATGGTGAAGGGCTTACCATTGGGTTCTCGCAGATTGGTTCTGAGAGCGCGTGGCGCACCGCTTTTACCGAAGCAGTTCAGGCCGAAGCACAGGAAAGGGGCATTAACCTGCTCTTCTCGGACGCTCAGCAGAGCCAGGAAAACCAGATTGCTGCCATGCGTGCATGGTTGGCGCAGGGCGATGTTGACGCGATCATCCTTGCCCCGGTGATCGAAAGCGGCTGGGATGATGTCCTGCAGGAAGCAGCCGATGCCGAGGTGCCGGTGATCATCGTTGACCGTAACGTTGATGCTGATGAGTCGCTGTATGTGACCCGCGTTTCTTCCGACTTTGTGCATGAAGGCCGTCTGGCGGCGGCGTGGCTGGTACAGGCGACATCCGGTAGCTGCAACATCGTTGAACTGTACGGCACGGTTGGCTCCGCCGCTGCTGAGGATCGTCATACAGGTTTCGTCGAGGTCATTGATCTTTTCAGCAATATGCAGATCACCCACTCGGAAACCGGTAACTTCGTGCGTACCGAGGGCAAGGCGGTTATGGAAAGCATCCTGAACGCCGGCGATCCGTCCGAAATCTGCGCGGTCTTTGCCCACAACGATGACATGGCGATTGGCGCTATCGAAGCGATTAAAGAGGCTGGTCTGGTTCCGGCTCAGGACATTCTGATCGTCTCTGTGGACGCTATCCCCGACATCTTCGACTCGATGGACGCTGGCGAGACCAACGCCACCGTCGAGCTTAGCCCGTTCATGGGCGGCCCTGCATTTGATGCTGTGGTGGCACATCTGAACGGCGAGGAACTTCCCAAGTGGATTCCGGTAGGCGGCGGTCTGTACACCTCCCGCGAAGCCTATGATGCTGACCGTTAATTCGGTCATGTGTTAACATAGAGGGGCGCAACGCCGAAAGGTGAATTCGGGCTTGCGCCCCTCTCTCGTAGACAGGCATCAGCAACTTCAGGGAATAAAGGCTTACAGGAAATTTAATATGAGTACAGCCGGGCAAAAGACAATACCGTTACTGGAAACAAAAGGGCTTACAAAAAATTTTCCCTCAACTGTCGCGCTGTCAGGCGTGGATTTCACGCTGTATGCGGGCGAAGTGCTTGCGCTGGTGGGGGAAAACGGGGCAGGCAAGTCCACTCTGATTAAGCTCATCACGGGCGTTCATCGAAAAGATGCCGGAAAGATCATGCTGGAGGGAAAGGAAATTGACCCTCACAGCCCACGCCATGCTCAGGAAATTGGCATCAGCGCTGTTTATCAGGAAGTGAATCTCATCCCTACGATGTCTGTTGCGGAGAACATCTTTCTGGGGCGGCAGCCAATGCGCTTTGGCATTATCAATACGCGGGCTGTCAACCGTCAGGCGAAACAGCTATTAAACGATTTTGGTGTAGACATTGACGTAACGCGCAACCTTTCAGCCTATTCTGTAGCTATTCAGCAGATCGTTGCTATTGTGCGTGGTGTTGATCTTTTTGCCAAAGTCCTTATTCTGGATGAACCAACGTCCAGCCTTGACCGCCACGAAGTTGATATGTTGTTCTCTGTGATTAGATCGCTGAAGGCGCGTGGTATCGGCATTATTCTTATCACCCACTTTCTGGATCAGGTGTACGAAATAGCCGACAGGATCACTATCCTGCGTAACGGGCAAAAAGTTGGTGAACATCAGGTAACAGAACTCCCCAAAGTCCAGCTTGTTACAGAGATGCTCGGTAAAGAGCTTAGTGATGAACTGGAAGATAACACGGACGTGGCCGCATACGACATGACAGGCCAGACATTTCTGGAAGTGCGTGATTTTGGCCGCAATGGCATGATCGAGCCTTTTGATCTGGAGATTCGGCGCGGCGAAATTGTCGGGCTGGCGGGGTTGCTCGGTTCGGGACGCACAGAAATCGCCCACCTCATTTTCGGCATCGAACAAAATGATAAAGGGGATGCCTTTGTAAACGGTGAGCAGATCAACATCACCTCTCCGCGCAAGGCGATCAGTTATGGTTTTGGCCTTTGCCCGGAAGACCGCAAAGTTGAGGGCATCATCGGTGACCTGAGCGTCCGCGAAAATATTATTCTGGCGTTACAGGCAAGAATGGGGTGGTTTAACTACCTCTCTCGCCAAAAGCAGGAAGCGCTTGCCAATGAGATGATTCAGGCGCTGCATATTGTGACCCCAGACGCGGAAAAGCCTGTGAAAGAGCTGTCCGGCGGTAATCAGCAAAAGGTGATTTTAGCGCGATGGCTCGTTTCAAACCCTGATTTCCTCATACTGGATGAGCCGACACGGGGGATTGATGTCGGCGCACACGCTGAAATCATTCACATCATTAAGCAGCTTGCCAAAGACGGTAAGGCGATGCTCATTATCTCGTCAGAACTGGCTGAAGTGGTGGATTACAGTCATCGGGTCGTGATTTTGCGCGACCGCAAGAAACTGGGCGAGTTAAAAGGTGATGAAATTAATGAAAGCACGATTATGCAGGCCATCGCCGCGAACTGACAGGCGCGTGTGGATGGCCTCGGCAACACAGATAAGTAAAGTAACGGCTTTTTCGAGAGGTAATAATGAGTTCAGAAGAAAGTGTAGCAGGTACTGTTAAAAGCAGACGGGAAAACTTCAGATTTATCACCGCCATAAACGTGGACTCGCGGCTGTTATGGACGGTGGTTGCCCTGTTAATCATACTGATTATTAATCGCCTCATTTCCCCGAACTTTTTCAACATTCGCCTCGTCAATGATCGGATGGTCGGCAGCCTGATTAATATCCTTGACAACTCTGCGCCGTATGCCTTGCTGGCGATAGGCATGACGCTGGTGATTGCGACGAAAGGTATTGACCTGTCGGTCGGGGCGGTAATGGCTATCTGCGCGGCGGTGGCCGTTGTGATGATCAGGAGCTACGAGGGGGGCGCGGCGGAGTTCTATTTTCAGCCCGGCTTTGTCATCATGATTACGATAGCGGTCGGGGCGCTCTGTGGGCTTTGGAACGGCGTGCTTGTCGCCTTTCTCGACTTGCAGCCGATCATCGCAACGCTCATTCTAATGGTCGCTGGGCGAGGTATTGCCCAGATGATTACAGGCGGGCAGTCCCCCACGTTTACGAATGATGCGCTGGCCTTTGTCGGGCGCGGTGTTCTATTCGGCATCCCCTTTCCGATCTACGTCGCGTTTGGCGCGTTGATTGTGGTGATGCTGCTGGTACGGCGTACTGCTCTGGGCCTGTTCATCGAGTCTGTTGGGGTGAATGACCGCGCGAGCTACTATGCTGGCATCCAGGCACGTCTGGTCAAGCTTTTTGTTTACACCGTCTCTGGGATGTGTGCAGCCATTGCCGGCATCATCGTTGCAGGTGAGGTGAAATCGGCTGACCCGCATACCGCCGGGCTGTTCAGTGAACTTGACGCGATCCTCGCCGTCGTCATTGGTGGAACATCGCTTCTTGGCGGGCGTTTTAGCCTCGCGCTGAGCGTCATTGGCGTTTTGATTATCCAGAGTCTGCTTGTAGGTTTATACGTGAGTTCACTACATCCCACTACCAATCTGGTCGTGAAAGCGTTTGTCGTGCTGGCTGTGCTGCTGCTTCAGTCGCAGGAGTTCAGACAGTTGGTTATGCGGCCTCTCAGGAGGGCAGCATGAGATCGCGCTTTTTACCGCTCATCATCACAATTATCGTCTTCCTCGCAATGTATGCTTTCGCATACTCGCGCTTCTCAAGTTTTGGCTCTATGCGTATCGTGGGGAATCTGCTCAGAGATAATGCTTACTGGGGGATCGCCGCAATTGGCATGACCTTCGTGATTATTTCTGGTGGTATTGACCTGTCCGTTGGCTCGTTAATCGCCTTCACCAACGTCTTCTGCGCCTTGATGATAAGTCGTAATGGTTGGGACCCTGCGGCGACCTTTGTGGTGATGCTCGCCATCGGCACCGCGTTTGGCGCGGCGATGGGGGCTATCATCCATTATTTCAAGATACCCGCGTTTATCGTCACGCTCTCAGGCTTGTTCCTTGCCAGGGGGATGGCCTACGTGCTGTCTACGGATTCGATCCGTATAGATCACCCCTTTTATGACCAGATTTCAGACCTTGTGTACATCTTTCCAGACAAGGGGCGCTTCACCTTCGCGGCGGGCGCGTTTCTGATCGTATTGCTCGGGGGCATCTTTCTGGCACATTTTACCCGCTTCGGGCGCAACGTATACGCGCTTGGGGGCAACCCTGACGCGGCCTTGCTGCTGGGCGTGCCAGTAGGCCGGACGACGATCATGGTTTACGCGCTAAGTAGTTTCCTGACCACGCTGGCTGGCATAGTCCTGTCCCTGTCCAAACACTCCGGCGATTCAACCATCGGGGTAGGGCTGGAACTAGATGTGATTGCGGCGGTTGTGATTGGCGGGGCGCTGCTGACAGGCGGCGTTGGCTACGTCATTGGGACATTTATCGCTGTGATGACCCTGGGGACTATTCAAACCTATCTGACACTCGATGGCTCGCTCACGCCATGGTGGATCAAAATCGTGATTGGTGTTCTGCTGTTCGCTTTTGTCGGCTTGCAGAAGTTGCTCAGCACCCGCCGCAGGCTGTTCACATTCGGACGGCGAACCGCACCCGCCTGACGATCATTGACACACCGCTCAAGGTGATAGCCCAACGGCTGATATGCAGTTGTTCTCTCTCAGGCAGATGGTGAGTGAGGTTTTGCCCACCATCTGCCTGCTGCCAGATGGGTTGTGCTACCGCGCTTCCCAGATTGGCTCACCGCTGAGAATACGGCGCACCTGTTCAGAAAACCGATCCATATCTAGCGGCTTGGCGATGAAGCCGGAAAATCCGAGCCTGCGTGTCCGGTTGATCTCGGCGGTGTGTACTGTGCAAGCGATAATAGGCACGCTGGCATCCAGATATTTCCTGAGCGCATCAATCACTTCGTAGCCATCGCGTTTGGGCATTTCCAAATCCAGCAGCACGATGTCAACACGCGGTAACTGCATCAGCGTCGTTTCCAGCGTCGTTATTTCTGTGATTGCCGTATAAGAAATATTCTCTTTATCCAGAAATCGCTGCATGACATAAACGTTATAAGCATCATCGTCAATAATCAGGGCGTGTTTACCGTTCATTATGCTGTTCCTGTTAACTTATATTTTTATGCTGATGGAATCCCTCGTTTCATATCATAAATCATCTCTCCACTTTATTTAACATTCCACACCTGCTGACCGTTCAGGAGCCGTTCCAGCGCGTTAGGGAAGGTGTCGTAGTTGATCGGCTTGGCAATGACTCCATCAAAGCCGGCATCGCGCAGGCGGCGCACTTCCTCGTTCATCACGCTGGCTGTCAGAGCAACAACGGGTACTGTGTTAAACGCCGCGTGGCGGCGGATGGTGCTTAGCATCGCAAAGCCATCAATTGGCTCCATGTGAATGTCAAGGAAGATGATATCGGGTTTATAGGACAAGCCCTCCAACTGGGCAGCGAAATCGGCGCTGCTTTCAAACAGAGTCACTTCACTATAACCGAGGCCGCGTGTCAGCAGGGTTTTCATCACTTCACGGCTCATCTCGTCGTTTTCGACATACAGGAAAATCGGCTGCGTCATGTTTTGTTCTTTCCTAAATGTTGATGTTAAATTGTCGGCATCAGGCGGCTGTCGAGGGGCAGCGCTACGTAGAAAGTCGCGCCTTGTCCTACAACACTTTCGAGCCAGATACGGCCATCATGGGCTTCTGCTAACCGCTGTGAGATCGGCAGCCCCAGCCCGGTTCCCTCTCCTTTACGCAGCCCATCCTTCGTTTGCCGGAACGCCTCGAATATGTATTTCTGATCCTGGGCAGGGATGCCGGGGCCGGAATCGTGGATTGAGATAATGATTTCCCCATCCTTATGAAAGGCGCAGACTCGTATCTGCCCTTCGTCAGTAAACTTACAGGCGTTAGAGAGCAGGTTAAGGATGATTTGGTGAATACGCTGCGCGTCACCCGTGAAGGGCGGCAGGTCCTGCTGAATGTCGTAGACGATTTCAACAGGTTTATTCAGCAGCAGACTCTGTGCTGTTTCTATGGCCTGCCGGACAATATCGCCGACCTTGAGGTTTTCCTCGACGAAAAGTTCCAGCGACCCTGTCTCGATTTTGGAAATATCCAGCACATCGTTAATCAGGTTTAACAGATGCTTGCTGCGGGCTTCCACTTTGCGAAGGATGTTGACCTGTTCCTCGTTGACCGCGCCATACATGCCCAGACCGACGAACTTGGTCAGGTTGATAATGGCGTTGAGCGGCGTTCGCAGTTCATGTGAAACACTTGCCAGAAACATGGACTTCACCTGATCGGCGCGTTCTGCCTGTTCGCGTGCCGCCTTCAGGCTGACCTCGCGGTGCTGGATGGCGATTGCCATTTCATTGAAGGCAGAGGCAAGCTGGCCTACTTCGTCCGAGGTTCTGACCTGCGCCCGTTCGTTGTATTGGCCGCTGGTCATAATCTGCGCGATAGTACGCAGCTTGTCCAAGGGGCGGATCATCATCCTGTAAATGTTGATGTAAATGATCGCCAGCGCGAAAGCCGTCAGCGCGGCGAATACGAGAATGGTGTTGAGCAGGGTAACGTTCTGAAAGACGAAAATTTCTTCCAGTTCAACCAGAATCATAATCACTGCTGGGGTTTCGCCGGCTTCAGGCTGAATCGGCACATAGGCGACAGTATGGGGGACACCGTCCTCGCCGCTGACCAGATGATCCAGCACCACCGCCTGGTTGCTCTGCGCTAGCTGCACCGATGGGGCATCGTAGGCGATGCCGTTACGCAGGATGCTGTCATTGGAGCCAGCAGCGTTTTTCGAACGGGCGATAATGCGGTCGCCGTATATCAGGCCGAGGTGGATGCCCTGCCGTTCGAAGATAAGACTTGTCAGAAATTCACTGTTGATGTGATGGCTCATCTGCATGGCACCCAGAATATTGCCTGTCTCGCTCACGACTGGGGCGGCTGCTGCCATACTGACGGCTGCTGTGCTGGGGCCTTCCTTGATGAGCAGGGCGTTGAGCATTGTGCCAGACAGCGCGCGGTTCAGCAGAAGGTCTTCCTGTTGATTGTTTTCATCAGGTTGAAGATCCACCAGTCGTCTGCCATCACCATCCACGACGATGATGTCATCCAGCCCTAGCGAGGTATTCGCTGTAATGATGATCTCTGCTGTTTCTTCAGAACTGCGCTTGCCCACCGCCTGAAAAAAAGCCACGTTCGTCACGATAAATCGGGTGTTGTCCAGCAGTTGCTTTTCGATCTGCGTCAGCCGACTCTGGATAATTTTAACCTCTTCGTTGATCTTTTCACCGCCGATTTTCTGCGTCAGGTCCTGTGTATTGCGTACCAGCAGGAAAGCGACGACGAAAAGAAACAGCGCCAGTACCAGCAGCACCAGCACATTAAGTTTGACCGCAAGACCGATATGCCTGAACAAAAGTTTGATGCACCTGTATTCTCATAGGGTGGAGAACCAGCCCTGTGTATGAATCCTTCATGTTACCCCAGTTTACCGCGCCTGCTGCCCTCAGGCACTTAAGGTCGTGGTGCCGAAATAACATGCTGTGAAGCCGTGACAGGCCAAAAGCAATAATTTGTGTGAACGTTCACACAAATTATTGCCCGACTTGTGTGCAGCGTCAAGTATTGTTGGGTTGGCTGCTCTCACGGAGAATGAGCTTGGGCGCGATCACCTTCTGCATCACGGGTGTTTCCGGGTCGTCCATGAACTGCAAGAGGTAGTCAAAGCCGCTCGCGCCAAGCTGAATATAATCGTGGCGCACAGTGCTAAGCGGCGGGATAAAGTAGGCGGATTCTGGAATGTCGTCGAAGCCTACAACCGAAACATCGTCAGGCACCTTTAACCCGTGCTGGTGCAGGGCGTACAAAGCCCCCAACGCCATATTGTCGTTCGCGGCGATCAGCGCGCTGAAGTTATGACCCTGCTCCAGCAGGCGGCGGGTGGCCTGATAGCCGCCGGGTGTCGTCCAGTTCCCCTCCATGTGAAGCGGGGCTTCGACACCATACGCCTCGAAAACCCGAAGGCAGGCATGATGCCGCACCTGCCCGCTAAACCAGTTGAGCGGCCCGCTGATCTCGCAGATACGGGTGTGACCCTGCGCCAGAAGATGCTCGACAATTTGCTGCGTGCCGCCCGCTTCGTCGAGGTTGACAGAAGCCATATCAGGCGAACGGCGCGAATCAATGTGGACAACCGGGACATCGCCACAGAGCGCCTGAATCCTGTCGGGCGGCAGGCCCTGCGCCGGGACAATCATAACAATGCCATCCACCGCCCAGTCCTTGACCTGCTGCAAGGCCTCTGTCACCTGCTTTTCGGCCTCGGTGACGTTGCTGATAATGACCTCGAAGCCGCTGGTCTTGGCCGCCATCTCAACATTCAGGGCGATTTGCACCGGGCCGTGAAACCAGCTTCCGTAGAGGATGATGGCGATTGTCTTGGACGACCTTGCCCGCAGTCGGGTCGCTGCCTTGCTGGGGCGGTAGCCGAGCATGTCTATCGCGTCCTGCACTTTTTTACGTGTCTCATCAGAAACATAAGGGTGATCGTTGATGACACGCGAGACGGTTTGATACGACACGCCGGACAGGTCGGCGACATCAAGCATGGTTGGACGCGGTTTTTTAGGGTTTACCATGAAGTCTGCTCTTGTGTGTTTAGTCTCAGAGAAGCATCAGTTACGGCGGCGACGTTCATATTCAGCGGCGGCGGTATCGGGAAGGTAAATTTTGCCAGTCACCGGAATCCAGCGGGGAACCTGATCGCCGTTCAGATAGGCGGTAATCGCATCGAAGGCCGGGCCGCCCATGTGCGGGCTGAGTTCTACTGTGGCGTTGGCATCACCATCCATCATCGCCTTGAAGATATCCGGGATGCCATCCACCGAAATCAGCCGAATGTCGTCCCCCGGATCAAGCCCTGCGTCCTTGATGGCCTGAATCGCGCCAATAGCCATGTCGTCATTATGTGACCAGACAGCGCAGATGTCGCGCGGGTTTTCAGCGTTGAGGATGCCCTCCATGACTCGCTGGCCGTTGGTGCGGCGGAAATCACCGGGCTGCGAGACGATGATCCTCATGCCGGGGAAAAGGGCGATGACCTGATTGAAGCCGATTTGCCGGTCACGCGCCGCGCTTGATCCGACCGTGCCTTCTAGCTCGACGATCTTGCAATGGCCTGATGTTGCCTGTGCCAGCCACGCCGCCGCCAGCCGCCCCTCATGCACGAAATCTGACGATACCCTCGTCAGATAGAGCGACTCGTCGGCGGTGACGTTGCGATCAATAATCACGACTGGAATACGCGCCTCCTGCGCTTCTCTCAGCACCTGTTCCCAGCCTGTTTCAATGACGGGTGCGAGGATGATGGCATCCACCTGCTGGGCGATAAACGAGCGGATGGCAGCGATCTGGTTTTCCTGATTATTTTCCGCGTCTGAAAACAGCAGATCAATGCCGCGCGCCTCCGCTTCAGCCAGAATCGCCTCGGTAAAGGCAATTCGCCAGTCGCTTTCCGTCCCTACCTGAGAAAAGCCAATCGTCAGCCCCGGGTGGGCATCCTGCGCTTGCCCACTGGTTACTACAGTCATAAATAATATCAAGTAAGCCAGAAAGAACTGGTGAGGTTTCATTATTTATCTCCAGAAATTTGCTGCTAATAAAACAATAAGTATGCCTCCGCGCCCTTAGTGTTTAACGATAATGATATTAGTTCATTGGTTTTATTTTCAAGTACCTTCGTGTGTTGTTACAAAACAATGGTTCATCAGGTGGCGCTGGCCGCCCGGCGGGCAGCATCCAGCACCTTCGCAATCGTGATTTCGCGTACACATGGGTGATTTTCCGGGTCATCGCCGCCCCAGTCAATGATTCGGCAGGGGCGACAGCCGATGTCGGAAGTCACCACAAAGTGCTTGTCTGGCTGGCCCCAAGGGCCGAACTCTACCGGGTCTGCCGGGCCGTAGAGCGTGACGGTGGGGCTGCCCACAGCCGCCGCCAGATGCAGCGGGCCGCTGTCCGGGCCGAGGACGACCTGCGCGCGCGCGAACAGCGCGGCCAACTGTCCGACATGCGTTTCCCCCGCGATGATACAGTACGGATTTTTCATATAGCTGACAATACGGCGAACCAGATGCAGCTCATGGTCGCCACCGCTGAAGATGACCGTAGCGTTGAGCTGGTCGGCCAGCGTGTCTGCCACCAGCGCCCACTTGTCCTCCTGCCAGTGTTTGACCCACGTGCCAGAACCGGGATGAATACAGACAAGGCGGCTTTGCGGGCGGATGCCCCACGTCTGTAAGTAGCCATCAATATAGGCTTTATCCACCTCGCTCACAGGGAAGCGATATACTGCCTGTTGGGGGTTCACCTTGCCAGTCCATTGTTCAACAAGGCGCAGACTTTGTGTAACAACGTGGTCGTGCTGGTGGGGTTGCTTGTGAGTCAGGAATGGAGCCGTGTCTTTAAGGTCGTAGCCCACGCGCTCCGGGATGCCTGCCAGATGGGCAAGCAGCGCGCCCCACCAATGGTCAGGCCGGAAGATAACCGCGCTCTGATAGCCGATACGACGCAGATGGCGGGCGGAATCCCACGCGATCCGGTACGGGGAACGCCAGTTGTCTTTGGGATGGCGACGGCTGAAACCCGGAAACGGAAGCGTAAGCACCAGATCAATTTCAGGGTAGCTGGCGAGGATATTGGCTGACCATGGACCAACCAGCGCGTGAATTTCGGTATCGGGCAAGGCGGCCCGCAGCGCGTGAATGGCGGGTGTTGTCAGCAGAACATCGCCCAGATGGTCGGGGCGGATAAGGAGTATGCGGTTGATGCCTTCGGTTTTGATTGGCAGGATAGGCAGCCCGGCCACCAATCGCAGCAGCCCCCGCCGCACCTGATGTTTTAGGGGCAGCCGATGGTAAGCATCCGTCATACGGCGGTTGCGGCTGACGAGCGCTTCCCTATTCAAGTCCAATTTCCTTATAGGCGGCCAGCAGGCGAGGGATGAGCCGCGACCAGTCATAATGCTGCTGAACGTAGCAGCGTGCCGCCTCGCCGATGGTGGCGCGCTGCTCCGGGTCGTGCAGCAGGTGTATTACCGCTGTGGCGATGTCTGCTTCGTCTTCGGCGATCACCATCGCCTGCTCCGCGCCCTGCACCAGCCCGGCAGCAGCGGCAGGTGTCGCCACAACCGCGCAGCCCGCCGCCATCGCTTCTAAAATCTTCAGGCGGGTGCCGCTGCCCATCCGCAGCGGCGCGACATAAACATCGGTGGCATGTAAGAAGGGGCGAACCTCTGGCACCCAGCCTGTCAGCGCGATATTCGGGTTATCGCGCAGCGCCTCCAACCGTGCATGAGGCTTTTGCCCGACGATATACAGGCGCGCGTCCGGGGCTTCACGCAGGATACGAGGCAAAATCGCACTGCTGAACCACAACATCGCGTCTACGTTTGGGCGGTAGTCCATCTTGCCCGTGAAGGTGATGATGCTGCCGCCCAGATCAAGCTGCTCGGACGTTTGCGCGTAGGCATCGGTAAAAATGCCGTTGGGGACAACATGCACACAGCCATCCGGGCGGAAAGGCCGCAGCGCGGCGGCATCTTCGTCGGATACCGCGATGACCATGTCCGCCCGCTGGCAGGTAACATGCTCAAAGTGGGCGATACGCCGCGCCTGAATTCTGGAGTAGAGCGCCATGTGGAAACGCTTCGGCGTGTTCTGGTCAACCTGCGAGATCACTTCTTGCAGCGCGTACTCCGCATTATGCGCGTCGTAGCACAAGCGCGCCAGCGGCTGGTACTGGCGCACGATAGGCAAAAAGCGCGCCATCTCCAGCCCTTCAAACTGCACCAGATCGAACTCGGTTTCATCCAGCACCGCGCATAAACGCTGGCTGAAGGGTTCGCTGCGAAGACGGTGAGCAAGGTCGGGCTGTGCCGAGAAGAACAGGTCGCGCAGCCGCCTTATTGTAGAGCGCGTGGGGAAGGGAACTGTTTCGACCCGCTCGCACAGGTGAACCAGCGGGGTTGTATCTACTGGTGGGTTGTCATGATGAAAGCTGATGAGCGTGACCTTATGCCCCGCCTGATGCAAACCGTGCAGCAGTCCGTAATTACGTATCGCGCCGCCCTGATGCAGCGGATAGGGCAGGGAAGGGGTGAGCATCAACAGGCGCATAAATCCTCAGTTCAGGGAACGATACACCGACAGGGCGATGCTGGCGGTATTGGCCCAGGTAAATTTTGCCGCGCGTTCCAGCCCGGCCTGCTGCATGGCGGCGCGCCAGTCACTGTCTGTAAGCGCGTGATACAGCGCCCGCGTCAGCGCAGGCGGGTCGTCCGGGTCAACCTGTAGGCCGACCTCGCCAACGACTTCTGGCAGCGACGCACGATTGCTGACAATTGGCACTGTGCCGCAGGCCATCGCCTCCAGCGCCGGAAAGCCAAAGCCCTCATAAAACGAGGGCAGCACCAACGCCGTCGCCATATTATAAAGCGCGGGCATGGCTTCCTGCGAGACATCTTCGCGCCATAAAACATGGCTTCCCAGATTCATCGCGTCAATGCGCGTCATGGTCTCTTCAAACATCCAGCCACGCCGCCCGGCCAGCACCAGCGGCGGGGCAGCGGGTAGCTGCGCGCGCAGCGCCGCGTAGGCTTCCAGCAGGCCGATGATGTTCTTGCGCGGCTCAAAAGTGCCGACAAACAGGAGATAATCTTCCGGCAAGTCTAGCTGCTGGCGGTAGAAGTGGCAGGTTTCGGCAGGAAGCGGGCAGAAATTTTCATCCACGCCGAGCAGATGCACGGTGATTTTGTCCTCTGGCACACCAAGCATGGCGACCAGATCGTGCTTCGTCGCGCTGCTGTCTGCCAGAATATGATCGGCCTGACGGACAGCCTGTTCTATCTGCCCGTTATAGTAGCGCCTGCTCTCGGCAGTGAGAAACTGCGGATAATAGAGGAAGTTAAGGTCATGCACGGTAATCACGTGTCGTTTCGCGCCGCGCAGGGGGGGGATAAAATCAGGGCTGTGCAGGATGTCCAGCCGGAAACGCGCCAGTTCCACACTAAGCGCCAGACGCTCCAGATGATGGTGACAGGGAGTCCACAGCGACGCACGGCGGAAACGCTGCACCAGTGACTCGCGCATTTTACGGCTGTGAAAAACCGTGTAGCGATGCTCGGTGTCCAGCTTTTCGAGTGCATGAATAAGCCGTTGGGTGTAAGTGCTGATCCCTCCACGGCGATAATAATTCAATCGTGCGTCAATACCAATATGCAGCATCAGGTGAGTATAGCGAGTTTAAGACCAGCGCTCAATCCACAATCACGCTGCAATCCGGTGTCCACGCGGGGACGCATACCGCCAGAAAGGTCAGGTCTTCTTCTCCGTCATTGAAAATCTGATGGACGACATTGACCGGAATGGCTACCGCGTCGCCCGTTTTTACAGGCGTTGATTGATCGTCCAGCACCACGCGGCCTGTACCGGAAAGGATAAAGTAACTTTCCTCCGCGACCGGGTGATAATGCTTGAGGGATGCCTTGCCCGGCGGCAGGGTAATATGAGCGAGGCTGTGTTTTTGAGAGCCGCCTGCCGCGCTGCCCATGTATTCACGCACGATTTCGCCATGTGCGCTGGTGAAAGGCGCTGCCTCTTCAGTGTTTTTGATGTGCATTTTTGGTTTGAACACCTCAGCTTAAAGCCATTCGTCAATGATCGTGGTGAGCCTACCATCCTCAATGAGCGCTTGCAAGGCTTTGTCCACCGCTGCCCATAAAGCTGCGCGGTCAAAGCGGGCGGCGATGACGTAGGGCGAGTCGGTTACATATTGCAGATGTGGCTGCCAGCCCGGATGCTGGCGGGTATAAAGCCGGGCAGCGGTGGCATCCACCAGCGCGAGATCGGCTTCGCGCAGGCGTACTGCTTCCAGCGCGTGTTCCGGTAATTCGTAAGGCTGCGTCTCAAAATAAGCAACCCGGCGCAGCCAGCGCCGCGCCCAACTGTGAGCATGAGAGCCGAATTCGTAAGCCAGCGCGTGACCGGGGAGATCAGCCATGCTGGCGGACGGCCTGTCTGGTGGGCTAACCAGCATCAGCCCGGCGTTGAAGTAGGGGCGTGTGTAACGCACTTCGGCGGTGCGAAGCGAGTCGATAGACAGCGTTGCGATGACAATATCCACCTGGTCAGCCTTGAGCGAGTCGTAAAGTCCGTCAAAGGTCATATTCACAAAGCGCAGGGGGATATTGATTTCGTCCGCCAGCGCGCGCCCTAAGTCAACCTCCAGCCCAAACAGGTCGTTCTCAGTGGCGACAGCGAACGGCGGATTGCTGGCATCCACGCCGATTCGCAGCTCGCCATACGGGAAAACCTCTCTTAATGGTGGGCCGGGGCGCTCGATCATGTGCCAGCGCAGCAGCAGCACGACAGCGGCAGCCAGCCAGACACACGCGGTCAGAAGCAGCCACGGCAGCGCGCGGTTTATTCGCCGGGGGCGGGCAGCCATAGATTATCAATCCCCTCCCATCCGCGCGCGTAACCCTGGAGCGCGTAGTAAATCGGCTTAAGCTGGAACTCTGGCGTAATGAGGGTGAAATTATCAGGATAACTGCCCGTAGGCGCGGGGAAACGCAGCACCCACAAGCAGATTTTTTCCGCCCACTGCCAGTGGTCTTCTGCCCATTGTAGAGCGTCCAGCGTGTAGCGAATACGCTGGGCAGGACGAACCGCTTTCGTCCAGCGCGGGTGATCGTTCCAGCCAGTTTCGGTGATGTAAACGGGCTTATCTGTGTAGCGCAGCAGGGCCTCATGCAGTAGTTCCGCGCGGCGGTAGTTGAGCAGATCGGGCGCGGGCGCGGCCTGGGGCGCGTCGGTGAAGCCGTAGGTATGGATTGCCAGCGCGTCAAAATAATCGGCTGCGCCTGCTTCCAGCAGCGCTTCCAGATAAAGCAGGTCGTTTAACCCGTTTGGGCTGCCGGGTGGCTCAAGGGTGGGGGCCAGCGCCGCCGCCAGAATGACTACATCAGGATTAGCTGTGTGAACGCGCTCATAGACTGCTTGCAGCAGACGCATGTAGCCGGACGGGTCAACTGCCCGGTAGCCCCACTCGAATGCCAGATTTGGCTCGTTCCAGATGATGAGATGGTTTACAACCCCGGCATAACGCGCGGCAAAGGCTGAAACGAAGTCCGCGAAGGCATCAAACGACTCTTCGGGAAGGTAATTTAAGGTGCTGAACTGGTCGTCCACATCCGGGCGCGCCCATGCCGGGACAAAGCCCATGCGGGCGATCACCTGTAGCCCCTGATTGCGAGCGTGGCGCACGATGCGATCAGCCGATTCCCAGTCGTAGCGATCCGGGCTTGCTTCAATGTATGCCCACGGGAAAAACTCGACGATGGTATCCGCGCCCATTTCGCGCACGTACTGAAGCGAGTGCTGAATCTTCCACTCCCATACTTCGTCAATCAGCCGCGTATGGACGCAGACCTGCGGCTTAACAGTTTCGACGGTTTGCGGTGGGCCGAGCGTAGCGCGCGGGCCACTGGCCGCGATGCCGCTTAACAGCACACAGGCAACCAGCACGCGGGCGTACCAGCGCCAGTGCCTGCGCAGGGTGATAGCAAGCCATGAGTCTGCAACGAACATAGCGCGGAATCATAGCATATACGATGTATTTCTGATACACGGTCTTGCGGGCGGTGTTTAGGAGGGGAGTTGTTTGGCGACGGCTGTGAAGAACTGCTTGCTCAGCATGGTGGCAGCGGCTTTAATAAGGCGCTGGCCGACACGCGCCAACTTCCCGGAAATGCTCGGTTCGGCTTCCCATGTGAGCCGCGTCTGGCCGGTCGTTTCGTCGTAATTCAGGGTAATCAGCGCGGTGCCATTGATGATGCTCTGCTGGCCTTCGCCGCTAACGGTGAGGCGGTACTGGCGCGGGGGCTGCTGCTCACTCATGTGGATCACGCCCCCATAAGTGCCGCTGACCGCCGCAAGGCTGATCTTTGCCTCGGCGCGCCAACTGTCGGTTTCGCCCTCAATCGGGATCAATTCATCCACGCCCGGCAGCGCGGCTGCAATCACCGCCGGGTCCATCAAAAGCTGCCAGACCTGTTCCTGAGGCGCGTTAAAGTAAAAATCGCCGTTGAGCTGCATTGTTTCTCACAAAAGTGTTTTTGGTGAATAAAGATTGTCTGTGGGGAGTATAACGCGAATTCAACGTAACGCAACAGGCCTACAGGTTTGTCGCCTGAAGCTGAAACGTGGTTATAATTTAGGCGCGATCAGTCTGTACCATTGGAAGGGGATTATGACGACTGCGGATGTAGATTTTAAAACAATTGGTCAGCCCAAAAAGCTCATTGATGGCCGCGCCAAGGTGACAGGCGCGCTGCGGTTTGTGCGTGATCTCCACCTGCCGGGGATGCTGCACGCCCGTATTGTGCCAAGCGCTTATGCTCATGCCAATATTCGTGGGATTGATACACAGGCCGCGCGTGAAACACCCGGCGTGGTTGCCGTGTTAACCGCACAGGATTTGCCAGCAATCCCGCCTTCCTCTCGCCAGAAGCTGATGCTGGCGCGCGATCGCGTGATCTTCGTCGGCCAGCCTGTGGCGCTGGTGCTGGCGGAGAACGAAGGCGCAGCGGCGGATGGCGCAGAAGCTGTGATGGTAGACTACGAACCGCTGCCCACTGTAACGACTATTGATGAGGCGCTGGCCGAGGGCGCGCCGCTGGTATGGCCGAATGGTATCCCGAAAGGTTCGAGTGATGCCGGGGCGCACGGGGCAGATGTGGACGACGGCAGCAGCGATAGCCAGCAGGGGCAGGCATCTAACCTTGCCCACCACAAGACCCGCAGCCGGGGGGATATTGCCGCTGGCTTTGCTCAGGCGGATGTGATTATAGAGCGCACGTTTACCACGCCGATGGTGCATCAGAGCGCCCTCGAAACGCACGGCGTGGTGGTGCAGCCCGACCCGGTGACAGGCGGGGCGAATGTGTGGGCAAGCACGCAGGGCATGTTCGGGCTGCGCGGCGATATTGCCAGTGTTCTGAACGTGCCTGAGTCGGATGTCTGCGTGACTGGAATGGCCGTGGGCGGGGCGTTTGGCGGCAAATCCACCATCTACGACCCGCTGATCGCTTTGGCTGCCCAGAAGGTTGGCCGTCCGGTATGCATGTTTTTAACGCGCATGGAAGAGATGCTGGCGACCAACCCCGCGCCTCCGGTGCGTATCCATGCGAAAATCGGCGCGAAGGCCGATGGAACACTGGTCGCGCTGGAAGGGCAGGTTCACATGGACTCCGGTTGCTACCCGATGAATCTGGCCGACTTCCTCGGTTTCATGCTGGTAAGTTTTTACCCGGTATCGAATTTTCAGGTGGAAACCGTCGAAGCGCTGACCTTCAAGCAGTCGGTGGGGGCATACCGCGCGCCGGGTGCGCCCTCGGTCGTCTTTGCGATTGACAGCCTGATGGACGAGCTTGCGAGAGCGCTGAACCTCGACCCGATTGAGCTGCGGCTGAAGAACGCTGCGCGCCCCGGCGATCCGATGGCAGATAACAAGCCGTGGAAGGGGATGGGGATGCGCGAGACGCTGGAGGCGCTGCGTGAACATCCTGCCTGGCAAAATCGTGAGGCCGCGCGCGCGCAGGGGCGGGGAGTCGGAATCGCGGTCGGCGGCTGGTTGGGTGGGACAGAACCCGCTGCGGCGGCCTGTGCGCTTAATCAGGACGGCCTTATTCATATCCACGTAGGTTCGATGGACATCAGCGGCACACTGACCGGCTTTACCGTGCTGGCTGCTGAGGTTTTTGGCGTATCGCCAGATATGGTGCGTATTGTCAACAGCGACACACAGAACGCGCCTTACGCAGGTGTCAGCGGCGGCAGCAAGGTGACGTACACCACAGGGGCGGCTGTTGTTCAGGCGGCGCAGGCAGCCCGCCAGCAGGTGCTGGAGATTGCCGCTGAAGAATTTGAAGCTGCTGTCGAAGACCTTGAAATTGTGGACGGCAATGTGCGCGTGCGGGGGATGCCCTCCAAGAGCATCAGCCTGCGCGAGATTGCCAAGATAGCGATGGACTTCGGTGGCGAATACGCGCCGGTTTTCGCTCACGGACGCAACGCCATTACCGACCAGGCACCGGGCTTCAGCGCGCAGTTGGCCGAGGTCGAGGTTGACCGGGAAACCGGCGAAGTGAAAGTGCATAAGCTGGTCATCGCTCAGGATGTCGGCAGGGCAATTAACCCGCTGGCGATCGAGGGGCAGATGATGGGCGGCGCGACACAGGGGATCGGCTGGGGCCTGTATGAAAATATGATTTACGACGAGGACGGCCAGTTGCTAACCGCTTCGTTCATGGATTACGCGCTGCCAGACGCGACGCAAGCCGCGCAAAGCATGGAAACCGTCATCGTAGAAGTTCCCTCGGAGCATGGGCCTTTCGGTGCGCGCGGGGTGGGTGAGCCGCCCGTCGTGCCAACCGCCGCCGCGATTGCTAACGCGGTCGCCGATGCAACAGGGGTTTATCTTTCCGACCTGCCGATGAGCGCGCCGCGCGTCTATCAGGCGCTTATGGAGGCGGGCCAGTAACCGGGTTGTATTGATGTTTTGTGTTTGGCGGGTGTTTTCTGTTGCGGACGCGAGGTATCGCGTCCCTACGAAACCCGTCTGGGCAGGCTGTAGGGACACGTCTGCTGCACAAACCAAAACAACACTATAACCTGGGTTATCGGGCGGTAGGGCAGGGGCATCATGCCCCTGCCCACTGCTCCCCACTCCATATCACTTTCAATGGCTGCGATATTAAATTACTGACTGTTACTGCTGTGGGTGCAAAGCGCTTATCGTGTAAATTTCAGGCGTTACCTGTTTAATTAAAATTGCCTTGTAAGGAGAGAAAGATGCTGCGGGTAGGGTTAATTGGCTGTGGGAATGTGGTGAGCTATGGACATCGCCCGGCGCTGCTGGCGTTGCCAGATGTAGAACTGGCTGCGCTGGCCGACGTGACTGAAGCGCGGTGCAGGATCGGGCAGGAGTGGTTTGGGCTGGCCGGGGAAAACCTTTATCACGATTATCGGGATGTGCTTGCAAGGCAGGACATTGATGCAGTCGCGGTCACTGTTCCGCAGCGCTTCCGGCGCGAGATCATCATGGATGCGTTTGATGCAGGGAAGCACGTTTTAAGTGAAAAGCCCATCGCGCTGACTCCGGCGATTGCGGCTGAACTTGTCACAAAGGCTGAGGCCGCCGGGCTGACCTTCGGCATGGTGCATAATTATCATTTCCTGCCGGAGTACCGCAAAATAAAAGCGTTGATCTCGGCGGGGGCGATAGGCGATCTGCGCGTGCTGACCATGCATTATCTGGGGGTCATTGATAACCCCGGCGCGGCGGAGTACCAGAGCGACTGGCGGCATACCATGCAGGCCGGCGGCGGTGTGCTGATGGATATGATTCACGCGGTCTATCTGTGCGAATGGTTGTTTGGTGCGCCTGCCCAACAGGTGATGGCGTTTGTGGACGCGCCCACCTACGCGGCGCGCCAGCCTGTGGTAGAAGACCTTGCGCTGCTGCAAATCGCGTTTCCGACAGGGTACGCCGTGATTCACATGGGCTGGGGGCAGGGCGTGGGCGGCGTGGATGCCAGCGGCAGCGAAGGCCATTTACGAATGCGCTACAACCAGTATCAGACCAGCGGTTTTAACCAGCCCGCCGAAATTTATACCGTGCGCGACTGGGAACGCAGCGATCATACACTGGATAATCTGCCGACCCACATGGACAACATCGCGCGCTCATTTACGGAGCTTTGGGCAGATTTCCGCGATGCCATCCGCGAAAAGCGGCCTACAATCGCGCCTGCAAAAGCCGGGCAGCGCGCGTTAGAAATCGCTTTGGGGGCATACCAGTCTGGCGTGACCGGGCAGGTGGTGGCGCTGCCGCTGGAGGAAAGTAATCCTGTTTACCAGATGGGCATCGAAGGGTTGCGAGAAGTCCCGGGCTGGGCGGGCAGCCGCACCAGCGCAGCGGGACTTTTTGGTTTACGCAAGTGACCTGTCAGGCAGCGTTGTAAGAGGCCAGCGCTTCATCCAGTATGGTGAGTACCTGCCGCCCCATCGGGGTAAGCGGGTCGCCAGCCGTACTGGAAAAGCGCGGCACCGAGACACGGATGAAGATGTTATCCTGCGCGAAAATCGCGTCTGAGCCGTAGGTGCCGCCGCCAAAAGCGTTAGGCGTTGGGAAGGTGTCGCGCTCCTCTGCGCGCTCCAGCGTCCGCAGGCTGCCGCGAACACTGTCATAGTAAGTGCTGGCCGCTTCTGGCGAGTCGAACACGCCGAAGGTCAGTTCCATCAGGCCGCCGCCTGCCTCGTTAAAGGTAATACGCGCGGCGGTCAGGCCACCTTCGCGGTCTACGATCAGCGGCTCAACGCTGGTGTCGCGCCGCCAGCTAATGACTCCGGCGTTGATGGAACCGGGGATGCTGCTGATGATATGGTTTAACAGCGCCTGTGTTTCTGGCACATCGTCGGCAGTATCTTCGGCGGCTTCGGGCGTGGTTTCTGCATCACCTACTGCCGGGATGTTCACCTGTTCGCCATCGCGCAGCACCTGCGCCAGGTTGATTCGCTGTAAGTCGGCCGCTTCGGCGGCACCGCCTGCGGCGCTAATCGCGTCCTCAACACGGCTGCCTGCTGGCAGTTCGATAGTGGTTCCGGTCTCGGCAACCGCGCCTGTCACATACACGGTAATTGAAGGCGTGGCGCTAGGCGCGGCGGTTGGTGTAATGTCTAAATCTTCTGGCGCACAGGCCGCAACGACCAGTAAAACGATCACGGTAATCATTTGAAGCAGGCTTCGACGAGCCATGAAACCCCCTGTAAAATGTGTCAAGTTAATCATCCCCACCGTTGACTGGTACGAGTCGCAGGCGTTCCGGTACTTCTCCGGTCATCACCATGTGCGCCACTTCCATTTCAGAGACTTCTTCTTTGTAAAAGTCACCCACTTTCAGGCCGTGACTGATAATCGTGAAGCGGTCAGCGACATGATGGACATGACCGATATTATGTGTGATAAAGATCACCGATAGGCCCTGCTCTTTGGCGGCGCGGGTGTATTCCAGCACTTTAGCGGTTTCGCCCACCGAAAGCGCGGAGGTCGGTTCATCCAGAATGAGCAGCTTTTTGCCGAAGTAAACCGCGCGCCCGATGGCGATGGACTGGCGCTCACCCCCAGAAAGCGACCCCACCGGTTCATCAGGATTGCGAATGTGAATGCCGATGTCGCGCAGCGCTTCGCGGGTGCGGATCGCCATCTCGGCCTGATCCAGCACCTCCACCGGCCCCACCCGGCGCGTAATTTCCTGCCCTAGCCAGAAATTGCGCGAGATGCTCATCAGCGGCACCAGCGCCAGGTCCTGATAAACCGTCTCGATACCGAGGTGGCGCGCGTCATGCGGCGAAGTGATCTGAACCGGGCGGCCTTCAAAATAAATCTGGCCGTCCGATGGCGTATGCACCCCGGTGAGAATCTTGATAAGGGTGGATTTTCCCGCGCCATTGTCCCCCAGCAGCCCGACAATCTCCTGCCGTTCTACCCGAAAATCAATGCCGCGAAGGACATGAATCGTGCCAAAAAACTTGTGAATATTCTGCATTTCCACCATTGGGGCGGCTTCGCTCATGATCGTGTCCTCCGTGAAGCGGTGTTAATGACGACCGCGATAATGATAATGACCCCGATGACCCCGTTGAACACACGCGGGTTCATGCCCACCAGCACCAGCCCGGTTTGCAGGATACCGAAGATGAACACACCCAGCAGCGCGCCAAACACGCTGCCGTAACCGCCTGTGAGCAGTGTTCCGCCGATGACCGAAGCGGCGATCACCTCAAGCTCCAGCCCTTCACCGCGCAGCGCGTCCACACTTTGCACGCGGGATACGTCAAAGATAGCGGCCACCCCGACCAATAGCGCCAACAGTATAAAGTTGATGACTTTGACCCGGTTGGTATTGATACCCTGCGCGCGCGCCGCGCCGGGATTGCCCCCTACGGCGAAGGTCGCGTTACCGTAGCGGGTTTGTGTCAGGATAAACTGGAAGATAATCACCAGTAAAAACCACCAGAACACCCCTACGCGCAGGTTTAGCTCACGCGGAAGCTGCCCGAAGAACGGCAGCGACTCGATACGTCCGTTCATCAGGTCAAAGAAGCTGACCTGAAGCATTGTCGAGGTCTGGCCGATCTGGTCAGCGATGCCGCCAATCAGCAGGTAAAGCACGACAGCGATGGCTGTGAACGTCAGGATGAAAACCGCCAGCGTCCACAGCAGCGCGACATCCCGAAAATCGCTGGTATCGTTTGCATAACCCGCAAGCCGTTCGCGGAAGCTGCGCCAGCGGGCGGGCAGTAAAGAACGGGCGATAAGCAGAACACCCACCGCCAGCGCTGCGGCCAGCCCGATCACCAGCCAGCGGTTGATGTAAATGTTTGGCGGTTCGCTGCCGAAGTAATCGGCGTAGCGCAGGATGCGCCCGTCTGCTACCAGCAGCAGGGGAATGGCGCGGAAGGCCAGCAGCGTCCCCAGCGTGACGATAAACGAAGGGATCGCGGTTCGGATAAGGATGTAACCGTTGACAAAGCCTAAGAAGGCGGTGAAGGTCAGCGCCACCACTGCGGCCAGAATGGGGTGCAGCGGCGGGAGGTTGGGGGGCAGTTCGCCAGCTAACGACTGGATCACGATAAAGACGCTGGCGGCCAGCAGCGCGCCCCCGGCCACCAGCGTAACGAAGGCTGCTATGGAGCGCCGTTCCGCACGGATGGCGTTTAACCCACCCATGAAGCAGGCAAACCCCAAAGCGACAGCCGCGAGGAAGATGAACAGCATCGGAAGCTGCCCGGTAATCAACCCCAGAAAGGACAGGCCGCTTACACCGAGCATCGAGCCGACAGACAGGTCAAACTCGCCCGAAATCATCAGCAGCGTAATGCCGATAGCGACCACGCCGCGTGTGATATTGGTGGAAAGCGCGCCTGCCAGCGCGCGCGGTTCGAGAAACAGGTCGGACGCGACCGCGAAAATAATCAGAATTGCCATCAGGCCGATGATCGCCCCCGCGCCGGGGGAGCGCGCCAGCATGTTACGGATGGTCTGGTCGGCAGGGGCGGGGATGGCGCTGGTATCGCGGCTTAAGGCCCTTTCGGGCAGCGAGGCGCTGGCGGCCTGGCTGGCCGCTGCCGCCCGCGCGTCAAACTCCGCCGTGATATAGCGATAGGCCACGATGCAGGACAGGAAGATGAGCAGCCCCGGCGCTGTTAATAACTGCACACCGGGTAAATCATCCAGAAACGTCCCGTTGCGCGGGATGATAGTAGAAATATCGAACACGCCGGACATGAAAATAATCAGGCCGATCACGGCGGTGATGAGCAGAATCCACTGGGCATAAGCCCATGCGCGACGGTCACGCCGCACAAAGCCCCATGCTGTCCGCAGGGTAACGATGCCCCACAGCAGCGCGCCGCCAATCACTACCCATTCCAGAAAGTTGATATCGTGACGGCTGATGTTGGTGCGCTCGCCCAAAGGCAGCCAGCCTGTGAAAATCTGCTCCGCGATGAGCAGGCTGAACACGCCAATAATACTGAGGACCGTCACGGTCAGGACTACGCCGGGGGGCATGGGTACGCCGTCGTTGAAGTAACGGCGGAGGGTGGGATGGCTTTCATGCCGTAGAAAGCTCCACGCAGTCCGCAGCGTGATAAGCCCCCATATCAGCGTTCCGGCAATCGCCAGTAGTTCGATCGGGTTCATATCGCGGCGGCTGATGTTGGCGCGCTCACCCAAAGGCAGCCACCCCGTGATAATTTGCTCGGCAATAATGAAACTGGCAAGGCTGACCAACAACAATAGGATGATATTCAGGTTGATGGTTGGGGTAGCGCTTTTTCGCACCTCACCAGCAGAAGTTGTGCGAGAGGCTGTCATTTAAAAATCTTTCTGACAAAAACAACTGATCTTACAAACGAACATACAAATGGGGGAGCAGAAGCGCCCCCCCACTGTTTTACAACTTGAAAGTTACAGCATCAATTAACGATAGCCGGCAGCGGTCAGCTCACGGATGGCCGCGACGTTGCTGGCATCAATGACACCGGGGCCGGTGAAGATGTCACCGCCGGAGGACAGCTCGTACTGGCTGTTGAGGTACAGCCACATGATTGTCTGGAAGCCCTGCAGGTACGGCTGCTGGTCAATGGCCTGCAGCAGGTAGCCCTGCTCAATCATGTCGTAGATTTCCGCGCTGGTGTCATGCGTGGTGGCGTAAATCTGGCCGGGTTCGATGCCGTTTTCCTGAACATACAGGTTCAGCGCCGAGGAGGGCAGCGGGCCAAGCATGAAGACGGCGTTGGCTTCCGGGTTGGCCGCGAAGTGGTCAGCCAGGATGCCCGCGCTTTCCGCCGGGTTGTTGTTGATGTTCAGGATTTCGAGGGGGACACCCATCTCGTCAAACACGCTCTGGACACCCGCGCAGCGCGCTTCCAGACCGCTGTGTCCCTGCTCCTGAATGGTGCAGACACCTTCTTCAATGGTGACACCGTCGGCCTCGGCCTGCGCGAAAACGCGGCGGGCGTTGCTCACGCCACCGGTGAACTCGTTCGCGCCGACATAGAACAGGATCGGCAGCGCGCGGTCTGTCCCGGCGTTAGGGTCTGCCGTGTTAAAGGCGATGACCGGAATACCGAGGTCCGCCGCTGTTTCCACGCCGCTGCGGATGACTTCTGGGTCGGGGACGGTTGTGCCGATACCATCAGGATTGCTGGCGAGCGCATCTTCCCAATAACCAGCCATGCCTTCCAGGCTGAACTGCTCGTCGCCCAGCCAGAGGCAGTCGGCTTCCAGGATCGCGCAGGCATCTTCCATACCCTTAATCACGACCGTCCAGAAAGGATTGCCGGGGCCGCCGTGGCTGACCATACGAAAGACCAGAGCATCATCCTGTGCGCCAACGAAACCGATGCTGGCAATCAAAATGCCCGCGATGAGAAGGGCAACCGGAATAAGACGTTTCAACATGCTTAATTCTCCTTAGCGCATTAAATTTATGGAAATAAATTCGCTTCAGCGTCTGCCCCCTTAGCTCGTGCCGTCTGCTCCTCCTATGTATACGAATTCTTACGGGGGTGTATCACGCTGAAGGGTGATGATACTTAAACTTATAATCTTGTGCAAGAATTTCTTGCTTTAAGCGTAAAATTCATCAGCCAGAAGCGGAGCGCGCGGGCGTGCCTGTTGCGCGGCGGGCGCGGGCAAAATCCATCCCGATCCATCCCAGCGCCAGCAGCACCAGACCGCCGCCCCCGATCATTAAAGCGCGATCACGCTGCGCGGTAAGCCGTCGCATTTCCATGCCCGCGCCAACCAGTATCTGGGCTTCTGCCTGTGATTCAAGCGGCACAGCTTCCCCTGCCTGCTGCGCCTGATAAGCGAGGTTATCGTTCAGCCGGGTAGCCGCATCAACGTACTGCTGCGCGGCTAACAGAATCAGCGCCACGCCGATAATGATGAGCGCAAACACAAGCCCCCGGAACCACTCTTTTTCGGTAATGCTTCTCAACATCCTTGTTCGTCTCGCTTTTTGCTCATTCTATAACGATGCTCTACAATTTTCACAATCTGGCCTTGATTGTAAGCGGGATGGCGGAAGATGCCAATTTTTGTATGGCATTCGATGATACAGGCAGAGGGTAGACCATGCGTTTGAACGGCAAGGTCGCGCTGGTGACAGGCGCGGCCAGAGGGATCGGGCGCGGGATTGCGCTGCGCTTTGCCCGCGAGGGCGCACAGGTGGGCGTGCTGGACTTGCAGCAGGAAGCGTGCCAGCAGGTCGCCGATGAGATTGCCGCCGCAGGTGGCGAGGCGGTCGCGCTGGATGCGGATATTCGCGACGAGGCACAGGTGAGCGGCGCGGTGGCGCGCTTAAACGAGCGCTTTGGCCACGTGACCGTACTGGTCAATAACGCGGCGGTGATGCCCTCCGGCGCGCTGCATGAAACCGCTGTGGACGATTTTGATCGCTGTCTGGCGGTCAATCTGCGCGGCACCTATCTGGTCAGCCGCGCGGTTATTCCGGGTATGTTAGCACAGGGCAGCGGTAGTATCATCCACACGGCAAGCGTTACCGGGATGCTTGGCCTGCCCGGTCTGGCGGTCTATTCCGCCACCAAAGGCGCGCTGATCGCGCTGGCGCGGGCGATGTCTACCGACTATGCCCGGCAGGGAATTCGGGTGAACACGGTTTCGCCCGGCACGATCGACTCGCCGATGCTGCATGATTTTCTCGCCGCGCAGTCTAACCCCGAACCGCTGCGTCAGCAGTTTGATGAGATGCATCCCATTGGCCGGGTGGGGACGATTGACGAAGTTGCCAGTGTTTTTGTGTTTCTGGCCTCGGACGAAGCGAGTTTTATCACTGGCGCGAATTACACGGTAGACGGCGGTTTGAGTGTCAAAGGCGAACAGCCGCAGGATTAACACGGATGAAAATAACGGCGATTGAAAGCTTGCAATGGGCCGCCTATCCGCGCCTGATGGTGGTGCGGGTACATACCGATACCGGGCTGATCGGGCTTGGCGAAACGGTAGACAAAATTCCCGGCGCGAAGGGGGCGCTGCATGGCACTATCGCGCCGCTGGTGCTGGGGCAGGACCCGCTCGATATTGAGGGGTTATGGCGCTTTGTCATGGATAACATCATGTATCACGGTTACGCGGGCGCGGAAACAAGAGCGCTCTCTGCGCTGGAAGTCGCACTGTGGGACATTATGGGCAAACACTACAACGCGCCGTTGTACCACCTGCTGGGCGGCAAAACGCGCGACCGTGTGCCAACGTACAACACCTGCATTGGCTTCGAGCAGGTGCAGGATTATGCGCGCTGGCATCAGGACGCGGGCGCGCTGGCGCAAAGCCTGCTTGATGATGGCATTCGCGCTATGAAAATCTGGCCGTTTGACCGCTTCAGCGAAACCTCGTTTGGTCACTACATCAGCCTTGACGAGGTGGAACAAGGACTCACGCCTGTGCGCCAGATACGCGAGGCGGTAGGGAACGCGATGGAGATCGGCATCGAGTGTCATTTCCGCTGGAGCCGCGCCAGCATGGAGCGCATCGCGCGCGCGCTCGAACCGTATGACATCCTGTTTCTGGAAGATGTCATGCCAGCGGTGCATCCTGAAGAAGTGAAAGCGCTGGCGCAATCCACCACCATCCCGGTGATCGGCTCCGAATTGTTGATGACGCGCTGGCAGTTGCGCGACTGGCTGGTGAAAGGCGTTTCCCAAATCGTGATGACCGACCCGGTGTGGAACGGGGGCATCGCCGAAACCTGTAAAATCGCCAGCATGGCGGAGGCGTTTGGTGTGCCGCTGGTGCTGCATAACGTCGCTGGCCCCATCTGCCATGCCGCCTGTATGCACCTCGGCGCGCACATTCCGAACCTGTTTTTCGTCGAGTCCGTGCGCGCGTTTTACAAAACTTACTTCCCGGTGCTGAGCAACCTTGCTCCGGTGGTCGAAGATGGTCATCTGGCGATCCCGCAAGCGCCGGGTTTGGGCGTGAGCTTAAACCCCGACATGTTTGAGCGCGATGATCTTGTGCGGGTGGTATCCGACGGGGAAGGTCTGGCACAGGGCAGGCGAGCGATGGGCGATCATTGGGCTGTTGAGGAGATTCGCTGATGCGTATCTTTGTGACGGGTGGCACCGGCCTTGTGGGCAGTCATGTGATAAAAGTGGCGCGCGAACAACATCATGCTGAGGTGATCGCCGCGCTGTTTGGCCCGCCGCCGTCAGAACAGGTGGATTACCACATGCACCCGCTCGATCTGGCCGACCATGCAGCGGTACGGGCGGCGGTGCGTACCTACAGGCCAGACGCGGTGATTCACTGTGCGGCGCTGCTCGATCAGCAGATGATGTATCGCCAGCGGCGGGTCGCGTGGTCAATCATGGTAGAGGGGACGCGCGCGCTGGCATATGCCTGTCGTGAGGCGGGGGCGCGGCTGGTTTTCGTCTCGTCAGACTGGGTGTTTGATGGCCGGGAGCCGTTGGTGGATGAAGACTCGCCGCCGTTTCCGGTCAATTTCTACGGTGTGATGAAGATGGCTTCTGAGCGCGAACTCAGTATGATGGACGGCCTCAATTATGGGATCGGGCGGTTAGCCGGGGTTTATGGCCTGAACGACGCGCTTCCCAGCCTGACACGCTGGACGCAGGGCGTGGGCTTTGGTGATCTGGCGAATGATTATGTGGATCGCTTCCTGAAAAAACAGCCCGTCCATGTATGGACAGGCGCGGTCAATGAAATGGCGCATCCGACGCTGGCCTCTGATGGCGCGGACATGCTGCTGCGACTGGCACAGCACGACGGCAGCGGGATTTACCACTGCTTCGGGCGCGAGGCGATCAGCCGTGATGATCTGGCGCTGAAGGTAGCGGAAGTGTTTGAGGGCGATACGGCGCTTATTCAGACGGTGCCGCTGCCCGAAGCTGCGCGCGCGGAACATGAAAACATCCCCATCCCACACCGCACGATTGCCAGCACAGCGAAAACCGCGCAGGCACTTGGGCGGGAGGCGCTGGATGTGAGAGAAGGCTTACAGGTATTCAAGCAGCAATTGGAGCAGTTACAGGCATGAAGGCATTAACTTTAACGGCGGAATGGTCGCCTAAGGCAGACTACAAACTGAGCGAGGCGGAGCGCCAGACACGGCGGGTAAAGAGTGGTTCGCAGGTATGGAAAAATCCGCGCATTGAAATCGGCCAAGCGCCCGACCCGGTGCCACAGGCTGACGAAGTGATTATCGAGGTGGGCGCGGTCGGTATTTGCGGGTCAGACATGCATATGTACGAGGCCGGGGACGATGGTTACATGCTGTATCCCGGCCTGACGCGCTTCCCCAATGTTCTGGGGCATGAGTTTGCGGGGAAGGTGGTGGAGGTCGGTAAAAATGTGCGCGACCTTCAGGTGGGCGACCTGGTGACGGCGGAGGAAGTGCAGTGGTGCGGTGAATGTGTGTCCTGCCGCCGGGGCTATGTCAACCACTGTGACCGGATTGAGGAACTCGGCTTCACCACGCCGGGCGCGATGGCGCAGTACATCCCTGTCCGGGCGCGCTACTGCTGGAAGCTGGATGAAATTGCGGATCGCGTCGGCGATGAGCGGGAAGCGCTGGTGATGGGCGCGATGGTCGAGCCGACCGGGGTATCGTACCACGCCATGTTTAACCGTCTTCACACATGGCAGCCGGGCATGTACGTGGTCGTGTTTGGCGCAGGGCCGATTGGCCTGGCCGCAGAAGCGCTGGCGCTGGCAGCAGGCGCGGCACAGGTGATCGTTTTCGATACCTCGCCCAGCCGCCGGAAAATCGCACAGGAGATGGGCGCGACACAGGTGCTTGACCCGGCAGGCATTGACCTGAACGAAACGCTGCTTGACCTGACTTATGGGCGCGGTGTGGATTTTGTGGTGGAGGCTGCTGGCGTGCCAGATTATACGCTCGCGCCGCTGACCAGTGGGCTGGCCGTTAACGCGACCATCGCGCACATTGGGCGCTCGGAGAAGCCTACGCCGCTGGCGTTGGAGCATTATCAGGTGCGCGGCGTGCAGTTGGCCGGGTCGTTGGGTCATGCTGGACACGGGACATTTCAGAATGTCATTCGCATGATGGCTTCCGGCAGGCTGGATATGCGCCCGATGGTGAGCGCGCGGATGGCGCTGGATGACGCGCTGGTGGCTTTTAAACGGCTGGAAAGTCGTCAGGATGCCAAGATTATCCTGCTGCCGAACTGACAGAGAAGGGAGTACAAGGTTTATGGCTGTTGAATTCGGATTTTCACCGGTAGAGGCACACCCCAAAACACATCTGACCAAGTGGATGGACGATCTTGACATCATCCTGCCACAGTTCGCCGGGCATTTTAAGAGCCTGTGGATGACCGATCACCTTTTCTGGGAGGACAACTTCGCTTACGAAGGCTGGACAGTGCTGTCTTATCTGGCGGCAAAGTGGCCGCAGTTCGATGTTGGCCCGATGGTGATCGGCCAGAATTATCGCAATCCCGGCCTGCTGGCGAAAATGGGCGCGACTCTACAGGTGTTCAGCGAGGGTCGTTTCATTATGGGGCTGGGCGCGGGCTGGAAGGAAGACGAATACCGCGCTTTCCACTATGAGTTCCCGTCGGCGGCGGTGCGGCTGGAGCAGCTAGAAGATACGCTGGAAATCGTTCGCCGCCTGTGGACAGAGCCGGGGAAAGTCAGCTATCAGGGGAAGCACTACGGCATCACCGAAGCCATTCTTGAGCCAAAGCCTGACCCCGTGCCGCCGATTCTTATCGGCGTGAAGGGGGATAATGCGCTGAAGATCGCCGCCAAGTACGCCGACTGGTGGAACCTGCCTGACGCGAACGCGGCGCTTTATCGTGAGCGGCTGGCGGTGCTGCGCCAGCACTGCGAGACGGTCGGGCGTGACCCGGCCAGCATCCGGCTGACATGGTTCGGGCGGATGGCGATTGCCGAGAGTGAGGCTGAAGTGCAGCGGCTGGCAAAGTCGCGCGAGAAAAAAACGTACACGCGCGAGAATGCGCTGCTCGGCACGCCTGAACAGATTGTAGAGCAGATGCTGGAATTTGTAGCGTTGGGTGTGGATTACTTCATGATTGACATTATCGGCCTGCCAAACGCAGACATTCAGGCCATGATGGTCGAGCATGTGCTGCCGAAGGTGCGGGATGCGTCTGCTTAAAGCCGGGGTCTGCCGCGCCCCGGCCTGGCTCTTTGCAGGCAGGCAGCGGGTGGATAAAATCGCCTGTGTGTTGTAGGTGCTTACCTGAAAGACTGTTTTAGATGAATTTATTAGAGCAGATGCAAGCGGTTCAGGTCATGCCCGGTAGTCTCGCCATCTGGGGTATGGGGCAGATGGGCGTGGCTATTAAAGGCCCGGACGCGATGATTTACATTGACCTGTGCCTGAGTGATGTGGTGCGGGAGCAGCTTGGCGACTGGTGGACACGGGCCTATCCTCCCCCGCTGCTGCCAGAGCAGATCACGAACGCCGATTTTTACTTCGCCAGCCATGAACATCTTGACCATTTCGACCCGCTGACCGCCGGGCCAGTCGCAAAGGCTTCACCACAGGCAAAGTTCGTCACGCCTGCATGGTGTGATGGGCTTTTGTCTGAGCTTGACATCGGCTCAGACCGGGTGATTTATCCAAAGGCGCTGGAAGCGGTGACGCTGCCGGGGACGACGCTGAAGCTGACCGCAGTTCCCGCCGCGCACTATGAAAAAGAGTACGACGTGCAGAAAGGTTATCGCTGGCTGGGGTTCATGATTGAGTGGAACGGCGTGGTCTTTTACCACGCGG
Source organism: uncultured Anaerolineaceae bacterium (assembly GCA_964548765.1). Taxonomy (GTDB): domain Bacteria; phylum Chloroflexota; class Anaerolineae; order Aggregatilineales; family Phototrophicaceae; genus JAIOHN01. The sequence goes on from CAZJSU010000008.1 coordinate 49,733, forward strand.
GTGATACCATCATTTACCCCGACTACATCGAAACGCTGCAAAAGCTGCCCAGGCCGGATGTCGCCATGCTGCCCGTGAATGGCCGGGATTACTACCGCGAAACCGATGTGGGCGCTGTGGGTAATCTGCTGCCTGCCGAGGCGGCGAGGCTGGCTGATGATCTGGGCTGGGACACGCTCATTATCGGCCATAATGATCTGTACCCGAATAACACCATCCCACAGGCGCAGGTGGTGGACGCGCTGCAAAAGTTTGCGCCGCGCCAGAAGTTTAAGATTTTGCAACCGGGCGAACTGTTTTATTATCTCAAGCCCCAATAAGGAGCGGTTCATGACAATAGGTTTAGGTATCATCGGCGCGGGGCGCATTGGCCGTGTTCATGCCGACGCGCTGACCACGCGCGTTCCCGACGCGAAAGTGATGGCGATTGCGGACGTGTCGCCACAGGCAGCACAGGCCGCCGCTGAGCGCTATCGCATCCCGCAGGCGACCAATGACTATCGGGAAATTTTAAATCATCCTGATATTGAGGCCGTCGTGATCTGCTCGTCCACCGACACGCACTCACAGTTTATTACCGAAGCGGCACAGGCGGGCAAACACATCTTTTGCGAGAAGCCGGTAGATTTTGACCTGAAGCGCATTGACGGCGCGCTGGAAGCGGTGGAGAAGGCAGGGGTTAAGCTGCAAATCGGCTTTAACCGCCGCTTTGACGCTAACCATGCGCGTGTACGGCAGGCCGTGCAGAACGGCGAAATCGGTACGCCGCACCTGCTGCATATCATCAGCCGTGACCCCGCGCCGCCGCCTATTGAATACATCCGTGTGTCTGGCGGGATGTTTCTGGACATGACGATCCACGATTTCGACATGGCGCGTTTTCTGATCGGCGCGGAGGTTGAGGAGATTTATGTAACGGCGGGGGTGCTGGTTGACCCGGCGATCGGGCGCGAGGGCGACGTAGACACCGCGCTGATTACCCTGAAATTTGCCAACGGCGTGATGGGCATGATTGATAACAGCCGTCAGGCGGTCTACGGTTATGACCAGCGCGTTGAGGTTTTCGGCAGTAAGGGAAGCGCCCGCACCGAAAATCGTTATGCGAACGCGGTCACGATCAGCGACACCGCGACCGTGCATCGTGACCTGCCGCTGAACTTCTTCATGGATCGTTATACAGACAGCTACGTGGCCGAGATGCAGGTGTTTGTCGAGGCGGTGGCGAATAATACGCCTGTGCCTGTCACCGGGATAGACGGGCGCATTCCGGTGGTGATGGGGCTGGCAGCGCGGAAGTCGTATCAGGAAAATCGCCCGGTGCGTTTGAGCGAAATCGGCTGACAGGCGCTTTGTTGACAAAGCCAGGCCGCCACTGTATGTTAAGCAGCGCAGGCCGAAACAAGACTGTTTGAGGAAAAGATTTTGACCAAGACTTACGATACACTGCACATGGGGCGCAGTTCGATTGACCTGTACTCCAACGATGTGGGGTCGCCCTTTGCCGAGATCACCAGTTTTGCTGCCTACGTGGGCGGCTCGCCCACGAATATCAGCGTCGGGGCGCATCGCTTGGGGCTGAACTGCGCGCTGCTGACAGCGGTGGGGGATGACCCTGTGGGCGACTTTATCCTGCACTTTCTCAACAACGAGGGCGTAGAGACAAAGTTTATCCCGCGCAAGCCACAGCATCGCAGCAGCGCCGTCGTGCTGGGCATCGAGCCGCCGGATAAGTTTCCGCTGGTCTATTACCGCGAGAACTGCGCCGACATCAACCTGACGATTGATGACGTGCTGGCCGCGCCTGTGGCCGACTGCAAGGTGTTCCAGTTCGCCGGGACGAACCTGAGCAAAGAGCCAAGCCGCAGCGCGACGTTGTTCGCGGCAGAACTGGCGCGGCAGTCCGGCGCGAAGGTCGTGTTCGATCTCGACTTCCGGCCTGACCAGTGGCACGACGCGCGGGCGTTTGGCGTGGTGGTACGCTCGGCTATGCGGCTGGTGGATGTCGTCATCGGGACGCAGGACGAAATCAACGCGGCCATGCTCTCCAGTCTGGAGCAGATGAGCCTGACGCATTCGCAGGTCAGCGATACCAAAGTGCAGGGCGACTCGCGCTCGGCCATTCAAACGCTGCTGCGCTTCGGGCCGGAAGCGGTGATGGAGAAGGTCGGCTCGCAGGGCGCGCGGGTACACCTGAAAACCGGCGAGGTGACAGACGTGCCGGGCTTCCCGGTGGAGGTTTACAACATCCTCGGCGCGGGGGATGCCTTCGGCGCAGGCTTCCTCTACGGTTACGTGCAGGGCTGGGATATGTACCGCGCGGCGCGGCTGGGTAACGCCTGCGGCGCGATTGTCGTCACACGGCATGGCTGCGCCAATTTTATGCCGACCATGCCAGAGATTGAAGCGTTTGTCGCCGGGTATGGCGGCCTGTAGCGAGGGGGCATTTATGGAATATACCGCTGAGACGATGCTGGTGCGCGCACAGGACAGCGGCCAGAGTGGAACTTTCGCACGGGTGCGTGCGGAAGATGCGGGTTGGGATTATCTCAATATGGACGCGCTGCGGCTGAACCGGGGCGAAAAGTACGAGGGCAGTACAGGCGATCATGAACATGCGTCGGTGATTCTGGGCGGAGTGGCGAATTTCCGCTTCAGCACGGGCGAATTCACCAATGTTGGCCGCCGCCCGCACGTCTTTGCCGGGATGCCTCACGCGGTTTACCTGCCGCGCAACACCCAGTTTGAAATTGAAGCGCTGACTGATGGCTTCGAGGTTGCGTCGTGCTGGGTGCCGACAGACCGCGACTACCCGGCGCAGTTGGTCACGCCGCAGGACAGCCCGATTGAGCTGCGTGGCGGTGGCAACGCCTCACGCCAGATCAACGGTATTCTGCCGCCCGGTTTTAACTGTCACCGCATTGTCGCGGTGGAGGTCTACACGCCAAGCGGTAACTGGTCGAGCTATCCGCCGCATAAGCACGATGTTCACCGCGAGGATGCACAGGGCAACCTGCTGGAAGCCGACCTGGAAGAAATTTACTTTTACAAGTTTGACCGTCCCGGCGGTTACGCTTACCAGCGCGTCTACAACGATGACCGCAGCATTGACGCGGTGATGATGACGCAGCAGCACGACGCGGTACTCGTGCCGGAGGGCTATCATCCGGTGGTGAGCGCGCATGGTTATACGACTTACTACCTCAACTTTCTGGCGGGGTCGGCGCAGTCACTCGCCAATAGTGACGACCCGGATTACGCATGGGTGAAAGACACGTGGACGTTTAAAGACCCGCGCCTGCCTATCGTGGATATGGGCATGGAGCCGAGAAAATAGATCATCAGCCGGGTTCTGTTGATGTTTCGTGGGCGGCTGGTATTTTCTTGTTACGGACACACTGCTGCGCGTCCCTGCCAATCGTCACAAAGTCGGCATTTCATGTCGTCCGCTGGCAAAAGGTCGAATGTCAATACAACCTTAGCCAGCCGCGAGGCTGCGCGGGTTGAAATTGAAAGAGAGTGATGAGATGAACACAATGCGCCTTACAATGTCACAGGCTTTAGTGCTGTATCTGGCGAACCAGTATGTCGAGCGCGATGGGATAGAAAATCCGTTTTTTGCGGGAGTGTGGGGCATCTTCGGGCATGGGAACGTCGCGGGAATCGGTCAGGCATTAGAGCAGTACGCCGATAAAATCCGCTACTACCAGTCGCGCAACGAACAGGCGCAGGTGCATACCGCTGTCGCCTACGCCAAGATGAAGAACCGCCTGCAAACCTTCGCCTGCACCTCGTCTATCGGGCCAGGGGCAACCAACATGCTTACAGGCGCGGCAGTAGCGACGGTCAACCGTTTGCCTGTGCTCCTGCTGCCGGGGGATATTTTCGCGGAGCGCATTCAGGCTCCGGTATTGCAGCAGTTGGAATGGGAACACTCGCAGGAAGTTTCGGTCAACGACTGCTTCCGGCCAGTTTCGCGCTACTGGGATCGCATCTACCGCCCGGAGCAGTTGATCGCCGCGCTGCCGGAAGCCATGCGGGTGCTGACCTCGCCAGCGGATACGGGCGCGGTGACGCTGGCGCTGCCACAGGACACGCAGACCGAAGCCTATGATTACCCGGCGGCGTTATTTGAAAAGCGCGTCTGGCATGTTTCGCGCAATCGCCCAGATATGGCTTTGCTGCAAAAGGCGGCGGAATGGATTCGCGCCAGCAAAAAGCCGATCATCATAGCGGGCGGCGGTGTGCATTACAGTGATGCGACGGAAACGCTGCGTCAGTTTGTGGAGCGCACCGGCATTCCGGTCGGCGAGTCGCAGGCGGGGAAGGGGGCGCTGCCTTACGATCACCCCCTGAATTTGGGCGCGATTGGCGCGACGGGGACACCGGGCGCGAACATCACCGCCCGCGAGGCTGATCTGGTTATCGGCATTGGCACCCGTTACAGCGATTTTACGTCTGCCTCCAAGACCGCGTTCCAGAACCCGGATGCGCGGTTTGTGAACATCAACGTCGCCGAATTTGATGCTTATAAACACAGCGCGGTGCCGTTGGTGGGGGATGCGCGGGCGACGCTGGAGGAACTGCTGGCGCTGCTGGCGGATTTCTCTGTGGACGAAGCCTATCGCAGCCGCGCGCGCCAGTTTAACGCCGAATGGGATGCCGAAGTTGAGCGCATCTATAATCTGGAACACGGGCCGCTTATCAGTCAGGGAGAGGTCGTCGGCGTGGTGAACACGCTTTCCCGGCCAGAGGACGTGGTGCTTTGCGCGGCAGGCAGCCTGCCGGGCGACCTGCACAAGCTGTGGCGCACGCGCGACCCGAAAGGCTACCACCTTGAATACGGCTTCTCATGTATGGGATACGAGATCGCGGGCGGGCTTGGCGTGAAGCTGGCCGCGCCGGAACGTGACGTGTATGTGATGGTCGGCGATGCCTCGTACCTGATGATGAATACCGAGATCGTCACGATGGCGCAGGAAGGCATCAAGGTCATTATTGTGCTGCTGGATAATCACGGTTATGCCAGCATCGGCGGGCTGTCGAAATCGGTCGGCAGTGATGGCTTTGGCACGAAGTATCGCTATCGCACGGAAAGCGGTCACTTGGATGGCGACGTGTTACCCGTAGACTATGCCGCCAACTGTGCCAGCCTGGGCGCGCTGGTCATCAGGGCGAACAATCGGGATGAACTGGCCGACGCGGTGCAGCAGGCGCAGCAGGTAGAAAATCAGCCTGTCTGCATCGTGATCGAGGTGGATCGCCGCCAGCGGGTGAGCGGTTACGAGTCATGGTGGGATGTGGCCGTGGCCGAAGTTGCGGAGATGCCCGGTGTGCGTGACGCGCGCGCTGAATATGAAGAAGCCAAACAAAAAGAACGCCACTTTCTCTAGGACAGGATTTTAAGATGACCATACGTATTGCCAATGCCCCGGTATCATGGGGTATTTACGAATTTGAAGGGCTGGCGCAGAAGTACCCTTATACCCAGGTGCTGGATGAAATGATCGAGACCGGCTATGACGGGCTGGAACTTGGGCCGTGGGGCTATCTGCCGACTGACCCCGATACGCTGCGACCGGAACTGGAGAAGCGCAGCCTGAAGCTGCTGTCGTCTTATGTGCCTGTCAAACTGGCTGATGCCAGCGCGCATGAAGCCGGGGAGCAGCACGCGCTGAAAGTGGGGCGGCTGCTGGCGGCGTTGGGCGCGCCGTACATCGTGCTGGCGGATGATAACGGCAGAGTGCCGGAACTGGTGGCGCAGGCGGGCAGGCGGCAGGGTTCGATGCTGACCCGTGAACAGTGGGATGTGTTCGCCAGCGGCGTAAACCGAATCGCCCGTCGCGTCCATGATGAGCTTGGGCTGAAGGTCGTTTTTCACCATCACTGCGCCGGGTATGTGGAAACCCCTGAAGAAACGGCGGAACTGCTGGAACGCGCGGACGCGGAACTGGTCGGCCTGTGTTTGGATACCGGTCACTGGCATTATGCAGGCGGCGACGCGGTAGCGTGTATCCGCCAGTACGGCGAGCGGGTGCGCTATCTGCACCTGAAGGATTGCAGCGCCGAAATAAAGGAGTACTGCCGCCGGGAAGAACTGGATTACTTCCAGGCCACGCAGGCCGGGGTGTTCTGCGAACTGGGTGATGGCGAAGTGGATTTTCCGGGTGTCATCCGTGAGATGACCGCACTCGGTTACGATGGTTGGGCGATTGTCGAGCAGGATGTGCTGACGGATGATCTGGCCGCGCCCAGGCGCAGCGCCGCCCGTAACCGGGAGTACCTGCGCAGTTTAGGGTTGTAGTATTGCGTAAATCCTAAAAACATATAAATTTCCCAGCCTTTATGTCGCGCCCCTATGCCTTATGTTATCGTAATGAAGTGCGACATAAACACAGGAAATGGAAACACACAATGGCGACCTGGATGGTTGTGGAAGACGAGCCGGATTTATTTAACGTTGTGCTGGCGATGTACGCTATGCTAGGGGTGGACGGAATCGCTTTTTCCAGCGGCGAGGAAGCCTTCGACTGGATTGAGGATGTGGACAGCGGGCGCTCCTCTGCTGAACTGCCGGAAATGGCGCTGCTGGATATTCGCCTGCCGGGGCGCATCAGCGGGCCGATGATCGGCGAACGGCTGCGGCAAAGCCCGGTACTGGGCGGCATCGCTATCGCCATGATGACCGCTTACCGCCTTTCGCCGGGCGATGAACAGTTGGTCAAGCGGCAGTCCGGTTGTGACCTGCTGTTGTATAAACCCCTGCCAAAACCGAGTGAGTTTCACAAGGTAATCCATAAAATTATCGAACGGCGATAACGCTAATCATGAAAAAAGGCGGCACATCTTGGGCCGCCTTGCAGCTTCTGACTCCGGACTCTGGCTGTTAAGCGAAGGTTGCTTCGCGCTCTTCCATCTCCATTCTGACGAGTTCGCGGCGCAGCGTTTTGCCGACAGTAGACTTGGGAAGCTCATCCACAAAGGCAAAACGGGTCGGGACTTCATAACGCGCCAGATGCTGTGAACAGTGGTCAAACAGCGCCTGTTCAGTGACCGTTTCGCCCGGCTTCAGCACCACCCACGCTTTGAGCGCTTCCTGACCTTCCTTCTGTGGATGTGGAATAGCCGCAACGCCGACCTCCAGCACTGCCGGGTGATCCTTGATAACCTTCTCTACCGCGTTGGGATAAACGTTAAAGCCGCCGATGAGCGCCATGTCCTTCTTGCGGTCTATGATGTAGAAGTAACCGTCTTCGTCCATGCGGGCGATGTCACCCGTGTACAGCCACATCTTGCCGTCTTTTTCGCGCAGCACGTTGGCGGTTTCGGTGGGCATTCCGTGATAACCGGTCATAAGCTGCGGGCCAGACATCACCAGTTCGCCGATTTCGCCCACAGGTAAATCTGTCTCACCATCATCGAGGCTGACGATTCGCATATCCATGTCGGGCATGGGCAGGCCGATTGAGCCAGCGCGATTCTCGCCTTGAATGGGGTTGACATGGCTGGCGGTAGGCGCTTCGCTCATGCCGAAGCCTTCCAGCAGCTTGCCACCACTCAGTCGCTCGAATTCACGTTTGGTCGCTGGCGGCAGGGGGGCAGAACCGCTGACGCAGGAACGGATCGAACTCAGGCTGATTTTGCCCGTCTGAACATCGGGGTGATTATTGATGGCGTTGTAGAGTGCAGGGACACCGTGAAAGAGGGTCGGCTTGTATTCATCAATTGCCCCAAGCACGTCGTTAATATCCCGCGCATTGATGACCAGCACGATCTTCGCGCTAATGGAAATAGCCACGCTGAGGACAGCGACCATGCCAAAAACGTGAAACATCGGGATCGCGCCCAGAAAAACCTCGTCATCGCTGGGCCGAAGCACAGCCGACATCTGTACGGTGTTGGCAACAAGCGCCCGGTGCGTCGCCATCGCGGCTTTAGAAACGCCGGTAGTGCCGCCCGTGTACTGGAACAGCGCCAGATCATCCGGCGTGACCTCGACACTCGGCTTGCGCCCGGCGTATTTCGTCAACAGGTCCTGCAGCCAGTGGTCACCCTCAGCCAGATTTTCGACCCGGTGGCCTTCCTTTTTCTCCTTAGCCACCGTGAACAGGAACTTGCCTACACCGGGGAAATACTCCTTCACGTTGGTGACAATGACGGTTTTGGCTTTGGTTTTCGGCTGGACACTTTTGACCAGGCTGTAAAACAGGCTCAGCGTGATGATGAACTTCGCGTCGCAGTCGTTAATCTGAAATTGCAGCTTTTCAGCCGGGTAGGTGGGGTTCGCGGCAGAGACCACGCCGCCCGCTTTTAAAATGGCGTAAAAGCTGATGACAAAAGCGACGACATTCGGCATGACAATCGCCACACGGTCTCCCTTTTGCAAGCCCATTTCCACCAGCGCGGCGGCCAGCGCGTCGGACTGTTGCTCAAGCTCGGCATAGGTCGTGTCGTTACTCACACGCCCAAATACCGGGAGTTTTATAGTCGTGATTAACGCGACTTTGTTGGGTGTTTTGCGGGCTGCCTCGCTAAGGAGCTGATGCAGCGGGATGGAGGGGTATTCCAATGTGTGCGGCACCCCGGGGTCGTAATTCCTGACCCAGGGGCGGTCTGCATAAGTGACCATCTCTAACAAACTCCATATTACTATTAACTAGCAATTCTATTACATTTAATTATAACGGTCTGATAGCACAGTTGTCAATTTGTCACGCCTTTGCCCACTCGCGCCACACCTCCGGCAGACGGGCGATCTGCCCCTCGTGGGTGATGCAGATGTGCTTTGAGAAGCCTGTCACCAGCAGTTCCTGCCCTTCTTCGGCGACAATTTCATAACTGAAGGTCAGCCCCCGGCTCTTCATTTCTTCGATCCAGCAGCGGATAACCAAACGCTGGTCGTAATAAGCGGGCTTCAGGTAACGGGCGCTGACTTCGGTGACTGTCAGGTAATAACCAGAGCGTTCAAAAGTGGCGTAGTCGCTGCCCCGCTGCCGGGCATAATGACTGCGCCCTTCCTCAAAATAGACGATATAGCTCGCGTGATGGACGATGCCCATTGCATCGGTTTCGGCATAGCGGACGTGAAGCGTGGTTTCAGCCACGAAGCGATCGGCAGGAGGCAAACAGATTACTCCAGTCTAGCGGGATACTTTGCGTAAAATGACAGCGCCTTTTTCGTTGGCAAAGGTGCCGACGACTTCCAGACTAAACTCATCTAACCAACGATTGACCGCCGCGTATTCGTCATCGCGCATGAAATCATCCACAAGGATAATCGCCCCCTCGCTTAAGCGGGAGAAAAGCAGGGGCAGGGCGGGGTAGCGGGCGTAACGCTGAGTTTTCTCCGGGGGGCCATCCACCACCAGCAGGTTAATAGGCGGCAGGTCGTTCAATGCGGAAATGTCGTACCATAAATGGACATCCGCTTTAATCGAGACAGGCTTTAGCGGCGCATGAAGAACCTGCGCGACATTCTCCAGCCCGTGCGCCAGAATGTTGTCGGCTGTAACCTGCGCGAAGTGCTTTTCATGCTCCAGCGCGATCAGTTCGCCATCGCCCTGTTCGCGCAGGCAGTAACCCATAATCACGGTCGAAACGCCGCTGCCAACTTCCAGAACGATGCCGGGGCGGTGCTGGCGGATGATGCTGATCGCCAGCGTCATAAAATCAGGCGAAGCCGCCCACAGGCGCATGGGCGGCAGGGGCTGCGTGATCGGGACTGCCGAGTACAGCGAGAACAGGGCTTCGGTCTGCCAGTAGTGCTGCACCTGCTCCACTTGCAGCCTGTGGTACAGGTTTAAGATGGTGTAGAGCAGCAGCGCGCCCAGCCCAACGAGCGAGAGTACCAGCGCGATCTGCCCCCACAGCAGCCACGCCAGAACCGAAGCCACGCCCCATAATAACCACCATCCCAAAATTGTTCGGCGGAAGGCGAGGTACTTCGGGTCCTGGGTTTCGATATGGCTGGGTTTACGAACAGGCATCAGGTTTATTCCGGTGAGTGGCGGCGCTGTAATTCTGCTTCCACATCAGCCAGCGTAATATCAAGCTGGCTCATCAGCACCAGCGTATGATAAAACAAATCCGCGAGTTCGCCAATCTGTTCCTGCCGCCCCTGACCAAGCGCGGCGACAATGACTTCGGTGGCTTCCTCGCCCACTTTCTGCGCGATTTTGTTTGTTCCCTTATCAAACAGCTTGTTGGTATAGCTATCCGCTTTAGGGTTGGCCTTGCGATCCTGGATGATCGCTTCCAGCCGGGCAAGCATGTCATGTTGCATGTTGGGCGCTTCCGGTAATGAGTTCTTCAACCGTTCGGTAAAAGCAGGATGTCTCGCCTGTGTGACAGGCGGGGCCGGCGGGTTCAACCAGCAGCAGCAGGGTGTCTCCGTCGCAGTCCACGCGCATCTCGACGACGCGCTGCACGTTGCCAGAGGTCGCGCCCTTATGCCACAGTTCCTGACGGCTGCGGCTCCAGAACCACGCTTCCCGGCTTTCGTCGGTGCGCGCGACGGCCTCTTGATTCATCCATGCCATCATTAAGACCTGCTGGGTGTGGATGTCCTGCACGATCGCCGGGATAAGCCCGTGTTCGTTGTATTGAAGCTGCGCTGGCAGCCCGTTTTCAAACGTTGTCATTGCTGTATTCCCAACCTGACGTACGCACCGGGACACCACGCCCGGCAAGGTAATCCTTTAATTCACCCACGCTCACCTCTTTGTAGTGGAACAGGGTTGCGGCCAGCGCTGCATCGGCCATGCCTGTGGTGAGGGCTTCGTAAAAGTGTTCTTTGCTGCCTGCGCCACCAGAGGCGATGACCGGGATCGAAACCGCGCTGGCAACGGCTTGCGTCAATTCGAGATTATACCCCGCTTTTGTGCCATCCCGATCCATACTCGTGAGCAAAATCTCGCCCGCGCCGCGCGCCTCAACTTCCCGCGCCCATTCAACCGCTTCGCGGCCAGTTGGCACACGCCCGCCGTTGATGAACACTTCCCAGCGGCCATCCACCCATTTGGGGTCAATTGCCACCACGATACACTGGCTGCCAAACGCCCACGCCCCCTGATTAATCAGGTCAGGCGTTTTAACCGCGCTGCTGTTGATCGAGACCTTGTCTGCGCCGGCCAGCAGTGTCGCGCGGATGTCGTCAATGGTACGGATGCCGCCGCCCACGCAGAAGGGGATAAAGACATTATCGGCCACATGGCGCACCATATCCAGCGTGGTATTCCGGTTTTCGTGCGAGGCGGTGATGTCCAGAAACACCAGTTCGTCAGCCCCTTCACGGTCATACACCGCTGCCTGTTCTACCGGGTCGCCTGCGTCGCGCAGGTTCACGAAGTTGACCCCTTTCACAACCCGCCCGTTCAGGACATCGAGGCAGGGGATAATTCTCTTAGTCAGCATTGTCGCTTCCTCCGGCGGCCAGTGCCGCTTTGAGTGTGATTTTACCTTCGTAAAGTGCCATGCCAATAACCGCGCCAGCGACAGCGCCGCTTTGCCGGAGCGCCTCAATTTCCTGTACTGTGGTCACGCCGCCAGAGGCGATGACCTGCAAGCCTGTCTGCTGGCCGAGCGTAATTGTGCCAGTGATGTTCGCGCCCTGTAGGCTGCCATCGCGGTTCACGTCGGTGTACAGCGCGTGAATAACGCCGCGCTGCGCCATCTGCTGGCCGAATTCTACAGGCGTGATTTCCGTCTTTTGCTGCCAGCCGCGCACAGCGACCTTGCCATCACGCGCGTCGAGCGCTATACAGACGCGCTCCGCCCCCCATCGTTCAATCGCGCTGGTGACAAGTTCGGGCTGTTCAACCGCCGCCGTCCCGATGACCACACGCGAAGCGCCGCGATCTATGGCGCGGGCGATGTCATCCAATCCGCGCAGGCCGCCGCCAAACTGCACTTTTATGCCAAGCTGCGCCACACGCTCCAGAATCGCGCCATTATCGTTGGCCTGGGCAAACGCCCCATCCAGATTAACCATGTGTATCCAGCTTGCCCCCTGGTCAACCCATTGTTGGGCGGTGGCTTCAGGGTTATCGCTAAAGGTGGTCTGGCGGGCGGGGTCGCCTTCCTTCAGGCGTACCACCTTGCCGCCGCGCAGGTCAATCGCCGGGTAAATAATCACGCGGCCACCTCCAGAAAGTTTGCGAGCAGTTGCAGCCCGGTGCGTTGGCTTTTTTCCGGGTGAAACTGAACGGCGAAGATATTGTCGCGCTGGACAGCGGCGGTAAACGGGAGGCCATAATCCACCGTCGCCAGCACGTCGTCGGGGTTGGACGGGGCGCAGTAGTGGCTGTGGACGAAGTAGGCCCAATGCTGGCTGCCAATATCCCGCAGCAGGGGAGATGGCTTTTGCACCTCAAGCTGATTCCAGCCCATGTGCGGCACTTTCAGGCCCATATTCACCGGAAAGCGGGTGACACAACCCGGCAGCAGCCCCAGCCCTTCGTGGATGCCCATTTCGTCGCTTTGCTCAAACAAAAACTGCATCCCCAGACAGATGCCCAGATAGGGAATCCCCGCGTTCACAGCGTCTTTAAGCGGCTGCACAAGATGCTGTTCTCGCAGTTTTTGCATTCCCGCGCCGAAGGCACCCACCCCCGGCAGGATGATCTTGTCGGCGTGCTTCAAATCCTGTGGTTCATGAACCAGCCGGATATTCTCCACGCCAAGATGGTTGAGGGCATGAAGGACGCTGCGTAAGTTGCCTGCGCCGTAATCAATGACTGCCAGCATAACTACTCCTTTCACCAGAAAACAAAAACCCCGCAGGTGCGGGGCGGATAGGCTGAAAACGAAAAGATCGTGACGGCGCTACAGGCGGACCAACACCAAAGGGTAAGTATGCGGCTGGTGGTGATGATGCAACGTCACGGGACTTGATCCTTCTATAATCAATGGCAGACAGTATAGCGAGGTGTATCTGACCTGTCAACGAGATGTTACAATAGCGCAGGTGAGAGGCGGAAACGGCCAATGAGCCAGACAATTGCTTTGCTGACAGATTTTGGGGTTACAGATGTTTATGTCGGCGTGATGAAGGGGGTAATGCGGGAAATTTGTCCGCAGGCTGACTTTATAGATATTACCCACGCCATCCAGCCGCAGAACATCCGTCAGGGTGCGTTCGCGCTGTTCAACGCTTACCGTTACTTTCCCGCCGGGACGATCTTTCTGGTCGTGGTTGATCCCGGTGTCGGCAGTGAGCGTCGTCCGGTGGCGGTGCGCGCCGGGGGTTATGCGTTTGTCGCCCCAGATAATGGCGTGCTGGCCTATGTGCTGGCGGAGGCTGGCGCTTATCAGGCGGTTGCACTCGACAATCCGGCTTATCATCTGCCGCATGTCAGCAGCACGTTTCACGGGCGTGATATTTTTGCGCCAGCGGCGGCGCACCTTGCCAGCGGGGTCGAGCTTGCCGCAGCAGGGACACCATTGCCGAAGCTGAACGACGTTCCCGCGCCCCAGCTCACGGTGCTGGAAGATAGTGTGATTGGCGAAGTCCTGCATATTGACCGCTTTGGCAACGTGATTACCAGTATTGGCACGCTGCATTGGGTGGATAACCATAAGCTGCGGCTGGCAGCGCGTTTTGGCAGCCCAGCAAGGGCGGTTGAGTTTCGTGCTTTGGGTGTTGAGGTGCTGCTTAACGAGCAGACGTTTACGGGTGTAGCGCGAACTTACAGCGAGGCGCAGCCCGGCGAAGCGCTTGTCATTGTTGACAGCAGCGGCTTTTTAGAAGTGGCGATTAACCAGGGCAACTGCGCGGCACGTTTAGGGACGGTCATTGGCGATCCGGTTTTATTGAAGCACAAAGGATAAAAAGCGAATGCAGCAGTTTGTGATTCAGGGTGGATACCCACTACAGGGCGAGATGACCGCCAGCGGCAACAAAAACGCGGCGCTCAAGATGCTGCCTGCCTGCCTGCTGACCGACGAGCCAGTGGTGCTGCATAACGTACCAGACATTGGCGATGTGCGTGTGACGATTGAGTTGATGCGCAAGTTGGGCGCGGTGGTGGAGTGGGTTGGCCCCCGTGCGGTACGAGTGCAGGCAGGGGAACTGAAAACTGCCGAGCTTGACCGGGAACTGGCGACGAAAATCCGTGCCAGCGTGGTCTTTGCCGGGCCGCTGTTAGGGCGGTTGGGCGAGGTTTATTTACCACTTCCCGGCGGCGATTCGATTGGCGAACGGCGGCTGGATACGCACGTGCTGGCGCTGCGGAAGCTGGGCGCAGCGGTTGAACTGGAAAACGGCGCGCTGCACATGCAGTCAGATGGGCTGACGGGCGCGCACATCCTGCTGAACGAAGCCAGCGTGACCGCTACTGAAAACGCGATTATGGGGGGGGTGCTGGCAAAGGGGACGACTGTTATCCGTAACGCGGCCAGCGAACCCCACGTGCAGGACTTGTGCGTCATGCTTAACGCTATGGGCGCGCAGATTGAAGGCGTTGGCTCAAACCAGTTGACGATTACTGGCGTAAACCGTCTGCATGGTGGCGAGGCGCGCGTGGGCGCGGACTTCATGGAGGTGGGCAGTTTCATCGGCGCGGCAGTTGTCACTGGTGGCGAACTGCTGATTAAGGAGGCCGACCCCCAGTCGCTGGATATGGTCGCGCTGGTTTTTGAGCGCCTCGGTGTTCATTGGGAAACACGCGGACAGGATATTTTCGTGCCAGCCAGCCAGCCGTTAAACGTGATCCCCGACCTGGGCGGGCGCATCCCGGTGATTAAAGCGCAGCCGTGGCCGGGCTTCCCGCCAGACCTGATGAGTATCGCGCTGGTGGTGGCGACAAAAAGCGCGGGCGCGGTGATGTTTCATGACTGGATGTACGAGAGCCGCTTTTTCTTTACAGACAAGCTGGTGCGAATGGGCGCGCGGATTACGCTGTGTGACCCGCATCGGGTGCTGGTGCAGGGGCCAACCGCTTTTAAAGGCGCGGCCAATATCTCAAGCCCGGATATTCGCGCCGGCATGGCGATTCTGTTGGCTGCGCTGGCCGCCAGAGGCGAGACCCGTATCAGCAACATTCAGCAGATTGACCGGGGCTACGAGCGCGTGGACGAAAGGCTGTCGGCGCTGGGCGCGAAGATTGAGCGCATAGAGTTGGACATGGTGAGCGAAACCGCAATAGAGACAGAACGCGCCTGGAAAGATGTGGAATTGGGGGCGGGGTAGGGCTTCGTCGCGCACCTGCGGCAGCCCTGAAAGCGGCGTGGTATGCACAGGGCATACCACGTATTTGATCTGTTCGCCGCTTAATGATGTCCGGCTAAAGTGGTTTCCAGCAGCGCATCAGACCCCGCTGGTGCCATTTGTGCCGTTGGTGTCGCCGTTGATATTCACAGCGGCCATCGTGCCTGTCGAAGTGGCGGCGTGCGTTTTCGGGTTGTCGTGTTCCAGCAGGAGCGACTGGTAGCTTTCGCGGTAGAGCCGGGCGCGATCCCGTTCCAGCTTCCAGATGCGGTCCAGCCCGTCCTGCAGCGGCGCGAACATCGTCTGCATCTCCGAGATGCGCTGGACAAAACGCTCGAACTCTTTATCGTGGCTGCGCCATACTTCATCGTTGGAAAGGGTGAACTGCTTCCAGCGTTTTTGATCGTCGGATGTCCAGTCGTTCCATTCCTGCCGGAAGCGCTCTTCGCTCAGGCGCTGCATTTCGGCCACTTCGTTGATACGACGTTCGAGGCGATCACCGATGCGCTCGAAGTCATCAATGATCTTCTTCATCTCCCGATAGGCTTCTGACCATGTTTCAAAGCGCTCGATGTTCCGCTGCATCTGGCTGTCCTGCTCGCCAAATTTCTCCATAAGCCCCTTAATCTGATGATCGCGCTGCTGGAGGATGAGCGTTTGCTGGTCAATAAACTGCTGAATCTGCTCGCGGCGGTCACGGTCGCCGTTTTGCACTTCCTGTACGCGGCGCTCGGTACGCAGCGCCAGGTCTTCCAGCAGGGCCAGCTTGGGCCGGATATTGTCTATCTGCTTCTGAATTTCGGGAAGCTCTGACTGTGTTTCAGAGATGCGGCGGGCATCCTGCCGTCGCTGTTCTTCAAGGAATGAGAGGCGGCGGTCTGGCTCTTCCAGCTTCTTCACCAGATCATCCACGCGCTGCTGAAGCGCGGCGACAGCGGCGGCCACGCGGTCACGCTCGCTGTGGATGGCCGGGATTTCGGTCTGCTGGCGTTCCAGCCGGGTGATTTTTTCCTGCACTTCGCGCAGCGGTCGGTTGAGGTTCTCCCGTGCCAGTTCCGCGCGGCGTTCGTTCTCGCGTTCCGCAGTGAGCCGTTTCGCTTCGGTCATCTCGATAAGCTGCTGCATTTCCTTACGCATCTGTTCCATCAGGTCGCTGTCGCGCCCGTTGGAAGTCATGTGGGTTTGCAGGGTGGTCTGGTCTGATTCAAGGCTGTTAATGCGGCGCAGCAGCGTGTCTATTGAGTTTTGCTGCTGTGCCAGCCGTTCTTCAAGCGTGGCAATCATGGCTTTATCCCGACGGCGTTCTTCGTCGAGCCATTCAATCATCCGTGCTGCCTGGTTAATTTCCATGCCGTACAGCCTCTCACCAACAACTTACACAAAATAAATTCTTGATGCGCTAGTATAACATATCCCGTCAATACCTTGAAATCGGTTTGAGGGAACGCTATTTGCGCGTACAATTAGGTACAGTGTGGGTCACTATAGAAGAGATGCTTATGTTTGTAAACCGTGAGCGCCTTGAGCAGATTGAAGCTGAAACCCTTGCGCCTTACGCGCTGCTGAGCCGGAACAGCCAGGGCAGGGAACACCCCGATCATGAACCCGCGTACCGGACTGCTTTCCAGCGTGACCGGGATCGTATTGTGCATTCGGCGGCGTTTCGTCGTCTGGAGTACAAGACGCAGGTTTTCGTCAACGACGAAGGGGATTATTACCGTACCCGGCTGACACATACGCTGGAAGTCGCCCAGATTGGGCGCACGCTGGCGCGGACGCTGGCGGTCAACGAAGACCTTGTGGAGGCGATCTGTCTGGCGCATGATCTGGGGCATCCACCGTTTGGTCATGCCGGAGAGAACATCCTCAACACGTTGATGGAGGCGCATGGCGGTTTTAACCATAATCATCAAAGTTATCGCATTGTCACCCGGTTGGAACATCGCTATCCTGACTGGCCGGGGCTGAATTTGTCGTTCGAGGCGCTGGAAGGCATCGCCAAACACGAGACCGAGTACGATCTGAGCGAATACGCCGGTTTTGATGACACGCTGCGCGGCAGCCTTGAAGCGCAGATTGCCAACATTGCTGATGAGCTGGCGTACAACGCGCACGATCTGGATGACGGCCTGCAAGCGGAGCTGTTCACACCAGAGCAGTTGGACGAGTTGGAAATCTGGCGGAACTTATGTGAGGAAGTTGGCTGGTCTGGCAGTCGCATTAATGAGATAGACCGCCACCGTTGTATTCGGGAGTTGATTGGCCTGCAAGTGGGCGACGTGATTCAGCACACAGTCCGCCAGTTAGAAGCGCTTAATCCACAGTCGCCGCTGGACAT
This sequence comes from uncultured Anaerolineaceae bacterium, assembly GCA_964548765.1. Lineage (GTDB taxonomy): Bacteria > Chloroflexota > Anaerolineae > Aggregatilineales > Phototrophicaceae > JAIOHN01. The sequence continues at coordinate 67,273 of CAZJSU010000008.1, forward strand.
CCAGAAGCACAGCGAGAATGTCGTTGACCACAGCGACCACTTCAAGAAGATGAACCGCGCGTTGAAGGATTTTCTGTATGAGAATATGTACGCGCAGTTCCGGGTTATTCGCATGGCGAAACGCGCGGAACAGTTTCTATGCGAGGTTTTCAAAAGTTACATCAGCGAACCCCGCCAGCTTCCGAAGGAATACCAGCAGCAGCTTGCTGAGGCGGATGTTTACCGGGTGGTCGCGGACTATATCGCCAGCCTTACCGACCGCAGCGCACTGCTGGAATATCGCCGCCTGTTCGATCCATTGATGCGCCCGTAGAGATATGGATTATAATGGCGGTTATAGTTTGGCTCTGGAATAAGTCTCATGTCTAATAACAACGAAACCATTCTGAACGGACGTTACAAGCTGACAGCGCAGCAGGGTTCCGGCGGAATGGCCGTCATTTACCGGGCGGTGGATCTCTCGCTGGGGCGGACAGTCGCCATCAAAATCCTGCGACCCAGCCTGATTACCAATGACACCACCTTCTTAAACCGTTTTCGAGACGAAGCGCGGGCGATTGCTAATCTGTCGCATCCCAACATCGTCACGGTGCATGATGTAGGCAACGATGGGCAGACGCACTACATCGTCATGGAGTTTATCGAAGGGCAGGACCTGAAGAAGATTATTCGCACGGAAGGCGTGCTGACGGTAAAGCGCACACTGGAACTGGCGATTCAGATTTGCGACGGGATTGGCTTCGCACACCGGGCAGGGCTGGTTCATGCCGATGTGAAGCCGCAGAATATCCTCGTGACCAACGATGACCGCGTAAAAGTGACCGACTTCGGTATCGCGCAGGCGCTGACCGATACCCAACCGATGCAGCGGCAGGAAGTGGTGTGGGGCAGCCCGCATTACTTTTCGCCAGAGCAGGCGCGCGGCGAGAAGCCCACGCCCGCCTCGGACGTGTATTCGATCGGCATTGTCATGTTCGAGATGCTCACCGGACGGCTGCCCTATACGGGCGCTTCACAGCAGGATTTGGCGCTGGCGCACCTGCGCGAACCCGTGCCGCTGGTGACGGACTTTAACCCCGGCGTGCCAGATAATCTGGCGCGTATTGTGCAGAAGGTGATGAGTAAAGAGCCTGCGATGCGCTTCAGCATGGCCGATCAACTGGGGAACATCCTCAAGAGTTATCGTGATCGCAGCCAGCAGTACACTTCCGTGAACGTCTCGCCGGGCAACCTGCCCGCGACCGGGGGGCAGCAGTCCGCCTCTATTCCGCCGCCACCCCCGCCTCCGCCGGGGCCGCTGCCGCTGCCGCAGTCCGGCCAGCAGTCGCCGCGCGCGCCACAGCCCTCTTCCAGTGTGCCACCATCGCGCAGCGATCAGTCGGTACAGCGACCTTCGGGCGTGCCTGCTGCGCCTTCACGTATCCCGCCTCAGGCAGTGCCGCCACAGGCCAGCCAGTCAAACGCGGCGGCGACCCAGCGCTACGGGCCACCCGCCGCGCCACAGCCTGCCCGCCCTGCTGTGCCAGCACCCGGCCAGCAGTCCAGAGGGTTTCAGGAAATTGGCCCGGCTGTCCGTAGCGATCAGACCGACAGCCGCCGTTTGAGTCAATCGCAGCAGTACATGCCGCGTGATTACGCCCCGGATTATCGCACCAGCGCGCCCGCAGGTCTTGACATTGTTACGGTTGGGCTGGCTGTTCTGGCCTTTCTCGCTATCGCCTGCCTGATTCCGCTGTATGTGCTGGTGCTGCAAGCCTATTCTGGCTAATGGTGAGTATTTGTAGCAGGTTCGATATTGTTTGTGGCGCGAACAGCGGCTAAACTCGCGCCTATGATACTGCGCAACCTGTTCTTAATCCTCCTGCCGCTGTTTACGCTTGGTGCCGCTAACGCCGCGCCCTCGTCGGCGTTTCAGCAGCCCACCAGCGCCGAGCTGTACGAGCCGCTGGTCTTTACCATAGATATTGACGACACCATTTATAGCGACCCCTTCGACGCGCTGGATGTTGAACTGCTGGGCATCTTCCAGTCACCGGGGGGGCAGCGGGCAGTCGCTCGTGGCTTCTGGATGCAGTCGTATGACGAGAATCTGGAGGCGGCCAGCGAGCCGGGGTGGTATGTGCGCTTCACCCCAACAGAAGTTGGTGAGTGGACGTATTTCCTTCAGGTGAGGGATAACGGCACGATTGTCATAACACAGGATGGGCGGTTCTCTGTCGAGCCTTCATCGCGGCGCGGGTTCATCCGGGTGGGTGAAAACGGGCGCTACTTTCAGTACGACAACGGCGAGTCTTACTTTCCCATCGGCCACAATTTAAGCTGGGGCTGGGAAGGGGGCGGCGGGCTGGAAGGGTATCTCGACTGGCTGCGTACCCTGAGCGAAGCAGGCGGGAACTACGCCCGGATCGTGATTGATGTCCCATGGTTTATTCACCTGGACTGGTCAACCCCGGCGGGCGATTACCGCACCGCACAGCGACAGGCCGCGCAGTTCGATGCGATTCTGAACGCGGCGCAGGAGTACGGGATTGCGCTGCAGGTCGTGCTGCTGTGGCATCAGGCGATTGCGATCAACAACGGGCCTCCTGTGCTGATTCCCGAATTTCCCCCGCGCCCCAACACCAGCGCCGACTGGGACGATCACCCTTATAACATCGTCAATGGCGGCCCTCTCAGCGGGCCGGGGGTGTTTTTTGCGGATGAACGCGCTGAAGCCCTGTTCCGCCGCCGCCTGGATTACATCGCCGCGCGCTGGGGGCATCATCCGCAGATTTTCGCGTGGGAAATTACCGATCGTATTGATCGCATCAGCAACTATAACCCACAGGCCGCCGGGGACTGGCTGCAACGGATGATCGGCCACCTGCGCCGTGTTGATCCTAATCGTCATCTGATCACGGTGGGCAGCCATAACTTTGATGCGGCGCTGGCGGCTAACCCGTTTCTGGACTTTACGACTGTACAGTTCTATCAGCGGCGGCCTATCGAAACCGTGACCGAGCAGGTTGCCGGCGTGGTTAATGTGATCCGCCGCCAGCTTGGCCTCAACCCCATTCCGACGCTGATGACCAGTTACTCACTCAACCCCTGGTTTGAACCGCTGGCCGAGGACCCGGACGGCGTTCACTTCCAGACGACGTTATGGAGCGCGGCGCTTTCGGGTGCGGCAGGGGGCGCGATGAGTGACTGGGGCGAAACGTATGTGATCCGGCAGGAGTTAAGCCGTTATTATCCTGCGCTCGCAGCGTTTACCGCCGGGGTGGACTGGGCAGGGCTGAACTTGCAGCCTGCCGAGGCGGGACTGTTGAGCGAGGAGTCCGAGGCTTACCTGCCCATGCGTCTGAACAACTTCAACCGTCAGTTTACCGCGCAGGTGCAGGACGTGGTTCGCCGCAGTATCACGGCAGAGGGCGTGTTCCCCGCGCTGGATGCTGTGCCGAGTTACCTTTACGGCAGGATTTATAATAACCAGTACAGCCAGGCGCAGATTTATCGCATTGCGCCGCCTGTAGATACTTATCTGGAAATTGGCATACGTTCCGTCTCTGAGCAGGCGCGGGCGCGGTTGGTGGTCACGGTAGACAATGAAAGCGCGCTGGAGGTTGATCTGCGCGCCGGAACGCGGGACACGGCTGTCCGCGTGCCATTAAAGGCGGGCGAACACGCGATCACGCTGGACAACACTGGCGAGGACTGGTTGGAACTGGATTATATTGAGGTAGGTCAGATGATCGCGCCTGCCCGCGCCCTTAGCCTGCGTGACACACAGGCCGGGGTAGCGCTGGCATGGTTACAGCATCGTGATTACACGTGGGAGGCTGTGGCGGAAGGCGTGCGCCGGGAGCCTCTGCTGCTGCAATACCGCCTTGATCGGATGCCGCCCGGTCGCTACGTTATCGAAATCTGGGATCCGCTGGCTGGCGGGGTGATTGGCGAAGAAGTGCAAACCGTCGCTGATGACGGCGTTCTCACTGTTGATCTGCTGCCGATGGATACCATGCTGGCCTTGCGGGCGCTGCGCCAGCCAGCAGCGGAGGGCGCGGTGGACGACAACGCAGCCCCACCGCAGGCGACCACTGAATCGCCCACAGCGACACCTGCCTCTGCCAGAACCCAGCCGCCGTTGGTAGTGCAGACGAATACCCCGCGCCCGGTCGCTACAGACACCCCTTAGCTGCCTTAAGACTTTTGTTCACAGCTCCTCAGCGCGCAAAATTGAATGCTGCTATACTGAAATCAGCCCTATTCCGTTGCAGAGAGTTGTGGCATGAAGACGCGGCTGATGAACAGATCAGAACGTTTAAAAGAGATCGAGAGCCTGCTTTTTCACAAGGTTGGTGGTTTGCGGGCGGTGGAAATTGCCGAGGTATGTGGGGTAGACCGCCGCACGGTTTACCGTGACTTATCGCTTATGAATAAGGCGGGCATTCCGGTTTACCAGAAGGAAGGGCGCTTCTTTCTGGATCGGCAGCATTATGCTGCAAGTGTGTCCCTCAATCTGCACGAACTGGCTGCGCTGTGCCACGTAACCAGCCACGCAGCAGCTTATATGGAGCAGCAAAACCCGCATACCGTCTCAGCGCTGGTGAAATTAAGCCGCGCCTTGCCCCGGTCTATCGCCGCCCATGTACAGTATGTGCTGGAACTGCTTCAGCGCCATCCGGTAGATCAGGCGTTAACCAGCATTTTAGAAACCCTTACGTTGGCCTGGGCAGAGCAGGCGCAGGTGAAGTTATGGTATCGAAGCAGCGCAGACACGGTTGTCATACGTGAATTCGCCACCTACTTTATTGAAGCGCGCCTCGGTGGGGCCCTCTATGTGGTAGGGCTGGATTATGCGTCACAAAAAGTGATTACGCTGCGCTTACAGCAAATCAAGCGCGTACAGATGTTAAACATGCACTACCATATCCCCTCTCAACTGAAGCACAGCCGAAGCACAGTGGTCCTGGACGATGCCCCGCGTGAGAAACCCGGCGAGGTGGTGCTGGTTTTTTCCGCGGAAGTTGTGCCGCTTATCCGCCAGAGGATGAATAAACTGGCCCAGAGGATCACCATGCTTCAGGACGGACGTGGCATGTTAAACCTGCGTGTGTCGGACTGGCGCGAAATTGTTCCGTGGGTGCGCTCGTGGGGGATTGATGTAGAAGTCCTGCGGCCAACCGTGCTGCGTGACCATATGGCCGCAGAGGCCGCCAGAATAGCCGCTGCTTACGCCAGAAAGTGAAGCGGCGACCTGCCTGCATTTGATGGTTGCTGTATAGGCAGGCCGCCACTGAAGACACTTGCAAACAGGTGCTTAGCCCGCTACGGTCGGGGTAGGGGTAACAGGCTGGGCTTCGGCAGTCGTTTCGCTGTCCGTTGTTGGTATGGGCGTTGCTGTCGCTGGCGCGGTTGGTTCGCTGGCAGGGGCGCTCCCCGCCTGTGCCAGCGCGACAAATGCCGGACGTGGGCTGCCGTTAGCATCGGTCAGGCTGTAGAAACAGGCGGAACTATCGTAGACACTGGTGGCCGGGCAGCCATTGAAATTGTACACAAACATCGGCCCCACGTAGCCCAGACTACTGCCAACCGTGAAGGCGCGGGCAATATACTGCGCCTGCTGCTGCTGGTTGATATAGCCGATAAACACGCGGTTCGCGTCTGATGGCGGATCACCCACGCCTTCGTAAGTCCCCCAACCGAATTTGGTAATCCAGATGGCTGTGGCAGCATCCCCGTTGTCAATCATGGTCTGGCGATAGCGCTCCAACGTATCCAGAAAATAGAAATGCTCATCTTCATAATGTGTGACCACGCCGGGGGCTGGCTCGCAGCAGCGGGCTTCTGGCGGGTTCGCCCAGCCCATCGGGTGCGCGCCGATGCCATCGGTCAGTTCTGCCACGCCCAGCGCATACAGATTCGCCAGGAACACCCGGTCGTCTATCGCGTTGACTTCCAGATTGCCCACGTCGACATTAAAGGCATCGTTAAAGCCTGTGGGAGCCAGCCCGGCGCTGATGACCAGCGCGGCGGGGTCTGCCGCTTTTACAGCGTTGTAGCCGTGCCGTAGCAGTTCAATGTAGCTTTCCGCGCCGATGGGGTGCTGAAGGCTTTTCCAGCGGCTGCGCAGATTCGGCTCGTTCCATATCTCGTAAGCGGCCACTCGTCCGGTATAACGCTCGGCCAGCGCGCTCATGAACGCGCCAAAGTTGGCGAAATTATCCGGCGGCCCGTTTTCTTCCTGAATGCTGCGCGCCCAGTCCGGCGCGTAAGTGACGGTGAGAAGGATGCTGGCGTTCTGGGCTTCGAGGGTGTTGATGATGGCATCTAGCGCTTCAAAATTGATCTCGCCCGGCGCGGTTTCAAAGTCGCGCCAGCGGATGTCCTGCTTGATCCAGTGGATGCCAAGCTGGCTGATCTGGCCGAAATCCGCACTGCCTGTGGCCGAGGCATCCACGTCGAGGCCGATGGCATAGGCCGGGTTAGGGGTAGCGACGGCGGTTTCTAGCGTGACCTGTGGCGCTGCGGTCGCTGGTGAGTCGGTGGCAGGTAAGGACTCGGTTGGCGCTGGCGTGCCTTCGCCAGCCGGGGCAGGCACAGTAAGCTGCTGGCCGCTGTAGATCACATTCGAGTTGGCAATCTGTGGATTTAAGCGGAGGAGTTCAGTCACCGTCGTCCCATAGAGGGTCGCAATCTGGTTGAGCTGTTCGCCAGCGCGGACGGTATGCACAATGGTTGCACCGGGTGGTACTGCCGTAGGCGGCGTTTGCCCGTCCGGCGTGGCCTGCGCTGCCTGAGGGATGCGAATACGCTGTCCCCAGTTGATTTGCGACGTATTGGCGATGCCGTTCTCCTGGGCGATGGCGGCCACAGTGGTATTAAAGCGCCGGGCAATACTGAACAGGGTATCGCCGGGTTGAATGACGTATTCTACGACCTCAGAGGGTGTCGGGGTTTCCTGAGCGAAGACAGTGGACAGACTAAAAAATAACAGACAACAGATAAATACTGCCAACATACTGGCATCACGACGCATGAAGTTTCCTCCGTAGGAATGACCGCTAATCTATCTGAAGATATTACACTGTTCAGGTCAGATGCGCTATTTCCGGCAGGCAGGGCAATTCGTGGTGTTGGGGAGAGGGTGCTATAATGCACTATAAGATTACCGGCACAGCAGGAGACCTTCATTGAAACAAAAACGCGCCATCATGATTTTTGCTGTAGCGTGTGCGATGCTCGCGGTAATCCCTTTCGTCAGCGCCCAGACACGATCTGTCTTTTGGGCGCGGTGGGATGTGGTCATTAACAATATTGACACGCAGGCCAACCGCTTTGACGTGCAGGAAATTTATGATGTGAACTTTACCGGGGCGTTCACGTTTGGCTCACGAGTGATTGAACCCACCAATCTGGAGAACATCACGGATATTCTGGTTTATCAGGATAACGAGCCGATGCGAGCGTCGTGTTCTGAACAACCGGGGACATACTGTGTGCAGGACACGACCGATGGCATTTCTATCCGCTACTACTTCTTTGAACCCATCCGCAACGGCAGCGCACAGTTTCGCATTCTATATACGGTTGCTGGCGCGCTGCGTGTCTATGAAGGCGGCGACCAGCTTTGGTGGACAGCCATCCCCAGCGAACACTTCGGTTTTACCATCGGCAGCAGCACGATAACGGTCGAGATGCCGCCCGGATTTGGCCCGCGTGAGGGCATAGACCGGGTAGACACGTATGGCGCGCCTGGTGAAATTCAGGTGAGCGGCACCCGCATACAGGCGCGGGCGACAGGGCCGATCACCGGGGACGAACGCTTCGAGATTCGCGTTCAGTATCCGCATGACCCGAACGCGCGCGCGCCGGGCTGGCAGGAGGATTTTGATACGCGGCGTGCTTATGAGGAGAATGTCAAGCCGCTGCTAGACTTGGGTGTGCTGCTGCTGGCGCTGCTGTTTTTCATCGGCGGGCCGCTGGCGGTATTTGGCTTCTGGTACACGCGTGGGCGTGACCCGAAAATTGGCCCTGTGCCGGAATACCTTTCCGAGCCACCATCAGATTTGCCGCCCGCTGTTGTGGGAACGCTGCTGGACGAAAAGGCCGACACCCGCGATATTATGTCCACCATTATTGACCTTGCGCGTCGCGGCTATATCGTGATGGAAGAAGACCAGACCTCGGGGTTCCTGGGCATCGGCGTGAATCGGGAGTTTATTTTCAAGCGTACAGATAAGCCGCTGGACGGTGATCTGCGCGGTTTTGAGCGGCGGGTGTTGAACGCCATTTTTAGCCGCAGCCGTATGGAGCGCTCGCTGGACTCGCTCCGCAACAAGTTTTACACGGTCATTCCGGCGGTGAAGAATGATCTGTATAGCGAACTGGTTGAAGAAAACCTGTTCACCACCTCGCCGAACACCATCCGCACCCTCTGGAACGTATTAGGGATTATCCTGCTGGTTATCGCTGGTGGGTTGTTTGTGTTTCTCGTGTCTTTTGGCGGGGCGCTGATCTGTCTGCCGCTGGCAGTAGGCGTGACGGCAGCGTTAACTTTTGCCTTCGGGCAGCACATGCCCGCTAAAACACGGTTTGGCGCGGAGCAGGCGGCCAAGTGGAATGCATTCCGCGAATACCTGCGTAATCTTGAAAAGTACGATTCCGTTGAGGAAGCGGCCAGCCGCTTTAATGATTATCTACCCTACGCGATCGCCTTCGGGTTAGAGCGTTCATGGATGAACAAGTTCAGCGGTGTCGAGCGAATGCCCATCCCGTACTGGTATTTCCCAACTTACGTCGGTGGGCCTTATCGCGGCGGGTATGTGGCGGGGTCACCACTGCCACGCCCGGATTATAGTGATATTGCGCGGGCCGGGGATGGCGGCTTTTCGGTGGATACGATGGCCGACAGTCTGGCAGGCGGGCTGCAATCGGTTTCTGACGGCCTGACGGAGATGTTAAATTCCGCCTCGCGCGTGATTACCAGCCAGCCACAGCAGTCCTCCAGCGGCAGTTGGGGCAGCGGTGGCAGTGGTTGGAGCGGCGGCGGCTTCAGCGGTGGTGGTTCGAGCGGCGGTGGCAGTTCTGGCTTTGGATAGGCGCAAAGGAGCAAAATATCAGTGAATACAGGCCGTTTGATAGGCATTATTTTGGTTGTGATCGGGCTGGGCATCGCGGTGTTTGGCGGGTTGTTTCTCGCCGCGCAGACTTCAAATGACCTGCTGACACCCGCAGGAGCATTTCTGGGTGCGGCGATGGCGTTTGTTCCGGTGGGTCTGCTGGTTGGTTTCGGCATTTATATGTATGTGCGCGGCGGCAAAGAGGCCGAAGAAGAATCGATCATGCAGAAGCAGCGCCAACTGTTGGACATTCTGAAAAGCCGGGGACAGGTCACGGTTTCGGATATGGCGCTGGAGATGAAGGTGAGCGCTGAGACGATCAAGGATATGGTGCATCAACTGGTGGGCTTACAGGTGTTCAGCGGCTATGCCAACTGGCAGGCAGGCGTGTTGTATTCGTCTGATGCCAGTATGCTGCGCGAGCTTGAGCAATGTAAGAACTGTGGCGGCGAAATTCAACTGGTGGGCAAGGGTATCGCCACCTGTAGATTCTGTGGAACGGAGTATTTCTTAAGCTAAAGCGCCCATACAACCAATATTTGGGTGATTAGCCCGGTTCATAACAGGTTAAAATAACAAGAGCGTTATACACAAGGAGTAAGTTCATGTCTGACCTGTACGATCAAATTGTCAGCCAGCGCGGCACGTTCAAGAACATTCTGGCGCGGATTCCGGGTTTCCGGGGATATAACAATAATGCAGACCGCCGCACGGCAGACCGGATGCTACGCGATTACATCGCGGGTGAGATGGCACAGCGCATTAATCGTCTGGCAAACATTGAGAAGGCGCTGGTGGAAAGCGGTGGCCTCAGTTACATGAGCAGCACCCGCAGCGCCAAGACCAAGCTGCAAACTTATCATGATCGTATTAAAGCGGCGACACCGGGATATTCCGGGTTTTTCGCGGCGGTGCGTATCGGCGAAGAAGAGATGGAAAAGCTCTACAGCTTTGACGAAGCGCAGATTCGCTATGCAGACCGCTTCGACGAAGCGTTGAATACGCTGGAGCAGGCGGTTGTCAGCAAAGAGGGGATTGCTGAGGCGATCAGCGCGCTGGATGCCCTCACGATAGAAGCCAACGAAGCCTTCTCGCTGCGCGAAGATGTGCTGACCAACCTCGACAAGTCGCTCTGATCGAAAAACACTCTTTACAAGGAGAAAACTGAAAATGCCACGTATTATTGATGTCATTGACCATACTAACGTGATGGATGACGAATTCGCCTACCGCGAGCCACAACAGGGCAGCGGTGACTGGCGGATGGGGTCGCAGGTGATTGTGGGCGAGAGCCAGGCGGCAGTTTTCGTGCGCGGGGGCGAAGCGCTGGACGCGCTGCCCACCGGACGACACACGCTTTCAACAGCGAACCTGCCCATTCTTTCCGGCCTGATCGGGCTGGCGACCAGCGGGCGCACGCCGTTTACCGCTGACCTGTATTTCGTGAACCTGAAGGACATGCCGCAGGTGGGCTGGGGGACAAACCCGCCGATTGTGCTGGAAACACCAGGCAAGGGGCTTGGGGTCGCGCTGCTGGTGACGCATGGTGTCATTGATATTGGCGTGGATGACCCGGTGCGCTTCGTCAAGCAGTACGCCGTTGGCAAGCCGATTACCCGGCTGGACAGCATCAAGGATCGCATTCAGGCCATGCTGCTGGGCGAGATTTCGCAAATCCTGCTGCGGTCTGGCGCGCAGAGCATCCCTGATGCCAATCGCATTCTGGGCGAACTGGAAGGCGCGGCGCTGGCGATGCTGAACGAGCAGTTTCAGGCGATGGGCCTGCGTATCAAGGCTTTTGAAGCCAAGCCCTTCACCGCCAAGCAGGTGTCGGAAGACGAGCTGCGTGATTACGTCAGCCTTGACCAGTGGGAGCGCGTCAAGCGTATGTCCATCGCCCAGACAGCGGCAGGCAACACGGGCGCGGGCGGCACGCTGGCAAGCGCGGGCATCGGCCTCGGCGTAGGGCAGCAGCTTGGCGCGGCCATGAACCCCGAGGCGGCCTCGCTTCAGCAGCAGTTGGCGCAGCAGCAGATGATGATGCAGCAGATGATGATGCAAATGATGCAGAATCAGCAGGGTGGCAGCCCACAACAGGCTGCCCCGGCAGCAGGCGGTGCGCCACAAACGCGCGAACAAATTCAGGCGATGATTGATGGCCTGGATATGAAGCTGGCGCAGGGCGAGATTTCGGAAGAAATCTACAACAAACTGGTCAGCAAGTGGCAGGCGCGTCTGGACGAGATGTAATCGCTCACGGCAGGCTGAGAGCGCCTATCGTGTAATGATCGCTCCCATCTGCAAGCATCACACGCGCGTCGGTTTCCGGGTTATAGAGGCCGATGGTGAGTGTGTATTCGCCGGGTGGGAGCGATTGCGTCGGCAGGCTGTAAACGTCGCGGTACACCGTATCTGCCGACCAGTCTGTTGTGCTGATCCTGCCATTCTGTGGAAACTGGTCATCCTGTGACCAGAGGCTGCCGCCAGAAGGCACGGGCGCGCCTGTAAGATGCACGAACGCCTTCAGCGGCGCGGCTGAAGGGTTGATGGGCTGCCAGTAGACCCAAAGCGTCAGTTCCCCGCTTGGCTCTGGCGGCGTGAAGACCTTAACGCCGACAATCTGCGCCGTATCGTCAAAAGCCGCCAGCGGTGTCCCGCTGGTTTCCTCTGGCCGCACATCCCACCGCATAAACTGGCGCACAGGCAAGCCGTTGATGTTGGTTTCGCGTACTGGCTGCATAGTTTCGGCAAGCCATTGATCGCGCACATGGGCGTTTTGCCAGTCGCCCGGGGTCTGCGCCACGACCCAGAAACTCCGGTATTGATGCTGGCTCTCTTCCAGCACCTGCCGAATTTCGTCATCCGGTTGATTGGGGTTGGCGGGCAGGTATCTGATGTCGCTGAAGCCGTCGTGATACAACGTAAAGGCGATGTCGGACGAGGACTGGATGACCAGATCATCAGGCTGCATATGCTGATGGAGGTAGGTTGTTAATTCCTGCCACGCAGGTGTTTTCGCGTAGTCAAAATACAAAGACCAGATGCTCACCGCAGACAGCCCCACCATAAAAAACAACAGCGCTGCTGCGCCATAACGCCCCTGCCTTTTGCTCTGCTTGCTCCAGCCGACAACAAGCGCCCCAACAAGGAGAAGCAGCGCAGGCACAATGCCTAAGATGTAACGTGGCGTAAAGATGTTCAGCCGGAGCGAAGCCACGCTTAACAGGGCGGTGGGAACAAGGCAGAGAAGGGCAAGCAGAACGGCATAGCGCTTTTTGCGGCGGTAAAGCACGAACAAGGCGGCCATCAGCACCGGAAGCACCAACACCCATAGCAGCGCTGACAATTCCGGCGGAAGCGTCACGCCAAACAGCAGCGTCGGCAGAAACTCGGTCAGCAGCAGCGCCGGGTTAAAGCCGGTGGAAGTGCCGCCGTAGCCGCTGCCTGTGAGCAAGCGCCCCTGCAAAAACCAGGGCGCGAGAAGCAGGCCGATGCTGAGTTGAGCAATAGCCCATGAATAGAGCAAACGGCGTGTGGGCTGGCGCTGCACAAAGACCAGATAGGCGACGTAAAGGTTGAGCGCGGCCAGAATAAATAACTCAAGGTAATAGGTATATGCCGCCAGCACAGCCGCACCCACGTACAATATCCAGTCTACCCGCCGCTGCTTTTCAATCGCGCGCAGCGCCAGCCACAGCGACAGGGCGCTTAAGGCCGCCCAGATGGCATAGTTGCGCGCGTCCTGCGAATGCCATATCTGGAAAGGGTGTATTGCCCACAGCAGGGCAGCCAGCAAGCCCAGCCTGCTGCCGCCGATGCGACAGCCAAGCGCGTAAAGCGCCGGAATGCCGATCAGGTTGAACAGCGCGGGCAGCAGCCGCATGGCGAATTCGCCATCGCCAAACAGCAGCCCCCAGCCACGAAACAGCGCATACGCCAGCGGTGGTTGTGGGTCACTGGTGGGGATCGGGCCGCTTAACGTGTCTGCAAGCGGCTGGCGCACCCAGTTCAGGACTGTGAAGGCTTCGTCCCCACGAAAGGAAGCAGCCTCAATACGGTACAGCCGTAGGGCGAAACCCACCAGCACCAAAATTATGATGCTGGCGAGTGCTGCTGATTTATGCATAGAAGTTATTCCGGGAGGGTCGCTGTCTCAAATGCTTCGATCTGCGCGGGTGTCAGGGTCTGGTAGTGCGCTTTAGGGTAGGTACGCGTGAATTCGGTCAGGTTTGGTTTTTGCTTGGTGTTGGCGTACAGTACCGGCACTACAGGGTCTTCAACGGTAAGCTGCACACGCGGGTCGGTAAACACAATCAGCGGCTGCACCACAACGTCCGGGGCGATGGGCGCTATGAGCTTCTGCACATGAGCAGCGGCGGCCTGTGCGTCGCGCGTGGGGTTGCCTATGCCATCCCGCCGAAAGGTACGCATGAAGACGCTGAGCGCGCCGCCCTCGGTGATCCAGCGATCACCCTGCACCCGATGCGCGCCATCCTGAAAGCGCGTGACGATGGCAAAAACACCTTGCGGGCAGATCAACACGTGACGCGCCGGAAAGTGGTAATAATTGTACAGGACGCTCTTGTTGCTTAGCCCCTTCAGCCCCTCGCGCACGACACGCTCCGGGCGCGGTTCCCGTATCCACAGGTTGGTCATGCGGACAGATGCCAGTGTCGCAACCAGCCCCACAGGCAGCAGCAGCAGCGGTATCATGGTCGCTAACGGCGTAGTTTCCGAGCGCGGATCGTAATTGAAGTTGGCGATGAAGGCCGCAATCAGCGCGCCGAAGCTGAAAAAGAACAGGTACTGCGCGATGCGCCGATTGCGTTGAATCAGCCGTTCATTCGTCTCTACACGCATGAGGCGCGTCTATCCTTTCAGTTGGGGCTAACCCGGTATAAAGTAAGATAAAAAGCCGCCTTTAAACACGTCCGCACACACCAGATTGCCATAACGCACACTGGTCAGGATTTCCCACTGGCGGGGTGCGCCGAAGGCAATGCCCACGACGGCACGCTCCAAATCTTCCGGGTTAGGCTGAATACAGTGGGTGACTCCCTGCGGCAGGTAGGTTGCCACGACGTTACCATTCGTATCGAAAATGGTGATTTCATAAAGTAGCTGGCGGCGTACAAAGCCCGTTGGGTTGGCCGGGGCATAACCCAGCCAGCTCAGGCCGCAGTTGAAGGAATAGGCGTTGTTAAAGAGGATGTTCTGATCCTCTGTGTCCCGATACAGCGTATCACAGCCGGCTTCCGGGTATTGGCGCATGATGCTCATGTTGGGCTGGCCCGCGCCTGTAATCTGTGGGGTGCCGCCGGGGGTTGTGGTAGCGGTTGCGCCAGTGGCGCTGCTGATTTCGGCAGTAATGCGCGCTTTGCCGTTCATGTTAATATTGACTGGCGCAGAGCCATCTGCCGGGCCTAGAATTTGCGCTGATCCGAGATCGTTCACGTTAAAACGCCCACCCGCTGTCCATGCCCAGTAAGTGAGGACAGATGAGCCGGACGTGTCGGCCAGAAAGCGGAAATCCACAGGCAGATAAAAGCCGATCCATACCACTGGCTGGTTAATCACCACCGGGTTCGGAAATTCATAGACGAATGTCCCGGCCTGCGTTATGTTCACCTGTGTCTGGCTGACAAGGCGCGCGTCTATCGGCGAGCCGCCGTTGCCGTCTTCATAGATCAGCAAGTCTATCGAAGCACCGGGTACTGGCGTGTTCACCTCAAGGCTGACACGATCAATTGCTGCTGGCAGCGTCAGATTGAGCGGGGAGAGGTCAAAACCGTTCATCACCAGCGATGGCTCACCGGAGATAAACCATACCGTGCTGTCTGTACCGGAGTTTATGTTGAGGATCACATCGCCAGCCTGTGCCGGGAAAACGATAAGCCCCAACAGTACCAGCAAAATCGGCATCCATGTTCTCAGTTTAAGCATGAGATTTTCCCTGACTTCGTTCAGTTTCTATGGTCAGTAACACACTCGTGTATAATTTGCGCCGTTATTGTAAGGAGGATAGAGGTATTGGTCAAGCAATACCGGGATAAATATGCTATTCCCACGTTACTGATTCTGCTGGCGCTGGCGAT
The DNA here is from genome assembly GCA_964548765.1 of uncultured Anaerolineaceae bacterium. Classification (GTDB taxonomy): domain Bacteria; phylum Chloroflexota; class Anaerolineae; order Aggregatilineales; family Phototrophicaceae; genus JAIOHN01. The sequence goes on from CAZJSU010000008.1 coordinate 82,469, forward strand.
CTGGCTGCTGCTCATGCACCAGTTTCGGCTCGATGACAGCTTCATCACTTACCGCTATGCGCGGCATTTGGCGGCGGGGCGGGGGCTGGTCTACAACACCGACGATGTGGTGCTGAGTACCACCGCGCCGCTTTACGCCATGCTGCTGGCGGCTGGCAGTTTTCTCATCAGCGACTTTCACGTGCTGGGCGGGCTGGTGGGGGCGCTGGCGATCGGCGCTGGCGGCGGGTTGGTTTATACGCTGCTGCCTTCACGTATCTCGATGCTCTGGCGGGCGTGGGGTGGCCTGCTCTACGTGTTAAGCACGCCGCTGTGGCTGGCGCTGGGGATGGAAACGCCGCTGTGGATTATGCTGGTGCTGCTGGCGGTATACTGCGCGCAGGCGGGCAAATGGGCTGTGACCGGGTTGGTGATCGGCATCGCCACATTGGTACGGCCTGATGCCGCGCTGCCGGGTGTGCTGTTGGGGCTGGTGGCGCTTGGCAGCACGGTTAATCAGGTAAACACCCGCAGGCAGTGGTGGCGCACAGTCGTCAGTTACGCGGCTGCGGCGGCTGTGCCTGTGTTGTGTTTTGCCGTGTGGGGCATAGTCACTTACGGCTCGCCGCTGCCTGTAACGCTGGGCGCGAAAAGCGCTCAGGCAGAACTGGGCATTACCGGGTTGGGGCCACACGTCGGCATCTTTGAGGGTCTAAGGCTCATCGTAGCCAGCCTGATCGCGCAGAGTCCATTTTATCTGCTGGCGGGCGTTTTAATGCTGGTCGGGCTGTGGGCGCGGCCTGCATGGACAACGCTGTTCATCGCCCTATGGGGGGCGCTCCATTTGCTGGCTTACGCTGTCCTGGGTACTGCGCCCTATCGCTGGTATTATGTGCCGCTGCTGCCGGGGGTGATTCTGCTGGCTGTCTACGGCGTGGATTACATGAGGCGCTGGCTGGTAAGCAGGCTGCATCCCGGCGCTGCCAACGTGGTGGTGGGCGTGGTTGGCGCGTTGGTGATTGCCGCGCCTGTGATGTCGTTTAGCCACATCAACCGCTATTTTGAAACAGGCGGCGAGATGGATGTGATGCTGCCAATTGTGGACTGGCAGGTGTATCGTGAGGTGGGCGAGTGGCTGAACGCTAATACACCAGCCGATGCGACAGTCGGCGTGGCGGAGGTGGGGCAGGTTGGGTTTTATGCAGACCGCTGGATGACGGATTATCTCGGCCTGTTGCAGCCCGATGTGGCCGACATGCTGGAACGTGGCGATCTGTATAGCTGGCTGGCGAAGTATGCGCCGGATTATCTGGTGTTCCAGCGGTTTCGCGGTGCGCCGCTGGTGCTGTATAACTATCTCATCGGCGATGATGCGTGGTTTCGCGCCAGCTACCGGGAAGTGGCTGAATTTGACGACCCGCGTTATTCATCCGGGCCGGTGACGATCTTCGAGCGCACCACCGCGCTTAAGCAGTTGCAGCGGCAAGAGGCGCAGGCTGATTATGATGGCCTCAGGCTGGTCGGGCTGGCAACGGATGGAGACAGCATCACGCAGCCCGGCGAGACGGCGCGGATAAGGCTCGACTGGCAGGTGACAGGCAGCCTGCCCGCCAACCTGCATCTGGCAGTCAAGGCACTGGACTTGCCTGTATTCCCGTCGTTTGATGCCGATTACCAGACCGAAAACTGGCGCGGCACATTTTCGACATGGCACGCGATTGTCTGGCCGGATGAAGCGGTTCCCGGCAGTTATCCGCTGCATGTGGCTGTGGGGCCGACAGGCGGCCCGTACAACGGGCAGAACGTGGGCTGGTTTTACGTCCGGTCATCACCTTAAGAGTTGTCATGCCGGAGCGGGGGGTTATAATGGTGGCGGTTTTTCCATCAGAATCTGAGGTTTACCGGAAATGCAGGAGATCGTTTTACTGGCGTTGATTATGGCGCTGGCGATGGGGGCGTACTGGAGCATGGTCATTTTCCCCAAGCAGCGCGATTTCCAGAAGCGGCAGCGCTTTGTGCGCGCGCTGGCCGAGGGTGATGAGGTCATCACGGCAGGGGGCATTATCGGGCGCGTGGTGGGGCTGGAAGCAGAAGCGGGCATCGCTTATGTTGAACTGGCTGATGGGCTGGTCGTGCGTATGATCGCCGCCGCGCTGCTTTCGCCATTTGACCCGGAAGAACTGGCCGAGAACGCCCGTAAAGGACTCGAAGCCGAGCAGCGCCAGACACAAGCTTAAGTTTTATCAGATTGTTACAACACTGATACGCCACAGAAAGGGAATTTATGGGCCGCCATATCCGCTGGCTGGTCTTTATCGTGCTGCTCGCTGGCTTTGCGTTGTGGGTGAGTTTGCCAGATACAAAGATCAATAATATTTCGCCGGATTGTCCGACTTACGAGCAGGTCAACGCCCTTCAGGGGATTCATCTGGATACGGATAATAACTGTGAGCCAGATATCGTCCTGAATGCACAGCAAAGTCTGGGGCTTGATCTGGTCGGTGGGCTGCGCGTACTGCTCAAGGCAGACCTGCCGCCGGGTTCATACAGCGCTGAGGACTTGCAGCAGGCCGCGAATAATGTTGGCCGCCGTATCAATGCTCTTGGTGTATCGGAGCCGACGATTCAGGTGGTTGGCAGTGACCGCATTCTGGTCGAACTGCCGGGAGTCAACGATCCACAGCAGGCCATTGACACTATCCGCGAAACCGCGCTACTGGAGTTTGTGGATTTCAGCGGTTTAAGTGGGCGACAATATGAAGGTCAGAAGATACTGACTACCCAACAGGTGTTGATCCAGCAGCAGCGGCAGGCCGCCGAAACCAGCGATAACGGCGGGGACACAGCCGTGCCGGAGTTGGAAGGCATTCCTAACCCGCAGACAAACCAGCCCTTTGAAACCGTAATCACCGGAGCGGGGTTACAGGCGGCTGTCCCACAGGTCAACCCACAAACAGGGTCGTGGTTTATCCAGTTCGAGCTTACTTCCGAAGCCAGCCAGACCTTTGGTCCGTACACGGCGACGCATATCGGCCAGCCGATGGCGATTGTGCTGGACGGGGTGGTGCTGTCTGCGCCCACCATTCAGGCCGAACTCACCACCGGCGGCGTGATCGAAGGGGCGTTTACGCAGGAAGAGGCCAGGACGCTAGCGCTTCAACTGCGCTCCGGCGCGCTGCCCATCCCGCTGAGTGTCGAGAGTGCCGAGCGGGTCGGCGCTTCGCTGGGGCAGGAATCGATTAATCGCAGTCTGCGCGCTGGCATCATCGGGGTGGTCACGGTGCTGATGTTCATGCTGATTTATTATCGTGTTCCGGGGCTGGCGGCAGACCTCGCGCTCGGCGTGTTCATCCTGATTAATCTGGCTGTATTCAAACTGATACCGGTGACGCTGACTTTGCCTGCGGTCACGGGCTTTTTGATTAGCATTGGCACGGCGGTGGATGGCAATATCCTGATCTTTGAGCGCATCAAAGAGGAACTGCGCGCCGGGAAAGACCTGAACACGGCGCTGGTCGCTGGCTTTGATCGGGCATGGGCTTCTATCCGCGACTCGAACCTTTCGACCATTATTATCTGTGGCATCCTGTTTCTGTTCGGCCAGACTCCCGGTGCGAGCATCGTCAGCGGCTTCGCGCTGACACTGGCACTTGGCCTGATTATCAATTTGTTTACAGCGGTGATTGTGACACGCACCTTCCTACACCTGCTGGTTGCTGCCTTCCAACCTACGCTGGCGGCGCGCAAGTGGCTGCTGGGGGTCTAGTAA
>CAZJSU010000009.1:0-69246 GCA_964548765.1 uncultured Anaerolineaceae bacterium
AGGCTGGTCAGCCTGAGCTTTTACAAGCTCCCGGTTTTCACCGGGGGTCGCTGACATCATCAGCTTCATTAAACAAAACACATGCTATCACCGCCACGAACAGCGGTCAAAAGGCCATTGCAGTCCTGTACAAAAGTCGGGAATGGGCATTTCTTACCCTTATCATAGACGGATTTCATCGTTTCTTAATGCCCTATATGTTATTATCAAGGCGCTTTGTATTGGTCTATAAAACTCTAAGGAGAAAATATCATGGCGTTTTCACTGCCTTCGCTGCCTTATGCGTTCGATGCGTTGGAGCCACACGTTGACGCGCGCACTATGGAAATTCATCATGGCAAGCATCATCAGGCGTATGTGAACAACCTCAACGCCGCGCTGGAGAGCCACCCTGAATACCAGAACAAATCCATCGAAGAAATACTGGCGACGCTGGACAGCCTGCCGGAAGCCATCCGCACAGCAGTGCGTAACAACGGCGGCGGCCACGCCAACCACACGCTGTTCTGGGAAGTCATGAAGCCCGGTGGCAGCAGCCAGCCCAGCGGCGCGCTTGCCGATGCGATCAACAGTTCGTTCGACAGCTTCGACGGCTTCAAGGAAAAGTTCGCCGATGCCGCCGCCAAGCGCTTTGGTTCTGGCTGGGCGTGGCTGGTCGCCAGCACCAACGGCGCGCTGGAGATCACCTCTACGCCTAATCAGGACACCCCGCTGATGGAAGGCCGGACACCCATCCTCGGTCTGGATGTTTGGGAACACGCCTATTACCTCAACTACCAGAACCGCCGCCCGGACTACATCAAGGCGTGGTGGAACGTGGTCAACTGGGACGAGGTCGCCCGCCGCTATACAGCGGTGACTGGTTAGTTTCACGTTTCACAAATGCTGGAAAAGGCGCTACAATCGTAGCGTCTTTTTGTTTGATTGAGGAATGCCTATCGCGCCTGTGGGCTGCGGTAAAAGGAGTTTTAAAAATGACCGAGTATCGTGTTGAAAGGGACTCGCTGGGCGAGGTGAAGGTCCCGGCGAATGCTTACTACGCCGCGCAGACCCAGCGCGCGGTGCAGAATTTCCCGGTCAGCGGCTTAAAGCCGTACCCGGCCTTTATCTGGAGCATGGCGGTCATTAAACGCAGCGCTGCCGCTGTGCATAAAGACCTCGGCTTGCTGGACGCGAAGCTGGCTGACGCGATTATACAGGCCGCTGATGAAGTGATCGCGGGGAAGCACAACGATCAGTTCGTGGTAGACCCGTTCCAGGCGGGCGCAGGCACCAGCCACAACATGAACACCAACGAGGTCATCGCCAACCGCGCTAACGAAATCCTCGGCTACAAGCTGGACGATCCCCAGAAGCCCGTGAACCCCAACGACCATGTGAACATGGCGCAGAGTACCAACGACACGATCCCGACCGCGATCCGGCTGGGCGCGCTGTGGCGGCTGGATGAGCTGATCGCCACCTTGCAGCACAGCGCTAACGCCTTTCGCGCCAAAGCTGCCGAGGCGGACGATGTGGTGAAAAGCGGGCGCACGCACTTGCAGGACGCGGTGCCGGTGCGGCTGGGGCAGGAGTTCGGCGCGTATGCCAAAGCGATTGAGCGCAATATCGAAAAAATTCAGCAGGCGGCGGAAGGGCTGCGGCGGCTGGGCATCGGCGGCACGGCGACAGGCACCGGGCTGAACGCGCACAGCGAGTATCACGCGCGCATGATCCAGCAGATCAGCGAACTTACCGGGATTACGGTCTATGAATCCGACGACCTGTTTGAATCGATGCAGTCGCATCAGGACGCGACCTTTTTCTCCAGCGCGCTGCGGACTTCGGCGCAGGATTTCACCCGCATCGCCAACGACATCCGCCTGCTTTCCAGCGGGCCGACCACCGGATTGGCAGAAATCACCTGCCCGCCCGTGCAGCCCGGCTCTTCAATCATGCCCGGCAAGGTGAACCCGGTGATGGCGGAAATGCTGAACATGGCGATGTTTCATGTGATGGGCAACGACCTGACCGTGATGCTCTCGGCACAGGCCGGGCAGCTTGAACTGAACGTGATGATGCCGATCATCGCGCATAACCTGTTCGAGATGATGCACGTGATGATCGGCTCGATCAGCGCGTTTACCGACAGGTGCATCGTGGGGTTGATTATCAACAAGGACAAGGCCGAAAGCTGGCTGGCGAAGAACCCGATTCTAGTGACCGCGCTTAACCCGATCATCGGCTATGCTAAAGGCGCGGAAGTCGCCAAAAAGTCGCTGGCAGAAGATCGCAGCATCCGCGAGATCGTGGTGGAACTGGGCTATATGACCGAGGCCGAAGCCGACGAAGCGCTGGACGCGCGCAAAATGACCGAGGGTGGCATTCAGGGCATCGCGGCGGGCGGCTGAGTGCTTCCGTCAGTTTGTGAGGGAATTTTGCAGATGAAAAGACAGGATTACCGCGAGGCCGTGAAAGCGGCGGTGCTGGACGAAGCGGCTTTTGTCGCGCTGACGCTGAAGGGGCGCATCAGCGACCAACTGCCCTGGCGCATGGTGACTGCGCGCCCGGTCATCGTGAAGAACCGTCGTCATCTGCAATTTTCCCACTTCACCGCCCGGCAGGACATCACCAGGAATTACGAGGCGGAGGAGGCTGCAGCCCACCTCGATGAACTGCTGGCGCTGCCGTTTCACAGCATTCAAGTGCAGACGGTGGATGAAGACCTGAACTGGCAGATCACGAAAAAGGGCAAGGCGATCCTGCACCGCAGCAAGGCGCAGGCCACGCGCCAGCCTGACCTGGCGCATGATGCCGTGAAGAACCTGCCGCTGCCCGCCGACCAGCCCGACCCGTTCCTGCAAGCGGTGGGCATCCAGAGCGCGGATGGGCGGATTAAGGCCGACATGCAGGGTAAATTCGCGCAGATTAACGAGTTCCTGAAGCTGCTCGATCATACGGGCGCGCTGGAACAGTTTGAGCATACGCCGCTGCATATTCTGGACTGCGGCTGCGGCTCATCCTATCTGACCTTCGCCGCTTATCATTACATCAATCACATTAAAGATATTCCGGCGGAACTGGTCGGCGTGGACGTGAACGAAAAGCTCATCGCCAAAAGCAGCGCCAGCAGCCAGCAGATGGGGCTGGGTGATCTGTGTTTTGTGCAGTCGTCCATTGCCGATTACGTGCCGGAGGTACCGCCGGATATTGTGCTGGCGCTGCACGCCTGCGACACGGCGACCGACGACGCGCTGGCACAGGGCATCCGCCATGACGCTGGCCTGATTCTGGCTGTGCCGTGCTGTCACCATCACCTGAACGCCCAGTTGGAGGCGGTTCCGCCATTTCAGCCTGTGCTGCGGCATGGCATCCTGAAGCAGCGCATGGCTGACCTGCTGACCGATTCGTTCCGTGCGCTGATCCTGCGCATTATGGGTTATAGAACCGATGTGGTGCAGTTTGTGGCGAGCGAACACACCGACCGTAATCTGATGATCCGCGCGGTCAAACGGACAGCGCCGGGGGAGCAGGCTTTTGTCGAGGAATATCTGGCGTTGAAAGCTTTCTGGGGTGTCACGCCGTATCTGGAAACCCTGCTGGGCGAGGTATTTACGCGCTGGTTAGAAAACCCGGCGGCGGTTTTTTCATCGTAAGCCGGTAAAATACGCCATTTTTCCCTCTTAGGACTCGCGTTTTAGGGTGTATGATAAGTGGCAGGGGGCAATTGCATAGAGTATACTGTGGTTTGAAAATTACAAACTTTTATCCGCTTAGTTTTGCAATCATCGAAGGCTTTTAAACCACCTGTGTCGAGACGAAAGCTAGGAAAATACGACATCCACGAACGCCTGGGGCGTGGTGGGATGGCGGAAGTTTACAAGGGGTATCATGCTAACCTTGACCGCTACGTGGCGATCAAGGTTCTGCACGCCTTCCTGGCCGACGACCCGGAGTTTAAAGATCGTTTCCTGCGCGAAGCGCAGAACGTCGCCCGCCTGAAGCATCCCAACATCGTGCAGGTCTACGACTTTGACTTTGACCCGGAGAGCGAAAGCTACTACATGGTCATGGAGTTGATCGAAGGGCCGACGTTAAAAGACCGCCTTACGGAAATGGGCAATCAGGGCGAACTGCTGCCTTATACCGAGTCGCTGCGGATTGTCCGCGAGGCCGCCGGGGCGCTGGCTTATGCCCACAGCCGTAACATGATCCACCGCGACGTGAAGCCCGCAAACCTGATGCTCGATCATGATGAGCGCGTGGTGCTGACGGACTTCGGCATCGCCAAGATCGTGACCGGGGTGCAGTTTACCGCCAGCGGCGGCATGGTCGGCACGCCTGCTTACATGGCTCCTGAGCAGGGGCTGGGCGAAGCAGGGGACGAGCGGTCTGACCTGTATTCGCTGGGCATCATCCTTTACCAGCTTTTGACCGGAGTGCTGCCTTACGACGGTGAAGCGCCGCTGGCGATTATCCTCAAACATCTGAACGCGCCCATGCCTTCGGTGCGCGATCATCACCCGGAATATCCCGAAGCGGTTGAGCATCTGGTCATGCGGTTGATGGCGAAGGATGTTGAAGACCGCTATCAAAGCGCCAATGATCTGATTCAGGATTTGGAGCGTATTGAACGCGGCGAGACGATTGCCAACGTATCGCAAGTGATTCCGGCGCAGACGGGCGAACTGGCGGCCACCGGCTCATCGCTGCCCGCCGCCCCGACGCAGGCTCTTTCAGAAACGGCGGTCATGGGCGCGCCGCCGCGCCGCCGTTCGCCTGCGCCCATGTGGCTGCTGGGCGGTATCGGCGCGGCGATCATCCTGTTCGGCGGTTATCTGGTGGGGATGAACAACGGCGTTTTCCCGGCGCTGGCCTTTTTAGCGTCTGCCACGCCAAGCGACACGCCCACCGCGACGCTGACACCAAGCTCAACCAGCACGCCGACTGTCACCCCGACGTGGACGGAAACGGCAACCCCGACGGACACAGCGACGGCGACACCAACCGATACGCCGAGCGATACCCCAACCATTACGCCATCAGAGACGGCCACGGCCAGTTACACGCCGAGCGATACGCCGACACGCACGCCAACGGCGACCGCGACTTATACGCCGAGCGATACCCCTACGGCAACCGATACGCCGACGATTACCCCCACGCCGACGGACACCCTTACCCCCACCCCGGACACGACGCAGACGCAGATCGCGGCGACGCGCTTCTGGGAGGAAATTACGCTCACCGTCGCTGCCTGCGATTTCGATTACGAGATCATCGAGGAAACGCCCGCGAATGGGGAGTTTTACAGCGCGAACACGCCTTACGAGCGCCAGATCGTGCTGCTCAATACCGGAAGCTGTGCGTGGGAGCGCAACACGTCATTCATGTTTGTGGCGGAAGAGGACTTCGACGCTCGCCCGATATTCATCCGCGAGCGCATTAACCCCAGCGAAGAACTGGTTCTGTGTTTCCGGGGGACCACGCCGCGTACAGGCGGGTTATATACCGGCACGTGGGAACTACGCACCCCGGGGCAGATCATTATCGGCGATCAATTTCGCATCAGCGTGAACGTCTTTGAAACCAACGCACCGCTTGAAATTCGGGCGTGCGACTCCTAACGAGAGGACGAAGGAAACTGTGTGGACTCGTGAACAGGCCTGGGCGCTTGTGAATGAATTTACCAGCAGCGACTCGCTCAAGCGGCACATGCTGTCTGTAGAGGCGGCCATGCGTGCCTATGCTGGGCGCTTCGGTGGCGACCCGGACGAGTGGGGCGTAGTGGGGCTAATCCACGATTTTGATTACGAGCAGAACCCGGATGTCAGCGTCGAAGGTCATCCTGTTGTCGGGTCAAAAATCCTGCGCGAGCGCGGCCTGCCTGAAGAAGCGATCCGCGCGATACTCTCCCACGCGGAGGAAATTACCGGGGTAAAGCCAGAGAGCGACATGGAAAAAGCGTTGGTCGCTGTGGATGAACTGACCGGCTTTATCACCGCTGTGGCGCTGGTGCGGCCTTCTAAAAGCGTGCTGGATGTCAGCGTGAAATCCGTGAAGAAAAAATGGAAAGACAAAGCCTTCGCTGCGCCGGTGAACCGGGCAGAGATTGAACATGCCGCGCAAAGCCTGGGTGTGCCGCTGGACGAGCATATTCAGGTCGTATTAAACGCTATGCAGGCAAATGCTGACCTGCTAGGATTGGCAGGCGACGCTGCCCCGCCAGAAGCGTCATAAACACTGCATTTCTACATTTGTGTGTTCTCAACTTTATTACCCAATCAACATGGAAGGATGGCGATCATGGGGAAAGTTGCTATTCATGGTTTCGGGCGCATTGGGCGTTCCGCCCTTAAGGCTGGCCTGAAGCGGAATCTGTTTACGCCAGTTTCGGTTTCGGATATTCGTGATATTCCAACCTTTGCCGCGCTGTTCGAGGTGGACTCGAATTATGGCCGCTGGCACGAGGAAGTAAGGGCGACAGACTCGGGCTTTGTCATTGGCGGGCGTGAGATCGCTTATTTCAATACCAAAGACGAACTGCCGGACTGGGGCGCGCTGGGGGTAGATGTCGTGATTGACTGTACCGGGCGCGCGACAGTGCGTGCCGGGGCGCAGGCGCACCTCGACCGGGGCGCTAAGCGGGTGCTGGTGAGCGCGGCGAGTAAGACAACGGATGACTGCGACGCGGTACTGCTGCCGGGCATCAACACCCATACTTATGACCCGGATCAGCACCGGATTGTCAGCATGGCAAGCTGCACCACCAACGCGCTGGCTCCGGTGGTCAAAGTGCTGCTGGACACGGTTGGCTTTCAGTCTGGCCTGTTCTCCACAGTTCACGCCTACACCAACACCCAGTCGCTGACCGACCAGCCGATGAAAGACCGCCGCGACTCATGGGCGGCGACGGAGAACATCATCCCGTCCTCGTCTGGCGCGGCCAAGGCGCTGCTGTTCATCTGGCCTGACCTCAAGATTACCGGCAAGGCTTACCGCGTACCCACGCGCACGGGCAGCATCGCGGAGGTGAACGCGGTGGTCGAGCGTGAAACCAGCGCCGAGGAACTGAAGGCCGCCTTCTGCGATGCCGCCGCCAGCGAGCCGCTGAAGGGCGTGATGGGTGTGCTGGAGGAGGAATGGGCATCGTCGCGCATTGTTGGCGATTCGCACTCCTCGATCATTGACCTGCCGCTGATTCAGGTGATGAACAAGAATCTGGTGTCGGTTGCCGCGTGGTACGATAACGAAATGGGCTATGCAACGCGGCTGGCGGAGATGGCCGCGCTTCTGGCCGACTAAGGCCGCTGTAACAGTGTAGTGATAACTGTACGGGCGGGTGAGCAACCCGCCCGTTTTGCTGCGTTACGCCAGCACCAGCACAGGCGTGCCGACTGGCGCGAAATCGTAGAACCACCTGGCCTCGTCGTTGGGCAGGTTGACACAGCCGTGACTCATCGGCTGGCCGAAGTTGTTGTGCCAGTAGGTGCCGTGAATGGCGTATCCCGCGTAGAAGTAGGAAATCCACTGCACATTGGGCAGGTAGTAGCCCGGCCCGCTCATGATCTGTGATTCGTATTTGCGCTGGACGGTAAAGCTGCCCGTGATCGTCGGGGTGGCGGGCAGTCCCATAGAGGCCAGCGCGCTGCGAACCAGTCGCCCGTCTTCATAGGCATAAATGCGCGACAGGCTGACGCTGACGATGATCTGCTTGCCCACCGTGACGGTAGGCGCTGGCCCGGCAACGGGCGCAAGCGAAGGATCAATGATGCCGAGGTCTACCACAGTGTTGGCCTGCGGAATGACCAGCATCTGGCCGGGTTGGATGGCGTTGGGGTCGGTGATGCTGTTGGCCTGCACGATGGCCGGCCACGTGATGTTAAAGCGTTGGGCGATTTCGGCCAGCGTCTCGCCCGGTTGGACGGTATAAGCCGCTGCATTGGTCATATCTGGCAGCGCTGCGACGGTCTGCGACTCCGGCTGCGCCAGCGCTTCGGGCGGCAGGGCGAGGATGGTCAGGGTTTGCCCGCGCTGGATGCGGTTCGGGTCGGCGATGTTATTGAGCTGCGCCAACTGGTCAGCCGTGAGGCCGTAGCGATTGGCGATGTTCGCCAGCGTTTCGCCCGCCTGCACCACGTGGAAGGTGGGGTCGCCAGCGATCAGCGGGTTTTCCACCGCCTCGGTAAGGTCAGGGATGACAAGCTGCTGCCCGACATAAATCCGTGTCGTATTGGCGATGTTATTAGCCTGGGCAAGGGCAGCAATCGTCACATTGTACTGAAGGGCGATGCGATAGAGATTCTCGCCGGGCTGCACGATGTGGATGGTGTCCTGGGCCAGTACGGGTGTCGAAACCACGACAGCCAGCAGCAGGCCAATCACCAGTAACTGCGGAATGCGTCTGAACGGGCGGCGCATGGATGTTGACTCCTCAAATGATGCTTTTACGATAGATGTCGTTTAACAGTACATCAGCCCGGTGTTTCGCGCAATTGATTCTGACGCTTTGCTGTAGAGGGTATTTAAAAGTACAATTCAGGGCAGAAGAAAAATCAGGGTTGAAGGTTCGATGCTGGTACGTGCTTATCGTATAACTGACAAATTTGGCTTGCTGGTACTGAAGATCAGTGCGGCGCTGAGCGACGCTGTGGTGGAAAACGCCGGGTTTGTGCGCCGGGGCGTGCTGGGGAGAGTCTGGGCTGTTATACGGCGCATCGCGCTGGCGGTGTGGTCGGTGCTGCGGGTGGTTTTCGCGGCGGTGGGCGCGGTGGTGCTGTGGATACTGGGACTGTTCGGGTTTGCCGGGCGCTATGCGGGACAGTCCGCCGGGTCGGTGATGGCGCGGCGCGCGGCACGGGCAGAACTGGAAGCGAACCTCGCCGAAGACCCGCTGCGGGCGCAGAACCGTGTGCTAAGCGGGGTCATCGTCGTGCTGCTGGCGGCGTTGATCGTGATTGTGCTGTGGGCGACGAACCCCACGCCGCAGAATACATTCGCGGTGAACCCGTCTGTCGGGTTGAATGCGGCCAATAACTTGGCTTTAGCCGCCTCGACCGAGGACGTTACGCCGCAGAGTGTGGCCGCCGCGCTGCCCACAGCGGTTCCAACCGCGACACCCATTCCCGAAATTCTGGAAGCAAGAGGCAGCCTCGCCTACGTCGTGCGCGAGCGCGGGCAGGATGATGTATGGCTGGTAGGCGTGGGGGAGCGTACCCCGCTGCGCCTGACGAACAGCCCGGAAGACGAGCGTGACCCGGCATGGTCGCCCGATGGCCGCCGTCTGGCGTATGCCTCGCGGCAGGATGGCAACTGGGAAATTTACATCCGCGATATGCAAAGCGGCGAAACGACGCGCATGACCTATGACCTGTCGTTTCAGGGCGGGCCGCGCTGGAGTCCCGACAGCCAGTGGCTGGTTTACGAGAGTTATCAGGGCGGCAACCTTGACATCTATATCATGAAGCTGGAAGGGGCAGACGCGGGGCAGACCCTGCGCCTGACCGCGCACCCGGAGCCGGATTTTTCGCCTGCGTGGTCGCCGGATGGACGGCGCATCGCCTTTGTTTCATGGCGCGATGGCAGTCAGGATATTTACGTCGTTTCGCTGGACGACCCGCGCGACGAGGCGGCCATCAACATCACCAACTCCCCCGGTCGCAACGAGGATCACCCGGCATGGTCGCCGGATGGTGATTTGCTGGCTTACAGCGCGGTAGATGAAGGTGTGGAGAAGGTCTTTGTGAAGTCCATCAGCGACCCCGACGCGCCCGCGCAGGTGCTGGGGCGGGGCAGTTCGCCCACGTGGTCGCCCGACGGCGCGAGCCTGATCGTGATGGTCGAGTCGTTTGATGGCACGCAGATGATCGCGGTGCCGTTTGCCCAGCAGGGCGTGGCGACGCTGGTGGTGAACGTCTCGCAGGGGTCGTCCAGCCCGGACTGGACATCCGCCCCGCTGCCGCCCGCGCTGGTCAACAGCGGCGGGCTTGAGCCAGCCATCACCGAGCCGCTGTTTGTGGAACAGGCAGAACGCGCCAACAGTGACCCGCCTTATAAACTCCAGAGCATCAGCGTGGACACGCCGATTGCCGCGCTGAGTGACCGGGTAAACGATTCGTTCAATGCCCTGCGCGCGCGTGTGAACACCGCCGCCGGGCTGGACTTCCTGGGCGAACTGGAAGATGCCTTCTGGAGCATTGAGCGCCTGCCACAGCCGGGCGAGGAACGCCGGAACTGGCACATGACCGGGCGCGGCTTCGCCATTAACCGCAACAACATCGCTGGTTTTCCGCCGCCGATTGAGCTTGTCCGCGAAGATACCGAACTGAACACGTTCTGGCGCGTGTTCGTGCGCGTGGCAGACGACGCGCAGGACGGGCAGCTTGGCGAACCGCTGCGCCATCTGCCGTGGGATTTCATCAGCCGCAATCAGGGCGACGTGGACGCTTATAATCAGGGCGGGCGGGTGCGCCCCTCTGTGCCGCAGGGCTATTACGTAGACCTGACGCGGCTGGCCGAGGATTACGGCTGGGAGCGGCTGCCTGCCGGGACGGACTGGCGCGCCAACTTCAACAGCATTAATTACTGGATGTTCTACAAGCCGGAAGGTCTGGCGTGGTACGATGCCATGCGCGAAATTTACACCGAGGGTGAGCTTGGCGGTTTCGCGCCGCGCGCCACGACCATCCCCGCGCAGCCGCCAACAGATGACGCGGGCGATGCGGAAAGTGAACCCGTCGCCACGACTGCCCCCACCCAGCCGACGCTGATTCCTGAGCAGGCCACTGTCGCGCCGCTGCTTCCGCCGCCGCCCACAGTGCAGTTGGAGGAAGAGGAGGGCGGTTGATGCGACGGCAGACCAGCTTTCCCGCCTTGTTTCTGGCGCTCAGCGCGTTGGGAATCTTCGGCTTTGTGGTGATGAATAACGCGCAGCCTGTGCCTGTGGCGCAGGTGGTCGTGCCGACAGAGGCCGTGCCGACCGCCGAAGCGAACTCGTGGCAAAGCATTCTGAGCGAGGGCTTCGGCAGCAACAGCACCGCGCTGCCTACCATCGCCATCCCCACGCAGCCGTTTGTGCCGCCCACGCTGCCATCACCTGCTGGCGATACCGGGCTGATCCCGATTGAGCCTGCGCTGGTTGAGGGGAACGTGTTCGCCACGCCGACGCTGTTGAACGTGGTCACGCCGACCCCGCCCCCGCCAACCGCCGCGCTTGTGGCGACTGGCGTGGCCGTTACCGCGCAGTCTGTCACGCGCCCGCCTTCGGTCTGGCAGCCGCCCCCGCTGATCCCGCCGCTCTCGCGTGACCCGCTGGGGCGTGACCATTACTGGTTTCAGCGCCCGGTGGATTCTAACGCCACCAATTACGGCCTGTTTTATTATGGGTTTGGCTCGGACGGGCCAAACGAGGAAAACGTGTGGCCGATCCATCACGGCATTGACATGCCGAACCCGGTGGGCGAGACAGTGCGCGCCGCCGCCGCTGGCGAGGTCATCTGGGCGGCCAATGGCACTTACCAGAATTCGCCAAGTTATGGAAACGTGGTCGCCATCCAGCACGACTTTGGTTATCGCGGCCAGCCGCTGTGGACGATCTACGCGCACCTTTCAGCGGCGCTGGTGGAGCGCGGAACGTATGTCAACGCGGGCGACGTGATCGGGCTGGTGGGCGAAACCGGGCGCGTCAGCGGTTCGCATGTGCATTTTGAGGTGCGGCTGGGCGAGAATCATTATCGCAGCACTTACAACCCGGTGCTGTGGATGGTGCCTTACGTTGGCACCGGGGTGATCGCCGGGCGGGTGACGGATGCCTTTGGCGATCTGGTGATGGACGCGGATGTCACGATCAAGCGCTGGTCTACCGGGCTGGTGCATGACACGACGACGACGTATATTTTGCAGGGGAACACGCTGGACGTGCGCTCTGACCCGGCCTGGAATGAGAACTTCGCGGTAGGTGATGTCCCTGTCGGGCGTTATGAGGTGATCGTCAACATTCGCGGTGAACGTGTCTCCAGGATTATCGAGGTTTACGAGGGAACAACGACCTTTGTCGAGATTTCTCCGCTCAGGCCAGCAACCGCGCAGCCTGTCGAGGCGGTATCGGTCATTAGCGACTAGTGAGCAGTCTGGTGAAAGCGTGGCCTGTCGGCTACACTTGCGAAGCTGAATTGCATCGGAAAGCGACATGGAGGAAACGTTCATGGCTGGACGTTCTTTAAAAAACATTTTGCGCCTGTTATCGCTGGTCGTGGTGCTGGTCGCTACGGCCATTGTGCTGGCGCAGGACGACGCACGTGTGCTTACGCCCGGTACACCTGTGAGCGGGACGCTGGACTCGGTCAACGTGGGGCAGGTGTATACGTTTGAAGGCACCGAAGGCGAGAGCGTCACCTTAACGGTGAGCAGTGAGGCCGGGTCGGGGCTGGCGCTGCTGGTCAGCGATGCGGCGGGTACGCCGCTGGCACAGGGCTTCCAGCTTTCGGGCGTGACGACGGTTGAGGCGGTCACGCTGCCCCGCACGGAGACTTATTACGTCACCGTGTTCTCCGCCATTGGCGTACTGCTGCCAGAAAACAGCACGTTTACCCTGACGCTGGAACAGGCAGGCGGGCAGGGCGAGGCGACAGCAGAAGCGACTGGTGAAGCGGAAGAGACAGAAGCCGCCGCCACGCCCAGCCTTGTTGGTGTCGCCGCGACCCCGGAGAACGCTACCGAAGAAGCTACGACAGAAGCCACTCCCGAGGCGACGGAAGCAGTTGATGAGGCGACCCCCACCGCAACCGTAGCGGCCAGTTTTGCGCCGGGCGAGATTCTGACAGCCACCGGGCTGACGATTTCGATGACATGGAACTCTACCGCCAACCTTGACCTGGAAGTGCGCGACCCTGTAGGCGGCAGCCTGCGCTTCGCCACGCCACAGGTGGCAAGCGGCGGCGTGTTTGGCGTGAACGTCAACAGCGTGTGTAATGATGTTACGGCCAGCGCGCCCACCGAGCAGGCTTCGTGGCCGGCTGGCTCGCTGCCGACGGGCAGCTTTGAACTGCTGATCTACTATCAGCCGCTGGAGGACTGCCCGACAGCAGACCCGGCGAGCTTTAGCATCAGCGTGACGCTGGACGGCGAGGTGCTGGATACAATTGAGGGCAGCCTGCTGCCAAACGAGGTTTACCTGAGCAGCTTTGTGGTGTATAGCGACGGCACCATGACCGCCGGGGCCAGCGGCCTCTACACCGACACCACCGTGCTGCCGCTGCCCACGCAGGAGTTTCTGACGAACCCGCAGCCCATCATCCGCGACGCGCTGGTCGAGGGCATTATCACCAGCGGCGGTTACTATCAGGTGTATTCGTTTGAGGGCTTCGCCAACGACATTATCTCGGTCACGGCCAATGCGACATCGGGCAGTCTGGATACCCTGCTACTGCTGCTTGATTCCGAAGGCATCATTATCGACTCGAATGATGACTTCGCCGAGGGAGAGACGGACTCGCAAATCCTGAATCGCCGCCTGATTAACGATGGCACCTACTATATTATCGCCACCCGCTACGGCAAGGACGTAGGCGGGACAGAAGGCGGCTATGAACTGCTGCTGACAGGCCCAACCGGGGACCTGCCGCAGCAGGTGCTTGATCTTGGCCTGCCGCGTGGTTCGATCGAGATCAGCCTGTTGTGGAACACCAATGCCGACATGCGCCTGCTGGTGCGCGACCCGCGCGGCGATACGGTGTTCGTAGACACGATTTCGGTGCCTAGCGGCGGCCAGATGGCCGCGACGGGCAACCTGAACTGTACGGTATCGCAGACCAGCCCGGTTTCTTACGTCTACTGGCCGGAAGGCACCATCATCCCCGGCCTGTACGAAGTCGAGGTCGTTTACCAGAACCAGTGTAACGATAACCGCTCGGTCAACTTCACGGTGACTGTCCGCGTGGATGGGCAGACGGTGTATACCGACACCGCCAACCCTACGCCGGGCGAGTGGTACGTGACCAATTTCAACATTGATGTCAATCGCAACGTGACGGCGGATAACGGCGGGTTCATCGGCACGCGCGACCGCCTGAACGCGCTGGTGATTGATTACCTGCCGGAAATGCCGAACGCGGTGCCGATCACCAGCGGCCAGTCGCTGGCTGGCGACATCTCGCCGACCAACAAGTTTGACCTGTATACCTTTGAGGGCGAGGCAGGCGATGTGGTCAGCATCAGTATGCAGCGCAGCGCGGGCAATCTGGATACCACCCTGTTCCTGCTGGATTCCACCGGGCTGCAACTGACGTTTAACGATGATGTGGTGGCGGGGGATAATACCGACTCGCTCATCAGCGAGTTTACCTTGCCACAGGACGGCCAGTATATTATCATTGCCACGCATTTTGGCCTGACTTATGGCGGTACAACCGGGACGTATAACCTGACATTCTCACGGTTGAACAGCTAATAAAATCGGTTACAATTGGGGGAACTTTGTGACGAGTTTCCCCAATCTCTGCTTTTCACTCCCATTGGAATCGAATGGGCGATACCCAGACAGATGCCGTTTGTTGAGACGGCGTGGGTTGATTTAAGGTATATCGTGGGTTATAAGACCGTTGATGATGGTCTGTGCAGCTTCGGGGCTACCTGAAAGGAGAAGGTGGAGATACCTGCCTGAAATGAAACAGGCACTGGTTATCTGCACTACTTGAATATGAAACGACGTTTTTTGCTGCTTTTAATCCTCCTGGCCGCGATCACTATCGCCGCTTGCGCCCCGCCGCCAAACCTGCGTGACGAGACCCTGCTTAACGACACAAGCCTGATTACGGGCGAGCCGTGCGCCGCCCCCTGCTTCCGTGGGATTGTCCCCGGTGAAACGAACTGGCGCGATGCCGTCGTGAGTATTCAGGACGACCCCGAATTCAGCAATTTCCAGGAACAGAAGGTCGAGGAAAGCGACGCTGTACAGGCCGCGTGGCAGCAGGGTGATAACCAGATATGCTGCCAGATGGCCTCTGAAGACGGCGAAACCGTCAGTGTGGTGTTCCTGCGTACCGCGCCCACGATGAGCCTGGGCGAATTGATCGGGACGCATGGCGACCCGTCTTACCTGATCGGCAGTGAGTTTACCGAAGATCAGGCGATTGTCAGCCTTGTTTACCCGGAGACACCGATGGTCGTCTACGCCTTTGCCGCTGGCGCGGCAGCGGGCGAACTGAGCGCGACCAGCGAGATAATCGGCGTGCTGTATCTTGTGCCGACAGAGATGGAATTACTGCTGCAAACCCAGGACCTTCACACATGGGAGGGCTACCAAACTTTTGCGGCTTATCAGGATGGCCCGTTTGAGGTCACACCCAGCATTACCCTTACACCCACTCCCGGGGAATAACCGTCGCGGGCTGCGGCCAGGCGTGACGAGTAAGTCATGAACAGAGATGAGAAGGAGTTGTTATGAGCGCAGATACGGTACAGGCCGCCCCCAGTTCAATTGATGAATTAGCGGTGGGCATGGAACTGCGCGGCACGGTAAAACGCATTGAGCTTTATGGCGCGTTTGTGGATATTGGTGTCGGGCAGGATGCCCTGCTGCATATCTCGCAGTTGGGCAAGCCAAATGTACGTAACGTTGAAGATGTCGTCAGCGAAGGGGCAGAGATCACCGCTTATGTCCTGAAGGTAGACAAAAAGGAACGCCGGGTGGCGCTTTCGCTGGCGAAGCCGCCTGCGGTCAACTGGGACACGCTGAAAGAAGGCGACACCGTGACCGGCAAGGTGGTGCGGCTGGAGAGCTTCGGCGTATTTGTGGACATTGGCGCAGAGCGCCCCGGCATGATCCATGTCTCCGAACTGACAGATGGTTACGTCAAGTCGCCGTCGGATGTCGTCAGTGTAGGGCAGGAAGTGCAGGCGCGCATCCTCAAAGTGAACCGCAAGAAGCGCCAGATTGACCTCACCATGAAATCGCCTGAAGAGAAGGTCGAACTCATCCTCGATGAGGAAGACAGCGAACCCGCCGTGACGGCTATGGAACTGGCGCTGCGCCGGGCCATGCAGCAGCGGGAAAGCGGCGAGACGGACAGAGAAGACCGGAAAAGCGCCAAACGCAAAGAGGGCAAACGCGCTCAGGAACTGGACGATATTATCGCCCGTTCGCTGCAAAACCAGCGCAAGTAATCCGGCTTACATAGGGATACAAAAAGCCTGTCCATTATGGTGGTCAGGCTTTGTTTGTTTATAATGCCGTTACACTACGGGTCAGGCCAGCAGCGTTTTACGCAGGCGGAGCAGGGAAACGATAAACAGGATGGTGATATTGGTCTCATGCGCCAGACACCAGGGACACAGCGCCTGCAGCCGGAAGAACTGGACGTAGACCAGCCACATTGAGAACAGCCATGCGAACAGGACAATGCCAAATTCCAGCGCGAAGCCGTAATCGCGCAGGAACGGCACCTGATTCTCGAACAGCAGCAGCAGCCCCACCGTGAGATACATAATAAAACCCAGATAGGCAACATCTATCCCTAAAAAGCGCGAGTAGACGCTGTGGGTGACGACCTCACAGTTGAACGCGCCGCCCTGCAAACAGACGGTGGCGGTGTTGGCGAGCTTTACATAGCTCAGATACCCGCTGATGACCAGCCCCACGCCGACCAGCACGAGGCTGAGCAGGCGGAGCGTGTTGTGGGGTCTGGCCGGGGCGGAAGTGCTTTGCGGCGCAGCTTCAGTAGACATGCAAACCCTCAATTAAACAGGATAACGTAAAAGGCGAACCGTTAGTTCCGTCCCGGCAGGGACGAATTTCACGCCTTCCGGCACGATCAGCAGGCCATCGGCCAGCACCATAGACATTAACGCGCCGGAACTC
Source organism: uncultured Anaerolineaceae bacterium (assembly GCA_964548765.1). Classification (GTDB taxonomy): domain Bacteria; phylum Chloroflexota; class Anaerolineae; order Aggregatilineales; family Phototrophicaceae; genus JAIOHN01. Next base: position 16,835 of record CAZJSU010000009.1, read on the forward strand.
TGCGTGCCAGTAAGCGAGGCGGATAGATGACCGTTTTCGCGTTTCAGTATAACACGCAGATAGCTGCGCCGTCCATCAGAATGAATGTCCTCGCTGGTGCGGGCAACATCGGTCATCAGCGTGTCGGGCAGATGCAGAAGTTTGAGCAGGGCAGGGCGCACGAACACGTCAAAGGTCACGATGGCCGAAACCGGATTGCCCGGCAGGCCGAAGAACGGCACATCGCGCAACTGGCCGAAGGCCAGCGGTTTGCCGGGGCGCACATTGACGCGCCAGAAGCTCACCTCGCCCAGTTCATTGAGTACGGTACGCACCACGTCATAAGTGCCGACAGATACGCCCGCCGAACTGATAATCATGTCCGGCTCATGGGTAAGCGCCTGCTGAAAGACGCGGCGCACGTCGTCCAGCCTGTCGCGGGCGATGGGCAGGCGCAGCGGCAGGCCACCGTACAGTGTCACCAGCCCGGACACGGTATAAGCGTTTACATCACGGATTTTGCCGGGTGTAAGCGGCTCGTCCACAGCAACCAGTTCATCGCCTGTGCTGATGATGGCAACGCGCGGCTGGCGCACCACCGGCACGACCTTCTGCCCCAGCGCCGCGAGGACACCTGTGTCCTGTGGCCGCAGCAGGGTTCCGGCCTGTAACACGGTCTGGCCGATGTGAATGTCCTCCCCGACAGGACGCACATTCGCGCCAGCCTTCAGGCTGCGGTAGACCTGCACGTATTCCGGTAGGGGGACTTCATCAGCCGCCTGCCACGCGCTGTCGGTCTGCTCAACCGGGATGACCGCATCTGCGCCGGGGGGCAGCGGTGCGCCTGTCATGATTCGCGCGGCTTCTCCGGCCTCAAGGTGACGCTGTGGCGCTGCGCCAGCGGGGATGTCCATCACGACACGCAGCCGCACAGGCGTGTTTTCATCGGCATTGGGGATGTCTGCGGCGCGCAGGGCATAGCCGTCCATGCTGGAATTGGCAAAAGGCGGGAGGTTAATCTCTGACTGAATATCCTGCGCCAGCACCCGGCCTAATGCCGAAACGAGATTCACCTGCTCCGAAGGCAAAGGCGTAAGTCTGTCCAGAATCTGTATGAGAGCGTCATCAACGGAGAGCAAATCGGCCACGAGTACCCTCTATCGCTATTGCGTGAACAGATCGCGGATTATAACACAATTATGTTAAGATATTTTCATTTTCCTAACAGAGGTTGTAAGATAATAAAAGATAATGCCTCAGTTGAGGTAGTGATGAACCTACAAACCTTGCTTGATAGCCTCTCCGATCTCACCCCTAATGACCGCTCGCTGATTGAGCGCGCCTACAACCGGGCAGAAGTTGCCCATGCAGGCCAGTTTCGTAAGTCTGGCGAACCTTATCTGACGCACTGTATTGCTGTCGCCCAGATTCTGGCCGATATGAAGCTGGATGCTGAAGCGGTGGCCGCCGCGCTGCTGCATGATTTGCTGGAAGACACGTCCGTCACGCTGGAAGAACTGCGTACCGAGTTCGGCACAAGCGTGGCGACGATGGTGGACGGCGTGACCAAGCTGCGACACCTGCCGCCCAAGCACGCGGAAAACGGGCGACGCAGCCGCGATACCCACCGGGAACTGGAATATATTCGCAAGATGTTTCTGGCGATGGGCGATGACATCCGGGTGGTGCTGGTGAAGCTGGCCGACAGGCTGCACAACATGCGTACACTGGGGTTTATGCCGCGCGAGAAGCAGATCGCCATTGCTCAGGAAACGCTCGACATCTTCGCGCCGCTGGCAAACCGCCTCGGCATCTGGCAGATTAAGTGGGAACTGGAAGACCTCAGCTTCCGGTATGTAGAGCCTGAAAAGTACAAGCAGATCGCCGCCAGCGTGGACGAGCGACGTGCCGACCGCGAAGCCTACATTCAGGAGATTAACGAGGTGCTGAAGCGGGAACTGCTTAAGCACAACCTCGAAAACGTTTATATCTCCGGGCGGCCCAAGCACATCTACAGCATTTACAGCAAGATGCAGCGTAAAAACCTGCCCTTTGACCAGATATTCGATGTGCGCGCGGTGCGGGTGATTGTTGACACCGTTGCTCAGTGTTATCTGGTGCTGGGGGCGGTGCATAACCTCTGGCGACCGATCCCCGGCGAGTTTGATGATTATATCGCCGCGCCCAAAGACAACTTTTACCAAAGCCTGCACACATCGGTGCTGGACGCGCGCGGCAAGACGCTGGAAGTGCAGATTCGCACCTGGGACATGCACGAACACGCGGAATACGGTATTGCCGCGCACTGGCGCTATAAGGAAGGCCGCAAGAAGGTTCATGATGAGGACTTCGAGCGGCGGCTGAATTTCCTGCGACGGTTGATGGAGTTTCGCCACGAGGTCACGGACGACCCGGAAACCTTCGTCAATACCATGAAAAGCGAGGTCTTTCAGGATCGCGTTTACGTGTTTACGCCGAAAGGCGACATTTACGACCTGCCCACCGGCTCTACGCCGATAGACTTTGCTTATCATGTCCACACGGAGATCGGCCATCGCTGCCGGGGCGCGCGGGTGCATGGGCGGCTGGTCAGCCTGAATTACAAGCTCAAGACAGGCGATCAGATAGATATTATCACGTCAAAGCGCGGCGGCCCCAGCCTCGACTGGTTAAACCCCAGCCTGGGGTATGTGCAGACCACGCGCGCGCGGGCGAAGATCCGCTACTGGTTTCGCAAGCAGCACCGCGACAAGCACGTTGCCAGCGGGCGTGAACTGCTGGAGCGCGAACTCAAGCGGCTTGGCGTGGCCGATACCATGTCGCTCGAAGCGGTGGCGACGCTTTTCGGCTATGAGCGTATTGAGGACTTTGCCGCTGCGGTGGGCGCGGGGGATATTAACAGCTCGCAGATTGCCAGCCGGGTGCTGGAGATTGAACGCCGGAGCAACGGGTTTGCCGAGCGAGAGGCCAAAGAGCAGCTTCTTAAGCCGCGCCCGAAGTCTGCCAGTATTACCGCTGCCGACGATCATGGCGTGCAGATTAAGGGGATGGGCGGGCTGCTGACCAGCCTCGCGCGCTGTTGTAACCCGATGCAGGGCGATGAAATTATCGGTTATATCACTCGTGGGCGCGGTGTCACCGTTCACCGGCGCGACTGCCCCAACGTGCATGGCATGGAGCCGGAACGCCTGATCGAGGTTGCGTGGGAATCGGTGATGGAGGAGCAGCGCTACACGGTTCCGGTCGAAATCGTGGCCTTTGACCGTGAGGGCCTGATGCGCGACATCAGCACGATTATCGCCGAGGAAAAGGTGAATATGACGGCGTTAAACGTCGCCACCAACCAGAACATCGCCACCTTGCAGCTTACGCTCGAAATCGGCGGGGTGGATCAACTGACGCGCATCCTCAACCGTCTGGATGCTGTCGAGGACGTGGTAGAGGCGCGCCGCCGCCATCATCTGTAAACTGTTTTCAACGCATTTGTGTATACCGCATCAGTAAATCCCTTTGCTTTTCATTTATCACGCCATTTGCTGACCCATTACTACTGCATTATAATGCCTCTACACAGGTAAACCATTTCCTAACCAGACGCTGTGTGCCTGTATTTCTGGCACATTAAAAGCATAGTGGATTACTAGAAGGGAAAACCAATGTTCGGGCTGATACATGAAACTGCTGTCGAGCAATTTCAGAAAATTGATGCTGGCACTCGTCTGGTTTTTATCCAGCCGAGTTATTTACAAAGCCACCTTATTTTTAATCAGTGCGCCGATGAAGATGTTTTGTATGTGCGCTTTGAAGGCCACGAACTGACTTCCGCCCAGCTTCATGAACAGCTTAATCAGGAAGTACAGGTGCAGACAGGGCGGGCAGACCTGCTGGCGGTGAAGACGCTGCTGCTGGACGAGTTTGATCGCAGCCAGAAAGACGCGCGGGTAGAATTTTTACACCAGCTTATGGCGCGCAGCGATAACGGCCGGATCATCATCGTGAGCCGCAGCCCGATGCTTGAGGTGCTGAAGGACGATCACCTGCATGGGCTGTCGCGGTTTATTCCTGTGGATGATGGCGTGATGCTGCCTGATTATACGCTGCACGCGAACAGACATAAAACCCATCTGGAAGTGCGGGCGCTGGGCAGGGGGCGGGTGCTGCTCAACGGCGAACTCATCAATGACTGGGACGGCCTGCTGCCGCGCTCACTGTTCTTTTATCTGGTAGACCGGGGGATGACCACCCGCAACGATATTTTCGAGACGTTCTGGCCGACGCTGCCCATACGGGAGGCGACCAACGTCTTTCATGTGACCAAACGCAAGATCAGCGAGGTGCTGGGGGTAGACCTGACGCATTACGGGTCGGGCTTTTATCACATCTCGGACGACATTGACTTAAGCTACGATGTCGTGACGTTCTCGCAGCACATCCACGACAGCGCGATTGCCGATAACGAGAAGGCTGTCGCGCTGCTGCGGCGGGCGGTTGCCCTGTACCGTAACGATTTTCTGAACACGCTGGACGCGCCCTGGATTGAGCGGCGGCGGCAGGAACTGCGCCAGACCTACGGCGAGGCACTGATTAACCTCGCCCGGATTTATCAGGGGCAGGGCGAAGACCAGAAAGCGCTCGGCCTTTATACGCGCGCCCTGGCTACCAACCCCAAGCGCGAAGATGTCGTCCACCACATTATGACGCTCTACCAGAATATGGGGATGCCGGACGACGCGCTTTCCGTTTACGAGTTCCTCGAACAGCAACTGGCGAACACCGTCAACGTCGCCCCGACCCCCCGGTTGCAGGAATTGGCGGAGACGATCCGCGTGACCCTCAACCGTTAACGAAGCGGTCCAACCGCCGCGCCAGACTAGCTGACAGGCTCTGGCGCGGCAATCAGTTCCTGATAGTTGACCACCGCCGCCACACCCTCATTTGTGCCGCGCATGGAAATCACATAATCGCCGCCTGCGCGCCCGCGTGGAACTTTGGCCGCCAGCGCGACACGCATGTACTTCGCTTTGTTTTTGCTGGTCAGCACGATGATATTATCGTCCTGCCGGCCAATGGTCACAGCGGCGACCTCGCGGCTATCCTTGGGCAGGCGCATGTTAATCACACCGCTGCCAGCGCGTCCCTGCGTGGGATATTCGCTGATGGGGGAAATCTTGGCTACGCCGTCGTCGGTAATTGTCCACAGGTATTGATTTTCCACCGCAGCGACCGCGCCCACGATCCGGTCACGCTGCGCGGCCAGCTTGATGCCGCGCATCCCGCCCGCAGGCAGTCCGGTAGGCCGTACATCATTTTCCTGAAAGCGGATGGCCTGTCCCTGTGATGTGGCGAGGATGATCTCGTCGCTGCCGCTGGTCAGCAGCACGCCACCCAGACGACTTTTGCCGACGTTCATCACCGTAAAGGTCTTCGAGGTCATGCCGGGCAGGTCTTCAATACGAATGCGCTTGACATCGCCATCCTCGCTGTACAGGAACAGGAAGCAGTTTTCCATGTCAGCGGGCAGGCTGAGTACGGCGGCGATTTCCTCGCTGGCGGCCAGCGGCGAAAGCGCGTTAAAGGCGGTGCCATCGCCGGGGCTGTTGACCTGCGGAAGCTGCTGCACGGGGATGGTCGCGCCCTGCCCGCTGCGCGTGAACAGGTATAACGTATGAGTGCTGCTGCTGTGCAGGATAAAGCGCGGCGGGTTTTTGGTGTCGGTCGTCACTTTGGGCGCTTCATCCTGATAGCTGCGCCCCAGCATCCCGTCCACTGTCAGCGTGACCCAGCTTTGCTCCTCCGGCACCATCAGCGTCCCGGTGCTGACCGTCGCTGTGCCGTCCACGATGATCGTGCGGCGTGGGTCGCTGTAAGCCTGCTTGACGGTTTCCAGTTCGTCGGCGATGACACCGCGCATCTTCTTCGGGTTCTTGAGCAGGTCCTGCAGGTACTTAATCAGCCTGAGCTTCTCTTTATGCTCATCTTCGATCTTGCGGCGCTCCAGCGCGGCCAGCCGCCGAAGCTGCATGTCCAGAATGGCCTGCGCCTGAATAGTGGTGATTTTAAGCGCCTTTTGCAGGTTGTCGCGGGCGGTTTCGACAGTGCGCGATTTGCGGATGATGGCAATGGCCTCGTCCAGATTGTCCAGCGCCTTGAGCAGCCCTTCGAGGATGTGGGCGCGCTCCTCGGCGCGTGCCAGCTCGTACTCGCTGCGCCGCCGCACGACTTCCAGACGGTGGTTGAGATAGACGCGCAGCGCCTGCTTCAGGGTGAGGATGCGCGGCTCGTTATCCACCAGCGCCAGCATGATAATGCTGAAGGTGTCCTGAAGCGGTGTAAGGCGGAAAAGCTCGGTCAGCACTTTTTGCGGGTCTGCCCCGCGCTGAAGCTCGATCACCAGCCGGATTCCCTGACGGTCGGATTCGTCGCGCAGGTCGGCCAGCCCTTCCAGCTTGCCATCGCGCACCAGCGAGGCGATACGCTCGGACAGTGTTGATTTATTCGTCTGGAAGGGAAGTTCACTGACGATAATGCGCGATTTGCCGCGCCCCATGTCCTCAATGTGGACTTTGGCGCGGATGATAATCTTGCCGCGTCCGGTGGCATAGGCGTTGACGAGGGTGTCCTCCTCGCCTTGCTGGCCGTCCTCATGCCGGAAAACCAGCCCGCCAGTGGGGAAGTCTGGCCCTTTGATGAACTGCATCAGGTCGTTGACATCTACCTCGTCCAGCTTGTCCCATCGGTCGAGCATGTATACCAGCGCGTTACAGACCTCAGCGATGTTATGCGGGGGGATGCTGGTCGCCATGCCGACGGCGATACCGGATGACCCGTTAATCAGCAGGTTCGGGATGCTGGCAGGCAGGACGGCGGGTTCGGTCAGGCTGCCATCGAAGTTTTCGGCAAAGTCCACCGTGTCCTTATCAATATCAACCAGCAGTTCCTCGCCAATCTCGGCCATGCGGGCTTCGGTGTAGCGCATAGCTGCCGCGCCGTCGCCGTCCACGCTGCCGAAGTTACCCTGCCCGTTGACCAGCATGTAACGCAGTGCGAAGTCCTGCGCCATGCGTACCATCGTGTCATACACGGCCTGGTCACCATGCGGGTGATATTTACCCAACACTTCACCGACAATACGCGCGCTCTTTTTGAAAGGGCTGTCGGCGCGGATACCCATATCGTGCATCGCGTAGAGAATGCGCCGATGGACTGGTTTGAGGCCATCACGCGCGTCAGGCAGCGCGCGCGAGACGATGACGCTCATGGCGTAATCGAGGTAAGCGCTGCGCATTTCCTGGTCAATATTTACCTGGCGTACAAAACCACCGTTCATCAAAACGTCCTTAAAGTCAGGCTGGTGCTTATCAATTGCTTTTTCGGGTGTCTGCCAACATTCTAGGGAGGAGGTGCGTCCTTGTCAAATGTTGAACACTTGTTCTTATTATAACACAGGTAAAGCCGCTTGCTCAATGCTTTGTTTGCCTACAGCGTTAATTTTTGCTTATAGCCACGTCTGGGCGTTTATGGTAGGATGCGCGGTATGACGATGACGATCAGGCAAGCCGGACAAATATTGCTTTTTTTAAGCGGTCTGCTGCTAGTGGCTTGCAGGCCGACCCCGATTTTAATTTACGTGACCCCCACGCCGCAGGCCGAGATTGAGATTACCACCACACCTGTCCCTACAGTGGCTGTCGAAACAGTTGAAGTGACTGCCGAGGCGACCGTAGAAGCAAGCGCTGCCGTGACATCCACCCGCCGGGCGACTGCCGCAGTCGGTTCGGTGATCGGGCCGGATTACACGCCGCCGCCGACCAATACGCCGCTTCCGACGAATACATCCCCGCCGACCGAGACGCGCACTCCGCGCAGGCATACCACTACGCCAGACGCGCCAGCCGCAGAATCGCCTGCCGCGCCCACAGCCGCCGCGACCTCGCCTGTGCGCTCGCAGGACCTGCCCGACCTGGATGGCAGCCTGATCGGCCTGCAGGTACATTCCATGCTCGATCAGGATGCGTGGGATCAGGCGGTCAGTGATATTGAGCGTCTGGAGATCGGCTGGGCGAAGGTGCAGATTGACTGGAGCCTGCTGCAACCGAATAACGCGCAGGAGATCACTCAGGATTTTCGCCGTCAGGAATTGTATCTGGAAAGCCTGAACCAGCGCGGCCTGAAGGTCCTCATCAGTGTCGCCAAAGCGCCGGGCTGGGCGCGCACGACCACAGCGGAAGCCGGCCCGCCAGATGACCCGCAGGCGCTGGCCGACTTTATCACGTTGATGCTGCGCGAATTTGGCGAAGCCATAGACGCGGTTGAGGTGTGGAACGAGCCGAACCTGCTGCGTGAATGGCAGGGGCAGCCGCTCACAGGCGCGTCGTACATGCTCTACTTCGCGCCTGCCTACGAGGCCATTCGGGCTTACTCGCCGGAAATCGTCGTGGTCACGGGCGCGCCCGCCCCGACAAGCAGCGGAGACAGCTCGGTGGATGACCGGGATTACCTGCGGCAGATGTATGCCAGCGGGCTGGGCAGTTACAGTGATGTGGCGATTGGGGTGCATCCTTACGGTTGGGGCAACGCGCCGGACGCGCGCTGCTGCGATACCAGTGATGAGCGTGGCTGGGACGATGACCCGCATTTCTTCTTTATGGATACAATCGAGGAATACCGCGACATTATGGTCGCCAACGGCCACCAGAATAATGAACTGTGGCCGACAGAATTCGGTTGGGCGACATGGGACGGCCTGCCGGGCAGCGCGCCGGAAACATGGATGACCTATAACGACCGCTGGCAGCAGGGCCAGTACGCGCTGCGCGCCTTTCAAATTGGGCAGGAGACGGACTACATCGGCCCGATGTTTTTGTGGAACCTGAACTTCGCCATGCTGCCGTCGCTGCTCGAAAACCGTGATGAACGCGCGGCTTATGGGCTGATCGTGCCGCTGCAACCGCGTGAGCGCCCGGCGTACTGGATGCTCTACGATGCTGTGCGCCCGGATGTGCAGTTAGAACGATACGATTAAAAAGAAGCGGGGCGGTAAGGCTGTATAAAAACAAAGAGGCGGGTCTTTTAAGAACCCGCCTCTTTTTATATTTAGGCGTTCATGTTGAGGCTGTCTTCGATGTTGTCGGCATCGTCCTCGTCGAAGCCAGCATCCTCGTCACGGTCAAGCGCGCCCTGTGCCTCCAGCGAGATGTTGGGGGCGACCAGTTCACGATCCTGGTAGGTGTGGAAGCCCGTTCCCGCCGGGATCAGCTTGCCGATGATGACGTTTTCCTTCAGGCCGTAGAGGTTATCCACCTTGCCCTCGATGGCCGCGCCCGCCAGCACCTTGATCGTGTGCTGGAAGCTGGAGGCCGAGAGGAAGCTGTCGGTACTCAGCGCCGCCTTGGTGATCCCCAGCAGCACGGGTACGCCCGCCGCTGGTTCCTTGCCCTCTGCCAGCAGCTTGTCGTTGATGTCAATCAACTGCAGGCGGTCAATCAGTTCGCCGGGCAGCAGATGGCTGTCGCCGCTCTTGGTGAGCTGTACCTTCGAAAGCATCTTGCGGATCATGATCTCAAAATGCTTGTCGGCGATATTCACACCCTGATTGCGATAGACCTTCTGAACCTCGGACAGCAGGTAGACCTGCGTGGCCTGCTCACCCAGAATACGCAGGATGCGGTGCGGGTTCTTCGACCCTTCCGTGATCTGCTGGCCGGGGTAAACTTCCGCGCTGTCGTGTGCTTCGGGCATCAGGCGCGCGCTGGAGGGGATTTCATAATCCACCTCTTCGCGCCGCTCATAGCGGATGTAGACGGTGTTCTCCTCAAGGTGAACCGCGCCCTGCATCTGGGCAACCAGCGCTTCCTCGCCATCGGGCGACTGGGCGATGATGTCCCCCTGCTTGATCTGCTGCTCATCCTCAACCTTGATCTCCCAGCCCGCAGGAATCTTGTGTTCCTCGTTGAAGACCTCGCTGTTGATGACCGTTGCGATACGCACGCCGTCGCGCTTGCTCAGGCGCAGCGTCCCGCCGATGTCCACAATAACGGCCTCACCCTTCGGCTTCTTGCGCGCTTCGAAAAGCTCTTCCACGCGCGGCAGACCGCTGGTGATGTCACCGCTGGCCTGCGCTGTACCCCCGGTGTGGAAGGTACGCAGCGTAAGCTGGGTGCCGGGTTCGCCGATGGACTGGGCAGCGACAATGCCGACTGCCGAGCCGATCTCGACCATCTCGCCCGTGCCGAGGTCGCGGCCATAGCACAGCGCGCAGATGCCGTGAATGAGCGCGCAGGTCATCGGGCTGCGAACATTCACCGCCTCGATGCTGCTGTTCTGGATGGCATCGGCCACGTCTTCATCAATCATTTCGTTGCGCCCGACAATCACCTCGCCCGTTTCCGGGTGGTAGACGCTGGTGGCTGCCGCGCGCCCGACAATCCGCTCGTACAGGTTCTGGCCGGCCACATCTTCATCACGCCGAATCCACATGCCTGCGTCGGTGCCACAGTCCATACGGTTAACGATCACGTCCTGCGCCACATCCACCAGACGACGGGTGAGATAACCCGCGTCAGCGGTACGCAGCGCGGTATCCGCCAGACCCTTACGCGCGCCGTGCGTGGAGATGAAGTATTCCAGCGCGTTCAGCCCTTCGCGGAAGTGGCTGCGGATGGGCAGGTCAATGATGCGCCCGGACGGGTCGGCCATGAGGCCGCGCATCCCGGCAAGCTGCGTGATGGGGCCGAAACCGCCCTTCGTCGAGCCGGAGATCGCCATAATGGCAATCGGGCCATATGGGTCGAGCGAGTCGCGGATCAAATCCTGCAGCGTGTCCTTCGCGCGGTTCCATTCATCAATCGTGATCTGGTAGCGCTCGTCTTCGGTGAGCAGGCCGCGCCGGAAGTCCCGGTCTGCACGCTCCACCACGTTTTCGGCCTGCGACAGAATGTCGCTGCGCTCATCTGGCACGGTCAGGTCTGAAACGGCAATCGTCGTGCCGGAGATGGTAGCATAGTGGAAGCCGATGTTCTTGATCTGGTCTACAATCTCGGTCGTCTCTTCCGACCCGACCTTCTGATAGGAACGCGCGACCAGGCTTTGCAGGCTTTTCTTGCCCATTGTTTCCTGCACGTAACGCATTTCGTCCGGCAGGATGCGGTTAAACAGCGCCCGCCCGACGGTGGTGATTTCCGGCTCGTCCTGTGGCTCGCGCCGGTCATACACGTTGCCCAGCAGAATGGGCGTGTGCAGATCAACCAGCCCCAGACCATAGAGGTATTCCACCTCGTCCATGTCTACGACCATGCGACGTTCATGCAGATTAGCAATTTCCAACTGGTCTTCCAGATTGTGCTTCCGCATGTACTTCTTCATCTCATAGGCGTTCGCCAGCGTGCAGTCCACTTCGCCTTCCAGCACAGCACGCACGGTGCGGTCAAACGCGGTTTCCAGCGTCTTCTTGCGCCCGCTGTCGTCTACCTCGGTGACATCGGCATAAGGGACAACGCCGGGGATGTCACGGTTCAGCGCGTAGTAGTAACCGTTGCTGCGCAGGGCGATGCCCACGCGCGCGTCGCTGCTGTTCAGCGCTTCGATCGTGCGGAAGTCGTCGGCGCGATCTTTGCGGGTGACAACTTCTACGGTCGGATCCATCGTCAGGTAGTAGCAGCCAAGCACCATGTCCTTAGACGGGCCGACAATCGGCTGGCCGTCGGCAGGCTTGAGCAGGTTCTTGGTGCTGAGCATACGCTCGCGCGCTTCCTGCACAGCCTTGTCGCTCAGTGGCACATGCACGGCCATCTGGTCCCCGTCGAAGTCTGCGTTAAACGCCGCGCAGACCAGCGGGTGAATCTGGATCGCCTTGCCCTCGACCAACTGCGGCTCGAACGCCTGAATACCCAGACGGTGCAGGGTAGGGGCGCGGTTGAGCAGCACCGGGCGCTCCTTGATGACTTCTTCCAGCGCTTCCCAGACTTCTGGCTTCTCGCGCTCGATAATGCGCTTCGCGCCCTTCACGTTGCTGGCGTAGTTCTGGTTCACCAGACGACTGATGACGAAGGGGCGGTACAGTTCCAGCGCCATCGTCTTGGGCAGGCCGCACTGATGCAGCTTAAGCCGTGGGCCGATGACGATGACCGAACGGCCAGAGTAGTCCACACGCTTACCGAGCAGGTTGCGGCGGAAGCGGCCTTTCTTCCCCTTAAGCATGTCGCTTAAGGATTTCAGCTCGCGGCGGCCACGACGGCTGAGCGCCTTGCCGCGCTGGCTGTTGTCAATCAGGCTGTCCACAGCTTCCTGCAACATGCGCTTTTCGTTACGCACGATCACGTCCGGCGCGCCCAGTTCCAGCAGCCGCTTGAGGCGGTTGTTGCGGTTAATCACGCGGCGGTACAGGTCGTTGAGGTCGCTGGTGGCGAAGCGTCCGCCGTCCAACTGCACCATCGGGCGCAGGTCGGGCGGGATCACCGGCAGCACGGTCAGGATCATCCACTCTGGGCGGTTGTTGCTTTTACGCAGGCTTTCCACCACGCGCAGGCGCTTGGTGGCTTTCTTCTTGCGCTGCTTGGAGCGGGTGTTCCGCACTTCATGCCACAGTTCCTTTGCCAGCTTATCCATCTCCATGTGCTTGAGGATTTCATAGAATGCCTCTGCGCCCATGTCGGCCTGGAACACCTGCCCGTAGCGACTCTTGAGTTCGCGGTAGCGGGTTTCAGAGAGGAACTGCAACACCTTCAGGTCCTGAAGCTCCTGCCGGGCGCGCTCGGCGCTCTGGCGGAAGGAACTGAGGCGGTCATCGAGTTCAGATTTCTGCACTTCGAGGTCCTGCGCCGCATCGCTGGTTACGCCTTCAACCTCAACATCCAGCTTGCGCAGTTCAACCTCGCGCATGGATTCAATATCTGACTGGATTTCGTTGAGGTAGGCATTGGCGGCGTTGTGAATGCGCGAAAGGTGGTCATTGCTGACCTGCTCACCCTTAGCAACCACGACCGCTTCGGCGCTCTCGAAGTTAATATCGGACGGCGCGACCTGGCCGATCAGCGATTCGACGCGGCCCTGAATGGTCTGCGCTTCCTGCATCAACTGGTCGCTCAGGCGTGCCAGTTCTTCGTCAAAATGGCGGTGGATGGCGGCTGCGCGCTCGTCAAAGCCGCTCAGGACGCTGTCGCGCTCCTGTGCAATCGCATCCATCTGCTGTTGAATGTCCCCCCCCAGCGCGGCTTCCTTCTGCGTCAGCTCACGCTCGACGCGGGCCAGCGCCTTCTGGCGGGAATCTTCGTCCACATTGGTGATGACATACTGGGCAAAATACAGCACCCGGTCAAGGTTGCGGCGGCTCACGTCCAGCAGCAGCCCCAGATAGCTCGGCACACGACGGGTGTACCAGACATGGGCGACTGGCGCGGCCAGTTCGATATGCCCCATGCGCTCCCGGCGAACCGAGGCACGGGTGACTTCTACGCCGCACTTATCACAGACAATACCACGATAGCGGACATTCTTGTACTTACCGCAGTAGCACTGCCAGTCTTTGGTGGGGCCAAAGATGGCTTCACAGAACAGGCCGTCTTTTTCTGGGCGCAGGCGGCGATAGTTGATCGTCTCCGGTTTGGTGACTTCGCCGTAAGACCAGGATCGAATCTGTTCTGGTGAAGCAAGGCTAATGCGAAGTGCGCTAAAATCCTTCGCTTCCAAAGGCGTACCCTCCTGTGCGTTATTAAGACGGATTATAGGGTTTTACGATATTGAACGACACTTCAGGACACAAACTGTTGAATGGCGGAGTTTGCAACGCCCGTAAACAAATAAAAGGCTATCGGAGTTCATTCCGATGCCATTTCAATTTCAGCCGAGCGCGTGAACGACCATAGACGGACAATTATACCCGTCTTGTGTTCCTCTGTCAAGGTGGGCTGACCTTTATCGTCGTATGGATGATGTTTACTGTTTTCAGTTCACATCATACTGCTATTCTGCCTGTCTGTCAATTACACCAGCGTTAGAAATGCCCGCCGCGCCCGGCACGCGGATCATGGCTGTGCCGCCAGACCCGCGCCCAGATTGTGCGCGCGAAACGTGATGACGTGCTGCTCACCACGCGCTGTCAAATGCACATGATCGCCGCTGATTTCTACCAGACCGCGCGCGCGGATATAGCCCAGCACCCGCCGGGTTTTTTCTGGCGACCAGTTCATGTGTTCATGCAGGGTGCTGACTGCCAGTTCCTGGGCGGCCTCCGGGCTGTGCTGGTGGTTGTAGATGTGACCCAGCACAAGCTGGTTGGCGAAGTTCTGGCGCTGTGCCTGCCGCCGCAGCACGGTCGAGATCAACCCGTAACGCGGCGAGATGACCCACGCCGCCAGGAAGAAAAAGAAGGTCATCATTACGATTGAGGCCGAGATGGACACATTCCATACGGTATAGCCTTGCAGGCCGATGATGTCGTCCAGCCACTCCAGCAGACGGCTGACCGGAAAACCGAGAAAATTGCCGCGCGCCAGTTCATACCCTGTAATCGCCGACAGGGTGCCGATGATCGGGCTGCCGATGAGCATGACCGCCAGCCTGTCGGTGAGCAGGTAAAGCGTGGCTGCCGGGATGATGAAGAAGGCGACGACCAGAATGGAACCCACCGCGTCGAACGCGCCGACCGCCGTCAGGCTGACGAGCATCATCAGCGCGTAAGTCAGCAGGCCGGGGCGGAAGCCCAGCGCAGCCGCCAGCCCTGAGTCAAACGACGAGAGCTTCAGTTCCTTGTAGAACAGCGTCACAAACACGACGTTGAGCAGGGTAATCACGCCCATGAGGGTAAACGAGCGCGGCCAGAAGACCAGCAGCGGCGGCTCTGGAATCAGGCGTTCGCGCCACGCTTCTGCGGCGCTGTACGTGCCGCAGTTGGCGCAGGTTTCCTCAAACTGCGCCTGTGGCGAGCGCGGGGTAACGCCGCTTTCGCGCGAACAGTTGATGCACACGCGGCCAACCGTCGCGCGTGAGTCTTCCGGCGTAATCACCACCTCATCGCAGTTTTCGAGGCACTGGCTGTTGGTATTGGCCCATGCCACGCCGATCTCACCGACCAGCACGGCATCGGTATCAAGATGCACCTGGTCTGCGTAGCGGGAGATCAGCAGCACCGACAGCGCAAACAGGAACGGAAAGGCCAGACCGAGTGCTGCGTCCTGCTTGACAAGGCCGGAGCGATAAATCAATTCGGTGAGGACGACTGTGGCAACGCCAGCCACCGCCGCGCCGATGACCAGCAGGGGTGAATTTAAGTCCGGCTCCATGCCCAGCGGCCCGACCATCACCAGAAAAGCGACGACAATGCCCAGCAGTACGGTGTGGCTGATGGCATCGCTGGTCATGGACATCTGCCGCAGGATGAGGAACACCCCGAGGCAGGCGGTGCTGATGGAAACCAGCACGCCTATGATGATCGCCACCGTGCGCGGGTCCCCCAGCGCGGCGTTTAACTGCTCGGCAGGCACAAAGTTAAGAATGAACTGCACGAAAAGCTGCTCGAAGATGTTCATGCTGGCCTCGTTTCGTCATGTTGTTCCAGCTTTTGCAGGGCTTCTTCCGGCAGCAGGTGGGTAATGTCCTGCTGGCGATCTTCAGCGATGGTGGGCAGCCCCAGATCATCATGATACAGGCGGTAAAGCGCCCAGAGGCGCTGGCTGCGCGCGTCATCTTCCGCCGCGCGGATGCCCGCCGGGGTCAGCGCCCACCCCGCTGGACGTTTCTCAACCAGCCCGTTTCGCTGTAGCTGTGCCAGCCCGACGCGCGCGGCCTGTCCTCGCAGCCCCACCAGCATGTCCTCCAGCGCAGGCTCCGCCGGGTTATGGTGCTGCTGCCCGTGATAGTATATGTCGCGCAGGACGTTGTGCGCGGCAAAACGATGACGGTCGCTCCGCTGCTTCAGCAGCGACCACACCAGCCCGCGCTCTGGCGCGAAAGCGATAGACAGAAAGACGATGATAAAGGCCACGATGATAATGAGCGGGCCGGTGGGCAGGCCGGTTGCCAGCGCGCTTAAGATCGCGCCTGTCGCGCC
This sequence comes from uncultured Anaerolineaceae bacterium, assembly GCA_964548765.1. Lineage (GTDB taxonomy): Bacteria > Chloroflexota > Anaerolineae > Aggregatilineales > Phototrophicaceae > JAIOHN01. The sequence continues at coordinate 32,856 of CAZJSU010000009.1, forward strand.
GGAGAACGCGCCAAAAACAGCCGCCAGCACGACCATCTGCTCCAGATGGTGTGTCCACTGGCGCGCGGCCACCGGCGGCGCGATGAGCAGGCCGACCATCAAAATCACCCCGGCCAGTTGCAGGCCGAGGACGATCGCCACCACGATCAGCGTCGAGAGCAGGATGTCCAGCGCGCGCACCGGGAAGCCGTTGGCGCTGGCGAACTCCGCATTGAAGGTGATGAGTTTGAACTCCTTCCAGAACAGCGCCAGAACCGCGAACGCGGCCAGCCCAACCCCGCCGATGAGCAGCACGTCGCGCTGGACAATGGCCGCCGCCTGCCCGAAGATAAAGCTGTCCAGCCCGGCCTGGCTGGCATCTGGCCGCCCCTGAATATAGGCCAGCAGCGCGATGCCGAAGGCGAAGAAGGCCGCCAGCGTCATGCCCATCGCGGTATCCTGCTTGATGCGTGTCGTGCTGGTGACAGCGCGGATGAACAACACGCCCAGCCAACTGGCGATGCCCGCGCCGATCAACAGCCAGCCGAGCTGCCTGCCCGCGATCAAAAAGGCGATGGCAACCCCGGGCAGCGCCGCGTGCGAGAGGGCATCGCCCATCAGGCTTTGCTGGCGCAGCACGGCAAACGTCCCCAATACGCCGCTGACCAGCCCCAACAGCGCGCCGCCAAGCGCCACAGTGGTCAGCGTGTAATCGTAATTGACGTTAAACACGACGGTGCTGATGGGGATACACAGCGCAAACGCCGCCACAATCCCCGCGATCAACAGCCAGATTCGCCGCTCCTCAGCGTGAAGGGACATACATCTCCTCCACCTCTGGCGTTAACGGGCTGCCCACAAAGCCGACGTTTCCGCCGTAGGTGCGCCGCAGGTTTTCCTCGGTGAAAACCTGGTCTGCCGGGCCACGTTCGATCATCTCGACGTTGAGCAGCGCCACCCAGTCGAAGTAATCGGTCACGGTTTGCAGGTCGTGATGCACCACGACAACGGTTTTGCCACGCGCGCGCAGTTCGCGCAGCAGGACGACGATGGCCCGTTCCGTTACCGCGTCCACCGCCGCGAATGGCTCGTCCATAAAGTAAATCTGCGCGTCCTGTACCAGCGCCCGCGCCAGAAAAGTACGCTGCTGCTGCCCGCCGGAAAGCTGGCTGATCTGCCGCCCGGCGAGGTCAGCCAGGCCGACCTGTTCCAGCGCGTGCATCGCCTGTTCGCGCGCCTGCTTACCGGGTCGGCGGAACCAGCCCAGCCTGCCATATAAGCCCATCGTCACCACGTCCAGCACCGACGTGGGAAAGTCCCAGTCCACGCTGCCACGCTGCGGCACATAACCGACCAGATGCCGGGCTTTCGCGTAGGGTTTGCCGTAAAAGCGCACGTCACCCGCCGCGCGCGGGATAAGGTCGAGCGCGGCTTTGATGAGCGTGCTTTTGCCCGCGCCGTTCGGCCCGACAATCGCCATCAGCACGCCTTCCGGCACACTCAGGTCAATATCCCAGAGCGCGGGCTTGCTGTGGTAGGCCACGGTCAGGTCGTTGATTTCGATAGCATGGTTTGAGGCAGATATGCCGTTTTCTTTGGTCATGATCTCTGACTTCCTGTGCTTGCTGTCTATGCTGTGCGGGACGCGGCGCTCATGGAAGGTGTGCCGATGATGCGCCGCGCCGGTGGGTCAGCCTATTCGATGTCCAGCAGTTCCTCCGGGATGGCAGGCTCCAGGTCTTCCGGCCATGCCGGGATGTCTTCGCCAAAGGATTGCAGAACCGTGATGACGTTCTGGGCGATCATCCCCACATAGGTGCCGCCGAATGTCTCCGGCTCGCCCATCGCATCCGAATACAGGCTGCGGATGCCGATACCCACGCTGCCGCCGTTGGCGTTTACGGCTTCGCGCACCGCTTCAATCGCGTCCGGCGGGACGCTGCTTTCGACAAACATCACCGGAATCTCGTTTTCGCTCACAAAGCGGGCGATGTCCTGAATATCGGCCACCCCGGCCTCATCTTCGGTGCTGATGCCCTGTAACCCGCGCACCTGCCAGCCGAAAGCATCGCCAAAATACTGGAACGCATCGTGCGAAGTGACCAGCACGCGCTGGTTTTCTGGCACCTGTGTCATCGCGTCCAGCGCCCACTCGTAAAGGGTGTCCAGCGTCTCGCTGTAGGCTTCGGCGTTGCTGCGGTAAATGCCGGCGTTGTCGGGGTCGGTCTCGGCCAGCACCTCAGCCAGTTCGGTCACGGCAAGCTGCCAGTTGCGCGGGTCGAACCAGAAGTGCGGGTCGTCCACATTGGTCAGTTCTTCAGAGAGGTTAAACCCGCCAATGATGAACCCGGCGGCCTTCACCGGCGCAGAGACAGCATAGGTGCGGATGTTGCGCTGCCCAAGCGCCTGAAACACGGTGTCGAACTGGCCTTCCAGATGCAGGCCGCTGTAAATCACCAGATCGGCGCGATTCATGGCGGCGATGTCTGCTTCGGTTGGCTGGTAAAGGTGCGGGTCAACGCCCGCGCCCATCAGCGGCGTGACCTCCACGCGCGTACCCAGCAGTTCACCCGCCAGAATCTTCACCGCGTCGGTGGCCTGCGTCGTCGTGGTGACGATGTGTAACGGCTCGTCCTGCGCGGCGGCGCTGCCGACCCCTATAACCAGTATAACGACAGCGGCGACGAGGGCGAGAAGCTGATAACGTGGCTGCATGTTTTCCTCCTCCTGAGGGGGCTTTCTCATCATGAAACCTAGAGTTTAGCCTTACTTTTATAGTTTTTTAGACTTGTCTAAATTTATAGCGCGGTTTATTGGCGCTGTCAAGAGCCACAGGGCCCAAAACAAAAACGCCCTGTGTACACAGGGCGTTCTGTTGACGTTTTGTCTTTGGCCGATATTGCCTGTCACGGACGCGATATATCGCGTCCCTACGAAACGGTAGAGGTTTTGCAGGGGTGGTAAAAATGCTATGGTGTGGCCGGGCTTAATTTCTGAATCTTTGCCCGCAGGTAAGATTCCATAAAATCGTTCAGCCTGCCGTCCAGCACCGCGCTCGTGTTGCCGACTTCGTGGTCGGTACGATGATCCTTGACCATCTGGTACGGGTGCAGCACGTAAGAGCGAATCTGGTTGCCCCAGCCCGCGTCCACGTTCTCGCCCTTAAGCTGTGCCAGTTCGCTTTCGTGCTTTTTGCGCTCCATCTCGAACAGCCGCGCCTTAAGGATTTGCATGGCGCGCTCCCGGTTCTGCTTCTGGCTGCGCTCGTTCTGACACTGGACGACGATGCCTGTCGGGATGTGGGTAATGCGTACCGCTGTGTCGTTCTTCTGCACGTGCTGGCCGCCCGCGCCGCCTGCCCGGTAGGTGTCTACGTGGATGTCGTTCTCGCCAATTTCGATGTCAATGTTGTTCTGAATATCCGGCCATAGCTCGACCTTCACAAACGAGGTGTGGCGGCGGTTGGCGGCATCAAACGGGCTGAGGCGTACCAGACGATGAACGCCCTGTTCGCTTTGCAGGTAGCCATAGGCGTAATCGCCTTTGATGCTCATCGTGACGCTTTTAACGCCCGCCTCTTCGCCTTCCATCCGCTCGATCTCTTCGATCTTGTAGCCGTTCTGCTCTGCCCAGCGGCGGTACATGCGCTCCAGCATCTGCGCCCAGTCCTGCGAGTCGGTGCCGCCTGCGCCTGCATGAATGGCGAGGATGGCGTTTTCGGAATCGTAAGGGCCGGAGAGCATGGCCTGAAGTGACATGCGCTCGACCAGCGGCTTCAGCGCGCTGACCTCGCCGGATAGTTCTTCTTCCAGCGATTCATCGTTCAACTGCGCCAGTTCCAGCGCGTCGTCAATGCGGTTTGCCAGGCTTTGCCAGCGATCCACCTCGCTCTTGAGGGTCGCCATCTCCTGCATGGTCTTTTTGGCGGCATCAGCATCGTTCCAGAAGTTATTATCCCCCGCCTGCGCCTCCAGCGCTGCCACACGCTGCGCTTTAACGGGGATATCGAGGCGGGTCATCAGCCCGTCAATCTGTTTTTTCATGTCGCTTAGCAGGCTGACAAGATTTTCCATCGGCTCTTTGGGTACCCTCGTTAACTGAGCTTAATTTTCGTCGAACAGACTTTTAACGAAGTTTTCCGGGTTAAAAAGTACCATGTCGTTCAGCCCTTCGCCCAGCCCGACATAATGCACTGGCAGCCCCAGTTCGTTGAAGATGGCAAAGACCATGCCGCCTTTGGCCGTGCTGTCGAGCTTGGTCACGATGACCCCGGTGACATCCACCATTTCCTGAAATTTTTTGGCCTGCTGGAGCGCGTTCTGCCCGGTAGTGCCGTCCAGCACTAGCAGCACTTCATGCGGCGCGTCCGCGATAATCTTCTGCGAAACCGACTTGATCTTCGCCAGTTCCTCCATCAGATTGTAATTGGTGTGCAGGCGGCCTGCGGTGTCCACAATCAGCACGTCCTTGCCGCGCGCGTTGGCCGCTGCGGTTGCGTCGTAGACGACGGCTGCCGGGTCAGAGCCGGGCTTGTTGGCGACGACAGGCACGTTGATGCGCTCGCCCCACGTTTGCAACTGCTCGATGGCCGCCGCGCGGAAGGTGTCGCCCGCCGCGAGGATGACCTTACGCCCGTTAATCACACCCAGCCGGTTCGCCAGCTTGGCAATCGAAGTCGTCTTGCCAGAGCCATTCACGCCGACCACCAGCACGATCGAGAGAGGCCGTCCACTGATGTTCAGGGGCGGCGGGGTCTTCAGCATGGCGGCAAGGGTTTCGCGTAGTCCCTTCTGCAAGTCTTCTGAACGGGTGTATCCCTGATTTTTTAACGCATTCAGAACATCCTGCGTGGTTTCCACACCCATATCAGACTGGATGAGGATCGCCTCAATGTCGTCCCATGTATCCTCGTCAATCTCGGTATTGCCTAGCAGGTTGGCAATACGCCCGAAGAAGGATTGTCGTGTTTTGGCTAAACCTTTGTTGAACATGCTCAAGGGGGCTATCTCCGGTGTCGCTGGCGGGGCGCTGTGCGAAAATCAGTATACACGCCGCCGAATTGCAAAACAAGACCGCTTAACGCGGGCTGTCATGCGTTATAATAAGCGCCCTGGGTGAGGTATTTTGGAGGCCGGAATGAGTGATCGCTTAACACACCTGGACGAACAGGGCGCGGCGCGGATGGTGGATGTGGGCGCGAAGCCGGATACTGAGCGCGAGGCTGTCGCAGGCGGCGCGGTTTACATGCAGCCAGAGACGCTGCGGCTGATCCGCGAGGGCGCGCTGAAGAAGGGCGACGTGCTGACGATTGCCCGCATCGCCGGGGTGATGGCCGCCAAGCGTACCGCCGAACTGATCCCCCTGTGCCATCCTATCCCGCTGACGAAGGTTGAGGTAGACCTCACACTGGACGAAAGCGCCAGCGCGGTACGCATCACCGCAACCGCGCGCACAGTGGGCAAAACCGGCGTGGAGATGGAAGCGCTTACGGCGGTGAGCGCCGCCGCCCTGACGATTTATGACATGGCGAAAGCGGTTGACCGGGCGATGCGCCTGAGCGATATACGCCTGCTGGCGAAACGCGGCGGGCAGCACGGGGATTATATGGCTGAGGGGGAATAAGATGCAGATCAAGGTTTTGCTTTTTGCAACGTTAAAAGAGATCGCCGGGCGCAGTAACCTGATACTCACTCTGCCACAGGACAGCGCGACGGTCAGCGATGTACGCCGCGCCCTGTCTGCCACCTACCCGCCCATGCAGGCCAATGTCGAGGCCGCGATTGCCGCCGTCAACGAGGAATACGCCTTTGCGACAGACCCGGTGCGCGAGGGGGATACGGTCGCCTTCTTCCCGCCTGTCAGCGGCGGCAGCGGGACATACCCGGAGATTTTCCGGCTGGCCGATGCGCCGATAGACCATGACGAACTGGTGGCCGCCGTGACTGTGCCGGAAACAGGGGCGGTGTGCGTCTTCAGCGGCATGGTGCGCGGCAGGACACATAACGAAGGCCAGACGCTCGAAACCGAGTCGCTGCATTACGAAGCCTATGAGCCGATGGCGCTGGCGAAAATGCGGCAGGTGGCCGCCGAAATTCGGGAACGCTGGCCGCTGGTGCAGGGGATCGCCATTGTACAGCGCATTGGCAGGCTGGAAGTGGGGCAGAATACCATCCTGATCGCCTGCTCGTCCGGCCATCGTGATCAGGGCTGCTTCGATGCCGCGCGCTATGGCATTGATCGCCTGAAGGAGATCGTGCCGGTGTGGAAGAAGGAGATCAGCGCGGACGGCACGGCATGGGTGGAGGGGCATTACATGCCCACCGCCGAGGATCGCCATCATTAATGCGCTGGCGTTTCGCCGCGCCCTGTGCTACAACGAACATTCGTTTTAAAATTTACTTTCGCCATAAGAATAGGGTCTGATACAGGTTTTCACGAGGTTTGCTCACCTGTTTCTGACCTGTTTATCAGGAGCTTGTGGTAAATTCTGACTTGCTGCGTCTCTAGGAGAGCTTTATGACCCGACGTGTGGTGGTGACCGGTATGGGCGTGATTTCGCCGCTGGGCCATAATGTGAAGGATACTTGGGAAGCCATTAAGACCGGGCAAAGCGGTGTTGGCCCGATCACTCGTTACAATGCCGAAGGGCATCTGGTACAGATTGCCGCTGAGGTGAAAGACTGGAACCCTGCCGACGACATGCCCGCCAAGGAAGTGCGCCGCCGCGACCGTTACCAGCAGTTGGTGCATGTCGCCACGCAGGAGGCGCTGGCCGACTCTGGGCTGGAGGTCAGCGAAGCCCAGCGCAGCCGCACCGGGGTGATTATTGGTTCGGCTGTGGGCGGGGTAGAGAGTTACTATGAGCAGGCAAAGCTGCTTTTCGAAACCAACGACCCGCGCCGCATTACGCCCTTTGGCATTCCCATGCTGGTGGTGAATGGCGGCAGCGATATGGTCAGCATCCAGATCGGCGCGAATGGCCCGTCGTACACGCCCATCTCAGCCTGCGCGACAGGCGCGGACTGCATCGGCCATGCCTTTGACCTGATCCGGCTGGGGCGCATTGACCGGGCGCTGGCCGGGGCGGGCGAAGCGCCGATCATCCCGATAGGCGTGGCGGCCTTCGACCGTGTGGGGGCGGTCTCGCGCCAGAATGACGACCCGCACGGCGCGTCCCGCCCGTTTGATAAGAACCGTACCGGGCTGGTCTTTAGCGAGGGCGCGGCGGTGCTGGTGCTGGAAGAACTGAAAAGCGCTAAAGCGCGCGGCGCGAACATCCTCGCAGAGATCGTCGGCTACGGCTCGACATCGGACGCTTTCCACTCCACCGCGCCGCACCCCGAAGGGCTGGGCGCTGTGCTGGCGCTGGAACAGGCGCTAGACGATGCGCGGCTTACGCCGCAGGATATTCACTACATCAACGCGCACGGTACGGCCACCGCCATCAACGACCCGATGGAGACCAAAGCGGTGAAGCAGGTCTTTGGCGAACACGCTTATAACGTGCCGATGAGTTCCACCAAGAGCATGACCGGACACGCGATGGGCGCGACCGCCGCGCTGGAAACCGTGTTTTCGGTGCTGGCGATCCATGATGGGCTTGCGCCGCCGACGATTAACCTGACCGAACCCGACCCGGAATGTGATCTGGATTATGTGCCGAACGTGGCGCGCGAACTGCCGATTGACAACGTGATGACGAATGCGTTCGGCTTTGGCGGCCACAACGTCTCGCTGATTGTTTCGCGTTTTAAAGATTGAGGTAACGATACGAGCCAACCTATTGTGATGTCTTTGGATGAATTTCAAGAACAGTTAGGGCTGCGCTTTCGCAATATGGCGCTGCTGGAACAGGCGCTGACGCATCGTTCATATCTGAATGAGCAGCCTGATGAAACGCTGGGCGATAATGAGCGCTTGGAGTTTCTGGGCGATGCTGTGCTGGACTTCCTGATGACGGATGTCCTGTTCCGGCAGTATCCCGACATGCCCGAAGGTGAGCTGACCCGGCTGCGCGCCGCGCTGGTACGCACGGAAACGCTCGCGCAGGTGGCGCATGAGTGCCGCATCGGCGAGGCGCTGCGTATGAGCAAGGGTGAGGAAAGCACGGGCGGGCGAGAGCGGCGTACTATCCTGTGCGACGCTTTCGAGGCACTGGTGGGCGCGCTCTACCTCGATCAGGGGCTAAAGGCAGTTGAACAGTTTGCTGTGCCGCTGCTGATGCCGCTGGTGGAATACATCCTCGCCGAGAGGCTGCATATTGACGCGCGCAGCCTGTTTCAGGAATGGAGCCAGGCGGTACATAACATCACCCCTGTTTACCGCGTGACCGCCGCCGAAGGCCCCGACCATGACAAGGAGTTCATTGTCGAGGTGCTGGTCGGCGAGGAGATCGTGGGGCAGGGGGCCGGGCATAGCAAGCAGTCTGCCGCCCAGTCTGCCGCGCGTGATGCGCTGCACCGCCTCGAAGTGCAGTCCTCCCCCGCGCAATCAGCCCCCTGAAGACTGCGCGATCTGCACCTCGACCACCGCCATGCGGTGATCGGAGGCGTTCGTTTCCATCACCCCGGCGCTGACCTTCTGTAACGGCGGGCGCAGGAAGAGGTAATCCAGCCGTGCGCGCTGGTTGGTGCGCCACAGCGTGTGTGAAAGCTCGCGCGGTTGGCCGTCGAACGGGTCGCTGAAGCCGCTGTTACGCATCTGGTCGAGCAGGGGGGAAGTTGGCACGTTGTTAAAGGTGCCGCCGACGATGATGCGACCGAGTTCCCCGCCGGGGTGGTCGGCGGCGATCATGGCGATCATCTCGTTTAACTGGCGCTGCTGATCCTGCTCCTGCACTTCGGTGTCTTCATTGGTTTCCAGCAGCAGCCCAAGCCATGTGTTGTACACCGTCAGCAGGCCGCTGTCCGGGCGAATCTGCACCCGCTGGAGGCCGGTTTGTGTCCCGGCGCTGGTGAGCAGCCTGCCTTCGTCTGACACGATTTCGACATTGGAAAGCACCGCCAGCCCTTGCAGCCCCTCGTTGGTGGGGTAAAAGCGCCTGTCCATCGGCCTGCTCAGGCGGCGTGCCAGCCATAAGGGCTGATCCACGCCAAAGCTGGTCAGCCGCCCGGCTTCGACCTCTTGCAGCAGCACCACGTTTGCGCCGCTGAACTCAATCGTGCGGGCGATGTTTTCCAGATCATAAGCGAAAAACTCGTTGTAGCCCGCGTGAATGTTGTAGGTGGCGAAGCGCAGCGTTTCCTGATTGCGCGTCCCGGTGATGACAGGCGGGCGGGCAGCGTTGGCGGCGAGCAAGACCGCCGCCGCGATCACCAATACGCTGAAAGCGGTCTGGCGGAACGTCCCGCCGCTCCAGGGGATACGGCGGCGCACCTGAGTCATGGGCAGCGCGGCTAAAAATACCGCCAGCAGCAGCAGCCCCAGCCCCATACCGCGAAAGCCGCGCAGCAGCGAGGTGATGAGGTTGTCAATCTCTTCCGCGCCGGAGTTGATGTCGCGGACAAAGGCGTACTCATAGGTAAACGAATCGCCTATGACCAGCAGGCCGAGGATCAACGGGGCGAACAGCAGCCATAAGCCGGTGAAGTTGCGTTCACGCTCGGCCTGTGGGCGCACCAGCCACCACCATAACAGGCTGACCGCGAACTGTGCCAGCGCCAGCGCGATGCCGGCGGCGATGCCCTGAAAGCGCGTGCCAAAAACGACCAGCAGCGCGATCACCAGCATCCACAGCCAGCCGCGCACCCCGCCGTCAAACGTGCCGATAAAATTGCGCGCCTGCACCCGCACCCAGGGGATGAGCGGCAGCAGCGTTGCCGCCAGCACTACCGGCACAAACAGCGTATAATCGGTGCCTGCGCGGGCGGCGACAGCGTTGGGCAGCGCCAGCAGCGCCAGTTCCAGAAACAGCAGCGCGCCCAGCCCGATCCCGCCCCAGATGGGCAGCAGGCCGCGCTCTGGCGAGACTTCGACCTCCTGCACCTGCTGGCGCTCGCGGAAGGTGGTGAAAAAACTTAGCGCAATCGCCAGCAGCGACAGCACAAGCTGTACAGTGAAATAATTGCTCGACCATGTGGGGTCCAGCGTATCGCCGAAGGCACGAAAGACCTGATCCGCCCCGAAGCCGATCACAAACAGGTATGGCACGATCTGTGCGCGGTGGCGGACGAGCATCGCCAGATAGAGCAGCGTACCGCCCACAACCATAGAGGCGGAAACGGTGGTGGTGATGCCGGTATCGCCGACGATCAGTACGCGGCCTATCGCCGCCAGCGCCGCGCCCACCGCCAGCAGCCAGCGGACGCGCCCCAGTGGGATGCTGAGCAGCGGCAGCGCCAGCATGTAAACCAGAAAGCTGAGTTCGCTGCTGACGACCGACGGCTCGACCACGCCGGGCAGCGCTGGGTCAATGTCTGCCGGGTTGAGGACACTTACCAGCGACGCGCTGGCGACTCGGCTGTAGAGCAGGCCGATGAGCAGCCGCAGCGCCTGTACGAAGAACATGCCGATTAACCCGGCTTCGAGGATCGTCAGCACCTGTAAACGAGAGCGAGTTTGCATAAAAGTTCCCTGCGCGGTAAAGGCACGCCCGGCGCGCCTGTGAAAATTCAACCCAATACTCTACAGGGCTTCATCGCCCATACATAGACAAAGTTTACTTGAGGGGTATAATCTCGCAAATTTTTCGCCGGATACCGGATATTAAGGAGGACAGGCATGGAAAAAGTGGATGTCATCCTGCGTGGCAGCGCGGTCATCACCATGAATGCGGATTTCGACCTGATTACTGATGGCGCGGTGGCAGTGCGCGGCGCGGATATTGTCGCGGTGGGGACGTTTGAAGAAATCAGCACGCGCTACCAGGCGGATGAACTGGTGGACTGTCAGGGAAAGTATATTCTGCCGGGGCTGGTCAACGCGCATACCCACGTGCCGATGACCCTGCTGCGCGGGCTGGCCGATGACCTGCGGCTGGACGTGTGGCTGATGGGCTACGTGATGCCGACGGAGCGCGAATTCGTCAGCCCGGAGTTCTGCCGTCTGGGGACGAAGCTGGCCTGTGCCGAGCAGATTCGCAGCGGCATCACCGCGTTTGCCGATATGTATTACTACGAAGCCGATATCGCCACCGCGACAGCCGAAGCCGGGATGCGCGGGGTGCTGGGGCAGACGATCCTCAAATTCCCCGCGCCGGACGCTGAAACGTATGAGGACAGCCTGGCTTATGCCCGTAAATTTATCGAAGAGTGGAAAGGCCACCCGCTCATTACCCCGGCAGTTGCGCCGCACGCGCCGTATTCCAGCACCGAGGAACTGCTACAGCGCTCGGCAGAACTGGCGATTGAGTTCGATGTCCCCGTGCTGATCCACATCGCCGAGACCCGGCAGGAAGTGGAGGACAACCAGAAGTGGTATGACATGCGTGTCGTCCCCTGGGTGAAGTCTTCCGGCCTGCTGGAGGCCAAAGTGCTGGCGGCGCATTGTGTGCATATCAACACCGCCGAGATGCAAACGCTGAAGCAGCACGAGTCAACAGTTGCCCATAACCCGACCAGCAACCTCAAACTCGCCAGCGGCATCGCCCCGGTCAACGAAATGCTGCAGCACGGCCTGACGGTTGGTATCGGCACGGACGGCCCGGCCAGCAACAACGATCTGGATATGTTCGAGGAAGTGCGGCTGGCCGCTATTCTGGCGAAAACAGCGGTCAACGACCCGACAGCGCTCCCGGCGCGGCAGGCGCTGCTGATGGCGACGCGGTTGGGCGCGGCGGCGCTGTTCATTGATGACATCACCGGCAGTCTTGAAGCGGGCAAGCGGGCGGATTTAATCGTGATGGACAGCGAGCGCGTGCATAATACCCCGCATTTCCGCCGTGACCCGAACGCGATCTATTCAGAGATCGTCTATGCCAGCAAAAGCACCGATGTCGCCCATGTGATGTGCAACGGAAAGTGGCTGATGCGCGACCGCAAGCTGCTTACGCTGGACGAAGCAGCCCTGATGCGCGAGGCTGCGGCTTATGCGAAGAAGGTGGATGCCTTCCTGACCGCGCACGAAGGCGATATTCTGAGCAAGCTGCTGGCGGTGGGCGGCGGGCTGGAACGGGTGGAGAGCTTTGAGGTGCAGGTTAAGGCGGTGCTGCGCGATGAAGCGCCGTTGGAGAAGCTGCTTCAACACCCGGATGTACAGGTGTTAAAGACGAATCATTATCGTCAGTATGACACCTATTTCCTGTTTGATGATCCGTCTAAGGGGCGAGTGCGCTATCGTGAAGACGACCTGATTGACGAAAAGGGCAACATGGTGTCGGTACGCAGCCGCCTGATGCTGACCATGCCCACCAAAGAACGCGAATACCACTCGTCGGTGCTGCTGTCGCACTCGCGCTTTATCGCCGACGCAGACCGCCCGCTGCGCTTCTACCGGGAGTATTTCCAGCCTACAGAGGAGCGCGAACTGCAAAAAGACCGCCGCCGCTGGCACATCCATTATCAGGGCGTGCTGTTTTACGTCAACGTAGACCGGGTGCTTAACCCCGAACTGCCGGACACGTTTATCGAGATCAAAAGCCGCACCTGGTCTGCCTCAGACGCGGAATTTAAGGCTGGCCGCATTCAGGAGATGCTGGCGATTCTGGAAATTCCGCCGGGGGACGTGGTACATGACGAGTATCTGGAGATGGAGCCGTCGAAATAGCAGGTTAACAATCAGGCTTTCAGGTATCAGCATAGCCGCTGATACCTGAACGTTTTAAACCACGCGCACCAGCGTTCCCACTTCCGCCCAGTTGAAGAACCACTGCGCTTCATCAATCGGCAGGTTGACACAGCCGTGACTCATCGGCCTGCCAAAGCTGTTATGCCAGTAGGTGCCGTGAATGCCATAGCCCGCGTGGAAGTACATGGTATAAGGCACATCGGGCAGGAAGTAGCCAGGGCCGCGCATATTGGTAGCCGTATGCTTGACATAAACGCGATAATCGCCCAGCACGGTCGGGGTTTCAGCCCGGCCTGTTGAGGTCAGGTGAGAGCGCACCAGATTGCCGTTTTCGTAGGCGAAGATGCGCTGCTCTCCAGTGGAAACCAGAATGGATTTGCCAACACTGCTGGGGGCGGGGGGCGCTGGCGGTGTGTAAATGCCTGCCGCCGGGATGATAAGTTCCTGCCCGATGTAAATCAGATCAGGATTGGCGATGTTGTTGAGGGTGATGATGTCCTGTGTTGTCACGCCGTATTCGCGGGCGATGAGCGCCAGTTCCTGCCCGGTTTCGACGATATGAGTGGTGGTCGCCCCGTCGTAAGCGGCGGCTGCCGCTTCTTCGACAACGGGTTCAACGTCCAGCATATCGAGTTCGAAAATGCCGTCGGCCAGTTCGCCGCTGACATCTTCCAGCAGGCGGTCAAGCATGGTGGGGATGTCCATCACGCGGCCCATCTGCGGCGGATCGCCCGCCACCGGGTCAATATTCGCCAGTTCGCTAAGCGCGACCAGCGCTTCCTGCGCCGTGTTCAGGTTAATATCCAGCACCGGGGTGATGCTCTCGTCGGCTTCGGCGTTTTTCACCGCTGCTAAGGTGGCCTCGCTGTTGAGCGACACGCCAAGCTCAGCCAGCGTGACGAGCCACTTACGGTCGCCGTCCATCATCGTGATCCCGTTACTGCTGAGGGACTGCTGCAACAGCGGCGCGACTTCTTCCACCGCCTTGCCGCCTACAGGCACGCTGCCAACACTGACACCCGCCGGGATGCGACTTTGCGACAGAAAGAGGACACCAAGCACAACGGCCATACAGACCGTCGTGAGCGCACCGAAGACCAGCATCCCGCCCACGATCAGCACGGGGGCCAGGGAACGGCGTTTGGGAGCAGGCGCGGGACGCGCTGCCCCGGCGCGGTTGACTGCCGGAGGAGCCGGGTAGGGCGGGCGGCCCGTCTGGATAGGGGTTCGCTGCATTAGGGACGTTCTCTCCGAATTTGCCATGTCCCTATTTTAATGCCTGTCGCAGCATATTGAATGGTTGCTAATCCACTACCTGTCCTACGGTTTCCCTACGGATGGGTTAATGCTTCGTTAATGGCTTAAGCCGGGTTTTCCAGGCGGAAGCCGTGACCGCGAATCGTGGCGATGTAGTTGCGCTCCGGGTCAACCTCGGACAGGCGGTCACGCAGGCGGCGTACCAGCGCGTCAATCGCCTGTTCGCTCACGCCGTCGTTCATCACCTCCGGCCATACGACCTCGACGACCTCGTCGCGGGTGCAGATGCGGCCACGATTGTTGTACAGATATTCCAGCAAGCGGTATTGTGGCAGGCTGAGCGGGGGGTCTACTTCGGTTTCGCCGATAAAGACCCGGCGGCCTTCCTTGTCCAGATGCAGCCTGCCGCCAATGATGTTTGAGGGCGGGTCGAAGGGCAGCGGCGCGGTCGCCCCAGAGCCGACGAACTGGATACGGATCACCAGCGCCAGTTGAATCTCGTCGCCATCGCCGATTTCGCGTGTGCCTTTAAGCTGCTGGCCGTTGACCCATGTGCCATTCTTGCTTTCGAGGTCTTCGATGTAAAACTTGTGACCTTCCTTGTAGATACGAATATGCTGGCGTGAAATCTGGCGCTCGTCCAGCACGATGTCGCATTCCTCGCCCCGCCCCAGCGTGATGGCTTCCTTGTCCATCGTCAGATGCTGCTCTGGCGCGTTGTCGTTGCTGCGGATAATGAGGATGGGTTGTTCGGTCTGTTTTTCGGCCATAATATTTTCTGAACCTGATACTGGGTTATGGTAGCTGCGCGGACAGCGCTGGCGAAATAATTGTCCTTATTATACTACAAGCGAATCTTTTGGTGGGTTTATTTTCGCCTGCTTATTGAATGACCACCGGAATGGAAACCGGTTGAGACTCGACATAACCATTGGCGACAACATTCAGGCCCTGATCGGGATAAATGGCCGTCGCTGCCGGGTTTGCGATCACCTGCCCGGCGCTGTTAATGCGGTAAAACGCCCTGACCTGTGAGCCGCCACTGGCAAGGGTGGGGTCTGAGGCGATCTGCGCGGCGGGAAACTCGATGCGATGGATGCAGCGCTGGCGCGGCCCCAGCACGCGAATGTCGTTCTCCGGGAAGCTGGCCGTGTCTACGCGCGTCGCGCCGTTGGTGAGCGGGCTGTTGGGCGTAAAGATGATGCCTAACCCGCTTGTGCCGTTATCGCCGACGATGACCTGATTCGGGTTATAAACAATCGGCACTGTCCCCAGCGATTCGTTAGAGACCACGATGCTGATGGACAGTACGCCGTCAGGCGTGGTAGGGACAGCGCTGGTTCTGACGGTCAGCCGAATCGGGTCCTGTGACGCGCGCCCGATCAGCGATTGATGGTAGGCCAGATCGCCGCCGTCGCGCAGCCATGCACAGGGGATGCTCTCGTCAATTGCCGGGGAAATTGAGGAGGCTAGACGCGGCAGCATCCCCGGCCCGATGAAGACCGCCAGCAGGATGAGCAGAAAGATGCCGACGAGCGCGTTTGAATTTCCCGAACGGTTGTTGATGTAGCGCATTTAATTTTCTCGCAGCCAATGCTGTATATCTTCGATCACCGCGCCTGCTTCGGTCTGTGCCATATCATGCCAGAGAATGCCGCTGTCATGTCCCTTAAACCACGTGTACTGCCGCCGGATGAACGCATGAGTGGCGATTTTGGTGCTGGCGACCGCTTCTTCCAGCGGCACGCCATCCAGCAGGTGGGCGGCAAGCTGGGTATAGCCCAGACCGCTCATGGCGGGCAGGTGGCGATTATAGCCCATCTCCAGCAGGCGGCGCACTTCCTCCAGAAAGCCCTGCGCCATCATGTCGTCTACGCGCTGGTCGGCACGGGCATAAAGCGCGGCGCGTTCCAGCGTCAGCCCGTACTGGCGAATGCGATAGGGCGGCGGGTGTTTTTGCTGTAGCTGGCTGATCGGCTGTCCGGTTTCGATGAACACTTCCAGCGCGCGCACCACGCGCCGCACGTTGCGGTGATGAATGGCCTCTGCCGCGACAGGGTCACTTTGCTGTAAGCGTTGATGCAGCGCTTCCGAGCCGTGCTGGTCGGCAAAGGCTTCCAGTTCAGCCCGCAGCGCATGGTTAGGCTCGATCTCCGGGATCGTCCAGCCCTCCACCAACGCCGTGATATACTGCCCGGTGCCACCTACGAGCATGGGCAGGTGTCCACGCTCATGAATCGAATCAATCGCGTCGTAGGCCATGCGCTGGTATTCCGCCAGCGACAGGTTTTCGTCGGGGTTGACGACATCGAGCAGGTGATGCGGGGCCTGCGCCTGCTGGTCTGGGGTGGGCTTGGCCGTGCCGATGTCCATGTAGCGGTACACCTGCCGGCTGTCTGCGCTGATGATTTCGCCTGCCAGTGCCTGCGCCAGCGCGATAGCCAGCCCGGTTTTGCCGACAGCGGTCGGGCCGAGGATCACCACCAGCGGCTTACCAGCCAAGCACATCCTCCACATGCTCAACGACAGGCTGTCCTGTGCGCGGCAGGATGACGGCGATGCCATCAATACGCCAGCGGCTGTCTTCCAGCCCTTTCTGCGCCAGATAAGTATGGGCAGAGGCGATCAGGCGCTCGCGCTTGCGGGGGGTGATGTTGAGGAAGGCGGCAGCGGTGTCTGCCCGGCGGCGCGTCTTGACCTCGACAAAGACCAGCACATCGGCCTGCTGCATCACAAGGTCAATCTCGCCGCGAGCGCAGCGCCAGTTGGCTTCCAGCAGGACGTATCCGTGCTGCTGGAGATGCTGGGCAGCAAGCTGTTCGCCCTGAATGCCGGTGATTTGGCGTGTTGATTTCATGATTTAAGTGTACATCAGCCAGCGTATGGTTAAAAGTCGTAAGTCATGAAAGTCATTGGTGGTTGAAAAAAAACAGGGATAAGTTAAGATTTGTGCCATTACATTCTGGTAACTTTGGGGATTGCCACTTTACTTCAGGGGAGTGATTTTTACATGGAAATATCGATTCAGACGGCAAGCATTATTGGCGCGCTTGCCAGTATTATCGGGCTGGGCTTTGCCTGGTATCAGCGCGGGTGGGTTTTGTCGCAGGATGCGGGCAATGAGCGTATGAGAAAAATCGCTTCGGCGATTCAACTGGGCGCGCAGGCCTTTCTGCGGCGTGAATACCGCGCGGTCGCGGTTCTGGTGGTGATTGTGACGGTCGCGCTGCTGGCGCTGAGCGCTGTGCCGGGGTCGGGGATGAGTCCGCTCACGGCGGTCGCGTTTGTGGTTGGGGCGGTAGCCTCAGGGCTGGCCGGGTATATCGGTATGTACATCGCTGTGCGCGCCAATGTCCGCACCACGCAGGCCGCTTCGGAGAGCCTCAATCGCGGGCTGCGGGTGGCCTTTGCCAGCGGCACCGTCATGGGGACAATCGTGGTCTCGCTGGCGCTGCTGGGCGTGAGCGTCCTGTTTCTGATCTTCACCAGCCAGCTTGAAGCGGCACAGGCGGCCAGCGCTTTGGCCGGCTTCGGCTTTGGCGGCACGTCCATCGCCATTTTCGCGCGCGTCGGCGGCGGTATTTACACCAAAGCGGCGGACGTGGGCGCAGACCTTGTAGGCAAGACCGAGGCGGGCATCCCGGAAGACGACCCGCGTAACCCGGCGACGATTGCCGACAACGTGGGCGATAACGTCGGCGATGTGGCGGGGATGGGGTCTGACCTGTTTGAGAGCTACGCCAGTTCGATCATCGCGGCGATTTCGCTGGCGACGCTGGGCGGCGGGCTGGCCGAGGAGCTAGAGACGGCGGGGGCGGTCTACCCGGTACTGGTGGCGGCGGTAGGGCTGCTTATCAGCATGGCCTGCACCTATCTGGTGCAGACGAAGGAAGGCGCGACACAGGAGATGCTGCTCAACAGCCTGCGGCGCGGCATTTATACCGCCAGCGGCGCGATCGCGGTGGCGATTGTGGTGCTTGGTCTGCTGCTGAATCTGGGCGGCGGGGTGATCGTTGCCACGCTGAGCGGCCTCGTTGGCGGGGTGTTGATCGGCTACTTCACCGAGTATTTTACCGCGACCAACTATCGCCCCACACAGCGGCTGGCGGACAGCGCGTTGGGCGGGCCGGGCATTGTGATTATTCGCGGGCTGGCGCTGGGCATGTTCAGCACCCTCGCGCCAGTGGCCGTCGTCGTGGCAACAACATTGATCGCGGTTTATTTTGCCGGGCTGTACGGGGTCGCGGTGGCCGCAGTCGGGATGCTCTCGACGCTGGGCATTACGCTGGCGACCGACGCTTACGGCCCGGTGGCAGATAACGCAGGTGGCATCGCCGAGATGGCCGAACTGCCGGACTCGGTGCGCGAGCGTACCGACGCGCTGGACAGCCTGGGCAACACCACAGCGGCCACAGGCAAGGGCTTTGCCATCGGCAGCGCGGCGATGACCGCGCTGGCGCTGATCGCCGCGTTTATTACGGCGGCAGGCTACGAAGGCGAACTGGTCACGTTTGCATCCGTCATTCTCGACCCGCGCCTGATCGCTGGCCTGTTTATCGGCGCACTGCTGCCTTACATTTTTAGCGCGCTGACCATGCTGGCGGTGGGCGACGCGGCGCAGGCCATTGTTGAGGAAGTGCGCCGCCAGTTCCGCGAGATTCCCGGCCTGATGGAAGGCAAGAGCGAGCCGGATTATGAAACCTGCGTGGGCATCAGCACCGACAGCGCCATCCGGCAGATGATTGTGCCGGGGGTGATTGCGGTGGCCGTGCCGGTCGTGATCGCGCTGCTGGCTTATCTTGGGCAGGGCAACATCCTCGGCCAGTTCGTCGCCAAGTCCACGCTGGTCGGCGTGCTGATCGGGTCGCTGCTGTCGGCTTTTATGCTGGCGGTGATGATGGCGAACGCTGGCGGCGCGTGGGACAACGCGAAGAAGTACATCGAGGCCGGGCAGCACGGTGGCAAAGGCTCCGACGCGCATAAAGCCGCTGTCGTCGGTGATACGGTGGGCGATCCCTTCAAGGACACGTCCGGCCCTTCGCTGAATATTCTGCTTAAGCTGGTGGCGATTGTCTCGCTGGTGATCGCGCCGCTGCTGGCTTCCATCCCCTAACGGTAAGCCGGAATTGCTATTTCCCGAACGGCGGTGTGTGATGCGCCGCCGTTGGGATTCCTCAAACCCCCCATGTTTAGGTTGGTCAACAGTCTTGCATTGCAGCATCTTTATCAAAAGATGCGCACACTGCCTCTACAATAATTTGTAACGCAAATAACATTGGAGTGGTTTAATGTTAGAGCCGCTGGTGGTAAGTCTGACGGCGATCCGCCGTTTAATTGCGGAAGGTGATACCGAAGTCGCGCTGGAAAAGCTGAACGCGCTGCTGGCGCTGCGGCAGGATGCTGAGGCGCATGGCCTGCGGCTGCGGCTGCTGACGGCTGATCTGCATCACCCGGAATGGGTCGAAGAGTCGCTTCAGTGGATGGAGCAGCATGAGCCGAACTGGCCTGCCTTAGCGGAAACGCGCAAGACGCTGGAGGGCAGCATCGGGCGGCATCTGGACAGCCTGCGCGAACAACTGGGCGAACCCGGTAATCACACGCTGTTGAACGCGGCGGACGAACTGCTGCCGCTGGCTGACCGCTTCCCTTTGATTCACCTGACGCGCGGGCTGGTCTATGTAGATGCGGCGCGCCAGCATTCCACGCTGTCCGGTACGCGCATGGCAGAACGCCGCATCTCAGAACGCCCACCGCGTTATAAACCGCAGGAACTAACCCAAAACGCGGAACGATCTCTTGAGGCAGCGCTGGCGCTGCTGCCAGCGGATTCGCCAGCGCGCGGCGAGGCGTGGCAGCTTCTGGGCGAGCTTTATGAAGAGGTGTCCGGCAACCTCAACGCCGCGCTAAACGCCTATACCCATGCCGAGGCCGCCGGATTAGCGTTAAAGCCAAGAATTGAGCGCGTCGTGCAGGGAATCGCCCGGCAAACGCTGGCGCGGCTTTCGCAGCATCTTGACGGCTTGCTGGAGCGTGGGGAGTATCAACGCGCCGCGACTTTGTTAAAGAAGTGCGACAGGCTGGACAATCTGCCTGCTGTCAGGCTGCGCCGGGCGGACTGGCAACTGCTGACTGGCAGGCTGGACGAGGCAGAAGTCAGCTATAAGCACCTTCTTGAAATCGGTGACTTCGGGGACAGGCTGGCTGCTTATGCTGGAGCCATCGCTGCAGTGGGGACTGCGCTGCCCGACGAAGTGCTTGCGCCGCTGGCGACAGGCTCATCGCTGCCCTGGGCGCGCTACGCCATCGCGCATGACGATGTGAAAAGCCGCGCATGGAGCGGCCTGATTGTGACTTACCAGCGCCAGAACGCTTATGAACGGATGCGCGAAACGATCCGCAGCGTGCTTGTCACGCCGGGGTTAGCATCGGCGAGCGTGGCGGCGCTGCTGGAAGACCTGAAGACCAGCGAAAAACTGGCGGCAGAACATGGCCGTCGTGTGCTGGAAGCCCGGCGCGCGGCGTTGTGGGAAGCAGAGGAATGGGACGCGCTTCTAAGCACCTGCCGCCAGTTGGTCAGCCTGCCCGGCGCGTCTGACGTGGATCACGTGTGGCTGATTAGCGCCCTGCATCAGCGCGGCGAAGCGCCAGAAGCGCTTGCCCACCTGCTGCAACAGGTGTCGCCTGCGGCCTTAAACGCGCTGCCCGGCGGCAGTGGACGCGGGCTGCTGCGCGATCTGGGGCAGGCGGGTTACTGGCACGTGACCGATCGCTGTATTACAGCGCTGCCGAATGTGGGCAACTGGCGCAAGGGCTACACGGCGCGGCGTAACGCCTATC
Organism: uncultured Anaerolineaceae bacterium; assembly: GCA_964548765.1. Classification (GTDB taxonomy): domain Bacteria; phylum Chloroflexota; class Anaerolineae; order Aggregatilineales; family Phototrophicaceae; genus JAIOHN01. Next base: position 53,652 of record CAZJSU010000009.1, read on the forward strand.
TGTCTGAGGCGCTGGCAGGCGCTGAGGCGGCCTTTCATAAAGGGGACCTGGAAACAGCGGAAAGCGGGGCGCAGCGGGTGCTGCAAACCGCACCCGATCACGCACAGGCCGCGCTGCTGTTGGGGCGTATCCACAGCCGGACTGGGCGGCTGGCCGAGGCGCAGCAACTGCTGCTGCCCTTGCTTGAGAAGCCGGACATGCACCACGTAACAGCGCTGGCGCTGGCAGAGATTGACATCGCGCAGGGCTATTTGCTGGACGCGCGCCGGAAGATTGACGCGCTGAACGGGGCAGGGCGCGAGACAGAGATCGCGCGGCTGGCCGAAACGCTGGAACATCGCATCCAGCAAACGCCTGTGGTGCAGGTGGAAATGATAGACGCGCCTGTGTCGCTGGACACCCTGCGCCGGACACAGAACCGCACATGCTGGCTGGCGACTTTTGGCGTGAGTCTGGTCAGTGTGCGCGCGGTGCGTAACACGCCGGACGTGGATCAGGCCTGTGCGGAACTGCTGACGGCATTAAGCCAGGCCAGCGACCAGCTAGGGCTGTCGGCGCGTTTTGCGTGGCGTTACATCGGCGGGCGCGGGATGCTGCGCGTGGTGCTGCTGTGCGGTGTCGAGGCGGACAGCGCGGAACTGGCACGGATGGCAGCGGCGACCCTGTGGCACACGCTTCAGGAAATGCTGCCGCTGCAGGACGAGCAGGTTTACGGTTATGCGCCGGTGATGAGTCCCGACGAGTTAGACCAACTGCGCCTGCCCGCGTCGGTGGGGAGCGCGGTCGAGGTGGTGCGGCGGGAGATGGTGATAGATAACGGCAGCGCTGCCGAAGTTTATATGACATACCCGTTCACACGGCACGATGGCGATATGCGCCGCTTGCTGCGTGTGCTGGCCGAGCAGCCGGAGGTCACGGTGCTGGATGTGCATTTCCAGCCGACCCGGTTGTTCGCGTGGGAGCGCACGGTCATCAAAACCATGCTGGATAATTACGACGAGGGGGGAGAGCGGCGTTTTAATGACGAACGCTTCCAGCAGGCCAGCCATATTTACCCGGAGTTCATGCGCCATGCCCAGTGGATGGCCTTTGTGGTGCGTATTCATCTGGCCTCTGAAGGCGATTTGCACCCGGCGCTGCCGAATATCGCCGCGACCGGGTTGTTCGGCGCGTCGCGTTATGACATCATCCCGGCGCATTTCACCCCGGAACTGGAAGCCATCGAGCGCAACCTGCGCGAGGTCAATTGCAGCGCGTGGGGTTACAGCGCCGCGCCGCCGCGTCTGGAACGGCTGCGTTACCTGCTGACCCCTGCCGAAACGCTGGGCGCGACCCGCCTGCCCACGCCGGGGGTGGATGGCCTGCCGGGAATCCCCGCGCTGAAAGTCAAGGCCGCGCCGCTGCCCGCCAATCTGCCTGAAAACGGCACGCTGATCGGCGAGAGCGTCACGCCTGTGCGTGGTCGTCCGCTGCCGCTGCGGCTGAAGCTGGCCGACCGGATGCGCCATGCTTACGTAGTCGGGCGCACGGGGACAGGCAAGTCCACGCTGCTGCAAAACATGGCCTTGCAGGACATCGAAGCGGGGCATGGCGTGGGCGTGATTGACCCACACGGTGATCTGGTGGAAGCGATTCTTGAGCGCATCCCGGCACACCGTTTGCAGGATGTGGTGCTTTTCGACCCGTCCGACACCGAGCGGCCTGTCGGCCTCAACATCCTCGACGTGACAGGCACGTTTGAGCAGAACATGGTGGTGGCGGAGTTCATTGGCCTGATGTACAGCATGTTCGACCCGAACAAGCTCGGCATTGTCGGCCCGCGCTTCGAGAACGCGGTACGTAACGCCATGCTGACCGCGATGGCGATTCCCGGCAGCACGTTGGTCGAAGTCGTGCGTATTTTGAGCGACCGCGATTACCTGCGCCAGTGTCTGGATGTCATCAGCGACCCGGTGGTGGCCGCGTACTGGAAGGACATTGTGGGGAACATGAGCGATTTCCACCGCAGCGAGGTGCTGGATTACATCACCAGCAAGTTCGGGCGCTTCGTGACTGACCATCTGGTGCGTAACATCATCGGCCAAAGCCAGAACACGCTCGACTTCGCGGGGATTATGAATCGTGGGCAGATTTTGCTGGTTAATCTGGCGAAGGGCAAGATCGGCCCGGCGAACAGCCATTTTCTCGGCCTGCTGCTGGTGCCGCGTCTGTTGATCGCCGCGCTGAGCCGGGCGCACATGAGCGCCGCCGAGCGCCGTCTGTTCTGCCTGTATGTGGACGAGTTCCATAACTTCACCACGCCCGCCTTCAGCGTCATGCTTTCCGAGGCGCGCAAGTACGGCATGGCGCTCACGGTCGCCAACCAGTTCATCAGCCAGTTAGACAACAGTATCCGCGAGGCGGTCTTTGGCAACGTGGGGACGATGCTGGCGTTTCAGGTGGGGGTGAAGGACGCGCACTACCTCGCGCCGGAGATGTACCCGGTGTTTGATGTGGACGACATGGTGAACCTGCCCAATTATCACCTGCTGGCGAAGATTATGGTGGATGGCAACGTGATGCCGCAGTTCCCGGCGCGTACCGTGCCTGACCCGCGCCTGCCCAACCGTGAGCTGGCGCACATGATCCGGCAGGCATCACGCCAGCGCTACGGGCGCGATGCGTTCATCGTCGGCCACGAGATTCAGCAGCGTTACGCCCAGCCGCCGGAGGGACGGTAGGCTAAACGAAAACAGAGCGACCCAATTGCGGTCGCTCTGTGCTTTAGCTGGAGAATGATGAAATAATTACTCGCCGCGCGGCAGCACCTTGCGGAACTTGTAGCCATAGACGATCATGCCCTTGCCGCCCTCGGTGGTCAGCTTGCGTGTGACCATCTCGACGCGATCCCCGATCTGCACCGGGCTGTCGAGGTCGGTCAACTGCGCGGTAATCAGCGGGCCTTCGTCCAGCTTGACCAGCGCCAGCGTGTAGGGCGCTTGTTCTTCAAAGCCTTCTGGCGGCTCCTGCAAGGTGGTAAAGCTGTAAACCTCGCCTGTTCCGGCGAAGGTATAACGCTCTGGTTGCAGCGCCACCTGCTTTTTATCGGTGATGCTCATGCTTATCCTTAAAGGTTAATCAGGCAGCCGTCGTGGCGACCGGGTTCAGATCGCTGACGACGGACTCGGCTTCCTGAGTTTGCTGTGAGGTCACGTCTTCACTGGCATTGGCCGCAGGTCGCGCTTGCAGGCTGAGTTCGCCATTGCAATTACGGAACCCTTCGAGACGATACCGCTGGGCGTTCAGCCGCCAGTGTCTTGAAATCTGCATTATGCCTGTACTCCTCAAATCTCATGTGTAATTTGTGCATTCCTGCACGAATTAACGCTTATTTTACGGGTAAAAGGCTATCAAAACCTATCAGCAGTCCCCTTGAGAGCTATCAAACGCTCTCAGATGTGCGCTTAAACCTGCAAAACGTGGGTGACAGCGGTGCTGCCTAACCCGCCGAGGCACTGGATTAACGCGGTACGCGCATCTGCGACCTGGTTCGCCCCGGCCTCGCCGCGCAGTTGCAGCGCGGCCTCAACCGCCTGATAAACACCGACCGCGCCCGCCGGGTTGCCCCGGCTTTTCAGCCCGCCGAAGGTGCTGATGGGGATGGCCCCGTTAAGGCCGATGCGCCCGTCCTGTGCCAGTTGCCAGCCTTCGCCACGTGCCGCGAAACCGGTCGCCTCCAGGGTAAGTGTGCTGAGGATGGTAAACGCATCGTGCAGCTCGAACAGGTCTACATCGGCAGGAGAAACTTCTGCCTGCTCATAGGCTTTGTAAGCCGAGAGGCCAGCCGCTTTCAGGTGCAGCAGGTCGGCACGGTCATGCAGCGCCAGCGTGTCCGAAGCGACCGCGCTGCCGGTGATGCGAACTGGCTGTGGCACGAGGTCGGCAGCCCGCTCCGCGCTGGTCAGCACGAGGGCGGCTGCGCCATCAGCATCCGGCGCGCCGTCGAACAGGTTGACCGGATCACTGACCAGCGGCGCGCTGGCAAAACGTCCCGGCTTGATGATGTTGCGGAACATGGCGTATTCGCTTTTCGCGCCGTTGGCGTGAGCGTTGATGCTGAAGCCCTCAAACGCGCCCAGTTCCAGCCCGTATTCGTGCATGTAACGGCGCATGAGCAGCGCGGCCAGCGCGGGCAGGGTAGCGCCCTGCGCGGCTTCAAAGTCTGCGTCGAGGCTGGTATTACGGGCGGCCACGCCTGCCGCCGCGATGCTGTCGGTCAGCTTCTCCACGCCGACGACCAGCGCGGTTTCCACAGCGCCGGAAGCGACGGCGAGATAGGCTGTACGCAGCGCCGCGCCGCCCGAAGCGCCCGCTGCTTCGACGCTGTAGGCTTCGACCCCATCCAACCCGGCGTAGTCGGCGATCAGCGCGCCGAGTTGTAACTGGCTGCTGGCCGGGCCGCCGTAAGCGTTGCCGACGTACAGCGCCTCAACACGGGGCGAACCAGCGTTTTCCAGCGCAGCGGCGATCGCATCTGCGGCCAGAATCCGTAAACTCTGCCCCCAGTGTTCGCCGACAGGTGTACGCCCGACTCCGATAATCGAAACGTTTTGCATGGGTATCAGTCCTTCAGCTTGCCGCGATAACGGGTATATGTCGCATAGTCAATTACGCTGCGGCGGTTGATGTAGTCGCGCGTTCTGGGCGCACGATCACGCACGTTGTTGATCTTCTCCGTCACCAGCAGATCGAATGCGTCCGACCCCGCGCCGCTGCCATAGCTGACCATCATAATACGATCACCGGGCTGAGCGACATCCAACGTGGCCGTCAGGCCGATCATGCATGAGCCGGAATAGGTGTTGCCGATGTCGTTCGCCAGCAGGCCGGGCGCGATCTGCGCGTCGGTAAAGCCGAGGCTGGCCGCCGCGCGGCTGGGGAATTTGACGTTGGGCTGGTGAAAAACAGCATAGGTGTAATCGCTGGCCTGCGTCCCCATCATCTCCATCAGTGCCTCGGCAGCGGACATCACGTGATGGAAGTAGGCGGGTTCGCCCGTGAAGCGGTCGCCGTGACTGGGGTAGGGCTGGTCTGCCCGCCGCCAGAAGTCCGGCGTGTCGGTGACGAAGCTGTAACTGCCCTGGTAAACCGCGCAGGCTTCCTCTGCTGGCCCCAGCAGGAAGGCCGCGCCGCCAGAGGCCGCTGTGTATTCCAGCGCGTCGCCGGGGCGACCTTGCGCCGTGTCCATGCCGATGCTGAGCGCGTATTTGCCCATGCCGCTGCCGATGAGGCCGATGGAAGCCTGCACCGCTTCCGTGCCTGCTTTACAGGCGAATTCCCAGTCGGCAGCCTGAATGCTGGATGACGCGCCGATGCTTTCGGCCACAATCGTGCTGGAAGGCTTGACGGCGTAAGGGTGGCTCTCGCTGCCCACCCATACCGCGCGAAGCTGCTGCGGGTTGATGCCCGCGCGGGCGATGGCGTTGCGCGCGGCCTCAATAGACATGGTAATCACGTCTTCATCCAGCCCGGCGACGGCTTTCTCCTTCACCGGGCTGCCGCCGAGGCTGTTCGTCCATACGCGGGCGATCTCTGCACCGGGCAGGCGGTAACGTGGCACGTATGCGCCGTAACCGACCAGGCCAACCTGCCTGTCCGGGCGCATGAGATTGATATGGAGGGGATTAGTTCCGTTGAATGACATAGACTAAACCTTTTTCAGCTTTCGTTTTCGCATAGTGATTAACAACACAAGAGCGCAGCGGGCCTGCTGCAATGCCGTTATGGCGCGGCCTGTGGTCAAGCTCAAGCTCGTCCCAATTCAGCGACCAGCGCTTTGGCGCGTTCAAGGCGGATGTTGCCTTCTTCGATCATGGTCTGCACCACGCGCGTAACGAGGTCGCCGCTTGCGCCCGCCGCGATGGCGATCTGCCGGGCGTGCAGGCTCATATGCCCGCGCTGGATGCCTTCGGTCGCCAGTGCTTTCATTGCGGCGAGGTTCTGCGCCAGCCCGACAGCGGCGATGATCTCGGCAAGCTGCTGCGCGCTCTGCACGCCCAGAATCTTGAGCGCGATCTGCGCGGTGGGGTGGACGCGCGTCGCGCCGCCGACAATGCCCAGCGCCAGCGGCAGTTCAATCGCGCCGTGCAGGTTGCCCTGCTCGTCCTGCCACCACTGCGTCAGGCTGGTGTATGCGCCGCCCCGCGCGGCGTAGGCGTGCGCCCCCGCTTCGATGGCGCGCCAGTCGTTGCCTGTGGCGATCACCACCGCGTCAACCCCGTTCATGATGCCTTTGTTATGGGTAGTGGCGCGGTAGGGGTCTACCTCGGCAAAAACGCCTGCTTCGACAATGACGCGGGCGACAGAAGCCCCATCGAGCGCGTCGGTTGCCAGTTCCTCTGCCGGGATCATCCCCTGCGCGCGTGCTTTACGCTGGTCGCTCAAATTGCTGAGGATACGCAGATTGACCCGCCCGCCAGTGATCTCCTCGATCATCGGGGCGATATGTTCAAGCGCGGTGTTGATGGCATTCGCGCCCATCGCATCGCGGCAGTCATAGAGCAGGTGAACAATGAGCATCGGACCGACCGGGGTTTGCGGGAAGGGGCGCACCTGTAAATCACGCGCGCCGCCGCCGCGCCGGACGATGCTACCGCCCACTTTATCGGCCTCGGCCAGCAGCGTCCGCCGCTGTGCCATAATCGCGCCCGCCGCCACGTACAGATCAGGCACGTCCATCACCTGAATCTGGCCGATCATGATGGGATCGTCGCTGGAAGTGGTAAAGCCACCACCCGCGCGGAACAGACGCGCCGCGTTGCTCACGGCGGCCACCACCGACGGTTCTTCGATGACCATCGGCACGAGATAATCCTCGCCGTTGACGAGGAAGTTGGTGGCAACGCCCATCGGCAGCGCGTAAACGCCGACCGCGTTTTCGATCATGTGGTCGGCCTGCTGTACGTTAAGGCCGCTCATGCCCAGCAGCACCGCCTGCTCCTGTGGCGTGAGGTTGGCCCACTGCGCCACAACCGCCGCGCGTTCTGTCAGTGGGCGTTTGTAAAAACCGGGAATGCGTGAAGTATGTTCTGTGGTCATGGGGTTCACTATAGCAGCGGGGAACTTTCAAAACCTATCAAAATGGTGAAAAAAGGCACAAGTTTAAGCGGGTCAACCTGTCAGCGCTCCCCTGAATAGTACAGCGAAACGGCCTGTTCGCTCAGTTGAGGCTGGCGAAAAGTGAGCAGGCCCCATCTGCCGGAAGGGGATAATCCGAGATCGCCCTGCCACGCGATTTCGTCGTTGAGGCGCAGCACGGCGGGTTCATCCGGCGCGGCGTGGTGGAGATAGAGCCTGTTGGCCGCGCCGGGGCGCAGGTGGATAAACTGCTGCCAGCGGGGGCGGTCATCTTCACTGACGGAGAAATAGCCTTCGCTGCTGACCAGAATCGCCAACTGCCTACTTTCGGTTTGCAGCCAGATGCCCCATGCCGAATCCGGCGCGCCGCTGTTCAGCACGCTGAGTTCGAGCGTGAAGGGCAGGGTAGGAAGTTGGGCGGGCGCATCGTACAATAGGGTGTCGCCATGCTGGCGCAGCAGCGGCCATGCGGCGGTTGAATCTGTGTGCCATTGGCGCGCGCCCGCGCGCGGCGGGTCTGCCGCGCCCAGCGCCAGCGCGACCAGCAGCATGAGGCCAGCGGCCAGCGTGAATAACAGCCCGCTGACGGCCAGTCGCCAGTGCTGGCGGGTGATGAGAGAGTCGGAAGATAACGGGTCAGAATGTTTCATGAGGCAAAAGTTACTGTTTCTGCTGGTGGTTGCTCTGGCCGCCAGTCTGCCTGCGCTGCCACTGCGCGCGCATACCACCATATCCCCGGTGACAGACGGCACCCTGCGCCGCATTCGCGTGCCGATCCTGATGTACCATTACGTCAGTCCGCTGCCCGAAGACGCAGACGACATCCGCATTGACCTGACGGTCGAGCCGGATTTGTTTCGCGCGCACCTGCAATACCTGAGCGATGCGGGGTATTCCACGATCTCGCTTTATGAGCTTCACGACGCGCTGCTGACCGGAAGCCGCCTGCCAGAAAAGCCCGTGATCCTGACCTTCGATGATGGCTACCTTGACCACTATACGGAGGTGTTCCCGCTGTTGCAGGCGCACGGCTTCACCGCGACGTTTTTTATTATCACCGGGCTGGCCGACGCAAACCACCCGGAACATCTCTCGTGGACGCAGATTCAGAAGATGGCAGCAGCCGGTATGAGCATCGAAGCGCACAGTAAAACGCACAGCGAACTGGATGGGCGCGATGATGCTTTTCTGGTGTATGAAATGCTCGGCAGCCAGGAAAGCCTTGCCGCGCACCTCAATTACACGCCGCGCATGTTCTCGTACCCGGTAGGGCGTTATGACAGCGCGACGCTGCGGATCGGCAGCGAGATGCAGCTCTGGCGCGCGGTGACCACGCAGCCGGGAATGCTGCATACCACCGATAACCAGTTCGAATTAGCGCGAGTACGGGTACATGGTGGAACTAATGCCAGCGGTCTTGCGTATTTACTGGAAGGACGCTGGATCGGAAATTAAAAACCCGCCATGTCTGGCGGGGATGAACGGCATTTGCGGGGATTATTCCGGCAGGATTTTTGTCCCCATAAAGTGATCCAGCCAGACCATATAGAGCAGCGCCAAAGGCAGGGCAGTGGTGATGAAGTAGATGATGCCATATTCCTGGATGGACACCGGGACGGACTGCACGGGGGTGATGATGGGTGGCAGCGACAGGAACGGCAGTACCGAGAAGCCCACTGTGATAATCAGCAGGGCTGTGACAAAGCCAAGTACCCCGGAGACGACCCAGACGATAATGCGGCGCACTGTGAGTGAAGACATGACCCATAAACTCCTGCTGCATATTTCCTGAATTAGGTCGTGATTGTAACCCGAATGCGACACCCGATGCAAGTAAAGATTTTCACAAGTTGGGCTTTGGTTATGGTTAATCGTTCAATTCGTTGTTAAACTTATGAAAGATTACAGGTTATATGGTTCACAGCCTTAATTCGTGGGGACTGGAGATTGGTCGTAAGTAACGCAACTTCGTTCGTCAATCCATGTTTATTATGTAAAGAGGCCACTTACGCGCTTTTGCCAGAGTACATTACAGGCTCAGGCCAGCGCATGAGAGTTCAGTTGAAAAGGATCGGTGGATGGCTGACTTATTTGACAAGATAGGGACGGATACGCTCATCAAGCGCGCAAAGGAAGCCAACGGCGTAGGTATTTATCCCTACTTTCGCGCCTTGAGTGACTCCGAGGGGACAACCGCTGTCTTCGAGGGAAAAGAAGTCGTGATGATTGGCTCGAACAATTATCTGGGGCTGACCACTGACCCACGTGTACGACAGGCAGCGATAGAGGCTGTTGAGCATTATGGGACGAGTGTAACCGGGTCGCGCTTCCTCAATGGGACGCTGGAACTGCACCTGGAGCTGGATCGCAGGCTGGCGAAATTCGTCGGCAAGGAGGCCGCGCTGGTTTTCCCCACCGGCTACCAGACGAATGTCGGGACGATCACAGCGCTGGTGCAGAAGAATGACTTCGTGATTGTGGATAAAGACGATCACGCCAGCATCGTGGATGGCTGTCTGATGTGCCGGGGCGAGATGAAGCGCTTCCGCCATAACGATGTCAGCAGCCTTGAGGATGTGTTGAGCAAGCTGCCGGAGGACGCGGGCAAGCTGGTTGTGGTGGACGGCGTGTACAGCATGGGCGGTGATATTGCCCCGCTGGCGGAGATTGTCGCCATCTGCAAGAAGTACGGCGCGCGGATTATGGTGGATGACGCACATGGCATCGGTGTCACCGGGAACGGGCGCGGCACGGCGGCGCACTTCGGCCTGACCGATGATGTGGACCTGATTATGGGGACGTTTAGCAAGAGCTTCGCCTCGATTGGCGGCTTCATCGCAGGCAGCGCCGATGTCGTGAATTACATCAAGCATCACGCGCGCTCGCTGATCTTCTCGGCAGCGCTGCCCGCGCCGAATGTCGCGTCGGTGCTGAAGGCGCTCGACATCATCGAGAGCGAGCCGGAGCATGTGGAAACGCTGTGGTCAAACGCCGAGTACATGCGCGATGGGCTGAAGCGGCTGGGCTATGACACGGGCAAGAGCAATACGCCCATCATTCCGGTGCTGATTCGGGATGATGTGCGGACGGTGCTGGCATGGCACGCGCTGATCGAAGAAGGCGTGTACACCAACCCGGTACTGCCGCCCGGCGTACCGCCCAATCACAGCCTGCTCCGCACCAGCTACATGGCGACGCACCGCATTGAACACCTTGACCGGGCGCTGAGCGCCTTTGAGGTGGTGGGCGAGCGCCTTGATCTGGTGTCCGCCTCCAACACCAACATGGCAGAGGAAATCGTTTCCTGACAGCCGGGTAAACCTCGATGGGGGCGACTTCATAACTGTGAAGTCGCCCCCTGTAAAAGACATCAGAACGTATAAACCCGGTTAATTCTCCGTATAGAACCAACTGCTGCTGGACATTAATCCTGTTTGTGAAATAAAATACTTAAATCGGACGGGCATTTTCAGGCGCGCCCGTTTTTTCTGTCAGGCTTCACCTGTATGACGAACCCTGCTACTCACACACTTGCATATTCGGTTATTCTGAAGGCAGCAACCTATGAAGGCATTTTTTAATCTGCTTACTAAACTATCCCTGCGCTTTAGGATAGTGACGATTGCACTGACAATTCTGATGATTGGGCTGGGGGTAGTGAGCGCGACACAGCTTAAGCAGGAGCTTATCCCCCCTGTTGAACTGCCCTTTACCATCATCCTGGGGCAGACCTCCGGCATGAATGCCGATCAGGTCATGAACGTGATCACCCTGCCTCTGGAAAACGAACTCAATGAAGTTGAAGAACTGGTCAACATCGAGTCGACAACCACCGGGGCGTTTGGCGTGGTGATCCAGGCCAGCAATCAGTTTGGCGTGAACAAGGATCGTCTGACCGGGGATGTGGAGGCGGCGATTGACCGTATGTGGCTGCCTGTGCGGCGCATTGAACCGGCTGAGGGGCAGGCCGCTGAAGCGTTCTCGCGCGAACTGCTGGGAGATATGACCCCGGATGTGCTGATTTATCTGGGACAGCGCGACTCGAACTTCCTGTTCCAGCTTGCGCCGGAGGTGTGGGCAGCACTGCCAGACGAAACCGTGCGCGCGGTGCTGGCCTACCTGGCCGCGCAGAGCGAAGTCACGCAGGCGAATGAAAGCGCGCTGCGGCGGCTGGTGGAGCAGGAAATTGTGCCACAACTGGAGGCGCTGGATGAGGTCGCGCAGGTCAGGGTGGGCGGCGGCCAGCCGATCCCCGGCGAGGAAAACGCCGCGCTGGCAGCGGTGGAAGGCGGCGCTGAAGCGCGAAGCCTGCTGTTAAGCCTTTCTGATGAGGTGTGGGCGGTGGCCGCGCCGAAGGCCGGGCTGAGCGGTGCGCTGGACAACAGCGCCGTTGAAGCCTTGACCGAAGTAGCGGTGACTATTCCTGAAAGCGCGCCTGCCCTGCCGGAAAGCTGGCAGATAGACCATTTCCGTGACGCGACAGACCTTCTGGAAATGCAGACGCTGACGCGCACGGCTGCGGGTGTGTTTAACGACTTTGAAAAGACCGGGCGTATTGTCGGCGGGCTGGGGCAGACGGATGACCTGACACCGGAAGTGGTGCGGCGGCTGCTGGAAATCGAGCCGACGATGGTCGAACATCTGGAGGCGGAGCAGCTTGCAGCGCTGTCGCCAGAGGTCTTTGCAGAACTGCCGGAGGACTTCATCGCCGGGCTGGATGGCTTCACGCGCGATGCGCTGGCCGCTGCTGCGCTGGCGGAGAGTATTACCGGCGAGAGCGCAGACCCGGTTCCGGTAGACCTGCCTGGTGCGTGGCGTATTCAGCCGCCGCAGATTTTCCCGTTCAGCTTTGATGACGTGCCGCTGGTGGTTTACAGTGTTTATGGTGATTTCGGCGTGGGGCAGGAAGCGCCCGTTGAGGAAGCAGCGGCAGAGCCAGAGGCTACGCCCGCCCCCACCGAGGAACAGGTGGCCGAAGGGCGCGACATCCCCGAAGGCCCGCCGCTGCCGTTTCTGTTCAACCTGCTGGGCGGGCAGTTTGGCGCAGAGCTGAACACCGCCGATGACCTGATTGACCTGCAACTGCCGGAGGAAATGGCGGCGCAGTTGGGCAGTGACAGCATCAGCGCCGCCGAGTTTCTCGGTTTTCTGGTGCTGCTGAGCGACCCGGCCAGCCTGCCGGAGGGTACACCACAGATTCCGCTCGACCTTTCCGGGTTGATCGGCGGGCTTAGCCCGGAAGCCGTGCAGTTCCTGGTTGATAACGACCCAACCTTTGTAACGAACCTCGCGCCGGGGGTGTATGAGCGCTTCTCTGACGAGGTGCTGGCGCTGGAAGACATCAGGCCGCCGCTGGATACCGTCTGGGATACCCTCTCTAACCAGCCGCAGTTTGCCGACAGCCCGTTTGATGACGCGCAGGATGTGCTGAATGCCAGCAGCGGCAGCGCGTCGAGCGTGCTGAACACGATTAACGCCAGTGTGCCGGAACGTTTCGCGGGTTACGAAGTGCGCCTGTTCAACAGCCTCAGCCCGGCGGTGGTGCGTTACTTTGCCATCAACGAGCCGGACTTCTTCGAGAACCTTGATGTTGAGGTGGTGAAGAAGTTCTCGCCGCAGACGTTAGCGCTGCTGCCGGAAGATTACCTTGAGTCGTTGAGCGATGCCGATGCCGCGCAGCTCCGGGCGATTGCCAGCGGTGAGCAGCGTTCAGCGGCGGAGGCGCTGGCCGAGCTTTACGCTTCAGACGTGCCAGCGGGCGATCCCAACGCCCCGGCGCTGAATGAACAGTGGGCGCTGCTGGAGCCGTTCTACAATATCGAACTGGACACGGCGGACGATTTCTTCCGCCTGCCCGACGACTTTTTGTTCGAGTCCCCGGCGGCGCTGATGAACAGCATCTTCGATAGCCCGCAGGGCGCGGCCTTCGCCCCCAACCTGTTTGGCAATTTAAGCGCTGAAGCGGTGCAGTACATGCTCGACCGTGACCCGACGGTATTCGATGGCCTGCTGCCCGAAGCGGTGCGCGAGTTCAGCGACGAGACCTTCGCCATGCTGCCGCCACAGGTGCAGGAAATTATGACGGCAGGGGGTGAGGTCTTTGTGCCGCAGGCGTTCATCACCCGCAATAACGGCCTTTCCAGCCTGCTGCTGACAGTGAACAAGACCAGCGATGCCAATAACGTTGAGACCTTCCATATCGTGAACGATATGATGCAGGCGATAGATGCCGATAACGACAACATTCAGGTGTCTATCGCGCTGGAAACCGCCAGCTTTGTCGAGGAATCGATTAACGGTGTGGCGCGCGAGGGGGCGCTGGGCGCGATCTTCGCCGTGATTATCATCCTGCTGTTCCTCAGCGATGGCCTGTGGCAGCGTTCAGCCCGGCGGCGGGTTGGCGCGATCATGGTGGTCATCTTCAGCGTGGCGCTGGTCGCCCTGGTTGCCAGCGGCCTCAACGCTGCTGGCGGCGATGTTGGGCTGGCTTTCGCGCGGGCGGACACGGTGGTGCGGGTGCTGCTCATTCTGGGCATCCTCGCCGGGTTGGTCACGCGCTTCTGGCCGGGCGGCCTGCCCGACCCGGCATGGCGCAGTACGCTGGTGGTCACGGTCAGCATTCCGCTGTCCATCCTTGCGGCGCTGGCGATGATGAACTGGCTGCCGCCGCTGGTCAATGGCGTGCTTGGGCCATTAGGGGATAACGGGCTTGTCGCCTTCATCCTGCGCCTGTTCCCCACCAGCCTGACGCTGAACATCATGACGCTTTCCGGCCTGACGGTAGCGATTGGCCGCGTGGTGGACGACTCCATTGTGGTGCTGGAAAACATCTTCCGCGAGATTCAGGGCGGGCGCGACAAACGCGATGCGATTCTGGTGGGGACGCGCGATGTTTCCGTCGCCATCTTCTCCGCCACGCTGATCGTGATGGTGGTGTTCCTGCCGCTGGGCCTCACGGGCGGCCTCATCAGCGAGTTCTTCCTGCCGTTTGGCCTCACGGTGAGCTACGCGCTCCTCGCGTCCTTCGTGGTGGCGATCACCGTCGTTCCGGTGCTGGCTTATATATTCGTCCGCGAGGAGGACATCACGGGTGACAGCGATGATGCCGGGCCGATCGCCGGGAAGGTGGCGCAGGTGTACGTGCCGCTGCTGCGCTGGTCGCTCAGCAGTTCCGTGTCGCGGTGGATTGTCATCGGGCTGGCTTTCGTTTCGGTCGTCGTGAGCGGTATTTTGTTCGCCACGCGCCCGTTCGCCTTCCTGCCAGAGTTTGGCGATCCTGAAATTCAGATCAATGTAGAGATGCCCGCCGGGACGAAGATGCTGGAAACCAACGCGCTGACCGAGCAGATGGAAGACGCTATTCGTGAGACCATCCCGGCGGACGAAATCCAGACGCTGCGGGTTTCTGTCGGCGGCGGGTCGTTCAGCCAGGATTCGCTGCTTGGCGGCGGCAGCGTGAGCGAAAACGTGGCGGTCATCAACGTGAAGCTGCATTCGGCAGACCAGATTGACAGGCGTGTCGAAGAACTGCGCCCACAGGCCGAGGCGATCTTCGGCGCGGACAATGTGAACGTGTCGTCCTTCTCGCTGGTGGACAGCAGCGGCTTCAGCAGCTTTGAACTGGTAATGTCTGGCCCGCAGGAAACACTGATCGCGCTTGAGCCGTCAGTCATCGAAGCCCTGAACAGCCTCGACGGGCTGGATAACGCGAGCAGCAATCTGGGGGCGTTTGGCGATGATGCGTCCTCGTATATCCGCATCAACCTGCAATCCGCGCTGAAGTACACAGGCGAGCCGCAAACCGAAGACACGATCACCCTGATTCAGGACGCGGTTAAAGCGGTGCAGGCGCTCGACCTGCCAGAGGGTGTGACGGTGAGCGAAGGCTTCCAGAGCCAGACGCAGACCGAAGGCTTTCAGGGCATCATCGCCGCGATGGGTATTGCGACGATCATCGTGATCGTCATCCTCATTGTGACGTTCAACTCCATCGTTCACTGGTTTACCATCTTCTTAAGCGTGATTGTCGCCCCGGTGGGCGCGGCTGTCGCGCTGGCGGTGACGAATGAGGCGCTGGGTATTCCAGCCATGATCGGCCTGCTGATGCTGATTGGCCTGGTGATTACCAATGCCGTCGTGCTGATTGACCGGGTGCAGTCGAACCGGACGGAACGCGGGATGACGGATGTGGACGAGGCCATCATCAACGCTGGCGACCGCCGCCTGCGGCCTATCCTGATGACGACGCTGGCGACGATCATCGCGCTGATTCCGCTGGCCGTCGGGCTTTCGGAAGGCGCGATCATCGCCTCGCAGTTGGGGATTGTCGTGATCGGTGGTGTCACCAGCAGCATGATCCTGACGCTGCTGGTGGTGCCTGTCGCCTATCGCCTGCTCGACCCGCTGCACCAGTCGGCGGCTGGCCTGCTCAGGCCGGGAGGCCGCCGTAAAGCGCCGGTCGCCCAACCGCCGCGCTAAG
>CAZJSU010000010.1:0-67778 GCA_964548765.1 uncultured Anaerolineaceae bacterium
CCCCTACGGGTAATTTGTCATCAGCGGGCGGGTTTCAAACCCGCCCCTACACCTGTATGCGGATGACAGACGGACGCGCCGTTGCGCGTCCCTACGAAACGGTAGGGGTTTTGTTAGAAAGCTGATACAGATTAGCTGCGTGCAAGTCGGGTTGTGTAACAATGTAGTTATCCTGCATCTCAACACGGATAAAACATGAGCGCACAGAACAAGCTGCAAATCAACGGAATTTCCGTCCCCGGCGTGCTGCCGCTGTCCGGCCAATGGTCCGCCACGCGCGTCCAGCGGGTACTGCCGCGCTGGCTGACACGGATTCGCGTGCTGGTGATATGCGTGGTGCTGGTGGGGCTGGGCTTCCGGTTGCATGGCATCACCTACGGCCTGCCCTATTTCTACGGCCCGCCGGAGGTGGAGGCGGTACGTACTGGCTTTGCGCGGGCGACCGCGTCTGGCTCGGACGAGCCGCAGTTTGTCAACGCGACCATGCGCCTGCTGGCACACCGCAGCCTGAACCCGGAATACTTCGCGCAGCCGGGAACGCCGCTGATGTACATGGGCGCGGCGCTGTATGTGGGCGTGATCGGGACAGGGCTGATCTCTGGCGCGTTCGCCAGCGTAGAAGATGCCAGCGTGCTGTTTGCCAGCGACCCCTCCATTTTTTACCTCACCTTCCGGCTGTTGGTGGCGGTCATCGGCGCGGCCAGCGTGCCACTGGTCTACATGATCGGGCGGCGCATGTTCGGCAGGCGGGCGGGGCTGGTCGCGGCGGCGGTGTTCGCGGTGTCGCCCATCCATGTATACCTGTCGAAGGTGATTCGCGGCGACGTACTGATGATTCTGTTCCTGCTGGCGGCGTTCTGGTTCTGTCTGGACATTGTGCAGAAGGGAAGCTGGCGCGGATATGTGCTGGCGGGCGCGATGACCGGGTTAGCGGTGGTGTGCAAATACCCGGCGGCCACGTTTATCCCGGTGATTGTGGCGGCGCACCTGCTGACCGGGCGCAGGGATCATCGCAGGCTGGTCGCCAGCGGGGCGGCGTGCGTGGCCGGGGCGTTCATCGGGTCGCCGTATGTGTTTCTGGACTTTGGGGCGGCGCTGGCGGCGGTGCAGCAGGAGTCGCTGGTACATCTGAGCGGGGTGGGCAAAGGGTTTTTGCCAGACCTGCTGTGGTATCTGGGCAGCCCGCTTGTCAATTCGATCTCGGCGGTGGGGGCGGCGCTGGTGGTGGTCGGTACGGGCTTGTGCCTGCTCTCGAAAGACCGCGCGAAGTACCTGCTGCTGTTGTTTCCACTGATTTTCATCCTCTTTATCACCGGAGTCGGCATCCTCTGGGAGCGCTGGATTGTGCCGGCCATCCCGTTCCTGTGCCTGATCGCGGGCTTCGCGGCGGTGTGGATCGCGGACAGGCTGCGGCGCATCCAGAAGCAGGCGGGGACAGCCGCCATAGTGGGCGCGGCGCTGCTGATGACGCTGCCGCTGGCGCAGTTGAGCGCGTGGCACGGGCATTACCTGATCGCGCCGGAGACGCGCACGCTGGCGCGGGCGTGGATGCTGGAGCATATCCCCGAAGGCAGCCGGGTGCTGCTGGAACGGCACGGGCCACAGCCGCCGAAAGCGTTGTTTACCACCTTTGAGGAACGGCGTGGCGAAGTGACCCCGGTTGACATCAGCGGGCGTACCGACCAGCTTTACGCGGTGGGCGAACTGGCGATGCTGAAGGACTTCGACCAGATCGGCGCGGCGGGCATAGAGTACATGGTGCTGACGGATTACTACTCGCGCTATCTGGAAGAGGCCGCCATATGGCCGGAGATGATCGCCCGATACGAGGCGCTGCGCGACATGGGCGAGATCGTCTACGAGGTGCGGGCGCGGGCGGGCGCGCACAGCGGGCCGCACATCACCATCATTCGCCTGAACAGCGCGGGGACGTAAGTTCAGCGAATACTCATCTTTTGTGGTGCCGAGGGGCTATTCCTCCGCAAGGTTTTCTGTTATATCGTGTGGTTTGCTAACAGCAAAGTTACGACAGTAAAACCGTGAATGGAGCGGAATGCAAACACTCAGCCACCACGCACACCCCATTATTCGACTGGTTCTTTTCAGCCTCGTCCTGTTCAGCGCGCCAGCGGCGGCGCAGACAGAAGCCAACTTCAGCAGCGGCACCCAGCCCGCCCGCCAGTACGGGATGCACGAAATCGTCCTGCGGGGCGATGGCAGCGTCGCCAACCCGTTCGACACGCGGGCGACGATCACCTTCACGCCGCCTTCGGGCGCGGCCAACGCCATAACGGTTGACCTGTTTTACGATGGCGAGGACGTGTGGCGCGGGCGGGTGTACGTGAGCGAGGCGGGGGAATGGGCGTGGGCGACGGCCTCGGAAGATGACGCGCTGCTGGATGGGCAGGGCGGCGTGTTCAGCGCGGAGGAGTCCGACCTGCGCGGGATGCTGCGCCAGCACCCGGACGACCCGAAACAATGGGCGACTGATGACGGACAATGGTTTTTGAACCTGAGCGATACGGCGTACAGGCTGTTCGAACA
Organism: uncultured Anaerolineaceae bacterium; assembly: GCA_964548765.1. Classification (GTDB taxonomy): domain Bacteria; phylum Chloroflexota; class Anaerolineae; order Aggregatilineales; family Phototrophicaceae; genus JAIOHN01. The sequence goes on from CAZJSU010000010.1 coordinate 2,545, forward strand.
GCAGCAGACGCGCTGGCGCGATTATGTGCAGGACGCGGCAGAGCAGGGCATTACCTCGCTGCGGAGCGGGGCGCTGGGCGGTTGGGAGTGGCTGCCTGCCGAGCAGGGTGAGTTCGGCGCGAGCAACTATCCCTGGGATGGCGATGATCTGACGCGCTTCAACCTCGAAAAATTTCAAACGACCGACAAGCGCCTGCAATGGATGCTGAATAACTTCCCCGATATGTACGTACAGATGATCCTGTTCGGGCAGATACACTGGGAGACGCAGGAAGCGGGCGAGGCGTGGGCGAGTGTGCCGCCGGAGATACGCGAGCAGACCATGCGCTACATGATCGCGCGGTGGGCGGCGTATCCGCAGCTTTTCTGGCTGACCGCGAACGACCTCGATTGCAGCCCTAACCTGCCGCTGAACCGCGCCTACACGCTGGAGGTTGGCCGCTACTTCGCGGCGCATGACCCGTGGGGGCATCTGCTCTCGGCAGGGCCAGCGCGTGACCAGCCGTTCTGCTTTACCGAGGGCGACGAGGCCGAGTGGGTGAGTTACATCCATCTGGAAGGGTCGCACGAGCTGGACGCGCAGTACGCGCTGGAATATGAGGACATACCGCTGCATGTCTTTTTCGGCGAGGACTATTACGAGCAGGAACACCCGACACGCTCGCCAGAAAACCCGGCCTACTTCCAGCGCTGGCTGTACTGGTCATGGCTGCTGGCGGGCGGCTCGGCCAATTACGGCGGGCGTTACTGGGTGATCCACCCCTACGACAAGACCGGCATCCTGCCGTTTGAACACCGCGACATGAAGTACGGCGCGTTGAAAGGGCTGGACTCGGTGCCACACATCCCGGTTTATTTTGAGGAACGCGGGCTTGATCTGGTCGGCTTTGTGCGCGACGACGGGCTGGCGCGGAACCTGAGCGGCGAGAACGATGTTCGCAGGCCGCGCGTGGCCTACCGGGGCGATCTGGACGAGGTGCTGGTTTACCACCCCAACGCGCGCAGCGCGGGCGCGCGGGCGACGGTGCGCGCCGATGTAGCCGCCAGCCTGAGCATAGACCTGTCTGAACAGCCGTACCGTTACAGCGTGGAGTGGTATCGGGCGGCGGACGGCGCGGCGGAGATGGGCGAAGCGCTGGCCGGGGGCGCGGTCGTGCAGTTGAGCGCGCCCTGGGTCGGGGCGGATGTGGTGCTGCGGCTGGTGAAGCAGGACGCGCTGCCACACACGCCGACTCCCGCGCCGATGCCCGAAGGCGACACGGTGCTGGTGGTCTACACCTTCGACGAAGGCGAAGGCAGCGTTGTCCATGATGTTTCCGGCGTGGGCAGGGCGCTTGATCTGGAGATCGCGGAGATGGCGGCGGTGTCGTGGGGCGCGGGCTTCCTGAGCGTGGACGCGCCGACGCAGATTGTGTCCTCATCTGCCGCGAACAAGATCATCGAGGCGGCACGCGCCACCAACGCGCTGACGGTTGAAGCGTGGCTGCGCCCTGATAACCTGACGCAGGACGGCCCGGCGCGTATCATCAGCCTGTCGCCGAACATCCGTGAGCGCAGCTTCACGCTGGGGCAGGACTCGCTAGAAGAACAGCAGGGCAGCCGCTACGTCATGCGCTTGCGGACGAGCGAGACGGACGCTAACGGTATTCCGGCGCTGGTGACAACAGCCAGCACCGTCTCCACCGAGCTAACTCACGTGGTCTATACCCGCGCGGTGAACGGCGAGGCGCGGCTGTACGTCAACGGCGAGGAGGTCGCCAGCGGGCGCGTGCCGGGCGACTTCACCAACTGGCCTGCCGACTGGCCGCTGGTGTTGGCTAACGAGGTGACAGGTGAACGCCCCTGGCTGGGCGAATACCACTTCGTGGCGATTTATAACTACGCGCTGGACGCGGCACAGGTCAGCGCGAAGTTTGCGGCGGGGGCGGAGCAGCCGTAGCCGCGCGTTTGCGGGTGCGGGTAAGCGGCTGGCGCAGGTAGACGCGGGCGTACTTGCGGGCGACCTGCGCCGACGAGATGCCGAACTGCTGGCGCACGATCTGCATCAGCCGCAGCGCTTCGCCGGGGCGCGCCCGCCAGACCTTGATGCTGGTGGAAAGCAGCTTTTGCCCGGCGATGCCGCGCGTGTACGGGTCGGCGGCCAGCGCGTCCCACAGCGGTTGCAGGCGGGCGGTGTCGTCCGGCAGCAGGTACTTCGGCCTGCCGCGCGAACACATGAAGAAGCGCCTGTAGGCCGCTTCGTCTAGCTGGCCGGGCGGCAGGATTTCGCTGATGTGGCGCAGGGAAAGCTCCAGCGAGCCTTGAATCTGGCCGGAAGCGCCGGCCTCGGTGATGCGCTGGTCGTGGCCGCTGCTGCGATAGTGCGCCAGCACTTCCGGCAGGGTTTCGATGCGCCCTGCCGCGCTCAAGCGCCACCACAGGTCGTAATCTTCCACACCGTATTTGTACTGATAACCGCCCACCTGCCTGACCAGCGCCAGCCGTGCCATCATCGTTGTGTGGGCGATGGGGCTGGTGAACAGCAGGTGCGCGCGGATGTTTTCGTGGCCTTGCGGCACCGTCCACACGGCAAGCACCCGTCCATGCTCATCAATGCGCTGCGCCGGGCTGCCGATGGCGCTGACCTGCGGATGCTGGTCGAGGTAAGCGACCTGCAGGCTAAAGCGCTGTGGCAGGGAGATGTCGTCGGCATCCTGTACCGCGAGGTATTCCCCCTGCGCGACGGCCAGCCCCCGGTTGCGCGCGGCGAGTACGCCGCTGTTGGTATCGTTCCGCAGCAGGATCACGCGCGGGTCATGGCGGGCGTAGTCCTGAAGGATGTCCCATGTGCGGTCTTTAGAGCCATCATCCACGATGATGAACTCGAAATCCTGAAAATCCTGCTGCAAGATGCTGTCTACCGCCTGCCGGAGAAAGCGCTCTCCGTTGTAGACAGGCATTACTACACTGACCTTCGGCGGCATCCGTTCCTCTTTTCATACAACGTTACAGGTGATAGTAGGGGCGAAGTGGTGCTTCGCCCAGGGCATGTCCCTACGCATATGATCGTTTTATGCATGAACCAACAGCATCACAACTGGCGCGACTTTAACGCGCGTGAAGCGGTTTTATGCCCTCAGGCAAACCACAGCTTCTTTCTGGCCTGCGCGGTCTGGAGCATGTCCGGCACGGTGACGAAACGGTAGCCGTCCTGCTGAAGGTTCTTAATGATGATGGGCAGGGCGGCGATGGTCGCGGTGCGGTCGGCCTGTGTGGTGCTGGCGGCCTGCGACAGCCTGCGGCGGCGTTCTGGCGCGGGTGTCCAGCCATCGTGCAGCAGCACAATGCTGCCGGGCGTGACCTTCGCCAGCACGCGCTCCGCCACCAGCGTGGCCGGATCGCCCAGCCAGTCATCGCCCGATACCGACCAGTGGACGATGGTATGCCCCAGCATCCGGGCGGTCAGCGCCGCGCTGGGGGACTGTGCGCCGTAAGGCGGGCGCATCAGCGCCGGGCGGCTGCCCACCGCGTCCTGAATCGTCCGCTGGCAGCGGCGCAGTTCGCGGGCGACCTGTACCGGGTTGAGGTCTGCCAGGCGGGGATGGTTAAAGGTGTGGTTGCCGATGGCATGGCCGCGTTTGACGATCGCTCTGGCGATCTGCGGATGCTCGGCGACGTTCTGGCCGAGGAGGAAAAAGGTGGCCTTCACGTCGTACAGCTCCAGCATATCTAAAATATGCGGCGTGCTTTCGGGCATCGGGCCATCATCGAAGGTGAGCGCGACGATGCGCTCCTGTGTCTGGCAGCCGGTGACGGTGCCGAGATAGTGTTCGCGCAGCGCCGATCCCCGCTGCCACAATGGGGCGGGTAGGCGATTTTTAACCAGTCTTTTAAACGACATATCCTGAGCCACAAGGTCACCATATGAAATCCGCTGTTTGGCCTTATCATAAGGCCGTAGCCTTACAGTTTACTTTCTTAAGACGACGCGCGCTATGAGGGTTGGACGAGCGTTAGGCCGGGGCAAGGGAAAAGGGCTAAAGTCGGGTAAAATGCGTGTAGACGCGAACCAGACAGAGGGACAATGACACCGACGAAACCACGTGTCAGCATTGGGCTGCCAATCTATAATGCTGAACGCTATCTGCGCGGCGCGCTGGACGGCATCCTCAGCCAGACCTACCACGACTTTGAGCTGATTATCTGTGACAACGCCTCGACAGACTCTACGCCGCAAATCTGCCACGAGTACGCCGCGAAAGACCCGCGCATCCGCTATTATCGCAATCACGTTAATCTGGGTGTGAGCCGCAACTTCAACCGCGCGTTTGAGCTTTCTACGGGCGAGTATTTCAAATGGTGCGCGCATGATGACCTGCTGGCGGCGGATTACGTCGAGAAGTGCGTGAAGGTGCTGGACGAGAACCCGGATGTTGTGCTGTGTTACAGCAAGGCGCGGAGCATCAACGAACACGGCGAAGAAGTGCGCTACTACACCTACACCCTGCGAACCGACTCGCCGCGTGCCAGCGAGCGCTTTCATGATCTGGCGCTGTATGAGCATCCGTGCTTCCAGAATTTCGCGCTGATCCGGGCGGCGGCGCTGCGCCAGACCCCGCTGCACGAGCATTACGCATGGTCTGACCGGGTGTTTCTGGCGCGGCTGGGGCTGCTCGGTCGCTTTTACCGCATCCCCGAATATTTACACACCGACCGCGACCACGCGGAAACCTCGGTCAAGCGCTTCAAGAACCTGCACAACGTCACGCGCAAATACTTTAACCCACAGTGGCCGGACGATAAGCTGATCTTCCCGGCGTGGATGCAGCTTGGCGGCTATCTGCGGGCGATCATGGCCTACCGGATGCCGCTGGCGGAACGGCTGGCCTGCCTGCGGGTGATGCTGGTGTGGGTGAAGCGCTATCGCCCGAAGCTGGTGCGCGATGTGCGTTGGGCGCTGAAAAAGCCGCTGAAGCCGGTTTACACACGGCTGCGCCCGCGACAGGGGTAGCTGTGTCTTAAACCCCGCCCCCCTGTGCGAAGCCTGCCTGTGGCGCTCCGACGCAAACGGGACAGGGGGTGAGGTAAAGCCGCTACAAACTCGCTTTAAGGGCTAACAAGCCGTGTTCCGCCAAGAGTTCGGCGGCGTTGCGGATGAGTTCGTAGCGCATCCCCGACCGGGCGGCGATGTCCAGCAGGTCATGGTCGCCGTCAGTGTAGTTCAGCACCCACAACAGCGCCATCTGGTCAATCACCCGGTCAGACTGGCCGCCAATCGCCCCATACAGGCCGCGCTTGCCCAACTGCGGCTCACATTTCGGGTTCTGGTTAAGGTAAACGCGGTTGGTTTCCAGCACGTCGAACACGGCCAACAGTTTGTTGTACGAGTCTTCGAGGCAGGGCTGCTGCACAAAGTCGAGGTTGTCGGCTGAGGTGTGGTACTCCGGGAACTGGCCGTGCTGTGAGCGCATGAACGCGCCGACAGGCAGGTTGAAGCCGGGCGAACAATACTGGCGCTCGTCGTAGCCATAGGGGAAGAAGTCAATCACGGTGTGGGCTTCGCCGCTGTCGCGCAGGATTTGCTGGACGGCGCGGTCAACGTCTGCCGTGTCGCGGCGGCTTTTCTTGTAGGTGAGGCTGCCGGGGTCGCCCACGCAGGTGATGACCAGCCCGTGTTTGATGCGCGGCGTGACTTCTTCGTGCAGCGCCAGCCATGTGATTGAGCCGATGGTGCCGGGGATGAAGATAAAGCGGTAGGTATAGCGGCGTTTGGCCTGCTGGCTGAGCTGCCGCGCCAGAAAGGTGGTGACAGCGATGCCGGAGAGGTTGTCATTCGCCAGCGACGGGTGGCACGAATGACAGGAGATCAGCACCTCGTCGTCGGTTTCGCCGGGCAGGATGTACTCGCCGTAAGTGAGGCTGCCGGGTTCGAGCGTCGAGTCAATGTACACCTCGTAATCGCCATCTTGCAGCGCCAGCAGTTGGTTGTGTGGCAGGCAGAAGCCCCATGTCTCTTTGTAGTAGGACGTGCGATAGGGGATCGCGTCCGGGTAGTCGGGCGCGCTGAACAGGTGCGGCTTCAGGTCGGCCAGCGGCATGGTCTGGTGGATCGGCGTGCTGTAATTGACCACGTGCAGGTTGTGGCGGGCGAAGTCTATGATCTTCTCGCCATCAGGCGCTTTGACCCACGCCTCGCGGATGTTCCATTCCTTCGGCACCGTCCAGTCGAACACGGGTGTGCCGCTGGGGACTTCGTGCAGTTGCAGCGGGATGTAACGCTGGAGCGCGCGCAGGGTAGCGCGGAAGCCCTCGCCCGTGATGCTGCGGCAGATGGGGTAAAGCTCGGTGATGAGGTTGTGCATGGTTTGGGACATTCGGTGCAACCTTGATGCTTTCAGCTTTATAATGTACAGGGAATGTTAACGGAGATGATTAAACATGCGCCACGTGCTGTTGTATCAGGATGAAGACGGTTACTGGATCGCCGAAGTGCCGAGCCTGCCCGGTTGTGTCAGCGACGGTGAAACCATTGATGATGCCCTCAGAAACATTGATGATGCGATAGAGGGTTATATTGCCTCGCTCAAGAAACACGGCGACCCTGTGCCAGAAGAACCTGACGATATGATCGTGGTGCGACGTGAGCAGACTGGCTAATATCTCGTCGCGGCCAGTCACTGAGAAAACTGGATTTTTATGTGGATCATCAAACAGGCAGCCATATTATCATGCGCCGTGATGAACCACGCACTATTGTGCCTGTGCCTGAACGTAAAGAAATGGCTAAAGGCACCCTGCGTAAAATCATCAAGCAAGCAGGACTAACTGTTGATGAGTTCCTCGATCTTCTGTAATCTGCACTATTCCTACCTCTCCATCAACGGCCAGGTGGCATCCTTCTCCGAGATTTCGCTGACGGGCAGCGGCCAGCTTAAACCGAGCGCCGGGTCATCGTAGCGCAGGCCGGTATCCCCGCCGGGCTGGTAGAACTCGCTCATCTGGTAAAAGACTTCCGTGTCATCTTCAAGCGTCTGGAAGCCGTGCGCGAAGCCCTCCGGCACATAGAGCGCGCGGCGGTTGTCTGCCGTCAGTTCCACGCTGATGTGCTGCAAGTAGGTGGGCGAGTAGGGGCGGATGTCCACGATCTGGTCGAGCAGCGCGCCGCGAATCACGCGCACCAGCTTGGCCTCGGCACGCGGCGGCTTGAGGAAATGCATCCCGCGCAGCGTGCCGCGATAAGTGTTGTACGACAGGTTGAACTGTGCCAGCGGCGGGGCGATGCCGTGCGCCTCGAATTCGCGCGGGTCAAAGACACGGGCGAAGAAGCCGCGATTGTCGGTGATCGGCTCGATGTCGAGGATGAACGCGCCGCTGAGTTCGGTTTCGGTAAACTTCAAGTCATACTCCTTGGATGTAAATTTAACGCAAAGACGCGAAGGCGCTAAGCCGCCAAGTGATTGATAAATTTCCTCGCGTCCCTGCGTTCTGGCGTTGGGCCTTTAAGACTGCCAGCGCAGGCTGGAATCAAGCAGGCCGCTTTCCAGCAGGCCGCGAATATGGTCAATGCGACGGTAGCGCCTGCCCTCGAAGTCGTCAAGCTGGAGGCCGATACGGGCATAGGCCGCGTAAAGCGCCTGCGCGCCGCGCTGCGCGTCCCATCGCGGCTGGAAGCTGGGCAGACAGGCGTTGATTTTATCAAAGCTGACGCGATACGAGCGCTTGTCCGGCTCGCCGCCGGGGGCATACTCGACATGGCAGCCGGGGACGGTCTGCTCGACAATCGTGGCGAGGTCGCGCACCTGATAATTCTGGTCGTTGCGCCCGACGTTAAACGCCTGATTATGGATGGCCTCGCGCGGGGCTTGCAGCACCGCGATAAACGCGCTGGTGATGTCCTCGATATGGACGATAGGCCGCCAGGGGGTGCCGTCGCTCTTGATGTAAACCTGCCCGGTGGTGAACGCCCACGCGACGAGGTTATTCAGCACCAGATCGAAGCGCATCCGGGGCGACACGCCGTAAGCGGTGGCGTTACGCAGAAAGACCGGGCTGAAGTCGGCGGCGGCCAGCGCGGCGATGCCGGCCTCGGCCAGACATTTGCTCCTGCCGTAAGGCGTGACCGGGTTGAAGGCGGCGGTTTCGTCCAGCACCGCGTCGCCCGCCGCGCCGTAGGTGCTGCACGAGGACGAGAACAGGAAACGCGACACCCCGGCGGCGCGCGCCATCTCGGCCAGATGCACCGCCCCACGATGGTTGATCTCATAGGTCAGGTCGGGGTTGAGGTTGCCGAGCGGGTCATTGGAGAGCGCCGCCAGATGCAGCACCGCGTCGAAACCGTCGAGGTCGGCGGCGGTGACATCACGGATGTCCTTACGGATGGCGGGGATAGCGGGGGGTTCTTCGCCGAACAGGCAGTCGTGAAAAAAACCGCTGTCCAGCCCGACGACCTCGTAACCTTCGCGCTGAAGCATGGGGATCATGACAGCGCCGATGTAGCCATCGTGTCCGGTCACCAAAAGACGCATGGTAATAATCTTCTTTCGGCGGGAAGCCCGCCCACTCTAATTTACGAATAATGCTTTAGTACACTGCGCGTATTATGGAGCGTTTCCCTTGCGATGTCATTAAAAACGGGGTGAGAAGCTCACCCCGCTGGACGATGGTTATGGAAGCACCTGTACGGTGGGGATGGGGACGACGAACTGCCCGCCCCACTCGCGGATATGCGCCATCTGCTGCATGATCTCATCCTTGATGTTCCAGGGCAGAATCAGCACGTAGTCGGGCTGTGTCTCGGCGATTTTGTCGGGGTGGTGGATGGGGATATGCGTCCCCGGCAGGAAATGCCCCTGCTTGTGTGGGCTGCGGTCTACCGTGTAATCCACAAAGTCGGCGCGAATGCCGCAGTAATTGAGCAGGGTGTTGCCCTTGCCGGGCGCGCCATAACCGACGACGGTTTTGCCCGCGTTCTTCGCCTCGATCAAAAAGGCCAGCAGGTTACGCTTGGTCTGTTTGACCTGTTCCTCAAAGCTGCGGTAAGTCTGGAGGTCAGCACAGCCCGCGTTGATCTCACGCTGGCGCAGGTCGGTCACGCGGTCGGTGACTGGCTCGGCGCTGTTGTCGGCATGGCGGGCATAGATACGCAGCGAACCGCCGTGCGTGGGCAGTTCGTCCACGTCGAAGACGGTCAGCCCCTGCGCGGCGAAAATCTTCTCGACGGTGTAGAGCGAGAAGTACGAAAAATGCTCGTGATAGATGGTGTCGAACTGGTTTTCGGCCATCAGGCGCATGAGGTGCGGGAATTCCATCGTGATACGCCCGCCGGGCTTGAGCAGAATCTTCATGCCACCGACCAGATCGTTCACGTCCGGCACATGCGCCAGCACGTTATTGCCGATGATGAGGTCGGCCTGTTTGCCCTGCGCGGCCAGATCATGCGCGGTATTGCGCCCGAAGAACTTCACCAGTGTGGGGATGCCGTTGGCGGCGGCGACCTCGGCGACGTTGGCGGCAGGCTCCACCCCCAGCACAGGCACGCCGCCCTGCACGAAGTATTGCAGCAGGTAGCCGTCGTTACTGGCGATCTCGACCACGTGGCTGTCCCCGTTGAGGCCGAAGCGCCCGGTCGCCATCGTCACGTAATCCCGCGCGTGGCGCAGCCATGAGTCGGAATAGGACGAGAAGTAGGAATAATCGCTGAAGATGTCGCCGGGGCTGACGTATTCCTGAAGCTGTACCAGAAAGCACTGGTCACAGACCCACACGTGCAGCGGGTAAAACGCCTCCATCTCGTTAAGCTGGTGTGCCGCGAGGATGTTGTTGCAGGGCGGCGACATGCCCAGATCAACAAAGGTATGCACCAGCGGCGCGCCGCAGAAGCGACAATGTCCGCTTTTGGGTGGGGCGCTGGTGATGGCTTCCGATGGCAGGTCAGTGGTCATCATCAGTCGTTCCCCCCGCTGCTGGCCGCGCCGCTGTCCCATGCTGATGTGGACTGGAAGGCTTTGGCGCGGTTGTGGTGATTATTCGTGCCAGCCGCGTCATGATCGCGGTCGGTTTCGCTCACGAAGTCACGATACCACTGGATGGTGCGCTCGAGGCTGGTGTCTATGGTGTAGAGCGGCTCCCAGTCGAGCATCTGGCGGGCTTTTTCGGCGCTGAGGTACTGATGCGGGATTTCGTTGGTGGCCTCGTTGCGGATGTCCGGCTCAAGGTCGGACTCCATCAGGTCGAGGATGCGCTGCACCAGTTCCAGCACTGTCACCTGAATCTCGTTGGAGAAGTTGAAGGCTTCGCCGCGCAGGTCGGGGTTTTCGGCCAGCTTCTCGGCCAGCAGGGTATAGGCCGCCGCGCCGTTTTCCACGTAGAAGTAATCGCGGACGTACTGCCCGTCTGAGCGGATGACCGGGCGCTGGCCGCGCAGGATGGAGCGAATGGTGCCGGGGATGATGCGATTCCAGTTGAGGTCGCCGCCGCCGTAGAAGTTGCCGCAGCGCGTGACCACCACAGGCAGATCATAGCTGACGGCGTAGGTCTGCGCGATGAGGTCGGCGCAGGACTTGCTCACGTCATAGGGATGCCGCCCTTGCAGCGGCGTGGTTTCGTCGTAGGGCAGGGTGTCGCATTCGCCGTAGGCTTTGTCCGACGAGGCGACCACGATCTGGTTGACGCGCGGGCTGCGGCGGCAGGCTTCCAGCAGCGCCCATGTCCCGGCGATGTTGGTTTCAAAGGTGGACACCGGGTTGCGGTTGGCGATGCCGACGATCGTTTGGGCGGCGAGGTGGATCACGGTGTCAATCTCATATTCGCCGATGGCGCGTTCCAGAGTTGCCTGGTCGCGCACATCGCCGCGCACGACGCGCACCTGCTCAATCATGCGGGAGCGCACCAGTTCGCTCTGCGGCACCCAGTCCCGCACCAGCACCACGACATCCGCGCCCATACTGACCAGCCGCCTGACCAGCCAGCTTCCCACTAACCCGGTTGCCCCGGTGATAAACGTAGGGCGATCTTGCCAGAAATTTGAATTTGTCATCGGGTCACTTTCTCAATTAGTTCCAGATACGCCAGGGCGGGTTGCCCGTTTGCCACAACGTTTCAAGCGTGAGCTTATCGCGCAGGGTGTCCATACACTGCCAGAAGTCCTCATGACGGTAGGCCATCAACTGCCCAGCGTCGGCGAGGCGCTCCAGCGGGTCGCGCTCCCAGTAGGTCATGTCACCGTCCACATAATCCAGCGCCTTCGGCTCCACGACGAAAAAGCCGCCGTTAATCCAGCCTTCGCGCGTCTGGTTTTTCTCGGTGAAGTCGGCCACGCAGTCGCCATCCAGCTCCAGATGGCCGAAGCGCGCGACCGGGCGCACCGCTGTCAGCGTGACGAGCTTGCCGTGTGACTTATGGAAGTCGTACAGGTCGCGCAGGTTAATGTTGGAAACCCCATCGCCATAAGTCAGCATGAAGGTGTCATCCTTAACGTACTTGTACAGGCGCTTGACCCGTCCGCCGGTCATGGTGCCGGGGCCGGTGTCAATCAGGTCTACCATCCAGTCGGGCTTGTAACCGTCGTGGATGGTCGTCTCGCCAGTCGCCATATTCACGGTGAGGTCGCTGTGCAGCGCGCAGTAATCTACCATGTATTTCTTGATGACTTCGCCTTTGTAGCCGAGGGCGATGGTGAAGTTTTTGAAATTATAATGGGCATAGTGCATCATAATGTGCCACAGGATGGGCTGGCCGCCGATTTCAACCATTGGCTTGGGTTTGATCTCGGTTTCTTCCATCAAGCGCGTACCCAGCCCGCCCGCGAGGATGACGACTTTCATACAGCATCTCCTGATTGAGGGATAAATTATCATGGCGAAACAGAATTTGTAAGTGTGGTTGAACAACTTTTACCCCATGCTCAGGTTGATTGTGCGGGGCTGGCCTTACAGCGGGCTAAAAGCTCCCCGGCAAGCTGCATTAGAAGTAACTCATTTTTCGCCGAGGGTTACGACAGGGGGCTGAAAATTAGGACTGTGCAAGTTCCGGTTATTTTTAATAGAACTTAACACAGGGAGAAATCCCGTTTTTCGCATTCGTGTTATACTCAGCCGCTAAGAGAAGAATTGATTTCGCTTCGATCATTAAAGGGGAATGCCATGCACCGAAAAGTTTTGATGATTACAGGGTTGTGCTTGGCCGTCATCCTGTTCGGAATCGGCTTTGCGCCCGTGAACACGGTTTATGCCGACCCATTTTTACAGGATGCGCCCAGTCTTGAAGGTTATAAGATTTATTTTACCGAGGCCAACGGCGAGGCCAGCCGCTTTGATCGCTCTATCAACGGCCTGTCCCGGCTGGCTGGGCTGCTGGGGCAGCTAGGCGCGACGCTGGAAACGCTGGAATGGCGTACAGGCTTTCCTGACGATGCCGACCTGGTGCTGATCGCCGGGCCAACCAGCGACTTTAACGCCGACCAGACCGCCCGCCTGTGGACGTATATGAACGAGGGCGGCAGGGTGCTGCTGCTGGCAGACCCGCCGGGCTTCACCAACAACCGCTTGCAGGGCTTGCAGGCGCAGAACGGGCTGTTCCAGTTGACATGGATTGATCTGGGCATTCGCGGGGCCAATACCATCGTCGTGACGGAAGGCGGGTCGCTGCCAGAGATGGTCATCGTGTCTGAAGAAGAAGCCGCGCCGCCAGTCGAGGTAGAGGCGGAGGCGACCGAAGAGGCCACCGCCGAAGCCACTGCCGAAGTGGAGGCCGAGGCGACGGAAGAAGCCACCGCCGAGCCAGCGCCGCCTGTGATCGCGCAGCCGCTGTCGCACTTTACTACGACGGAGGTCAACCGCGAACATCCGATCATGCAGGGGCTTGATGGCAGGCTGGCGTTCTTTGGCGCGCGCCTGATTGATGTAGACCTGTCGGTGCGCCAGTTCCCGGTGGACTTGCTGGCGTTTTCGCCCGGCGAGTTTTACGGCGAGAACAACATCGGCGAGTATGATGTCAACGACTTCGCGCTGTACAACATCGGCGAGGACACGCCGCCCGGCTTCCTGCCCATCTCCATCGCCTACGAAAACCCCAACACCGGAATGCGGCTGGTGCTGATCGGTGATCGTGATTTTGCGACCAACGGTTACGGCCTGCAAAGCTCGCCGCCGAACACCAGCGCCTTCACCTACCCGGATAACCCGCGCGCGCTGCTGAACAGCGTGACATGGCTGCTGGACACGGACGCGGTGGAGACCAGCTTCCCCACGCCGGGGCCGACCGCGACCGCGACCCTGACCCCCACGCCGGGCAGCGTGGTCATAGGCACGTCTGACCTGTCTGTGGAAATGACCGTCAGCAACGAGCGCCCGGTAGAGGCCGAGCTAATTCTGTACACCGTGACCGTCATCAACAACGGCCCCAGCGAGGCTACTAACGTCGCGCTGAACCCGCTGCTGCCTAACGGGCTGGCCTTTGTGCTGACTTCTGGCGGCACGTACAACAGCGGTACTGGCGTGTGGTCGGTGGATTACATGGAGCCGGGTGGAGCGGCGACGCTGCGGCTGCTGGCCGAAGTGCGGCGCGGCACGGTGGGCAATACCCTGACCAACACGATCCGCATCGCCGGGTCGGACTCGGATGATCCCGACGAAACCAACAACGAAGCCAGTATTGATGTCCGGGTGATCGCGGGCGTTCTGGAAGAGGAATAGGGCTATGCACGGTAAACGATTACTGCCCGTGCTGCTGCTGCTCCTGATGGTGTGTGCTGTTCCTGCCCGCGCGCAGGAACAGCCGCTCGTGGTCTTCGTCCTCAATCCTGAAATCGGCGCTGCGTCGGTCTTCGACCCCGGCCCGGACGGCATCACCACGCTGGACATGATCTTTCGCGGGTTGGGCGCGCGCACGCAGGCCATCAATCTGGTGGAGCGCATTCCGGCAGCGGCGGATGTCGTGGTGCTGGTGGGGCCACAGCAGCGCCTCAACCTGATCTCGCTGGCGCGCCTGTGGGTGCATCTGGCGCAGGGGAAGAACCTGCTGCTGGCGCTGGAGCCTGTGGGCTATGGCGGCATCCAGAGCGAGGACTTCAACAGTCCGCTGCTGCGGTTAATCACCAACGCCTACGGCCTGATTACACAGGACACGTTTCTGGTGGAGCCATGGTTCAGCAAGGACTCGGCGGCGCTGCTTTCCGGCACCTATCTGCTGGCTGGGCCTGATGTCGTGCCGCATCCGGTGGTCGAGCCGCTGATCCGCTACGAACTGCCGGTGCAGGTGTGGTCGGCACGGTCGCTGCTGGTGGAGCCTGTCGGCATGGACAGCGTGGCGACACCGCTGCTGCAAACCACCTCCGCCTACGGCGAGACCACGCAGAACGTCTTCTCGTTTGAAGAAGGCGCGCCGCCGCTGGAGCCAAACATCGAAAGCGACCCGATGGGGCTGCTGAACGTGGCCGGGCTGGGCGAGAATACGCGCGCTGGTTCGCGCATCGCCATTCTGGGCGACGCGCAGATGGTGCAGAACGGTTACGGGCTGGCGAACATCCCCGGCGAAACGCTGCCCCGGCAGCCCGGCAATTTTATCTTTGCCGAACGGCTGGCCGCGTGGCTGCTGGATATGCCGGAAGCGGACTGGCCGCAACTGCCCGAAGGCTTTAGCTGGCTGGCGGTGGACGGCAGCGGTGACGACTGGCCGGCGGGGGTCGCGGTGACGGAAGAAGAACGCGACGCTTCGCTGCCCGCCAATTACGACCTTGAGCAGGTGAGCGCTTTTGCCAATAACGCTTATCTGTATGTGCTGGCGCAACCCTACAGCAGCCCCAGCACCAACGCCCGGCTGGAGGTCACGCTGGGTAACGGCGTGGTCATCAGCGCCGCCGCCGGGCAGGTGACACAGGGGGGCGAGACGCTGGCCGACGCGCGGCTGGCTGTCGGCGATGTGCTGGAACTGCGGCTGCCGCTGCGCGTAACGGGCGCTGCGCCGCAGGTGACACAGGTGTGCCTGTTCGACAGCAGCAGCAGCGCCACCGAAGCGCGCGACTGCTCTGCCGGAGAGATCGAAACGCTGACGGTGGAAGGCCGCGAGCCGTTTGATCTGCGCTTTGGCAGCGGGCCGCTGGCGACGATTGCCAGCATCCGCGATGTGGCGCTGATGGCAGCGCCCGCCGGGGACGCGCCGCAGGCGGCGACGCTGAACGCTGGCCGTGTGATGAGCGTGGTCGGGCGCAGCGCCAACGGCGACTGGCTGCGGGTACGCAGCGGCGGGCTGGACGGTTGGGTGCTGTCGTCGCTGGTCATCAGCAACGCCGACATCAACAGCCTGCCAGTGGTGCAGGAGAATTAAAACACATGGGGCGGGCGAAAGACCCGCCTCTGCAATTGCATTTACAGACAATTTCATACTGGGAGGACACGGGTGCGGAAATATGTCCAGATCATCCTGGCTCTGACGATCACGTTGAGCCTGCTGGGGGCGGCGAGTCTCTTATGGGGCGCGCCTGCACAGGCTGGCAATCTGCTGGCGCAGCCGCTGCCAAACCTTGAGGGATACAAGATTTATTTTACGGAGAGCAACGGCGAGGCCAGCCGTTTTGACCGCTCTGACGTGGGGCTGTCGCGGTTGGGGGGCTTACTGTGGCAGTTGGGCGCGGAGATGGAAACGCTGCAATGGATCGAGCGCGTGCCGGAAGATGCCGATCTGGTGATTATGGCTGGGCCAAACGGCGACCTGAGCGCCGACGCGACCGCCCGTCTGTGGTCGTATCTGGAAAGCGGTGGGCGCTTGCTGCTGCTGGCAGACCCGGCCATCGGGCGCGGGCGCAACATCACCGGGCTGAACGGCAACACGCCGCTGATGGAGCTTCTCTGGACGCAGATGGGCATCCGGTTGGGGGATGGCGCGCTGGTCACGGAACACGACGACATGCCCGACCTGCTGGTCGAGGACTTCATCGCCGAGAACCTGGGCGATCACCCGGTCACGGCGGGCGTGGATGCGCTGACCTTCTTCCGCGCGCGCCCGGTGCTGATTGATACCTCCATCCAGCCCGTGCAGAACATCCCGCTGGCCTTTTCGCCGAGCGACTACTACGGCGAGGTCGCGTTCACCGAGTATCTGGAAGGCAGCCCGACGCAGTTCAACGTGGATGCCGATGTCGCGCGGGGGCGACAGGCGGTGGCCGCCGCGTCTGAGCATGAGGCGCGTGGTACGCGGGTGGTGCTGGTGGGCAACCGGGCGCTGGTGACGAATGACGGCGGGCTGCAAACCTCGCCGCCGCGCAGTGCCGCGCTGCTGTACCCGGATAACCTGCGCTTTCTGCTGAACGCGATCGCGTGGCTGATCGAGGCGGACGTGACCGACACGCAGACGCTGGAATTCCCGACCCCAGCCATGACCGCCACGCCGACGGTCACGCCGACTCCACTGGCGGTCAGCGCCGACCTTGCGGTGAGCATCACCGTCAATGACCCGAATCCGTCAGAAAACGACGCGGTGATTGTCGAGATTACCGTCGTCAACAACGGGCCGGAGCGCGTGAACGGGGTGCAGGCGCAGGTGACGCTGCCGGAGAACGCGCGCTTTGTCAGCGCCGGGGCGACGACGCGCCAGGGGCTGGACGCGGGCAGCGGTAACTGGAACGTGGGCGACTTTAACCCCGGCGACAGCGGCACGCTTTCGGTTGTGCTGCAAATCCTGCCGGGGACAGCGGGTACGTCCGTGACGGTTCGTGCTGAGGCGAGTGCTGTCGGGCTGGCAGACCCGGCTGTCGAGGATAACAACGCCAGCATTGATGTTCTGGTCGCACCGGGAGGCTAGGCTATGAAGCCGCTGCTTCTGGCCGTTATGAGTCTGCTGGTGCTGCTGACCAGCGCTGCCGCCGCGCAAAGTAACAGGCCGCTGGTGGTCTTTATTCTGGAAGGCGACTTGCAGACCGCCTCGATTGCCGACCCCGGCCCGGACGGTGTGAGCCGTTTTGGCGAGATGTTTCGCGGTCTGGGCGCGGAGGCGCGTTTCGCGCGCCTGAGCGAGCCGCTGCCAGAGGACGCGCGGGTTGTGGTGCTGCCGCGCCCGCTGCGCCCACTCTCGAACGACATGGTGGCGCGGCTGTGGGCGCATCTGGAACGCGGCAACCATCTGCTGCTGGCGATTGACCCTATCGGTTATCCTGACCGCCGCATTGAGGAAGGGCGCGCCCCGTTGTGGTCGCTGGTCGGCGCGGATTACGGCCTCGACCTGCTCGACACGTTTGTGGCCGAGCCATGGTTCACGACGGAGAGCATCGGCCAACTGCCGGGCAGTCTGGTCGCCACCTATGGCGACACCGCGCTGCATCCGGTTATCGAACCGCTGGCGCGTTACGGGATGCCCGTCATGACGTGGGGCGCGCGTAACGTGGATGTCGAGCCGTTTGGCATTCGCCGCCGCGCCGCCGGGCTGCTGATTACCCACAGCGCTTATGGCGATACCAACCGCAATGTCTTTAACGGCGATGTGCTGGAACTGAACATCGGGGATGACCTGCAAGGCGAACTGGTCGTGGCCGGGATTGGCGAAAACACGCGCTCCGGCTCACGCGTGGCGCTGCTGGGCGATGCCGAGATGATCCAGAACGGCTACGGCCTGTCGCATACGGTTACATCGTCTGGCGCGGAGCGCCCGCGCTTCCCCGGTAACACGGTGCTGCTGGAGCGGCTGGGCGCGTGGCTGCTGGAACTGCCAGCGGCACAATGGCCGCCGCTGCCGGACGGGTTTACGTGGATCGGCATTGACGGCAGCGCGGAGGACTGGAACGCCGGGCTGCCCGCGCCCGCCGTAGACGACGCGGCGCAGGTCATTGATTACGTGCAGGTGTTTCGTAACGACGAGTATCTGTACCTGCTGGCACGGCGGGCGGGGAGCGCCGCCACGCGCTTTGAACTGCAAATGACGCTTACGCCGCAGCTAAGCGCCACGCCGCCGGTCAAGCTGGTGGCGGGAGCGGATGGCGTGGTGGTGAGCGGCGAAACGACACAGGCGCTGCCGGACGCGGCCTTTGCCGCCGGGGACTTTCTGGAAGTGCGTATCCCGCTGCGGGTGGTGGGCAACAGTGACGTGCTGGAGATCAGTGAACTATGCCTGATCGAAGACAGCCTGAGCGCGGGCTGCATCGAGCAGTCAATCAGCGTGCGGCGCGTGACCGAGCGCGACCCGGTGCCGCTGCGCCACCGTCATACACCGCTGGCGACGGTGGAGAACCCCGGCGCGAATACCGTAAACCTGCGGGCGGGCGCTGGTACAGATTTCCCCCCTGTGGCCGGGCTGCCCAACGGTACAATCATGGCGATCATGGGGCGTAACGAGGCGGGCGACTGGCTGTATGTCGAAAGCGCCCGTTATGCTGGCTGGCTATTTCGTTCGCTGGCTGTAGCCAATGCCGATGTGTCGCGACTGCCTGTACTGGCTGGCGCGCCCTGACGCAAGATACTTCGCACTCAAGCAATCCCAAATAGACGGCCTTTATGGTCGTCTGTTTTTTTCTGTTACTGATATATATTTTTAACGAATAACTGAAATGGAACGTTAGCCTTTGGTTTGTTAGGTGCTGGCAAAGTCCGTGTATCTAAAATAAGTAAATGCCGACACCCACACTACAGGGTGGCATAGGGGATATGCGCCAACAGGTTCCATCAGGCGGGAACCACTTTTATCGGTAGTGACAGATACGAAGTGGGCAGAATGGATAACATCAAACAAAAGCTGGCAAACAAGCTGCACCGCCGCCATATCAGACACGTGCTTCAGTCGGCTCTTGTAGACGTACTGGTCATGGTGGTGGCTTATACTGCCGCCTTCTCGGTACGCTCGGTGGTGACTCCCGTCGAGTACCAGGACGGGGTACGCCTGATTTTTTTCAACATCGTTCTAACGATCGCGGCATTTTATGTGGTAGGTATTTACCGCCGCCTGTGGTCGCGCACCAGCGGTCACGGCATGACGATCATCATCAACACCGTAGGCGTGACCACGTTTATCACCTTCGTCATCGCCACGCCGTTTGACCCGCGCCCGCTGCCTTTGAGCATCATCCTGCTGGCAAATCTGCTGGCGCTGGGCGGGTTCATCGCGGTGCGCTATCGCTCGCGCCTCGTCAGCGGGCTTTCGTGGCGCTGGGACGCGGTATGGCGGCAGAAATTCCCGGAGATCGCTACCCGCGTGCTGATCGTGGGGGCGGGGCAGTCTGGGCAGGAACTGGCGCTGCGGCTGAAGCACCGCACGCCGGGCAACCATTATCAGGTGGTCGGCTTTGTAGACGACGACGTGGCGAAGATGGATATGTATGTCGAGGGTTGCAAGGTGTTGGGCAACCGGGCAGACATCGCCTATCTGGTGGAAAAGCACGCGGTTGACCTGATTATCGTCGCCATCCACAACATTTCTGGCCGTAACTTCCGCGATATTCTGACGAACTGCGAGCAGACGAAGGCGCGTATTAAGGTTGCGCCCGACCTGTTTGCGATGGTGGAAGCCAAAGAAAACGCGACGCTGCTGCGCGACGTGCAGCCCGAAGACCTGCTCGGACGCAGCACCATCACGCGGCACGAAAGCGTTGACCTGAGCGCGGTCACGCGGCGCGTGGTCATGGTGACAGGCGCGGCAGGCTCTATCGGCTCGGAACTGGCGCGGCAGCTTCCCGCCTACCAGCCGACCACGCTGCTGCTGCTGGACTGTAATGAAAGCGGCCTGCACGACCTGACCATTCACCTGAAGGCCAGGCACCCGGAGGTGAACATCCAACAGGTGCTGGCGGATATTACGGTGCGCGGGACGCTGGAGCGCGTGTTTGAGACCTACCGCCCGGAGGTTGTGTTTCATGCGGCGGCCTATAAGCACGTGCCGATTTTGCAGAGCTACCCTGAAGAAGCGGTGCGGGTCAATGTCGGCGGGACGCGCAACGTGGCCGAACTGGCACAGCAGTACAACGTGGCGCGCTTCGTGCTGATCTCCACCGACAAGGCCGTAAACCCGTCGAGCGTGATGGGCGCGAGCAAGCGTGTCTGCGAACTGATGATTCAGGCGCTTTACCGCCGCGAGGGGAACAAGACGATTTTCACCTCGGTGCGCTTCGGTAACGTGCTGGGCAGCCGGGGCAGCGTGGTCGTCACCTTTGACGAGCAGATCAGGAACGGCGGGCCGCTGACGGTGACGCACAAGGACATGACCCGTTATTTCATGACCATCCCCGAAGCGGTGAACCTCGTCATTCACGCCGCCTGCCTGACCAGAGGCGGCGAGGTCTTCCTGCTGAAGATGGGCGAGGAAGTGAGAATCGTCGAACTGGCCGAGCGTATGATCCGGCTGCGCGGGCTGCGGCCTTATGAAGATATTCCGATTGAGTTTACCGGCATTCGCCCCGGCGAAAAGATGAACGAACAGCTTTACGATGGCTCGGCAGAGAGCGCCAGCGAAACAGCACACCCCGGCATCATCCAGCTTAAAGGCCGCAACAGCGACTTTGACGGGCAGGAGCTTATGGCGTGGGTGGCGCAGCTTCTGGTACACGGGCTGGAAACCAACGAAGACCCGCTGCGCCAACTGCTGTGGGGCATGACGGCCAGCGAGAAGTACGCTATTCTGGCGCAGCTTGGCGCGGTGGATGAAGACATCAAAGCGCCGAAAGTGCATGTCACCAGCAACGGCAGGCACCCCACGCCATCGCTGCATGTGGGGACGGACAGCGCTGCCACATCGTAACCAAACGAGGTCGCCAACTTATGGATACCCTTAATCAGACGGCACAGGCCGAAGTGATCGAACACATCGCGCCTGTCGAAAACCCTTTACCGCATGTACGCATCCAACCCGCGCGGGGGTGGGTGTCGCTGCAACTGGACGAAATCTGGCGTTACCGCGAACTGCTGTTTTTCCTGACATGGCGCGACGTGAAGGTGCGCTATAAGCAGACGATTCTGGGCGCGTCGTGGGCCATCATCCAGCCATTTCTGACGATGGTGGTCTTTAGCCTGTTCTTTGGGCGGCTGGCGGGCATTCCGTCGGACGGCATCCCATACCCGATCTTCAGCTACGCGGCGCTTGTCCCGTGGACGTTTTTTGCCAACGGCCTCACGCAGTCGTCCAACAGCCTTGTCAGCAGCTCCAACCTGATTAAGAAGGTCTACTTCCCGCGCCTGATCGTGCCGGTTTCGACGGTGATCTCTGGCGTGGTGGATTTTGCGCTGGCCTTCGGTGTGCTGGTGGTGATGATGATCTTCTATGGCATCAGCCCGTTTAACCGCCCGGTAGAACTGCCGCTGCTGTTCCCGGCAGGCGTTGAGCTGATGCCGGTGGTGTATGGGGCGACGTATAACATCATCTTCCTGCCGTACTTCCTGCTGCTGGCGTTTGTGACCTCGCTGGGGGTGGGTTTGTGGCTGTCGGCGATGAACGTGCAGTTCCGCGACGTGCGCTATCTGGTGCCGTTTCTGGTGCAGATATGGATGTTCGCCACGCCGATCGCCTATCCGAGCAGCCTGCTTGACGAGCCATGGCGCACCATCTACGGCATTAACCCGATGGCGGGCGTGGTCGAGGGCTTCCGCTGGGCGCTGCTGGGGACAGACACCGCGCCGGGGCCGATCATCATCGTCTCGACGATTGTGGCGCTGGCGCTGCTGGTCAGCGGGGCGCTGTACTTCCGCCGGATGGAGAAAACCTTCGCGGATGTGGTGTAGTCGGTGTGAGGCTGTCAGGGTTGCGGCAGGCCGACCCTCTGCGAGGACGATGAGCCATGCCGCTGAGAGAAAAGACAAGCGCCCTTCCAGGATTTCCTACGGTCACACTAAAGGCGCTCTAAACACTTCAGGATAACTCTAAAGCTGAAAGCGGACGGCTGAAAGCTAAGGACTAAAGATGACTGATATTGCTATTCGGGTTGAGGGATTGAGCAAAGAATATCGCATCGGCGGGACGAAAACGCGCTTCCGCACGCTGCGCGATAGCATCACCGACACCGTGACCGCCCCGGCGCGAAAGGTCGCGGCGTTGATGCGCGGCGAGGCCAGCAGCGCCGCCGGGCTGCATGAGCGGCTGTGGGCGCTGAAGGACGTGTCGTTCGAGGTGCGGCAGGGCGAGGTGATCGGCGTGGTGGGGCGCAACGGCGCGGGCAAAAGCACGCTGCTCAAAATCCTGTCGCGCATTACCACGCCCAGCGAAGGCTACGCCGACATTTACGGGCGGGTGGGGTCGCTGCTGGAGGTCGGCACCGGTTTTCACCCGGAACTAACCGGGCGCGAGAATATCTACCTCAACGGCGCGATTCTGGGCATGACGCAGGGCGAGATTGACCGCAAGTTCGACGAAATCGTGGCGTTTGCCGAGGTGGAAAAGTTCATCAACACGCCTGTCAAGCATTATTCCAGCGGCATGGGCTTGCGGCTGGGGTTCGCGGTGGCCGCGCACCTTGAGCCGGAGATTCTGGTGGTGGATGAAGTGCTGGCGGTGGGCGACGCGGCCTTTCAGAAAAAATGCCTCGGCAAGATGAGCGAGGTCGCCAACGAGGGGCGAACGGTGCTGTTCGTCTCGCACAACATGGCGGCGGTGGCTTCGCTGTGTACCAAAGGGCTGCTGCTGCATCGCGGGCAGGTGGTCACGATTGGCGAGGTGAGCGAGGTCATCAACAGCTACATGGACATGGGCATGGAATCGGCCAGTACGCCGTTGGCACAGCGCAGCGACCGCCGGGGCAATGGCCGCCTGCGCTTTACGCAGGTGACGTTCACCGACGCGCGCGGGCAGGAGACAGGCGCGGCGGTTTCTGGCAGGCCGCTGACGATCACGCTGGATTACGAGACGGTGGATAACCGCCCTATCCGTGACGTGGATGCCTTCATCGCCTTTTACGGCTCGTTTGGCGAACTGCTGTTTGTGTGCCATGTGCGGTTGGCGCGCGGCGCGTTTGAGGAGATTCCGGGCAGCGGGCGCATGGTCTGCCACGTCCCCAAATTCCCGCTGGTGCCGGGGTATTACCGTTACAGTCTGGAAGTCGGGGTCGCGCCGGATTACCTGATGGACAGCATAGACGACGCGGGCAGCCTGTACGTGGAAGCCGGCGATTTTTACGGCACAGGCCAGCTCCCGATGCGCCATCATCAGAAGGCGGTGATGGTTGAACACACGTGGGACATACAGGCGGCGGAAGCCGTGCCTGTGGCGACACCCGCAGAATGACGAACCAGGCCGGGAGAAGGTGTAAATGACAGCAGCGAACAATCCCGTACAGATCATCGCCGAGGTTGGCTCGGTGCATGACGGCAGCTTTGGCAACGCGCTCAAGCTGATCGAGGCGGCGGCGGCCTGCAAGGTGGACGCGGTGAAATTTCAGACGCACATCGCCGAGGCGGAGACGATCCGCAACGCGCCGATGCCGCCGTACTTCAAGGGCGAGCCGCGTTATGAATACTTCCAGCGCACCGGCTTCAGCGAGGAAAAATGGCGCGAGTTGAAAGCTCACTGCGAGGCGCAGGGGGTAAGGTTTTTATCATCGCCGTTCAGCAGCGAGGCGGTAGACCTGCTGGAGCGCGTCGGCGTGGACAGCTATAAGGTGGGCAGCGGCGAGATCACCAACATCCCGATGCTGGAGCGCATCGCGCAGACGGGCAAGCCGGTGCTGCTGTCATCTGGCATGAGTACGTGGGCGGAACTGGACGAGGCGGTGAACACCATCCTCAGGCAGCATGACCGCGTGACGGTGCTGCAATGCACGTCGGAGTATCCCTGCCCGTATGAAGAAGTCGGCCTGAATATCATGCTGGAGATGAAGGCGCGTTACGGGCTGCCTGTCGGGCTGAGCGACCACACGCTGACCAATTACGCCTCGCTGGCGGCGGTGATGATGGGCGCGACGGTGATCGAGAAGCACTTCACCTTCAGCCGCCTGATGTACGGCAGCGACGCGCGCCACTCGCTCGAACCTGCGGAGATGGCCGATCTGGTAAACGGGGTGCGCGCCTGCGAGGTGATGCTGACCGCGCAGGTGGACAAGGACGCGATGGCCGGGCGGCTGCGCGAGATGAAGAACATCTTCGAAAAGAGCGTGGTCGCGCTGGTGGATATTGAGCCGGAGACGGTGCTGACGCGCGACATGCTGGGCATTAAAAAGCCGGGAACAGGCATTCCGGCGCGGCAGTACAACGACGTGATTGGCAGGCGGACGGCGCGGAAAATCGTTAAGGATACGGTATTACAGGAGGCCGATCTTCATGCGTAAAGTGTGTGTAGTGGTAGGTTCACGGGCGAATTACAGCAGTATCAAGTCGGCGATGCGGGCGATCCAGAACCACCCGGAGTTGGAGTTGCAGGTGGTGGTGGGCGCGTCGGCGGTGCTGGATCGTTACGGCGCGGTGGCAGACCTGATCGAGCGCGATGGCTTTAAGGCCGCCGCGCGGGTGTTCATGCTCATCGAGGGCGAGAACCCGGCGACGATGGCGAAATCCACCGGGCTGGGGCTGATCGAACTGCCGACGATCTTCGACCAGCTTCAGCCGGATATTGTCGTGACGGTGGGCGACCGTTTTGAAACGATGTCTACCACGCTGGCGGCAGCCTACATGAACATCCCGCTGGCGCACACGATGGGCGGCGAGGTGACAGGCACGATTGACGAGAGCATCCGCCATGCCGTGACCAAGTTCGCGCACATTCACTTCCCGGCCTGTACCGACGCGCAGGAGCGCATCATCAAACTGGGCGAACGGCCAGAGGATGTCTACCTCGTCGGCTGCCCGCGCATTGACCTTGTGGCGGAGATTCTGGAAAAAGACAGGAACGGCCTCGGCCCTGACCTGTTCAAAGAGGGCGTAGGCGGGACATTCGACCTCGACCAGCCCTTTGTGCTGCTGTCGCAGCATCCGGTGACGACGGAGTACGGCGAAGGCGAACGGCAGATCACCGACTCGCTGATGGCGCTGGTGGACGTAGGCTATCCAGTGATCGCGCTGTGGCCGAATGCTGATGCCGGGTCGGAGGACATCGCGCGCGGGATGCGTAAATTCCGCGAACACTGCGACGACTCGAAGTTCCGCTTCTTCAAGAACCTGCCAACCGATGTCTACGTCGCGCTGATGCGGCGCACCGCCTGCCTGGTGGGCAATTCCAGCAGCGCGATCCGCGAAGGCGCGTTCATCGGCACCCCGGCGGTCAACATCGGCAGCCGCCAGAACATGCGCCAGCGCGGGCGCAACGTGCTGGACGTGGCGCATGACCGGCAGGCGATTGCCGACGCGGTGCAGCAGCAGGTGCAGCACGGGCGCTACGACATGGAGCCGATTTACGGCGACGGCCACGCCGGGGAGCGCATCGCGGATGTGCTGTCCAGGTGTGAGTGGCAGTTGCAGAAGCTGATTACTTATTAGGTTCTGTTGACGTTCTGTGTTCGACGGGTGTTTTCTTACGGACGCGCCGTTGCGCGTCCCTACGAATACACCTTGTAGGGGCGCAGCGTGCTGCGCCCACATGCCGTCCGTCGTGAGCAGAGCAGCGATATGTATGCGTAGGGGAGGGACTGTGACCCTCCCGCAGAGGCATGGCCGTAGGCCAGGCGGGGGAGAGGCTAAGTGCTGAGGGCTGAGTTGAAAAGCAATGAGCAATGAGGCGGAAGCGGCTGATCGAGCAGATTGGCGGGCTGGATGGCTGAGCCGCGCATCCTCGGCCTGATTACCGCGCGCGGGGGCAGCAAGGGCATCCCGCGTAAGAACGTCGCGCTTGTGGCGGGCAAGCCGCTGCTGGCCTATACCTGTCTGGCGGCGAAGGCCAGCCAGCGCCTGACGCGGGTGGTGCTGTCCACCGATGACGACGAGATCGCCGAAGTCGGGCGCGAATGGGGCGCGGAAGTGCCGTTCATGCGCCCGGCGGCGCTGGCGGGGGATACCGCCTCCAGCGTGGACGTGGCGCGGCACGCGCTGGACTGGCTGCGCGAACATGAGCGCTGGCAGGCGGACGTGGTGGTGATCCTGCAGCCGACCTCGCCGCTGCGAACCGCGCAGCACATTGATGAGGCGCTGGCCGCCATGCAGCAGGCCGGGGCGGATACCGTCGTCAGCGTGGTCAGGCTGCCACATCATGCCAGCCCGTTTAAGGTCATGCAGCTTAAGGATGGCCGCCTGCACCACTTCTGGGAGCAGCCGCTGCCCTTTGACGCGCACAACCGCCACAGCGTGCCGCTGCTGTACGCGCGGAACGGGCCAGCGGTGCTGGCGACACGGGCGGATGTCCTGCTGGCACGCAGCAGTTTTTACGGCGATCATGTCGTGCCGTATGAGATGAGCGAGGGCGACTCGGTGGATATTGATACGCCGTTTGACCTGAAGGTCGCGGCGTGGCTGCTGGCCGAGCGCGAAACGGCTCAACTGCGCCATTCGCCCTAACTACCGGATGAGACTATTTTCGATTATTGAATGGGAAGCTGAACGTTGACATTGATGCTTCAGGACACACAGGCGGCTTCCAAAGCCGGAATGGACACACGCGGGCTGCGGGTGGCGCATATCAGCGCGACGCGCGGCGGAGTCGCCAACGCGGCACGGCGGCTGCATCTCGGCCTGCTGGAAGTGGGCGTGGAAAGCATGATGTTCACCTCCAAAGCGCCGGGCGATGCCCAACTGCCGGGCATGGCGGTGGTGCCACAGCCGAACGCCGCGCTGTACTACGCCGATCAGGCTTCGCGCTTCCTGCATAAGCATGTCGGGCTGACCGGGTTAACCCATGTCTCGTCGCTGACGTGGGACTTCGGCGGTTACGACGTGCTGCATTTTCACGGCGCGGCGGACAACTGGTTTAACCTGCGCGCGCTGCGCCGCCTGGGCAGGACGCACGCGCTGGTCTGGACGATGCACGACAAGCATCTGGGGACGGGCGGCTGTGGTTATCCTGAATTGTTTGGCGACTGCCAGCGCTGGCGCACTGGCTGCGGGCAGGGCTGCCCCAAAGCGAAGGTCGAGGGCTGGAAGGTGGACCTGACCGCGCAGACCTTTCGCCAGAAGCAGGCGCTTCTCGATGCGGTGCGGCTGGGCATTGCCGCGCCCAGCCAATGGATGTATGACTTCATCGCCGCCAGCGCGATCACCCGAAACGCGCTTTTACGGCGCATTCCTTACGGCATGGACACCGAGCGCTTTCACCCATACCCGATGGCAGAAGCGCGGCGGGCGTTCGGCCTGCCTGCCGAGGGTCGCCTGCTGCTGACAGTGGCGAGCAAGCTCGGCCAACTGCGTAAAGGGCTGCACCTGCTGCCGGGCATCCTGCGCGAACTGCGGGCGCGGCTGCCGGATGAGCCGCTGGCGCTGGCGCTGGTGGGCGATCAACTGCCGGGCGAGGTGCTGGCCGAACTGAACACCATCCTGCCCGCGTATGCGCTCGGCCACATCAGCGACGTGGACAGTCTGGCGCAGGTGTACAGCGCGGCGGACGTGTTCGTGATGACCTCGCTGATGGACAACTTCCCCAACGTGATTCTGGAAAGCCTCGCCTGTGGTACGCCTGTCGCGGGCTTCAACGTGGGCGGCATCCCGGACATGATCGCGCCCGGCGAAACCGGCGTGCTGGCCGGGGCGGAGGATACGGCAGCGATGGCGGCGGGCATGGCCGGCATTTTGTCCGACACCGCGCGGCTGGCACAGATGCGCGCCACCTGTCGCCAGCGGACACTGACGGATTACAGCCTCGCCGCGCAGGCCGAGCGTTACATCGAGTTTTACCGGGAACTGCTGCAACATAAACAGGGGGGTCAACACCCGTGAAAGCGTTATTCTGTGGACTTGGCTCCATCGGACAGCGGCATCTGCGTAACCTGCGCCTGCTGCTGGGCGACGAGGTAGAGGTGCTGGCCTATCGCCAGCGCGGGGGCGGCCCGGTGCTGAACCCCGACATGACGGTGCGCGAGGGCGCGATTCTGGAAGAAGTCTATAACCTGCGCTCGTTCTCCAACCTTGAGGACGCGCTCAACGAACAGCCGGACGTGGTTTTTGTGACCAACCCGAACGCGCTGCATGTGCCTGTCGCGCTGGAAGCGGCGCGGGCGGGCTGTCACCTGTTTATGGAGAAGCCGGTTTCGCACTCGTTGGAAGGGCTGGCTGAACTGTCGGCGCTGGTGAAGCAGAAAAATCTGGTCACGTTTGTCGCCTACCAGTTCCGGTTTCACCCCGGCCTGCAACTGCTGAAGCGGCTGATCGAGCGCGGCGAACTAGGCAGCATCACCGGCGGGCATGTGGTCAACGGCGAGTGGATGCCCGGCTGGCATCCATACGAGGACTACCGCGAGACGCACCCGGCACGTAAAGACCTGGGCGGCGGCTCGCTACGCATCCAGACGCACGAGCTGGATTACGCGCTGTGGCTGTTCGGGATGCCGCGCCGGGTTTACGCGGTCGGCGGCCATCTGAGCAACCTGGAAGTGGATGTTGAGGACGCGGTGGACGTGCTGCTCACCTGTGACCACAACGGCAAGCCGCTGCCCGTGCATGTGCGTCTGGACTACCTCCAGCGCCCGCCGCAGCGCGTGTGCGAGGTGATTGGCGACGCGGGCAAGGCGGTTTACAACTATTACACCAACGAAGTAGACGTGCATGATCTGGCGACGCGGCGGCAGACGATCCACCGCTTCGCGCATTTTGACCGTAACCAGATGTTTGTGGACGAAATGGCGCACTTTCTGGCGTGTGTGCGCGGGGAGCAGCGCTCGATGATTGATCTGGACGAGGGCATCGCCAGCCTCAAAATCTCGCTGGCGGCGGACGAATCGCTGCACAGCGGGCAGGCGGTGAGCCTTTAGCGGCTTCCTAACAGGTTTTTTGGTGGATGAGGGCCAGATGAGACAGGCGCGTAAGGTAAGGCAGGGAAGATGAGAGGCCGATGAGTATGGAGACACCGAAGGTAATCGCGCTGATTCCGGCGCGGGGCGGCAGCAAGGGCATCCCCGGCAAGAACATCATGATGGTCGCGGGCAAGCCGTTGATCGCCTACAGCATCCTGCAGGCGCAGCAGTCGCAGACCATCCAGCGGGTGATCGTCTCGACGGACGATGAAAAAATCGCGGCGGTCTCGCGCGAGTGGGGGGCGGAAGTGCCGTTCATGCGCCCGCCAGAGATCGCGGGCGACCTGTCGCCGGATATTGACGCTTTTCGCCACGCGCTGGCATGGCTGAAGGCGCACGAAGGCTACGAGCCGGAGGCGGTGGTGCATTTGCGCGCGCCGGGGCCGGTGCGTAAGGTCGAGTTGATTGACGCGGCGGTGCGCCTGCTGCTGGAACACCCGGAAGCCGACGCGGTACGCTCTGTGCGGCTGGCGCAGCAAACGCCGTACAAGATGTGGCATATCACCGACGATAATTACCTGAAGCCGGTCTTGCAGGTGGAGGGGATGCCGGACAGCCAGTCCGTCCCGCGCCAGATGCTGCCCAAAGTCTACTGGCAAAGCGGCTATGTGGACGTGGTGCGCCCGCGCGCTATTCTGGAAAAGCAGTCCATGTGGGGCGACTGTGCGCTGCCGTTTCTGGTGGAGGAGAAGCTGTTTGAGCTGGACTATCCCGACGACATCCCGGCGGTGGAGGCCGCGCTGCGGCGCATGGAGGCCGGGCTGCCGCCAGAGGAGGAAGGCGAAACCAGCGTGGTGAAGCATCCGGTGTAGGGGGTAGGGTTAGGGGTTCGCGGCTTTGCCAGCGGACGGCATGAAATGCCGTCCCTACGGTTGTAGGGGCGGGTTTCAAACCCACCCGCCCTGAAACGATATGGATCATGGTGCAGCGGGAATCGCCCCCGAACCCCTGATCCCAGATACCCCTATATGCCTCTGCAAGGTGGGTGTGTCATATTAAAAGTAAGTTTTCGATGAAGGAAGATTGTACCCGCAGGGTACGGAACGATGAGTATAAGGAGCAGAAGACGGTGACGAAATCAGTCAAGATTGGGAACAAGTGGGTTGGTGAAGGGCATCCGTGTTATACCGTAGCGGAGATCGGCATTAACCATAACGGTGATGTCAGCCTGTGTAAGAAGCTGATTGACGCGGCGGTGCTGGCGGGCTGTGATGCGGTGAAGTTCCAGAAGCGCACGGTCGAGGTGGTCTACAGCGCGGAGGAACTGGCCCGCCCGCGCGAAAACCCGTTTGGCGAAACCAACGGCGACCTGAAGCACGGGCTGGAATTCGGCAAGGCGCAGTACGACGAGATTGATCGTTACTGCCGCGAGCGCGATATTGCATGGTATGTGTCGTGCTGGGACGAAGGCTCGGTGGATTTTATTGAAGCGAATTATAACGTGCCGTGTTACAAAATCGCCTCGGCCTCGATCACGGACGACGACCTGCTGCGCTATCACCGCCAGACAGGCAGGCCGATTGTCATCTCGACGGGCATGAGTACGCTGGAGCAGATTGACCACGCGGTAGAAGTGCTTGGCACCGATGATCTGGTCATCCTGCACTGCACCAGCACCTATCCGTCCAAAGTGGAAGAACTCAACCTGAAGGCCATCTACACGCTGCAGGAGCGTTACGGCGTGCCGGTGGGCTACTCTGGGCATGAGGTCGGGCTGGCGACTTCGCTGGCGGCGGCGACGATGGGCGCGTGCATGATCGAGCGGCACATCACGCTGGATCGGGCGATGTGGGGCAGCGATCAGGCCGCCTCGGTGGAGCCGCACGGCTTCGCCCGTTTGGTGAAGGACATCCGCGCTGTGGAAGCGGCGATGGGCGACGGCGTGAAGCGCGTTTACGAGAGCGAGATGCCGATCATCGCCAAGCTGCGCCGGGTGGATACCGTTAATGGGCGTGCGTGATGCTTTTGACCTGACAGGCCGTGTCGCCGTGATTACCGGCGGCGCGGGGCTGCTGGGGGTAAAACACGCCGAGGCGATCATTGAAATGGGCGGCGTGCCTGTGCTGCTGGACATCGCCGGGGAACGCGCGGCTTCCTGTGCCGAGGCGCTGGCAAACGCGCATGGCCGCCCGGCCTACGGCTTCGGCGTGGACATCACGCAGCCGGAGAGGGTAGAAGCCGCGCTGGCGCAGGTGCTGGAGGCTGCCGGACGGGTGGACATCCTCATCAACAACGCGGCCAACAACCCCAAAGTCGAGTCGCAGAACGGCAAGCAGTGGTCGCGCTTCGAGAACTTCCCGCTGCACGTCTGGCAGCAGGATTTCGCCATCGGCGTGACCGGGGCGTTTCTGTGCAGTCAGGTCTTTGGGGCGCATCTGGCGCAGCAGGGCGGCGGCGTGATCCTCAACATCGCGTCCGACCTGAGCGTGATCGCGCCCGACCAGCGCATCTACCGTGAACCCGGCCTGCCCGACGACCAGCAGCCCGTGAAGCCCGTGACCTATTCGGTGGTCAAGGCCGGGCTGGTTGGCCTGACGCGCTATCTGTCCACCTACTGGGCGGATAAAGGCGTGCGGGTCAACGCGCTGTCGCCGGGCGGGGTGGCGAACGGGCAGGACGAGGCTTTTGTCCAGCGCCTGACGAACCTGATTCCGATGGGGCGTATGGCCGATAAGGACGAGTATAAAGCCGTCGTCGTCTTTCTTGTGTCGGATGCGTCTGCATACATGACAGGCGTAAATGTGGTGATGGATGGAGGCAGAACCGTTTGGTAAGTAATCCACAGTCGAAAACGATTATGACCAGCATCAAGCTGCTGGCGCTGGATATTGACGGTGTGCTGACCGATGGCCGGGTGACTCTGTCGCCGTTGGGCGAGGAGATCAAGCACATTAACTTTCATGATCTGGACAAGGTAACGGCGCTGATGCGCGCCGGAATGCCCGTCGTGTTCATCACGGGCGAAGGCGGCCCGCTGGTAGAAACTATCGCCCGGCGCTTTGGCGTGGAAAACGTGCTGGAAGGCGCGAAGGACAAGCTGGCGGCGATGGAGCGCGTGGCGGCGGAGCATAACCTGTCGCTGGCCGAAATCTGCTACGTGGGCGATAGCGACCGGGACGCGCCCGCGCTGGCGGTGGTGGGGCTGGGGCTGGCCCCGGCCAACGCGACCCCGGCAGCACAGGCCGCCGCGCATCGTGTGCTGCGCCGCGCGGGTGGTGATGGCGCTGTGGCCGAGGCCGTCACGCTGGTGCAGCAGATCAACACCGACCGGGGCGCGCACTTCCAGAACGAACTGCGGCGCATCGCCGAGGACAGCATCGCGGCGCACCAGCGCTTTGTGGCGGAGTCGCTGCCTGTGCTGGCGCAGGTGGCGCAGGCGTTTGTGCGCGCGCTCCAGAACGGCAACAAGATCATGCTGTTCGGGAACGGTGGCAGCGCCGCCGACGCGCAGCACGTGGCCGGGGAGCTTGTCGGGCGCTTCCTCAAAGAGAGCGAACCCTGGCCGGCTATCGCCCTGACAACCGACTCGTCCATCCTGACCTGTGTGGGCAACGACTGGACATTTGAGGACGTGTTCGGGCGGCAGGTGCGCGCGCTGGCGAAGCCGGGCGATGTGGTGGTCGGCATCAGCACCAGCGGCGGCTCGCCCAATGTGCTGCGCGGGCTGCGCGATGGCCGGGCGCGCGGCTGCGTGACGGTCGGTTTTACGGGCGCGCGCGGCACCGCCATGCAGGAAGTGGCCGATATTTGCTTCCTCGCGCCTGCCGATCTTACGCCGCGCATTCAGGAACTGCACCTGCTGGCATGGCACGGGATTTGTGAGATTGTTGAAGTCGCGCTCCTGGAGGGCTAGGCAAGGCTGAAAGGCCGGGTAGAACGATGAACGAGCCAACTATCCATCCGGCGCATCGGGGCGTACCGCTGCCCGAAGCGCTGCGTACTGGCAGCTATCCCTGGCGCACCGCTACCGGGCCGATTAAGTATTACCTTAAAGCCCGAATGGGGCGCGGAAGTTATGACGCGGGGCTGCTGGAGGCGATCCAGCGGACGGTGCAGACCATGCGCCACTGTTACCCGCGCCGTAATGATGTGATCTGGGCGACGGTGCAGCGGGCGGGGCATAACTGGGTGTCTCTGATCTATACGCTGGTGGTGGAAGCGCTGTACCACCAGCGGGAACTGGACATCGAGAATATCGCGCCTTATCGTGCCGGGGTGTATCGCCATATCCCCATCCGGTATGACCTGGGCGATCATCAGACACGCTTTTATTATCACCTGCCCATCCCGCGCCTGATGCACACGCACGATCCCTTCTATCCCTGGATGGCGACCCGCAAGGTGCTGCTGCAAATCCGTAAGCCGGGGGATGTGCTGATCTCAAAATACGCGCACGGCGGGTTTTACCCCGCCACGCCCTTTAAGGCTTACCTGAGCAGCCCGACTGTCCGTAACGTGCTGGATTTTTACAATACGTGGGGCGGTGCTTTGCAGGGCGGCAGTTTGAAAGCGGTTCACTGCCTGCGCTACGAACACCTGAAAAGCGACCCGCTGGCGGCTGTGCGGGAGGTGCTGGCGTTTTTTGGGCTGGAAGCGGTGCCGGATGCCTGTATTCAGGCCGCGCTGGATAAAACGCAGCCAGAGCATATCGCGCAGCTAGAGCAGCAGGGTCGGGGTCTTGGCGACGCGCGCCTGTCACAAAACATTAAATCTACCCGTAAGGAGGCCGTCGCCAGCCTGACGCAGGCTGATTACGATGCGCTGGAAGCGCTGGTGCGCCAGCGGGTAAGCTATAACTTTGGTTACTGATGAGATGCTGGGAGATATTTGGAGGTGGTGGTGGCGAGGAAAAAACAGGCGCTGCTGAAACGTGCAGCAGGTCGTATCCGCCGGGAAGCAACGCGGCAGCAGAAGGCGCTGTTACAACTGGCGCGCCCACGTCATGCCAATCCGACAGCCGCGTTCGTCGTCGGCTGCCAGCGGTCTGGCACGAATATGCTGCTGGCTGTGCTGGATAAAAGCCCGGAGACATGGACATACGAAGAGGACGACCCGAAGGCGTTTGATCGCTATCGCATCAAGCCGCTGGACGTGCGTAACCGGTTGATCGCCAGCGCGCGCTGCCGTTGGGTGGCCTTTAAGCCGATCTGCGATTCGCAGCATACCGATCGCCTGCTGGCGGTGCATCCGGGCAGCCGGGCGGTCTGGATTTTTCGCCAGTATCAGGACGTGGTGAATTCCACGCTTGCCAAGTGGCCGAAAACGCAGGTGAACCATCTGCGGCGCATCGCCACCGATGACCCCGACCCGCACTGGATCACGGAACGCATCAGCCCGGAGAACCGCCAACTGGTGAAGACGGTGTTCAACGAGGAGATAAGCACCGCCACCGCCGCCGCGCTGAAGTGGTATCTGCGTAACAGCTTCTACTTTGAGCTTGGGCTGCATGAACGCCCCGGTGACGTGCTGCTGGTGCAGTACGAGAACCTTGTCACCATGCCGCATGAGCATTTCCAGCAGGTCTTTGATTTTCTGGGGCTGGAATACAGGCCGGAGTACAGCGGTGACGTGTTCCAGTCGTCAGTCGGCAAGGCACGCGAGCCAGAGATTGACCCGTTTGTGCGCGACTTATGCGAGACGCTGATGACGCGCCTGCAATCCAGCCGCGTAGGGGCGTACAGCCTATGACAATTGCCATTGGTTGCGATAGCTTTCTGGCGCTGCGGAACATTCGCAACGGCGGGTTTAGCCAGCATTTACACGATGAGCGCCTTGTCGCGCTGGTTGCTCCGAGCCAGTATGAAGGCTCGCTGGCGGTCGCGCCGGAGGGCGTGGAAATTCGCCCGCTGCTGGAATTCGACGCGCGTAAAGACCCACATCTGCGGGCGCTGATGGAGCGTGCGTATCTGGCACGCAAGTGTTATTACGACCCGCGCACGATGTGGGAGAAGATGAAGACCAGCAGCTACAGCTACTACGCCGATAATCCCGCGCGGCTGGCCGCCAGCCTGACGGCGGCGCGGGCGCGCTTCTACTATCACCAGTGGGCGGGGGCGCGGGGTAAGGCGCAGGAATGGCGGCAGGACTTCGCGCTGGCGCTGCGCCAGCAGCCTGTCGTAAAGCAGTACGAGCAGATGCTCAGGGACGCGGGGGCGAAGCTGGTGGCGGCCTTTTCGCTGGAAGGCCCGCGCGAGATGGCGCTGATGGAGGCCGCCTGTAACCTGGGCCTGCCCCGGCTGGTGATGGTGCGCTCGCGTGATAATCTGGCGGCGAAAATCCAGCACATGCCAGAGGCCGACGCTTACTGCGTCTGGTCACAGACGACGCGCGATTTTCTGCTGCACCTGTACCCGGAGATTCCGGCGGCGAAGGTGCATATCACCGGGTCGCCACAGTTTGACCGCCACCTGAACCCGGATTATCGCCTGCCGCGCGCGGCGTTTTTCGAGGCGGTCGGGCTGGACGCGACGCGCCCGCTGGTGGTGTATACCTGCGCCACGCCGGATTTAATCAGGCACGAGATTCACATCGCGCAGCATCTGGCCGACGCGGTGCGTGATGGGCGGCTGAAGCACGGGGCGCAGCTTCTGGTGCGCGGGCATCCGCGCGGCTTCGGCTCCAGCTACCCGCTGCTGGAACGGGAATACGACGGCGTGCGGGTGTATCCCCGCCCGACAGCGCACCCCTACCGGAGCAAACAGCACGAGGCCGAGGTGGTGAAGGTCATTCTGGAAGACGAGCCGATGCACCTGGCGACGCTGGCGTATCAGGACGTACAGGTGAACGTCAGCGGGACGATGCTGGTGGACTCGGCCATTGTGGATAAGCCCAGCGTGGCGGTGCATTATGACCTGCCGCCGGATGTGCCAGAGGGGTTGAAGGTCAAGCGCTTTTACCAGCGCAGCGACATGCGCGCGATCATGAACATGGGCGGCTTCCGCGTGGCCTATCGCCCGGAGGACTGCCTGCGGATGATTAACGACTATCTCGATAACCCGGCGCTGGACGCGGAAGGCCGCGCGCGCCTGCGCGAGCATGAGATCGGCTGTGCCGATGGGCAGGCCGGGCAGCGCATCGCGGAAGTGTTCCGGCGTTTGATGAGGTGAGGTTCAGCACTTTAAAGTTTGCGACAGGAAATCATGACTGGACGGTTAGCTGACATAGCAACACTGGACGAGCGCTGGCTGGCGTTTGTGGAGCGAACGCGCGGCCTGTTCGCGGCTTACCCGTTCATGCTGCCGCTGCGACAGGCGATCTTCAAAGACCTTGTGGAGCGCGGCAAGGTGCTTTCGGCCAAAGATCAGGCGAAGGCGCTGGCGCGGCCTCTGCTCAAACGACAGGGCAGCGTGGGCGATTTTGCGCCGGTGGATGTGGCCTTCTGGCTGGAATCCTCGCGCGAGGTGCTGACCGAGGCCGTCCTGCCTGTGCAGCAGGCGGTGCAGGCCGCCGGGCTGCGCGTGGCGCTGGTGGCCGCGCCCACTGTTCACGTCCAGTTGCAGGGGGCGTTCCCCGCGCCGATCCTGTTTCAGGTGCCGTTCCAGCGTTCCCCGGCGGCAGCGTGGTCGGCGGCATGGGACGCGCTCAACGGCTGCCTGCCGCACGACCTGAAGCGTGAATCACGCGCGGCCTTTCTGGAGATGGGGCAGGCCAGCCAGAGCTGCGTGGCCGAGGCCATGTCGGTGCTGGCGAAGCTGCGCCCGCGTTTGCTGGTGCTGCCTGTGGATCAACTGCTGACTGGCTCGGCGGCGTGTGTCGCGGCGCGGGAACTGGGCATCGCCACGCTGGTGCTGCTGCACGGCGCGGTCAGCCCGTACAACGTGCCGCTGACGGCGGACAGGATGGGCGTGTGGGGCGCTGTCTCGCGCGATCAACTGGTCGCGCTCGGTGTGTCGCCGGATGATCTGGTCATTCTGGGCAGCCCGCGTCACGATCATTTCCCCGCCCCTGTGCCGCCAGATGTCAAGGCGCGGCTGCGCGCGGCGCTTGGCCTGCCAGATTTACCCGTGATGGTCTTTTTCTCCAACGGCAACGACCCGCGCCGCAACTCGCACGAGGCGGTGGCGGGCTGCGCGGCGTGGCTGGACGAGGCGGCGGCACAACTGCGCGGGCGGATGACGTTTATCGTGCGGCTGCATCCCAACGAGGACGGCGGCTTTTACAAGGACTGTTCGCATCTGCGCGTGTTCAAGCACGAGGCCGATCTGGCGACCACGCTGGCCGGGGCGGACGTGTGCGGCGCGTTATGCTCGACCACGCTGGTGGACGCGCTGCTTTATGACAAGCCCGTGCTGCAATTTTACGCCGATGGCTGGCCTGATCTGGCGGATAACTGGCGGCGCGGGCTGGCGCGGCGCGTGGCGAACGCGGGCGAACTGGCTGATGTGCTGGCAGGCGGCCTGAGCGATGGCTGGCAAGCGCTGGCGGCGGCACAGGCGGCGCAGGTGGACAGCGTGTTCGCCCATCGTGGCCGGGCGACACAGACGGTCGCCGATTACATTGTCGAGCAGGTGGGGCAGCGCGTATGAACGGCCTGACACGCCTGATTTTCAAGCTGCTGCGCGCGCCGTTCACGCTGGCGGCGCTGGTGGGGGATCGCTGGTTGTGGCCGTTGTGGTTTGGCGCGCAGGGGGCGCGGGCGGGCGCGGGCTTAAAGCTGGTCGGCAGGCCGGAGCTGCGGCTGGCCGAAGGCGGCGAGATCGTCCTCGGCGACCGGGTGACGCTGTTCTCGCGCCCCAACAGCAACCCGTTACAGTTGCATACGCCGTGCGCGCTGAAGCTGCTGGCGCGGGGCGCGCGCATTCACATCGGCGCGGGGTCGGCGCTGTCCGGTACGGTGATCTGCGCGGCTGTCTCGGTCACGCTGGGCGAGCGGGTGCTGGTGGGCGCGAACTGCAAGATCACCGACACCGACTTTCACCCACTCTCCGCCGAGGCGCGACGGCGTGACCGGAACGCGGGCGCGGCCAGCAGGCTGGTGGTGATTGAGGACGACGTGTTTATCGGCGCGGGCGCGGTCATTTTGAAAGGCACGACACTGGGCGCGGGCTGCGTGGTCGGCGCGGGCGCGGTGGTCAGCGGGCAGTTCCCGCCGGGCGCGATCATCGCGGGCAATCCGGCGCGGGTGATTAAAGAAGTGGAAAGTGCTGAGTGCTAAGTGCCAGGTGCTAAGTAGAGGTTGGGTATGGGTGTCAGGAAATTTGAGGATTTACTGGCGTGGCAGAAAGCAAGAACGCTTACGAGTGAGATTTATCGGATCACGCGGTCAGAGGCTTTCGCTCGTGATTATGGCCTGACCAGTCAAATCCAGCGCGCCGCCGTTTCGGTCATGTCGAATATTGCAGAGGGGTTTGAACGCAGCAGTCCGGGCGATTTTCATCGCTTTCTGGTGATGGCAAAAGCCTCGTGCGCGGAAGTGCGCTCTCAGCTTTATGTCGCGCTGGATGTCGGCTATCTGACCGAAGGCGAATTCAAGACTCTCATGGAACAGGCGATGGAAGTAGGTCGTCTGGTTAGCGGCCTGCGCGCATCCGTTGAGAGACGCAAGTAGATTTCACTTGGCACTTAGCACTCAGCACTTAGCACTATGAAACGGAGTAAATGGTGATGACGAAAAAACTGCTTGTCACAGGTTCCAGTGGGTTGATCGGCTCTGAGGTGGTGCTGTATTTTGACGCGCTCGGCTGGCAGGTGCATGGTATTGACAACAACATGCGGGCGGACTTCTTCGGCAGCAGCGGCGACACGCGCTGGAACCAGCGGCGGCTGGAGGCGACCTCGCGCGACTTCCACCATCACGAACTGGACATCCGGGATCGTGACGGCGTGCTGGCCTGCATCGAGCAGCTTCAGCCGGATATGGTCGTCCATACCGCCGCCCAGCCGAGCCATGATCTGGCGGCCAGCCGCCCGTTTGATGACTTCGACGTGAACGCGGGCGGGACGTTGAACATGCTGGAAGCCGTGCGCCGTCACGCGCCGGAAGCGGTGTTCGTGCAGATGTCCACCAATAAGGTG
This sequence comes from uncultured Anaerolineaceae bacterium, assembly GCA_964548765.1. Lineage (GTDB taxonomy): Bacteria > Chloroflexota > Anaerolineae > Aggregatilineales > Phototrophicaceae > JAIOHN01. Next base: position 41,357 of record CAZJSU010000010.1, read on the forward strand.
TACGGCGACGCGCCCAACGAACTGCCGCTGACGGAACTGGACACGCGCTGGGATTACGCGCGGCCAGAGGATTACAACGGCATCCGCGAGGACTTCCGCATTGACCGCTCCAAGCATTCGATTTTTGGCGCGTCGAAGGTGGCGGCGGACGTGATGGTGCAGGAATACGGGCGCTACTTCGGCCTGAACACGTGCTGTCTGCGCGGCGGCTGCCTGACAGGGCCGAATCACTCCGGGGTAGAATTACACGGATTCTTAAGCTATCTTGTTAAGGTTAATGTTAGTCAGGGTGTGTACCGTGTCTACGGCTACAAGGGTAAACAGGTGCGCGACAACATCCACGCCTACGATGTGGCGCGCTTCATCGAAGCCTTCTACGCCGCGCCGCGCCCCGGTGAGGTGTACAACCTCGGCGGCGGACGCGGGAACTCGGTGTCCATTCTGGAAGCGTTCGACCATGCCGAGCAGCTAAGCGGCCAGAAGATGCGGTATGAATACGTGGACAAAAACCGCGAGGGCGACCACATCTGCTACATCTCTGACCTGAGCAAGATGAAGGCGCATTACCCGGAATGGGACATCACCAAAACGCTGCCGATGATCTTTGAGGAGATTTACTGCTCGTGGCTGGAGCGAATCGCACAATGACGGATAAAGCGCCGCGCATCCTCTATGTTTCGCGCAGCGTGCCGCCGGGTGCAAGCGGCTCGGCGGTCATCGCGGGTAATCTGGCGAAGCAGTTCACCCCGCGCGAGATGGTGGTAGTGGGCGCGTGGTTTTTACAGTCGCCGCCGGTGAAGTGGGAAGGGCGCTGGCCGAAGATCATCTACGCCTCGCTGCACCCGCCGGAACACTGGCGCGGCGGGCGCGTCATCCGCTGGGCGCAGTTCCCGTACATCCTGCTGCGTATCCTGCTGGCCGCGCTGCGCTGTGATGTGATCCTGGCGACCTACCCGGACGAAATCTACCTGATGGCGGCCTATTTCGCGGCGGTGCTGACGGGCAAGCCGCTGTATCTGTACTTCCATAACACCTATCTGGAACATGACCGGGGCAACCTGTTTCCGGCATGGTTACAGCCGCGTGTTTTCGCCCGCGCGCGTCATGTCTTTGTGATGAGCAAGGGGATGCAGGCGCTTTACCGCCGCTACTATCCACAGCTTTCCTGCTCGCCGCTGGTGCATAGCTTTAACGAGGACTTGCCAGAGGCGAGCCAGTTCGACCCCGCCGCGCCGCGCAATACGCCGCTGATGATCGCGCTTTCGGGCAGCGTGAATGCGTCGAACGATGGCGCGGTGGCGCACATGGCGCAGGCGCTGAAGGCCATGCCGCAGGTACGCATGACCATTTACAGCAAGACCGGCGCGCGCTATCTGGAAAAGCTCGGCGTGCAGGGCGAGCAGTTCCGCCTGACGACGGTTTCGCGCGATGTGCTGCTGGCCGAACTGGGCAAGGCCGATATAGTGTTCCTGCCGCACGGCTTCGGCGAGCGCGAGACGATTGAGGAAGTGCAGACGATCTTCCCGACACGCACGATTGAGTATCTGATCTGCGGGCAGCCCATTCTGGCGCACGCGCCCGCCGACTGCTTCCTGGCCGACTTCCTGCGCGAACACGACTGCGCGCTGCTGGTGACAGAGCCGGATGCCGCAGCGCTGCAACAGGCGGTGACGCGCCTGCAAAACGACGCGGCGCTGCGCGAAAAGCTGGTGCATAACGCGCTGAAGGCGGCGCAGCAGTTCCACGCGCCACAGGTGGCCGCGCGGCTGCGCGAGGTGCTGCAAACTTCTGATGTCCAGTTAGCCCCGGAATTAACGTCATGATTCAGACACATCCTTCTATCGCACAACGCTGGATTACGCCCGCCATCGTCATTCTGGCCGCGCTGGTGCTTACAGGCTGGGTCGCGTTCCAGTTGGGGCAGGGCAACCCCGACGGCGCGAACCCGCTGATTATCGGCGCGGTGGTGGCGCTGCTGCTCTATTTCATCTTCCAGCAGCCCTACCTGGGGCTGGCAATCATGCTCTTTACGCTGCCGATTGACCAGTCGCTGCCCGATATTCCCTACGTCACATCGTTGTTCCCGGTCATGGGGGCGATTACTGTGCTGGCCTATGCCAACGACCGCTACCGCCGCAAGCTGACCCTGCTGCCGCGCAAGTTCCGCTGGCCGTGGCTGTTCGGCCTGCTGTTCGTCATCTGGCTGTTTATCTCCAACCCTGACGCGGCGCTGCGACAGGGGCGCGGCGTGGGGCTGCTCACCTATTTCCAGTTGTGGGTCATGCTGTGGCTGGTTATTGAACTGATGGACGAGCCGAAAAAGTTCCGGCATGTCATGTGGCTGTTCGTCGTCGGCTGCATGATCTCGGCTTATGTGGCTTCGACAGAAGTGCAGATGGGCGACACCTTCGAGACAGGCCGCAACGCCAGCGGCGGCCTGGGCGGCATCAGCGCGTCGGCGCGGTTGTTCACAGTGGCCTTTCTGATGCTGTTTTACCTGCGTGGGCAGCTTGATAAGAAGCACCGCTATCTCATCGTTGTCACGTGGGCGATGCAGATTTTCCTGCTGCAAGGCATCACCGCGACCGGCTCGCGCACGGGTATTCTGGTGGTGGTGCTGGGGATCGTGCTGATGCTGCTCTCGCCCACCTCAAAAATCAAGCCGCAGCGGGTGATTATCCCGTTTATTGTCGCCTTCACGATTTACAGCGTCGTCCCGGCCAGTTACTGGGACAGCATGTGGAACAGCATCTTCCCCACCATTCAGGAAGGCGACGACACGCTGGCGATCCGTTATGACCTGTGGGAAGCGGCCATCCGCATGGTGCAGGACAAGCCGATCACCGGGGTGGGCGTGAACCAGTTCGTGCGTAACGTGCGCGCCTACAGCGATCCGCTGTCGAAGGTTTACGTCACGGGCGCGCACAGCATCTACTTCTCGGTGCTGGCCGAAACCGGGGTCATCGGCTTCGCGCTGTATATGAGCATGGTCGCCAGCGCGTTATACAGCGGCCTGCGCGCGGCCTTCTTCTTTAAGGGCAAGGACGACGACTGGGCGAACATGGCCTATCTGTGGTGCGCGATTCTGCTCGTGCTGCTTTTCGCAGGCATCACCAAGCAGGATCAACTGGACAAGCTGTTCTGGTTCTCGTTCGCGTCCTGTGCCGCCATGGAGACCATGCGCGACAGGTTCACGGCCAACGCGCCCGCGCCGTCCCTGTTCGCGGCCATACGCAGGCGCTTGCCCGCCTGAGCGCCGGAAACGAGGCAGGAATGACCGACGTGGAAAACCCGCGTATCGTGTACATCGTCAGCCAGCTTGGGCAGGGCGGCGCGGAGCAGCAGTTGTATTACCTGCTCAAGTATCTGCGCCCCAACGCTGAGCTGATCTCGCTGGCGGAGGGCGGTTACTGGCTGCAACCGATTCGTGATCTGGGCTACCGCGTGATGGAGCTGAAGCGCCAGCGTTCGTTCGATCTCAGCCGCCTGCGGGCGGTGCAGCAGTACATCCAGACCGAGCAGCCGGACATCGTGCATCTGTTTATGGATGGCGAGCCGGGCGCGTATGGCCGCATCGCCACGCTGCTCACGCGCCACCCGCATGTGGTGGTGGGCATCCGCAACCACCCGGCGCGGGACAGCGGCTGGTACACGAAGCTGCGCCGTTATGCCCTCAATCGTCACATCACCATGACGGTTTCCAATGCCATGTCGTCGCACCGCTATATGATCGAGCAGGAAGGCATCCCGCCACAGCGGGCGCGCTTCATCCCTAACGGGCTGGAACTGGAGCGCTTTTCGCCCACGCAGGCGGCGGCGCGTAAACATTTGCTGCCGGAGGGCTGGCGCGACAGGGTGATTGTCGGCACGGTGGGCGCGCTGGCCGAGCGCAAATGGCCGGAGCAGTTTGTCGAGGTCGCGCGGCGCGTGCTTGACCAGACCGACAGCGTGCGCTTCGTCCACGCGGGCGACGGCGACCTGCGCGAGAAGGTGCAGCAGTTGAGCCGCGACACGGGCGTTGACCAGCACATGCTGTTTCTGGGCGCGCGGCGCGATGTGCCAGCCGTGCTGCAAGCCTTCGACATCTTCCTGATGACCAGCCGCAACGAAGGCACGCCCAACGCGGCTATGGAGGCGATGGCGACCGGGCTGCCGTGCGTGCTGACGGATATTGGCGACTGTCGTGATTTGATCGTCGAGGGCGAGACCGGCTTTATCGCGCCGGTGGGCGATGCAGACCAACTGGCGCGGTACGTGCTGCAACTGGCCGCCGACCCCGCGCTGCGCCAGCGCATGGGGCAGGCCGGGCATCAACGCATTCAGGATTACGATGTGCATCAGATGGCCGCGCAGTACCGCGACCTGTACCGCGAGATTTTAACAGGTTCGCCCGCGCTGCTGGCGGTTGAATAAGCTGAATTTACCGTGCGGGCGAGAGCCTGCCTACACTATTACTGGTAGGGTGAACTTATGACCGTGATGACCGATATGCAAGCCGGAAGCCCGGCGGCGGTGGCGGAAAAGCCGCTGCGGGTGCTGTTCATCAGCAGCCAGTGGCCCACGCCAGAACACCCGGAGATCGCCCCGTTTGTCCCGCGCGAGGTGAACTCGCTGCGCGAGGTAGGGGTGCAGGTGGACGTGCTGCCCTATCGCGGCGGCTTCAGCGTTGGCAATTATGTCCGCGCGATCCGCCAGATGCGCCGGATGCTGCGCGAAAACGAGTATGACCTGATTCACGTGTACTTCGGCCAGTGTGGGGTGGTCGGGCGGATGCAGCGTAAGCTGCCCGTCGTCATCACTTATGGCGGCAGCGATGTCGAAGGGACACCGCTGTTCGGCGGGCTTCAGCAGTGGAAAAACGTGCTGGTGGTCGGCACCAGCCGCCTCATGTCGCTGCTGGTGAACGAGGTTATCGTCGTCTCGGCCAATCTGGGTCGTAAGCTGCCACGTAAGGATTACCACATCATCACCATCGTATTAGAGTTGGAAAAGTTCAAGCCGGGCGATATGATGGAGGCACGCCGGAAGCTGGGGCTGCCGCTGGATAAGAAGCTGGCGCTGTTCTGCTCATCGTCGCTGACCAACGCCCGCAAGCGCTACTGGCTGGCGCAGGCCGCTGCCGAGATCGCGGCGCGTTCGGTGGATGTGGAACTGGTGGCGGCGGCTGGCCGCCCGCCGGAGGAGATACCCTTGTTTATGCAGGCTTGCGACACGCTGCTGCTCACCAGCACCAACGAAGGCTCGCCCAACGTGGTGCGCGAGGCGCTGGCCTGCAACCTGCCTGTGGTGTCTACCGACTGCGGCGACGTGCGCGAGCGCCTGAGCCATATCCCCGGCTGCGCGGTGGCGGATGATGACCGCCCGGAGACGATCGCGGCGGCGTTGGTGAAGGTTTTGCAGCACCCGGCCAATAATCCACGCAACGAAAAACTGCGCGAGGAGGTGATGAACCAGAATCCTCAGGTTTTAGGACGTAAGGTTGTTGAAGTTTATCGCAAAGCGCTAGGACAACAGCAGGGGGTTTCGCCACCACATTAATTTACACAGGAGTCGAAAGATGCGTATCGTGTTCATTGGACGCTCAAACTTTGCCAACCACTGCTTTGCAAACTGGCTGGCACAGCACCATGAGGTCGTGGCATATTTTCAGGCGGATATGACACGCTATACATCTAACTACCGTTGGCAATGGCTGAAGCGGCGGGCTAAAAGGGGAGGCTGGCTGCGCGCCATTGACCAGATGCTTTTTCAGCTTTATTACAATGCTTTTCAGGTGCGTACCAACAACCTCCTGATGAAGCAGGCATTCTCGCAGGCTTTCGGGCGCGAGAACTTTGCGCTGCCGGGCAGCATCCCGGTCTATCGGTTTGCCAACCTCAACAGCCCTGAGGCGGTGGCTAAACTGGAAGAACTTCAGCCCGACGCGGCCTTCGCGGTGTGTATCTCCCAATATCTTAAGCAACCTTACATGGAGATTCCCAGATACGGCACACTGCTGTATCATGAGGGGCTGACCCCTGAATATAAGGGGCTGCACACGGCGTTCTGGGCGAATTATAATGGAGACGGGCATCGTATTGGGTATACGCTGCTGCGGCTGAACGAAAAGCTGGACGGCGGCCAGCCGATCGCGCAGGGGACGGGTAAAATTCACCCTGATCTGGCGCGTTACTGGGGGTATGCCGGGCATCAGGCGCTGATTGATGGCCTGCCGGATGTCGCCAGAGCGCTGGACGCGCTGGAGCAGAACCGGAGCATCCGCGTTCAACGTGATTTCGGCGCGGAGCGCATGTACAGTTACGCCGGGTTAAGCGACGAGGTACACCGGATCATGGCCCATCGCCGCTACAAACAGCAGAAGCAGCAGCGGAAAGTCGGCAGGGTGAGCAGCACTTGAACAATCATCACGACCAACAGCCATTCGTCACGGTTATTATGCCTATCCGCAACGAGGCGGCGTTCATCGAGCGCAGTCTGGGCGCGGTGCTGGCGCAGGACTATCCCCCAGAGCGGATGGAGGTGCTTGTGGCCGATGGCATGTCCACCGATCACACTCGTGAAATTATCGCGTCACTGGCACAGACCAGCCCTGTGCCGGTAACGCTGGTGGATAACCCCGGCAGGATCGTCCCCACCGGCTTTAACCGGGCGCTGGCACAGGCGCGCGGCGAGGTCATCGTGCGCGTGGACGGCCATACGCTGATCGAGCCGGACTACGTGCGCGAGTGCGTGGCCGCGCTGGGGCGCTCTGGCGCGGATAACGTGGGCGGGCGGATGAACGCTGTCTCGTCCAGCCCCTTTGGCGCGGCGGTGGCGCTGGCGACCAGCTCGCCGTTTGGCGTGGGCGGCGCGCGCTTCCATTATTCCGACCAGGAAGAATGGGTGGACACGGTGTACATGGGCGCGTGGCCGCGCAGCGTGTTCGAGCGCCTCGGCGGCTTTGACGAGGAGATGGTGCGTAACCAGGACGATGAGTTTAACTACCGCCTGCAGGCGGCGGGCGGCAGGGTTCTGCTCAGCCCGCGCATCCAGTCGCGCTATTACAACCGCAGCAGCCTGCGCTCATTGTGGCGGCAGTATTACCAGTACGGCCTGTATAAGGTGCGGGTGCTGCAAAAACACCCGCTGCAGATGCGCCCGCGCCAGTTCGCGCCTATCGCGCTGGTCAGCGCGGTGTTGGGCGGGGCGCTGCTTGCGCCGTTCAGCCGGGCGCTGCGCTGGTTGTGGCTGCTGGCGGTGGCGCTGTACGCGGCGGCCAATCTGTTAGCCTCTGTCCACACCGCGCGCAGGCACGGCTGGGAGCATCTGCGTTTTCTGCCTGTGGTTTTTGGCACGCTGCATTTTAGTTACGGGCTGGGCTTCCTGCGCGGGCTGGTCAGGTTTTATAACCGCTGGAGCAGTCGTTAATTGAAGCTGGAGGGTAAATGTTGAATTCAGCACCCGAAAGCAGAAACCGCCGTATTCGCATATCGCGTCTCCTTCTCATCATCGCTTTAGTGTTGGTTCTGCTGGTTGTGGCGGTGGCCGGGCTGGCCGCGTTCTCGACCTCGCAGGCCGAAATGCAGTCACGGCAGGCGCTGCTGGCGAGCGCCTACGTGGTCGCGCTGGATGGCGATGATGCCAGCCCCGGCAGCGCCGAAGCCCCCTTCCGCACCATCAATCACGGCCTGAGCGTGTTGCAGCCGGGCGATACGCTGGTGGTACGCGCCGGGCTGTACCGCGAGGAACTGCGCGACACCATCCCCAGCGGCGACTCGTGGGAGCGCCCGGTGACGCTGCGCGCGATGCCGGGCGAAGAAGTGATTATCATGCCGGACGCGGGCGCGCGCCGTGTAATCGAGTTCGCAGGGGACAGCCATCACATCATCGTGGACGGCTTTATACTGGACGGCACGAACACCACTTACGAGGTGATTAAACTGGCGGGCAACGAAGACCCGGACGAACCCTCGCCGCACCACATCCGCATTATGAACAACGAGATTCGCAACGCGGGCGCGGCGCAAAGCTCCAACGGCGAGTACCGTTACTTCTCGGCGGGCATTCTGGCGACCGGAAACTCGAATTACATCGAGTACCTGCACAACACCGTCCACAGCAACGGCGTGACCGATTTCGATCACGGCATCTATCACACCTCCAGCTACAGCCTGATCGAAGGCAATGTGATCTATAACAACAAGGGGTCGGGCATCAAGATCGGCTGGGGGCAGGACGCGGTGGATAACATCGTGCGCGGCAACCTGATCTACGATAACAACACCGCCGAGGGCGCAGACGGCCAGAAGGGACAGGGGCGCGGCATCGGCATTTACGCGGGCAGCGGCACGCTGGTCTATAACAACGTGATTCGCGGCGCGCACCACAGCGCCATTGACGCGACGTATGGCGGCAACAACGCGCAGATTTTCAACAACACCATTTACGCGACGGATGGCTGGGGCATCGTCGTCGGGCTGGGCAGCAGCGAGGCAGAGACCGCCAGCAACACGGTCGTGCGTAACAACATTGTTTACCAGATGGGCGAGCGCCCGGCGATCGCCGACCTGCGCGGCATCAACACCATCATCGAGCGCAACCTGACCTACGGCGCGAACCCGCACATTGATAAGGACGCGGACAGCAACGCGCAAATCCGCGACAACCTGCGCGATGTGGACCCGCTGACCGATGACCGCCTGTCACTGCGGCCCGGCAGCCCGGCGATTGACGCGGGGCTGGTGCTGGACGAGGTGGCGACGGACTTTAACGGCAATTCCCGCCCGCAGGGTGGACAGCATGACATTGGCGCATACGAGTATGTGCCGCGTTTTTTCCTTTTTGAATGGCTTGGAATAGGGGCATGACAGCAAACGGCATCAGCTTACGCGGCAAGACAGTGCTTGTGACAGGGGCAAGCGGCTTTATCGGCAGGCATTTGTGCCAGCAGTTGAGCGAACAGGGGGCAGCAGTACACGGTATCTGGTATTCACAGCCGCCACAGGGCAACAGCGCCGTGAACTGGTGGCGCTGCGACTTGCAGGATTACGAGGCGCTGGCCGACATCTTCGAGCATGTGCAGCCGCATATCGTGTTTCATCTCGCCAGCGTGGTCACGGGATCGCGCGAGCGGGTGGCGGTGCTGCCCACGCTGCACGCCAACCTCGTCAGCACCGTCAACCTGCTTGATCTGGCGACCGAGTTTCACTGCCAGCGGATTGTGCTGGCCGGGTCGCTGGAGGAGGGGCAGGCGGGCAGCGCGCCGTCCTCGCCCTACGCCGCCGCGAAGGCCGCCAGCAGCGCCTATGCGCGCATGTTCTTTAACCTGTACCAGACTCCGGTGGTTAACGCCCGCCTGTTTATGGTGTATGGCCCGGCGCAGCGCGACCTGAAGAAGCTGATTCCGTATGTGACGCTGGCGCTGCTGGATGGGGAAACGCCGCAGATGTCTAACGGCGTGCGTCCGGTAGACTGGGTTTATGTCGGTGATGTGGTCGAGGGGTTGATAGGCTGCGCGGTCACGCCGGGGATTGAGGGCGAAACGGTTGACCTCGGCTCTGGCGAACTGGTCACTATCCGCGATGTGGTGGAGGCGTTGGCCGGGATTGTCTCGCCCGATGCGCGGCTGGAATTCGGCGTGCTGCCAGAGCGCCCGTTTGAGCAAATACGCGCGGCGGACGTGGCGCGTTCGCAGGCGTTAATCGGCTGGCAGCCACAAACCTCGCTGGCCGATGGCCTGCGCCGCACGGTCGAGTATTACCGCGCGAGGCTGGACGACGAGCTGTATTGATGGGTGAAGATCAACGGCTGGACTTCACCGGTCAGCAGCTCGCATCCCTGCCCGACAGGGTGTTTACCCCGCCCAGCCCACACATTCTCGCACTGGGCGAAAATCAATTAAGCCACCTGCCACAGCAGATCGGTGATTTGCACAGCCTGACCGAGCTTTACCTGCACAGCAACCGCTTAAGCGCGCTGCCGGAAAGCATCGGCAGGCTCACACAGCTTCAAGTGCTGGACCTGAGTTATAACGCTCTGTCCGCGCTGCCGGAGGCGCTAGGCCAACTGGCGAAACTTCGCTTTCTTTACGTCAGCCATAATCAGCTTGCGGTGCTGCCCCGCTCACTTGAGCATCTGACCAGCCTGATTTATCTCAACCTGACGCATAATCACTTCGACACGCTGCCCGAATTTTTAGGCAGCCTGACCAGCCTCAAGGAACTGCGTTTGTACGACAATCACCTGACAGCGCTGCCGGAATCGCTCGGTGGGCTGCTCCATCTGCGTGAACTGCACGTGCGAAACAATCAACTTGTCACCCTTCCCGATACAATGGGGGATTTAAAAGCCCTCAAAATACTGGCGGCCTGTGATAACCGTCTTGCATCCCTGCCGGAATCCATCGGGTGGGCTGCCAACCTGACTCATTTGCTGCTGCGAAACAACCAGCTTACCGTGCTGCCCGCGTCGTTGGGGCGCTTGCAAAGGTTGGCATACCTGGATTTGCGTGGCAACCGATTAACGACACTCCCGGCCAGCATCGGCGACATGCCTCGGCTTGAAAAACTTGACCTGCGCTGGAACAGCTTCACCACGTTTCCGGCATGGCTTTACACGCTCGAGGCGCGTGGCTGTACCGTTTTCGCATAGCCATGTCCGTCCACTGACCTTTGCCAATCCCCTGTGCGCTGGTTATGCTTTAAGCGGGCGGGTCTCAGCCCCCGCTCCTACAGCGCCTTCTTTAAATCGAAAGAGATTTGTTAATGACGGACTCTCCGCAAAAACTGCGTTACGGGTTAATCGGCGTGGGCGCGAATGTCTACGGGATGCACCACCCCGGCCTCGAACTGCCGACGGTGGATATTGTGGGCATTTGCGACCTGAACGGCGACGTGAACGAAAAAGTACGGGCGGAATGGGAAGCGCCCGCCTTTACCGATTACCAGCAGATGATTGATGAAACCAGGCCGGATGTGGTGGTGGTGATGACCCCGCACCCCTGGCACGCGCCGATGGCGATTTACGCGCTGGAGGCCGGCTGTCATGTGCTGGTGGAGAAGCCGATGGCCGACGAAGTGGCGCAGGCCGAGGCGATGATCGCCGCTGCAGAGAAGGCGGGCAAGGTGCTGGCGGTCAATTTTCAGCAGCGCCTGCGCCCGGAGATCATCGCCGCCAAACGGCTGATTGAGGGCGGCGAACTGGGCAAAATCCAGCATGTGGACATCAAGATCACGTGGACGCGCACCGCGCTTTACTACACACAGGTGGACTGGCGCGGCACGTGGGACGGCGAAGGCGGCGCGGTGCTGATGAATCAAGCGCCGCACGAACTCGATCTGCTGTGCCACCTGATCGGGATGCCGGCGCGGGTGTTCTGCTTCGCGCGCACGACGGTGCATGATATTAAATGTGAGGACACGATTCAGGCGGCGGTCGAGTGGGATCATGGCGCGTTGGGGACGGTACACATCAGCACCGCCGAGGCCGGGCAGCCGCAGCGCTTCGAGATCATCGGCACCAAAGGCCATCTCGCCATCCGTCACGGCGGGCTGAGCTTCAAGCAGTTTGATGTGCCTGTGGATGAGTTTATCCGCACCAGCGACAAAGCCTTCGCCGCGCCCAATCTGCTGGATGCCGAGGTCGAGATCGGCGAGGGCGCGGGCGATCATCGCGCGGTGCATCAAAACCTGTACGAGCATCTGACACAGGGCAAGCCGCTCAACGCTGACGGGCGCAGCGGGATTCGCGGGCTGGAACTGGCGAACGCGATGACGTTTTCCAGCTACACCAATCGCCCGGTCGAGTTCCCGCTGGATCGCGCCGCCTACAGCAGGCTGCTGGCGAACCTGCGAGCCGGGCGGCCTGCGCTGGAGGGGATATAGCCTGTCGGTTCATTCCTAAAACTGAGCAGGGGCGCACAGTGATGCGCCCTTTTTTGTGGCATAATCAGAGATAGTGGCGAGTGATGAGTAATGCGTGATGCGTGAACAGGTTGCTATACGGATGACAGCGGCGGAATATTTCGCGCTGCCAGAGACAAACCAGTTTGAGGAACTTCTCGACGGAGAACTGATTGTGAGTCCACCGCCCATTCCCAAACATCAACGTATTGTTTTACGCTCTGCTACGCTCATTCAGAGCTTGATGCCTGACGGCGAGGTGTTTGTTTCACCTATTGCCGTTTATCTGGACGATTTGAACGTGCCTGAGCCGGATGTGGTCTGGGTATCGGCCAACAGCCGCTGCAAGATTACGCCCAGACGATTGGAAGGCACGCCAGATTTGATCGTCGAGGTGCTGTCCCCCGCGACAGCGCGGCGTGACCGGGGGGCGAAGTTCGCCCTGTATGAGAAGCATGGTGTGCGTGAATACTGGCTGGCCGACCCGGAGGCGGAGTATCTGGAAGTCTACGTGCTGAAGGATGGCGCGTTTGAGCGGCAGGGCATCTACGGCCCGGTGGATAGCTTCACGTCGGCGGTGTTGGGGCAGGTGATAGAACTGAAACAGCTATTCGGCAGCTAAGGGCGCAGCAGCGCTGCGCCCCTACAGAACCTCTGTGTCTTGGCGGTTCACCTACAAACCCGCGCACTCGCGCAGGAAGTGAATCGCGGTATCAATCCCCTTGTGGAACATCTCGATGCTGAAATGCTCGTTGGGGCCGTGCAGGTTGTCGGTGTTCAGGCCGAAGCCCATCAGCACCACAGGCAGGTTGAGCTTCGCCTGAAAGTCGGCCACGATAGGGATGCTGCCGCCCTCGCGCATGAACACCGGCGACGCGCCCCAGCCCTGCTCGTAAGCGCGGACAGCGGCCTGCATCGCCGGGCTGTCCAGCGGCACACGGGCGGTCGCGCCGCCTGCGTGATAGTGCATCTCGGTTTTCACGCCCGGCGGGGTGATCTGCTCGATGTAGGCGCGTACCTTCTCATAAATCGCTTCCGGCTCCTGATTGGCGACCAGACGGCAGCTTATCTTGGCGTGTGCCTCGGCGGGGACGATGGCCTTAAAGCCGGACTGGTGATAGCCCCCGGCCATGCCGTTAATCTCCAGCGTAGGCCGCGCCCCCACACGCTCGCGCAGGCTGTAGTGGATGTCGCCCCAGGGCTGCGGCGCGCCCGTTTCGGCGTGCCACTGCGCTTCTGTCCAGGGCATTCTGGCGATCTCGGCGCGTTCCGCTTCGTCCAGCGGCAGCACTTCGTCGTAGAAGCCGGGGACGGCCACGCTGCCATCGTCGTTATAGAATTTGGCGATGATCTGCGCCAGCGCCAGCAGCGGGTTATAGACCGAGCCGCCGTACATGCCGCTGTGCAAGTCCTGCTTTGGCCCGGTCACGCGCAGTTCCATCACGCTGATACCGCGCAGCGCATAGACGATGGTGGGCTGCGTGATGCTCGGCATACTACCATCGGAAATCACGCAGACATCGGCGGCAAGCTGTTCGGGGTTATCGGCCACGTACTGCGTGATGTGCTGGCTGCCGTTTTCTTCCTCGCCTTCGACGATGAACTTCACGTTAACGGGCAGCCTGCCCTCAGCCTTAAGCAGCGCCTCGACCGCCTTCACGTGGGCAAAGACCTGCCCTTTGTCGTCGGTCGCGCCGCGCGCCCAGATTTTGCCATCGCGCTCAACAGGCTCGAAAGGTTCTGTATCCCAGCCGTCCTCTTTGACGGCGGGCTGCACGTCATAGTGGCCGTAGACCAGCACGGTCGGCGCGTCCGCCCCCGCGCCCAGCCATTCGCCATACACCAACGGATGCCCGCCTGTGGCGATCACTTTCGCGTCCAGCCCGGCAGCGCGCATATTGCTTGCCAGCCAGTTGGCCGCGCGTTTGACATCCTCGGCATAACCCGCGTCGGTGCTGACGCTGGGGATACGTAAAAACTCGTGCAGTTCCTCGCGGAACCTTAACGCATTTTCTTTCGCGTAGTCAAAGACACTTGTCATAAGTTACCTTTATTCATGTTTTGAGGTGGTTTTCATACAAAAATGTACCATGTAGGGGCGGGTTTCAAACCCGCCCGTTGCAAATATGAGCGAATAACCCGCAGCGGCGCAGATGCCTGCCCGTTGGTGCAGGAGGGACACACACCCTCCTCTACGCAATAGGCATGGTATCTTACATACTGTCCGTTGTTAAAACCTTCTCAAGTATAAGCATGTTTAAGCGACAAGCCCAAACACCAGATCACACCATTCTCAAACAACCGCCTGTTTTTCAGGCGTTATCCAGCGCTCAGCGCTTCGTAAAAATACAGCATCGTATCAATGCCCTTGTGGAACATCGCGGTATAGACATGCTCGTTGGGGCCGTGCGCGCCGCCGCCTTTATAGCCGAAGGGCATCAGCACAATCGGCATTCGCAAATGCTCCTGAAAGGCCGACACCACCGGGATACTGCCGCCCTCGCGCGAGAAGAGCGGGCGCACGCCCCACGCCTGCTCGTAAGCGCGGACAGCAGCCTGCATCGCCGCGCCTTCACGTTCCAGCAGCACCCCCGGCGACCCCATCTCCAGCGCGACCAGTTCGCTCTGCACGGTGGGCGGGGTAAGCCGCGCGATATGATCGCGCACGCACTCGTAAACGCGCTGCGGGTCCTGGTCGGGGACGAGCCGACAGCTTATCTTCGCCAGCGCCTTCGCGGGCAGCACGGTCTTGAAGCCCACCCCGGCGAAGCCGCCGCTGATGCCGTTGATCTCCAATGTGGGGCGGGCGCTGCTGCGTTCACTGAGCGTGTACTCCGCCTCGCCCCAGGGCTGCGGCGCGCCTGTCACCTCGCGCCATTCGCGCTCTGCCCAGGGCAGGATGTCGCTGAGGATGGCGTGTTCCTCGTCCGTCACCGGGCGCACATCGTCGTAGAAGCCGGGGACGGTGACGGTGCCGTTCTGGTCGTGTAACTGCGCGATGATCTCGGCGAGCGCCTGAATGGGGTTGTGGACGTTGCCGCCGTAATGCCCGCTGTGAAGGTCACGCGCCGGGCCGGTCACGGACAGCTCCATCGTGATGATCCCGCGCAGGCCATACGCCAGCACGGGCTGGTTGGTATCCGGCAGGCTGCCGTCCGACACCACGCAGACATCCGCCCGCAGCAGGGCGGGATTTTGCGCCACGAAAGCGAAGATATGCTCCGAGCCGGACTCTTCCTCGCCCTCGAACAGCAGCTTGATATTGACCGGGCAGCGCCCGGTCGCCAGCAGCGCCTCGACAGCCTTCAACTGCGCGATGACGTGGCTTTTGCTATCCACCGCGCCGCGCGCGTAGATTTTGCCGTCCTGCACCAGCGGCTCAAACGGGTTGGTGCGCCAGCCGTCCTCGATCTCGGCGGGCTGCACGTCGTAATGGCCGTAGACCAGCACGGTGGGCGCGTCTGCCCCTGCGCCCAGCCATTCGCCATAGACCAGCGGCAGGTATTCGCCCTGCTGGTGAACCTCGGCGCGGTGCAGGCCGATACGCTGCATATCGGCGATCAGCCATTCGGCGGCGCGGCGCACATCGGGCGCGTGTTCCGGCAAGGTGCTGATGCTGGGGATACGTAACAATTCGATCAGTTCCGCCTCAAAGCGCGGCTGGTGCTGGCGGGCGTAGTCGTGCGCGGTGATGGTCACGGGCGGGTTGTCCTTTTGGGTAATCAATCTATGCTGGACGCGCCGTTGCGCGTCCCTGCAGGCAACGCGCAAGTGTACCAGACACAAATAGAGGCTTGCCAATAAGACAAGCCTCTACAGCCCCCATGCTGCTGGTCAATATCGTCGGGTGAGTTACAGGCCGCCTGTGTGTGCCTTGCCGCCTTTGCCGTTCAGTTCGGCGGGCGGGCGGCTGGCCGGGGCGGTGGGCGCGTCGTCATCGCTGCGGTTGGGCGCAATCTGCCGCCCCAGAATCAGGCGCAGCGTGTTCGGGTCGTGCTTGACCACGCGCGCGATCTCCACCAGCAGGTCGTCGTCCAGTTCAGACTCTGGCAGCAGGCCGTCCAGAATGCCATCGGCCAGTTCCTGCTCAATATCCAGCACGCGCGCGAAGTAGCGCCGGGAGCGCCCCCGGTTGTTGAGCGCAACTTCCAGAAATAACCCCAGCATTCGCGCGGGAGTAACCTTTTTCTTGCCTTCCATGATTTGCCTCTGGTTACGCACTTCAGCAGCGACCAGTTTACGTAAGTTATTCGATGACTCGGTCATCTGCAACCATCCTTTGTTTAGTCCATATCCGCGAGAAAATGTTCAAGGGTCTGTTTGGCGCGTAATAAGATCATTGAGATGGTGCGAGGTGACAGGTAATAATCCAGCGCCAGGTCGCGCGGTGCTTCGCCCCACAACCAGCGGCGCAGGACAATCTCACGGTCACGCGGGCTAAGTTCCTGCAAGGCTATCTCCAGCGCCCGCAGGCGCTCCTTCATCAGCATAACGCTCTCCGGGCTGTCGTCTCCCAGATCATGGATGAAGATGAAATGATCGAGCGAGCCGCCGCCTTCAAACTCGTTTTCTGAAATCTCGTCCAGATAGATGTCGCTGTCCTTCTGCTGGCGCTTCATCATCCGAATGCGGTTGAGGGCGATCACCCGCAGCCAGTGGTAGAGCTTGTCAATCGTGTCGGCGTTAAACGCGCCGATCTTCTGTACGGCGATGCGCCATGTCTCCTGCTCTACATCCTCGACCAGATCGGGCGAGAGGCCGCGCTTCCTTAAAGAGGCGCTGATGTCGTGGCGCAGATCCGCCGCATAGTTGGTCACCAGATCGTCCCATGTCGGCTCGTGCATCTCCTTTAAGAGCGTGAGCCAGTGGCTGTCCCAGGCGATCGCGCCGACCGTTATCGTTGAACTGTCATAATTTTGTTCTGGCATTTTGGACTCCCAATCCTCAAGCCAACACACTATAGAATGCGCTGCCGGGGCGTTTTGTCTACAAAAACTGTGAAAAATGTGAGGCGCGTAGATAAAGGACGGGGTGGGGGCATTGGACTGCGTGTAGACAACGCAGCACAGGGTCGGCAGGCCGGCAGTTGATCCAGATCACAGCATATCAAACCTTGTCCAATGTAACGCACACAGGAGAGAGATGCAATGGCGTTTGAACCGACTTTTCCAGAAGCGTGGTCGCACGTTTTCAACGGCGCGATTGACACCCATGTTGTGGATGCCAACGGTATCCCCGACACAACCATCATCAGCCTGACCGATTCGTGGACGCTGCGTGTGGACTGGCAGGTGAACGGCCTGCTGGTCGGCGCGATTGCGGGGACGTGGCACCTGCGCTGCTATCTGGAAACTATCGGGCCGGGCGTGGATTTCGAGGTCGCCAGCCGCGATGTGGCGCTCAACGGCGGCAACAACTACAGCGAGAGCTTCACCATCGCCCCCAATGTCACCGCGCCGGGGCTGTACAAGCTGGTGTCTGTGCTGACATACAGCAACATCCTCAACCAGCCGGGGCTGTTCGCGGGCTATGACGAGTTCGGGATGCTCCAGTTCTATCCGGGGCCGTCGCTGCCCTAGCTAAGCACGGACTCCCAATCCATACTGGTCTTTCCGGCCAGACACCGACTGTCTGGCCGGGTTTGTTTATCCCTGCTAATCGCCAGAAATATCGGTAGACATGCTGAAGCCGGGGCGGGCAGCAGTATGCGACATTTGCAGGTCGGTGCCGTCTATGTAGACGTGGACGGTCTGCTGTGTGCCGTCCAGCCCCTTGTAAGCGATGGTGTGTTCACCCTGATACATGCCTGCCTGTTCGAGTTCCCGCAGCAGGCTGTGCAGCGACCCTAGCTTGCGAATCAGCTCGGCGTAATCCATGCGACTTGTGCCTCCATTGATCGTTACAACTTTCATTAAAGCACACATATGGCATGGCTACATGGGTAAGTTTGCCCGCGCGAGGGTGGGTGATACAGATAGCCATAATGTCATTTGCTGATACAACTATTGGGGAGGGATCATTGGTGGCCTATTCCGATCTCAGCCGTCGCTCCGTTTCCGCGTGCTGCCAATGAACATCGGTGTCGTCGGCAATTTCGCCGTCTTCGGTCAGGCGCATACGCTTGGGCTTCTCGTACAGCATGGCCGCCTCACGCAGTTTCGCCACTTCTTTCTCGATGTCCTCATCGCGTGAATGCGCCATCACGGTGATGATGGTGTGCAGGACGAAGATGCCGCCCCACGCGAGCATGGCGGCACTGACCAGCGTGACATAAGCCGTGTCGCTGAATACGACGATGGCCGCCACGAAAAAAATCAGGATCGCCAGATCAATGCCCCACAGCGTCCAGCGGCGGTTGCGGCGGTCAATACGCCGTTGGGCAATCTCGTAAAGTTCCTGATCGGCCATACTGCCTCCCTATTAAACTTTCCCACGCCTTCTACAAACCTATACGCAGGGCGCAGGCGCGGGTTTCAGGGTCACGCTCACCGCGCTTCTTCCAGACGGTCATGGGCGGGCGGCGGCTCGTAAGACAGGGCGGAGATTTCCGCCCGCCATTCCGCTGTCATGCCGATATCCAGCGCGGCAAGCGACGGCTCTAGCTGCTCCAGATTGCGCGCGCCGATGATGGGCGCGGTCACTGCCGGGTGGCTCATGACCCACGCGACCGCCAGCGTCGCCGGGTGATGGCCTTTCTCGCGGGCGTGGTCGCTGAAGCGGGTGGCGACCTCGTAATTGAACGCCTCGCCATAACGCACCGAATACGCCTTGTTTTCAATCAGCCGCCCCTGTTCCGGCTTGCTGCTGGTGGTGTACTTCCCGGTCAGCAGGCCGCCGCCCAGCGGGCTGTAGGGGATCACGCCGATCTGCTCGGCCTGCGCCAGCGGCAGGATTTCGACCTCGGCCTGGCGCTTGACGAGGTTGTACATCGGCTGAAGACACTCAACCCGCGCCAGACCTTCACAGGCCGACACCCCCAACGCCAGCGCGATCTGCCATGCCGCCCAGTTGCTGAGCGCCGGGTACAGGATTTTCCCCTGCCGCACCAGATCATCCAGCGCGCGCACGGTTTCCTCGATGGGGGTGTCGCTGTCGAAGCGGTGGATGAAGTACACGTCAATGCGGTCGGTATTCAGGCGCTTAAGGCTGCCTTCCACTTCCAGCCGCAGATGCCGCCGGGACGCGCCCGTGCGGTTGGGCGCTTCGCCTCTGTTCATGCCGACCTTTGAGGTAATCACCAGGTCGTCGCGTTCACCCACCATCAGCCTGCCGAGGATTTCCTCAGAGCGCCCGCCCGCGTAGACGTTGGCGCTGTCGAAGAAGTTGATGCCTGCTTCCCGGCAGCGCCGGAACATACGCGCCGATTCGGCTTCGTCTGCGGTATCTCCAAAGGACATGGTGCCGAAGCACAACTGCGAAACGCGGACTCCGGTGCGCCCTAATAAACGATATTCCATGATGCCTGTCCCCCTTCAAGCTGTGGCAATGTGCGGGGATTGTAACACGTGCCGGGGGCGTTGCGGTAAATGCGCGAGGGCAAGCCGGGTAGATTACCCCCGCCGTAAGGCCGCGAAGCACAGGGTCAGCGTACACGCGGCCATGTGCCGCTTTCCGTCGCCAGCTTAGGATGAGCGCCTGTCTGACGGGAAGCTGCACTGTCGCGCTGTGTGATAAGCAGCGCCGAGCGCCCGTGTGTGACGTAATTCCAGAACCACTGCATCAGCACCAGCACGCGGTTCTCCACGTCAAACTGGTACATCAGGTGAATCACCAGCCACAACTGCCACGCCAGCCAGCCGCTCAGCCGCAGCCTGCCGATTTCCGCCACCGCTGCGCCGCGCCCGACCGTCGCCAGACTGCCCCGGTCATGATAGCGGAAGGGGCGCGCTGGCCTGCCCTGCAACTGGCGCTCGATCAACGCGCCCACATAGCGGCCTTGCTGGATCGCTACCTGCGCCACACCCGGCAGCGGCCTGTCACCCTGATGCGTGTAACATGCCAGATCACCGATGACGAAAATCTCCGGGTGCCGGGGCAGCGTCATATCGGCGTTGACCTCGACCCGCCCGCTGCGATCCAGCGCCGCGCCGCTGGCCTGTGCCAGCGCTTTACCAAGCGACGATGCCTTGACCCCGGCTGTCCATAAAACTGTGCGGGCAGGGATATGTTCGGCCTGGTCATCGCGCGTGAAGGTCACGCTGTCGGCACTGACGTGGGTAACGCGCGCGCCAGTCTGCACCGTCACCCCCAGACGCTTCAGCGCTGCCGCTGCCTGCTCCGAGAGTTCGGGCGCGTAAGCCGGCAGAATGTGGCCGCCGCTTTGCACCAGAATAATACGCGCGTCGGCTGGGTTGATGTGGCGAAACTCATTTTTCAGCGCGTGGTGGGCCACCTCGGCCAGCGCGCCCGCCAGTTCTACCCCGGTGGGGCCGCCGCCGATGACCACAAAGGTCAGCCATGCCCGAATCTCGTCGGGATCAGTCGCGCGCTCGGCGGCCTCAAACGCGGTCAGGATGCGCCGCCGGATTTCGGTTGCGTCCTCAACTGTTTTCAGGCTGGGGGCGTACCGCCGCCAGTCGTCGTTGCCGAAGTAATGATTGCCTGCTCCGGCGGCGACGATCAGCAGATCATAATCTATCGTGCCATCGCGCAGGACGACGCGCTTCTTGCCTGTGTCGAAATCCACGACTTCGCCCAGCAGCACCCGCGCGTTTTTCTGATGCCTGAGCAGACCGCGCAGCGGCGAGGCAATATCCGCAGGGGAAAGCGCCCCTGTCGCCACCTGATAGAGCAGCGGCTGGAAAAGATGATGGTTGCGGCGGTCAATCAGCGTGACCTCTACCGGAGCGTTCTTCAGTCGTTTGGCGGCGTATAATCCCCCAAAGCCCCCACCGACAATGACAACGTGCTTCTTCATGATGCTTCCTCTGTGTTGGGTGTAATAAGACGCACGCAAATAAGGTTTGATGTCTATTTCTAAAGTGCGGGGCGGCGTGTTGTGCCGCCCCGTGTATTAAAGTGCGATCAGGCCAGTGAGGCGGCGATCTGCGCGGTGTCTATGACGTTGGTTTCGTCCGGCAGCCATGCCTGCTCAAAGACCGACACGGTATCGCGCACCGGGAAGAAGCCGGCCACTTTCACCTTCACCTCGCCCACGTTCCGCAGGTTGTGCGGCACAAGGGTGGGGACTAAGGCGAGGCTGGGCGCTTCGACGATGGCCTGCTCGTCGCCGACCGTGACCTCGACCTTGCCCTCCACGATGAACAGCACTTCCTCGGCGCTGTCGGTATGCGTGCCAAGCTGATCGCCCGGCTCCAGCTCGAAGTAGACGACCGAGACGTTCTGGTTTTCCCCACTGCCCAGAAACGGAAAGGTTGACTGCACGCGCTGCGAAGGCACGTCCTTAGTCCAGCTAGAAGTCAGCGGCAGTTCCTGAAGGTTAACAGTGTACATGGTGATTCCTCCTTGAATTAGGGTTGGCGCAAGGCAAATCAAAGTCTGGCCGGGGCATCTGCCTCGCGTCTGGCAGCACAGGGACATAGCCCTGCCTTCTGCCTGATGCCCGGCGAATTGTGCAATCGCGTTGGCCGAAGCCGCCGCGCTTATCACCGATGTTGTGGTTGTCGGCTGCTGCTGGCGCTTAGTCGTTCAGCAGTCGCGTCAATGCCAGCGCCATCATGTTTACCGCCGCGTCGAAGTCCAGCCCGCCCTTGAGGCGCAGCGCCCGGTAGGTCAGTGGGTTGAGCATCGCCCGGATGAAGCCTGTCATGGCTTCTTTGTCCCCGGCTTCGCTGTGCCAGCCCGCCAGCAGGCTCTCGGCCAGGTCGTCCATAATGGCCTCAAAGTTCGCCATCGCCTGCGCCATCACAGGCGACTCATCCTCCAGCTTGTACCCCGTCCACGCATGACCAAAAGCCGATTCGTGCAGAGCGTAAATCTGGCGCACCGCCTCGTAGACGCGCTCGGCAAGGTCGCTGATGGCGGCCAGACTTTCCGGCGCGGGGGGTGTCAGGTTGTTCGCCACGTGCATCGTACAGGCGGCGAATAAGTCCTCGCGCGTCGGAAAATACTTGTTGACCGTTGGCAGCGACACGCCGGCTTCTTCAGCGACGGCGGCGAGGGTGGTAATCCCCTGTCCGTGCAGCCTGACCGCTGCCTCGACAATCGCCTGCTGTGTGCGCGCGGCGCTGGCCGCCCGGCGGCTGGAGTCATATTTTCTGGTCATGGCAACCTCACCCTTAAAAATATATATTGGCTATATTCAATAACAGAATACACTATTAAATATATGTTGTCAATAACTAATTTGGGAGCCTCATTCAGAGATGAGAGATTTGTGACAATCTAACGAAAGGCATTGCATGTCCTATATGATAGAATAAAACACTCATTCAAAAACGGAGAGGAATAAACTGTGAAGGACTCAACGGCCAACTCTCAGTCCAGGGCGGCCAATGAGCCGCTGATTGTGATCGCCTCTAACCGGGGGCCGTATTCGTTCAAGTCGCAGAGAGACGGCACGTTCAGTGTCAAGCGCTCCCCTGGGGGGCTGGCAACCGCCCTCAGTGCGCTGGCGACCAGCCATGATGTGCTGTGGGTGGCGGCGGCGCTGGGCAAGGGCGACCACGAATGGTCAGAAAAAAATCTGAACCGCCCAAAGCATATTGAAGATATTTACCTGAAATTTGTGCGCCCCGGCAGGCGCGCCTACGAGCAGTATTACAACCTCATCAGCAATCCGCTGCTGTGGTTTATCCAGCATGAATTATGGGACGCGCCGCGCAAGCCGAGCATCACCAAAGAAACGTGGGACGCATGGCAGCGGGGGTATGTGGCGGTCAACCGCCTGTTTGCCGAGGCGATTGCTGATTCGATTGCTGATGAAGACCCGGCGCGGCCAGTGGTCATCTTCCCGCACGATTATCATCTGTATCTGGTGTCGCGCTTCCTGCGCGAAAAGCTGGGCAACAGGGTCTACATCCAGCCCTTTATCCACATCCCATGGCCCAGCCCGGATGCCTGGCGGGTGCTGCCGGACGAGATGCGTACCACGCTGCTGACCAGCCTGCTGATGTCTGACCGGGTGGGCTTCCAGACCAAGCGTGATGCCTTTAACTTTGTGCAGACCTGCCGCTTTTACCTGAACGACGCGCACTCGCACGGCAGCCGCGATTCGATCCATTATCAGGGGCGCAAGGTGAACGCCTCGGCCTACCCGATCTCGATAGATGTGGCGCTGGTGCAGGAGATGATGCAGGAGCCGGAGACGCGCATGTTTCAGGCGCAGATTCGCAACTACGTCAACAACCGCCAGCTTATCCTGCGGACAGATCGTGTCGAACCGAGCAAGAACATCCTGCGCGGGCTGGAGGCTTACCGGGCGCTGCTGGAGATGTACCCGACGCATCGCGGCCACGTGCAGATGATCGCGCTGCTGGTGCCGTCGCGCATGGAGGTGGACGAATACCAGAGCTACCTACAGGAGATCATGGCGGTGGCGGGCATGATTAACGTCGAGTACGGCGATGGCGAGTGGGAGCCGGTGCGTACCATGCTGGGCAACAATTACCGCCGGGCGCTGGGCGCGATGCAGATTTACGACGTGCTGCTGGTGAACCCGATCGCCGACGGCATGAATCTGGTAGCGAAAGAGGGCGTGCTGGTCAACGAGAGCGACGGGGTGCTGGTGCTTTCTGAACACGCGGGCGCGGCGTATGAACTGGGCGATTACGCGCTGTCGGTGTCGCCGTTCGACGTGTACAGCACGGCAGAAGCGCTGCATCAGGCGCTGATTATGCCGCTTTCTGAACGGCGGGAACGCGCCGAAGCGCTGCGAACCAAAGTTCAGAAATCCGATGTCAACCGCTGGTTTCAGAATCAGTTGGACGATGCCCTCAACACGCTGAGCAGCCACGCCATGAACGCCTCTACGTCTGATACGCCAGAAACCAGTAAGTCGGCGCTCTCGATGACGGCGGACGGCGCGTCTGCGGACTGAACGCCGATGCCCAGCGCATAACAGCCGCCGCCTGTGCGGAGTTCCCGCGCGGCACGCAGCGCGTCCACGTCGGTGGTATCGTCGCCCATAAAGACCGCTGCGTCCAGTTGGTACTCCTCCACAAGGCGGCGCAGGGCTGTGCCTTTATCTATCGCCAGCGGCGGGCGCAGTTCAAAGACCATGCGCCCCTGAAAACAGGCCAGCCCGTGCCGCGCGGCGATCGCTTCGATCACGGGCTGGAACTCCGCGCCCGTGACTTCCGGGTTCACCGTCTGGCGGTAATGCAGCGTGAGGGTCGCGCCTTTGTCGTCAATGGTCATGCCGGGGACAAGCTGCTGGCGCATGTCGCGCAGCGCGGCCTCCAGCGCCGGGCGGTAGGGCAGCGCCTCCGGGCTGATCTCGACCTGACCGTTGACCCACTGTTCCAGCCCGTGATTGCCCACATAGACCAACCCCGGCAGGCCAACGCGCCAGTGTACATCCGTGACTGCCCGCCCAGAAACAACCGCCACCAGCGCGAGATGCTCGGCCAGTGCTTCCAGCAGTTCGCGGCTGAGCGGCGTGATCTGCGCCGTGTCGGGCTGTGGCACAATCGGGCTGATGGTGCCGTCCATGTCGGTAATGAGGCCGAGCCGCTGCGCGGTGGTCAGCGGGAGCAGGGTGGTAGTGGTCGCGTCGCGCCAGTTCATAGGGACTCCTTCCGTGAACCCCTGCACGCCAGCGCGCTCTGTGTGAGGCGAGGGCGGGGGTTTATTCGCCAACCCGCCTACCATACCCCGCCCGGCGGCCAGCGACAATCCTCCAACTTAAGACCTTCATGAACAATGACTGTCAGACGCGGCTCTTATGTTACGATGAAGATTATGTAACCGACACCAACCCTGACTCAGAACGGACGAATCACCATGAAACGACGCGATCAATGGTATAAGAACGCCGTTATCTACTGTCTGGATGTGGAAACGTACATGGACGGCAACGGCGACGGCATCGGCGATTTTAAGGGGCTGATGATGCGCCTCGACCAGCTTGCCGCGCTGGGGATTACGTGCATCTGGCTGCTGCCCTTCTTCGGCACCCCCAACCGCGACAACGGTTATGATGTCTCGGATTACTACAGCGTGGACGAGCGCCTCGGCACGCTGGGCGACTTTGTGGAGTTTATGGTCCGCGCCGAGCAGTACGGCATCCGCGTGATTATAGACCTCGTGGTCAACCACACCTCGATAGATCACCCCTGGTTTCAGGCCGCGCGGGAAGACCCGGACTCGCCGTATCGGGATTATTACATATGGAGCAAGGAGAAGCCGGAAGACGCGGAGAAGGGTGTGGTATTTCCCGGCGTGCAGGACAGCACATGGGCGTATGACCGGAAAGTCAAGGAATACTACTTTCACCGCTTCTACGATCACCAGCCAGACCTGAACATCGCTAACCCGGCGGTGCGCGAGGAAATTTACCGGATTATGGGCTTCTGGCTGCGGCTGGGCGTTTCCGGCTTTCGGATTGATGCCGCGCCGTTCCTGATCGAACTGAAGGGCGAGAGCGAATCGCCCTCGGAGGACGCGCACCACATTCTGCGCGATATGCGCGATTTCCTGTCGTGGCGGCAGGGCGACGCGATCCTGCTGGCGGAGGCGAATGTCGAGACGGAACTGCTGGCTGATTATTTTGGCGACGGGGACAAGCTGCAAATGCTGTTCGATTTTATCCTGATGCAGAACATCTATCTGGCGCTCGCGCGTGGAGAGGCCGCGCCGATCATCCACGCGCTGAAGGAATCCCCGCCGATCCCCGAATCCGGCCAGTGGGCGATCTTCTTACGCAACCACGACGAACTGACGCTGGACAAATTAACCGCCAGCGAGCGCGAGGAGGTTTACGCGGCTTTCGGCCCAGAGCCGGAGATGCAGATTTACGACCGGGGCATCCGGCGGCGGCTGGCCCCGATGCTGAAAAACGACCGCCGCTGTCTGGAGATGGTTCACAGCCTGCTGATGACGCTGCCCGGTACGCCGGTGCTGTGGTATGGGCAGGAGATCGGCATGGGCGACGACCTGTCGCTGGAGGAGCGCAACAGCGTTCGTACCCCGATGCAGTGGTCACACGGCAAGAACGGCGGCTTTTCCAGCGCGTCGCCCGAAGCATTGGTGCGCCCGGTCATCAGCAAGGGCGAGTTTGGTTATAAGAAGGTCAACTTCGCCGCGCAGGATCGTGACCCGGACTCGCTGCTGTCGTGGATGGAAAAGGCTATCCGCATTCGCAAGGAGTACCCTGAATTCGGTTACGGCGCGTGGGAGCTGATTGATACCGACCAGCCGAGTGTGTTAGCGCATCGCTGTATGTGGGAAGGGACGAGTGTGATCGCGCTGCACAATCTGGCCGATGAACAGGTCAAGGTCAAGCTGAACTTTGGCGATGGGGTGAACCACCTCCACGACCTGCTGGGCGATCAGCTCTATAATATTGAAATGGACACCTCGCAGGAGATTGAGATGTCTGGCTATGGCTACCGCTGGTTTCAGGTAAAGGCCGAGTGGTGGTA
>CAZJSU010000011.1:0-2426 GCA_964548765.1 uncultured Anaerolineaceae bacterium
GTCGGCCTGCGACATGCTAATTGTGGAACATGGCGATGAATGTTATGCTTGAAAGCGCGTATCCCAGACAGGGTAAAAGGCCGCATGGGAGGACAGCACATCTCAGGGGGGTTATGGGCGCGGCGTTACAGCGTGGGGATCGCTGTCATGCTGGTCTTAACGCTGCTGTTTGTCATCACCCAGCGCACTTATGCCGCAGATTTTACGGTAGACCTGTTCGACCCAGCCCCGAATGCCGACGCGCCCGATGCTGACCTCGGTGATGGCTTGTGTCTGGTAGCTGGCGGCGGCTGTTCACTGCGTGCCGCCATCGAACAGGCCAACGCCAACGCCGAAGCCGATAACATCTTCTTCGCCACAGGCGGCACGATCACCCTCGGCAGCGCGCTGCCCTCCCTCAACAATGACCCGGTAACGATTGATGCGTGGAGCGCGGGCGGCGCGGGCTACGAAGGCCCGCCGCTGGTCGAGATCACCAATGGCGGCGGCGTGGCCGCTGGCCTGACACTGGAAAGCAACCGCAACGCGGTTATCGGCCTGTCCATCACGGGCTTTGGCGATGCCGGTATTCTGATCACGGGCGCGCGCAACGAGGTTTACGGCAGCTATATCGGGCTGGAGCCGGATGGCACGACAGCCAACGCCAACGCTGTCGGCATCAACATCTTCACGCCTTTTCAGGAACCAGAAGCCAATGCCAACATCATCGGCGGCACCGACACCGCCCAGCGCAACGTGATCTCCGGCAATACGGGCGCGGGTGTCAGCATTGGCCCGGTGGACTCGCAGGACACCGCCTCATGGGATTTCACGCTGGCTAATCGTATCCTCAACAATTACATCGGCACCAACGCGGCGGGCGATGCCGCTGTGCCAAATGGCGCGGGCGTGGTGACTGTCGGGCGCGTGCGCCACCTGATGATCGGCCAGCCAGACGCGGGCAACGTGATCTCCGGCAACGCAGGCGACGGCATCAGCGTGTCCGGCCCGGACAGCCGCGCCATCAATATCCGCAGCAATTATATCGGCACCAACGCGGCGGGCGACGCAACGCTGCCCAACACTGGCAACGGCATACGCTTTATACAGAACCAATGGAATCTGATTGATAGCAACGTCATTTCCGGCAACAACGAGAATGGTATCTTCGTTACTGGCGACGACGTGAGAGCTTCTGTCTGCAACAACTTCATCGGTACCAACGCCGCGCTTGATGTGCTGTCGAACAGCGGCGATGGGGTGCGCTTTACAGGTGGCTCCCTCCTCAGCACAGACGGTAACTTTGTCGGCCTTTCGCCAACCTTCGGCGCATTTTCCCCGCCCGCCTGCAACAACGGTAACACGATTGCCTTTAACGGCGGCGATGGCGTATCCGTGCTGGGTTCCATGCGGCTGGTCGCGGTGCGTGGCAACAGCATCTTCGAGAATGGCGGACTGGGCATCAACTTAAACGGCATCGCCAACGACGGCGTGACACCCCCTCTCCTGACCAATGCGGGGACAGACGGCGGCAACGTGGTGGTGGATGTCGCCATCTTCCAGCAGATCGCCCTCATCGGCGACCAGAGCATTTTTCAGATTCACTTTTACCACAACGCTCAGGCTTGCGACCCGGCAGCGCCGCCACAACTTGAAGGCCAGACGTACATCGGCACGATAAACATGACGGTAGACCTGCTCGGCTTTGCCGAAGAACTGTCTGTGACGCTGCCCGGTTCGTTTACGCTCGGCGGCTCGCTGACCGCTACCGCGTCGGCGCGGGCGCTTGGCCTGCTGCCTGCCGCTGGCATCTGGCGCTCCACTTCGGAATTTTCCGAGTGCATTGAACTTGGCGCGGTGGCTGACCTTCAGGCACAGAAAACGGCCTCGCTCGACACGGTGATTACAGGCCGCCCGCTGACGTATAACATCACCGTCACCAACAACGGGCCGGGCATCGCCAGCGGGGTCACGCTGGAAGACACCCTACCCACAGGCACCGACTTTGTGTCCGTCACGCCCGACGACAGCACTTTTCCCACCCAGCCGTACTGCCAGTTCGCCGCCGGGGTGGTCAACTGTGCGCTGGGCGACCTTAATCCGGGCGAGTCGGTAGGCGTGACGATTATCGTCAATGCGCCAGACAGGCCGAGGGTTATCACCAACGTCGCCGTTGTTGAGTCAGACCTGCCTGACGGCCTTCGCAGGAACAACACGGCGCGCGTTTCGACACTGGTGCAGGACGAAACCCCCACCCCGACCAGCACGGAAGTCTTTACCGCCGTGCCAGCGCCAAGCGCCACCCTCACCGCCACCGATGAGCCAAGCATGACTCCGCTGGCAACCGCAACCAGTACCGCCACCCCCACCAGTACGGCGACCGTCACCAGCAGCCCAACAGCGACAGCAACGGCGACTAATACGGCCAGCGCGACCAGTACCGCGAC
>CAZJSU010000011.1:2526-25126 GCA_964548765.1 uncultured Anaerolineaceae bacterium
GCTACCGCCACGCAAACCGCAACGGCAACACAGACGGCGACAGCGACCAGCACGGCGACAATCCCGCCCACAAGCACATTGACCATCACGCCCGGCCTCTCGCCCACTGTGGCAGGCGCAGCGCTGGATATGGTCAAAGCCCCGGCGGACAGCCCGGCTGCCGATCAGGTCGCGTTTAATGTCACCGTCAACAATGGGGGGGCGGTGCCTGTCTCCAACGTGGTGCTGATCGAGCAACTGCTGGCCGGGGTGGAACTCATCACCGTAGACGCAGGCGAACCTGTCTGCACCAAAACGCTGGATACCGTTAGCTGCGCTTTGGGAACGCTGGGCAGCGGTGACAGCGCGCAGGTGAACTTTCTGGTGCAGGCCAGCGGCGGCATTGACCCGCTGCTGGGGCGCACCATTGTGCGCTCGGCAGAACTGCCCGACGTGGTGCTGGACGAGCCTTACATTATCAAGCTGGCTTCCCCTGCCTTTTTACAGGCGGATGGCGAGGCGACATGGACAATTCGCCTGCTCAACCCCTCGGCGCGGGCGGCAACCGGGGTCATCGTGACGGACGTTATCCCACCGCAGTTAGAGGTCATCACAGTCAGCACCACGCAGGGGACAGCCACCCACACCAACGGGCGCGTCTCGCTGCGGCTGGCGCGGCTGGAGGCGGTGTCGTCAGTGACGTTAGTGATCCGTACCCGGCTGGCAGAAAGCGCCCCGCCCGCCCCGATCATCACCAATCAGGCCTGCCTGCGTACCGATCAACAGCCGCAGCAGCAGTGTGTTCAAGCACCGATCTTCCGGGTGGATCAACTGCCCAATACAGGCGACTCGTTGTGGTCGTGGCTGCGCTGGGCGCTTGTGGGGCTGCTGATCGTGACCGGCAGCGCGTGGCTGCTGCGACGGCGGGCGGCGCGGCGTTAGCCGCTGGCCGCGTTGACCAGCCGCAGCTCAAAAGGCACATTCAGCGTACAGCCGAAAAGATAGTCTATCTGCGCGTCCCCGGTCAGGCGGTCAATGGCGACAGCGCGCAGGGTGTATTGATGAACATTGCCGCTGGCATCAGTAAACACCGTGCGGTAAGCGCCGGATTCGTCACGTGTGTAACGAGTCAGCAGCATCACGAAGCTTGCCCCATCATCTTCCACGCGCAGGCTTGTCAGCGGGTTTTCTGTGGTAAACGTCACCACCTGCCCATCGGGGCATGTCGCCTGTTCCACCAGCCAGAAAAAGTTCCAATCGCCTGATACAGGCCGCCCCGCGCTGCTGAACGGTTCGGCGGCAGTGACCGGGCGCTCCAGCAGGTCGAGCGGGAGCGCCTGTAACTGGCTGGTTTCGTAAGGCACTGGCTCGGACGGCGCGCCCGCCGCCGCGCCCGCTTCGTCCAGCGGCACGCTGACACTTGTGCCGGGCAGCAGCGTGCGCGTGACTCCCTCGGCCTCCACAGTGGCCTCGCCCTCAATCACGTAGACCGTCATGTTTTCGCCGGGGTCGGCCTGCACAAAGGCCGTAGCACGTAGTTGGATATTGGCCTCGTTCATCAGCAGCGCCACTTCCAACTCACCTTCCGGGGTCTGGATCAGGATGCCGCTGTTAGGGGCTTCGGCACACGGCGCGTCATCTGTGCCAGAGCGGAAGTAAAACGCCTGCATCGAGTTATACAGCAGCCCTTCAAGCACCGCCGTCCCTGCGTCCACCACCGCCAGCCCGTCCACCGCGTCGGTCATCTCGATCAGCGTGGCCGAAATCCATGCGTGAAAAGCCTCATCCAGCCGTACTCGTATCCACGCGCCGTCCTCCGTCCGGCCATCAGCCACCAGCGGCTGGCTGGCCGCCACCACGCCGACAATCGCCGCGTTGGTCGAGGGCTGCTGGCGCAGGTTGCCATCCCGCAGCGACACCACTTCGATCACGTTGACCGCGTTATCCACCACGACATCCCCGAACAGCAGAAACGTGACATCTTCAGCGTCGAAGCCGCCTGTGAGCGCCGCCCGCACGCGCATAAAGGCCACCCCCCAGATGCGCTCCTGCGCCTCCATCGGGCTAAGCCGTACCGAACGCACCCGACCGACAGGCTCAATATCGCCCGGTTCTTCCAGCCTGAAGTCATCCGTGCCGGGCTGTGGTTCTGCCTCCAGCACCAGATGCCCGTAGCATAATTCGCTGCTCTCAGCGGCCTCGCAGACCTCCTCCGCCAGTTCCAGCGCCTCGGCGACCACCGCCGGGCAGTCCTCCTCGGCCTCCTGCGCGGCGGCCACCACACTGCCAAACATCAACAGGCCAAAACAAACGGCAAAGGCGAGTTTCAACGTCACGCTCAAATTATTCATTCAGCATACCTCAGGATAAGCGGCCAACTGCCGCACAGAGGGGTTGGCGATGGCACACGCCAGATCACGCCATGTAACCAGACTCACCTCCCACAGCATCACGCGGGCATCCCAGCCGCCGCTTGCCAGCTTTGCGCCATCCGGGCTGAAGTCCACCGCGCTCACCCAACCCGTATGGCCTGCCAGCGGGGTTCCGTAAGACTCGCCGCTGGCGACATCCCACAGCATCAGCCTTTGGTCGCGGCTGCCAGAAGCCAGCATCCGCCCATCCGGGCTGAAGGCAACATCCGTAACCCAGTGGGTATGAAAGGCTAACTGACGGCTTTCTATCGGCTGGCGCGCGATATTCCACAAAAGCACCATGTTGTCGCGCCCGCCAGAAGCCAGCATCGCTCCGTCCGGGCTGAAGGCCAGCGCCTCCACCCCGGCAGCATGGTCAGCTAATGGGTCAACCGCCATCTCCATTGAGCGCGCATCCCACAGCAGGATACGATTATCCTCGTAACCAGCGGCCAGCAGGCGACCATCCGGGCTGAAGGCGAGGCTGGTCACGCCGGACTCCTGCGCGGCGGGCTGCTGACCAGCCCGCGCCCATTCGCCGCTGTCGTTCGCCCACACGATGACGCGCCCGGCGCTGTCGCCAACCGCCAGATAGCGGCCATCGGCGCTGTATGCCAGACCGGTCACGCTGCTCTGCTGGCGCAAAACATCGGTTTGGGCTGGTGGGTCAGCGGTGATGTCCCACAGGCGCACGGTGGTGTCCTCGCTGCCTGTCGCCAGTGTTCGGCTGTCCGGGCTAAAAGCGACCGCGCTCACCAGCCCGGCGAAACCACTCAGCGCGTCACGTTCGACAAGCGACTCATCGTAGCGCCGCCACAGCCGGACCTCAGCCCGTTCGCCTTCGCCTGTCACCCCACCGCCCGCCGCCAGCCAGTGACCATCCGGGCTGAAGGCGACATCCCACACCGCCTCGCCGTTCTCGCCTGGTTGTCTCGCCAGCGGCTGCACCGGGTTCACGCTCCAGCCGATGACGCTGCCATCCAGACTGGCCGAGTAAAACCCGCTGCCATCAGGGTTAAACACCACATCCCAGACCGCGTTAGTGTGTTCGGCATACGGCGGGTGAAGCAGCTGCACAGTGGTGAGGTCCCACAAGCGGACGGTGTTATCCTCACTGGCGGTCGCCAGCACGTTTCCGGCGGGCGAAAAGGCCAGCTTACGCACCGTCCGTGTGTGATTCGTCCTGAACATACCCAACGCTTCGCTGTTCGCCACGTCCCAGAGCATCACCGTGTTTTCCGGCCCGCTGGAAACCAGCAGCGAGCTATCCGGGCTGAAGGCCAGCGTCAACACCGAGTTTTCGTGGCCGTTCAACACGCTGATAGCTTCGGGATCATCCATGCGGCGCAGGATAATTCTTTTGTCGTCATCGCCCGAAGCCAGATAACGACCGTCCGGGCTGAAGGCAACCGTGTAGACAATCCCGCCATGACCGCCGAGCGGCAGCGCTTCCGGCGCTTCCTGACGCAAATCCCACAACAGCAGTTGCGCCCCTTCCCCGCCCGCCGCCACATAATGTCCATCAGGGCTAAAGGCGGCGCTCCACATGCCCGCCTCGCCCGCTTGCAGGACACGCGCCTCCCCTGTCACCGTATCCCACAGGCGCACGGTGCCGTCCGCACTGGCCGAAACAAGCTGCTGCCCTTCTGGATGAAACGCCAGACTTCTAATCGCGCCTGTATGCCCGGCCAGCGGCTCACCTATACGCTGCCGCGTCTCCGTGTCGTACAGGACAATCTGGTGATCGTCGCCGCCTGTCGCCAGCACCCGCCCATCAGGGCTGAGGGCGATACTGCGTACCCCGCCCGTATGACCGTGCAGGTAGCCGAGCAAACGCGGGTTCGCCAGCAGCCCGCTTAACAGGCTGCGCCGCGCCTGAAGCGTGTCAAAGCTCCGCAGCGCTTGCAGGCTGAGCAGCAAACGCTCGTCCAGCGATATGCGTTCCGTCACCGAAGCCATCGCCAGCTCACGCGAGCGCGCGATGCTGGCCTGTGTCTCCGCCTGCCCCTGAGCGGTCACGGCGCGGTTCTGCCGATCCAGCGCGAACAGCGCCAGCCCCACCGCGATAATCGTAATGCCGATCAACCCGGCGATAAAAAGGCGCAGACGGCGGCTGTTACGCTGGCGCAGCGCGATGCTGGCCTCTAAGTAAGCGCGCTCGTCAGCGACAAGCGCCAGCGCCCCTTCGTGCAGCAGTTCCTCAAACTGTGCCAGCCGCGACCCCGTCGCCAGAAAGCTGGGGTCGCGCCCGGTATTCTGCCATTCCACCGCCGCCGCAGACAGGCGTGCCTGCAAACGCAGCGCGTCACGGCTGGCCGCTAACCACTGGCGCAGCTTCCCCCACTGGCGAATCAGGGCTTCATGGGCGATTTCCACGGTTGGCGCGCGCGTGGCCGGGTCACGGTCAAACGTTAGCAGGCGGTAACGGCCAAACAGGTCGAGGACTTCTTCAACTTCTTCACGACGGCCAATCGTCAGCAGTTCCCCGCGCAGCACCCGCCGCCGGGTATCCTCCACGCCATCGCCGAGGGTAATCAGGCGCAGGAATAGCTGCTGCACAAGCACCTGCCTGCTGTGTGGGAGGGACTGGTACAAATCCTCCGCCCGCTGCACC
Source organism: uncultured Anaerolineaceae bacterium (assembly GCA_964548765.1). Lineage (GTDB taxonomy): Bacteria > Chloroflexota > Anaerolineae > Aggregatilineales > Phototrophicaceae > JAIOHN01. The sequence continues at coordinate 7,531 of CAZJSU010000011.1, forward strand.
AGCGCCCCGGCCACCCCGCCAATCTCGTCATAGGCTTTCAGGGTCAGCCGGTTAAGGTCACGACGCTCGTACAGTTCGGTCAGCGCGAATTGCAGCAGCGGCAGCGCCCCCGGCTGTTCGCGCACTTCGGCGGCCATCCTGCCCGCCAGCCCATCCTCCAGCGTCAGCCCGGCATTCTGCGCGGGTTTGAGGATCGCCTCCCGAATTTCCTCATGCGTCAGCGGCAGCAGCACCACCGTGCGCTCCCGCATAAAATCGCCAAAGTCGGGATACAGCAGCGGGCGGTCGTAAAAATCGGCGCGCAGCGTCACCACCACCTGCAAGCGGCTGTCTGGCTGGCGCAGCGCGTACAGCAGGTTGTCCAGAAAATGCCCGCGCTCGCTATCACTCACCTGCGGCGCGAAAATTTCCTCAAACTGGTCAATCACCACCAGCACTTCGGTCACATCCACCGGGAAAAGCTGGCGCAGCGCCTTATACAGCGCTTCCCCATCGCCCGCCATCGCCTCGCGCAGCGAGAGCTGCGGCGGGTCAAAGGCCACGCGCAGCAGCGCCTCTTCCAGTTCCTGCAACGGATGCTCACCCGGCACCATCGTCGTCACAAACCAGCGTTCCGACCCAGTGACCAGCCCACGCCGCAGCGCGGGCAGCAGCCCTGCCCGCACCACGCTCGACTTGCCGCCCCCGCTGGGGCCGACCACCGCCAGAAAGCGGGCATACTCCCCACGTTCGCTTACGCGGCTGATGAGGGTATTCACCAGCGCTTCCCGGCCAAAAAAGTCCGCCGCGTCGGCTTCGTCGAACGCCCGCAGCCCCTTGTACGGGTTGCGTGAGTGGTCAAGCTGTCTGGTCGTAGGGTCTGGCGCTGCCTCTGCGTCACCGGGAAGCGCCGCCGTGAGCGAAACGGTATCCGCCGAGGTCGAAAGGGTGACAGGCGCGGCTTCGGCGCTTCGCGCGGCTTCAGCGGTCAGCGGCAGCCCGCACGCCTGCCGAAAATCCGCCGCGAGGCTGAGCGCGTCGGGATAGCGATAGGAAGGGTCTTTGGCCGCGCCGCGCCGCAGCACCCGATCTAAATCGCGCGGCAGGTCTGGCCGCTTCTGCGAAAGCCACGGAAGCTGCTCATGGACGGTTTTCCGAATCAGCTTGAGGGTGTTCGGGTCTTCATACGGCGCTTCCCCGGTGAGCATGGCGTAAATGACCAGACTCAGGCTGTAAATGTCCGACTGTGGCGTGACGGCCTGCCCGACCACCTGCTCCGGCGAGGCATAACCGGGCGAGCCGTAACGGTCTGGCGGCTCGGTGGAGGGCGCAACAATGTCTTTTGCGATTCCGAAGTCAGACAGAAAAGCGTTCTGGTCTTCGTCCAGCAGGATGTTCTCTGGCTTTAAGTCCTGATGCACGATGCCGCTGCGGTGCGCCACCGCCAGCGCCGACCCGATCTGATCCACCAGACGCGCCGCGTCGGCCAGCGGCCACGCGCCACGCTGCCGCACCGAGGTCAGCAGGTTGCCGCCGCGCAGGTAGCGCATCACCAGATAAGCGCCTTCCGGTTCGCGCCAGTAATCGTGGATGGGGATGATGTGGAGATGCTCTAAACGCGCGATGAAGCGGGCTTCACGCTCGAAACGGCGCACAAATTCAGGATCGTTGGCATGGACAGGGAGGATGGCCTTGATCGCCACCTCACGATCTACCGCTGGCTGGTAAGCGCGATACACCACGCCGAACCCGCCCGCGCCGATCAATTCCTTAAGTTCATAGCCCCTGATTTTCCTGCCAACAAAATCACCCACTCGCTGCCTCTGCTCAGGGTTGCATTACAGGCTGTTCCATCGAAAGATCAAACGCGCTGAAGATCAATGCCTGTACAATCGGTAAGAACTGCTGCGCGTACTGTTTCTCTGCCTCTGGCTCAAGCCCGGCCTTGAGATGTTTTACCAATTCCAGCACCAGTTCCTGCTGTCCTTGAGATAATTCCGCGCCCTTTTCGTTAATCATGGCGCGGTGTTCCTGCTTCCACGGGGTGATATAGGTACGGATCAGCGGGATAATGTCGGCTGCGCCGTCCAGCGTAACCGTGACTGTGCCGTTCTGTTTATTAGCCACCACTGCGTCCACCCCAATCTCATACAGGGTTCGCCCGAAAATCTGGTCAATCAAAATCTGCCCATCGCCTATCGCCCGCAGAAACGGGCTGAGGTCAAGCGCGACATCCTGATATGTCAGGCGGCTGCGAATCGAAGCGGTCGTGTCCTGCCGCGATTTTATCAGGATCACGGACTGCCCCTCTTCAACCGCGCGGTTGAAGTAAACGTGCAGCAGCATCTGCCCCAGTCGTATCTCGTCCCCGCTGCGGATGATGTGCGGCACATCCTTTTCCAACTGTATCCCGTTCAGCCATGTGCCGTTCTTGCTTTCCAGATCAACCAGCTTGCAGCCGTCGGCATCGCGCATGATTTTGGCGTGACGACGCGACACGCCCAACTGCGCGCCGCTAAACTCTTCGAGGTCAACCGAAATTGCCCCGCCCGAATCGGAATAACGGCCAAGGACCATCTCTTTATTGGCATTGGTGACGACGATCGGGTTAAGCTGGTGCGCCATGAAAAAGATGAAAACGTCCTTATAAAGGCTGGTCAGATACTCGACATGCTCCAGGCGCGATTTGCCAATCGGCCCGTCGGGAACCTGCGCGGTTCGGGTGCGCTCGGTAACAACAAAAGTTGAATTGCAGTAGACACAAACCAGCGCATTGACCGCGTTTTCTTTCTTGCAGTTAGGGCAGACTTTGGTTTTCAAGGTGTTTTCCCCAGATCATCAAGTTTTCCCCGTACTCCTGCTTTGTAGGAATACACTTACATTAATTTATGAGCGTTTTACGGCTGTGTAACCCCCGTTTCTGGGGCTTGTCATCTCCTGTGATAGTCATTTTAGTTGCCTTTTGCAGATTCAGGCAACATCAGCGCCACAGACCAACCTTCATATAAAGCTTTAACGGGGTCAGAACTTGACGTAGCGCCCCTGCTCCTCTACAATGCAGAACGTCAAACACTCAGGATTTCCCAAGAAACCATACTCATGTTTGAGACTCTTAGTAATCGCTTACAGGATGTCTTTGATCGCCTTGGCGGTTCTGGCAAGCTGACCGAAAAGGACGTGGATGTCGTCATGCGCGAAGTGCGGATGGCGCTTCTGGAAGCAGACGTATCGCTGCCTGTGGTCAAAGACTTTGTGAAGCGGGTGAAGGAACGGGCGATTGGCGCGGATGTCACCAAAAGCCTGCGTCCCGGCCAGATGGTCGTCAAGATCGTTCATGAAGAACTCATCGAGACCCTCGGCGCGCCGGGGCGGTTAAACTTCTCTGGCAGCACCAGGCCGTATGTCATTATGCTCGTCGGCTTGCAGGGCGCGGGTAAGACCACCGTTGCGGCAAAGCTGGCGACGCACCTGCGGCGCGAAGGCAAACAGCCGTTTTTGATCGCCGCCGACACCTACCGCCCGGCAGCGGTGGATCAGTTGGTCACGCTTGCCAAACAGATCAACGTGCCGTACTACGAAGAAGGTGTCAGCGCCCGCCCGGTGGATATTGCCGCGCGTGGGCTGAAGGCTGCGGCAGATGCCAACGCCACTGTCGCCATCATTGACACCGCCGGACGCTTGCAGATCGCCGATACGCTGATGACCGAGCTGGAGCAGATCAAACAGCGCACCAAACCCGCTGAGATTCTGCTAGTGGCCGACGCGATGACCGGGCAGGAAGCGGTAAACATCGCGCAGGGCTTCAACGAGCGCGTAGGCATTACCGGGATGATCCTCACCAAGATTGATGGTGACGCACGCGGCGGCGCGGCGATTTCCATGCGCGCTGTTACCGGTGTCCCGATCAAGTTTCTGGGAACCAGTGAAAAAGTGGATGGCTTCGAGCTGTTCCACCCCGACCGCCTCGCCTCGCGCATCCTCGGTATGGGCGATGTGCTGACGCTGATCGAAAAAGCCGAAGAAAGCTTTGACGAAAAAGAGGCGCTGAAGTTGCAGGAAAAACTGATGAAAAATCAGTTCACCCTGCAGGACTTCCTGGAACAAATGCGTAAAATGCGTAAAATGGGGCCAATCTCCCAGCTTCTGGGCATGATCCCCGGCATGGATCGGCTTCGTGATGAGATTGATCAGGAAGAAATGGAAAAAAGCCTGCGGCGGGTAGAAGCGATTATCTGCTCCATGACACAGGCCGAGCGCGCGAACCCCAGAATACTCAATGCCAGCCGCAAAAAGCGGATCGCAATGGGCAGTGGGGTGGAAGTGCGTGATGTGAACCAGGTGCTTAAGCAGTTCCGTGACATGCAAACGTTGATGGGCCAGATGCGTAAAGGACGCTTCCCCAATTTTCCGGGGATGTCTGGCTTTCCGCGCTAGGGCGTTTATCGCCCTTCCGCAACTGTCACGTTTTTAACGACAGTGGCTCTCCGTCTTCAAGACGCATGGGAGCGCAAAACTCAAGGAGTAGTTTTACAATGGTTCGTATTCGTTTACGTCGGGTCGGCTTGAAAAAGCAGCCCAGCTACCGCATCGTCATCACCGACCAGCGCAGCGCCCGTGATGGCCGTTTTATCGAGATCATCGGCCACCACAACCCGCGCACGCGGCCTTCTACCGATGAGATAGATGAAGCCCGCGCGCTGCACTGGCTGAATGTCGGCGCACAGCCGACCGATGCCATCAAGCGCCTGCTGGTACGCACAGGCACATGGGCGCGTTACGAGCGCCTGCGTAAGGGTGAGGACATGGACGCGCTGGTTGCCGAGGCCGAAGCCGCCAAGGCCGCCGCTGAGCCGGTTAGCCCCCGCACGCGCTTCCCCTCTCCGGCTGCTGGTCAGTCGGCAAGGAAGCTCAAAGAAGCTGCCGCCGCCGAAGAAGCCTGATAAATGTCTTAATTCAGGGGTGGGCATACACACGCCCGCCCCTGTCGAAATTATTGCAGCCTGAAGCACAGGAGGCGTTATGGAAGAACTGGTTACTTATATCGCTACCAGCCTGGTGAATGACCCTTCGCAGGTGCGCGTCCACCGCCGAACCACCAATTCCGCGATCATCCTTGAGCTGAAGGTCGCGCCGGAGGACATCGGGCGCGTGATCGGTAAAGATGGCCGTGTCGCCAATTCCATCCGTACCCTGCTGAAGGTGGCGGAAGGCAGCAAGCGCGGCAAGCGCGTCATCCTCGAAATCGGCTAAACCTATGACCACCGGGCGACCAACAGGCAGCGAGCCTGCCGAAACGCCGCATTTTTTGCTGCTGGGGGAAATTCTGCGCCCGCACGGGGTACGCGGCGAACTGCGTGTTCGCCTGCTCACCGATTACCCGGAACGCATTAACGACATGGAGCGCCTTTATCTGGGCAAGGACGCGCTCTCCGAAGATGCGGAAGAATATTCTGTCGAATACCTGCGCCCACATCAGGACGGTTATGGCCTGTTGAAGCTGGCGGGGATAGACGACCGTAACGCGGCAGACCTGCTGCGCCAACTGTTCGTCATGGTGGCGCTGGAAGACGCAGTACCCCTCGAAGAGGGCGAGTTCTACCTGTACCAGCTTATCGGCCTTGCGGTGCAGACGCAGGAAGGCCAGAGTCTGGGTGTCATCCGCGAGGTGCTGGAAACCGGCGCGAATGATGTCTACATCGTGGACAGCCCAACTCATGGCGAGATTCTGATCCCCGTGACCGACGAAACCATCCTGAAAACGGACATTCAGGCCGGCCTCGTCGTGGTCAACCTGCCTGAAGGTTTGCTTCCCTAACCACTCACGCGCTTTAGAATCGTGCTTGACAATGTAATTGAACGCTTGTTATGCTGTCTTCGGCGCATAATCACAATTTGAGTCCCCGGTGAGCGACAAAAAATACTGGCTTGGCTTCAGCCTTGTGCCTGCAATCGGCCCGAAACGCCTGGCGCACCTGTATAACTGGTTCGGCGATCTGGCCGCTGCGTGGCAGGCAAGCGAGTCCCAGCTGCGCCAATGCGGGCTGGAGCATGAACCGCTAACCAATCTTCTGCGCGTCCGTAAGCAGCTTGATCTGGACGCGGAGTTGGAGAAAGTCAGGAAGTCTGGCGCATGGCTGCTCACAGCGGCGGATGAGGACTACCCGGCTGCGCTGCGAGATATTGCGGACGCGCCAGCGGTGTTGTACGGGCGTGGGGCGCTGGTGCCAGAGGATGCGTTAGCGCTGGCTGTCGTCGGCACGCGGAAAGCCACGACCTACGGGCGCGACGCGGCGCACGAACTCTCAAAGCAGCTTGCGCTCAACGGTGTTACGATCATCAGCGGGCTGGCGCACGGGATTGATAGCGCGGCGCACCGGGGCGCGCTGGAAGCCGGGGGACGCACGATTGCGGTTCTGGGCAGCGGTGTGGAACAGGTCTACCCGCGCGATAATCTCGACCTTGCGCGTGAAATCACCCATCACGGGGCGCTCATCAGCGAATTCCCGATTGGGACGCGGCCAGAAGCCCGCAACTTCCCACGCCGCAACCGCATCATCAGCGGGCTGGCGCTGGGTATTCTGGTCATCGAAGCGCCAGAGGCCAGCGGCGCGCTTATCACGGCAACGATCGCGGCTGAACAGGGGCGCGAGGTTTTCGCGGTTCCCGGCAACATCTTTAACCTTTCCAGTCGTGGCACCAACCGTCTGATTCAGGATGGCGCGAAGCTGGTGACGCGGGTAGAGGATGTGTTAGAGGAATTGAGCATCGTCCAGGAAAATGTGCGTGTGCAGCAGACAGCGGAGCGCATCGCCCCCGCCAATGAGACTGAGGCGCGCCTGCTGGCGCTGCTCAATGCCGACCCGCTGCACGTGGACGAACTGGCACGCTTATGTGGACTGCCTATCGCCCTCGTGACCAGCACGTTAACAATTCTTTCCCTGAAGGGACTTGCGCGAGAAGCGGCCCCTATGCAATATTGCCTTGTATATTAATCCACATTCATCATGCGGAGCGACATTTTAACATGGAACATTATTATGCAATGATCCTGGCGGGCGGCGGTGGAACTCGGCTCTGGCCTATGAGCCGTCAGGATAAACCCAAGCAGCTTCTGCCGCTGGTCGAGGACGACTCGATGTATAAAGTCACCGTCAAGCGGCTTGCGCCATTGTTCCAGCCAGAGAATATTTATGTCGTCACCGGGCGCAAGTATTTCGATACCCTGCGGGCAGACACGCCGGAGATTCCGGCAGAGAACTTCATCATCGAGCCTTACGGGTTAAATACCGCCCCGGCGGTCGCGCTGGGGCTGACAGTGATCCAGCAGCGCGACGCTGATGCAACCGTCGCCATCATGCACGCCGACCACAGCATCAGCAAAAAAGAGGATTACATTGATGTCCTGCACACAGCCTACGAACTGGCACAGCAGGGACGCATTGTCACGCTCGGCATCGAGCCGTCTTTCCCGGCTGTTGAATTTGGCTACATCCGGCGCGGCAAAGCGCTAACCAGCATCAACAACCGCACCTGCTACGAGACGCTGGGCTTCACCGAAAAGCCAGATGCCGCCACCGCCACCCAGTTTCTTGAATCCGGCGAATATAGCTGGAACGCGGGCATCTTTATCTGGCGCATCCAGCGCGCAATGGCCGAGTTCGCCCGGCAGCAGCCGGATATGTACGAGCAGTTCGCCAGCATTCAGCATCTGGTCGGCAAGCCGGAGTTTGAAGAAACGCTGGAATCCATCTGGCATAACATCCGCAGTATGCCCATAGACATCGCCGTGATGGAAAATGCCGAGAACATGGCCGTGATTCCGGTGGACATTGGCTGGAACGACATAGGAAGCTGGAGCGCGCTGTACGAAGTCCTGCGGTTAGACCGAAACGGCAATCACTTCAAGGGCAGGTCGCCCGTGCGAGTGAACTTAGACACAGAGAATACCTTAGTGTATAGTGATAAACTCGTGGTCACGATTGGGGTTGAAGACCTGATCGTGGTAGAAACGGAAGATGCCCTGTTAGTATGTCATAAAGACCGCGCACAGGATGTAAAAGAAGTAGTCAACCGCTTGTTGACTAACAAGAATTACAAATATCTGTAAACCAACCAGAACCGAATAATCAGGGAAAACTGATGGCTGAAACATTCCAGGCGTATTGTGTGAAGTGTAAACAAACGCGAGATATTGCTGAAGCAGAGCCGACATTTACCAAAACCGGCACCCCGGCAACCAGAGGTAAATGCGCGGTTTGCGGCACGTCGCTGTTCCGTATGGGCGCGACCCCCGCGCATGAAGGGCTGCCCAAACCCGAAGTCACCGAAAAACCGAAGACCACCCGCAAAACAAAAGCGGCTAAAAAGCCGAAGGCCAGCGCGAAGAAAGCCAGATCAACCGGGAAGAAAAGCGCGCGCAGCAAGAAATCGCCCGGCAAAACAGGCAAGCTGGTCATTGTCGAGTCGCCAGCGAAAGCGCGCAGCGTTGGGCATTTTCTCGGCAAGGGTTACACCGTCAAAGCCTCGAAAGGCCATGTGCGCGACCTGCTGGTATCGCAGCTTTCGGTGGACGTGGAAAACAACTTCGAGCCAAAGTACCGCGTGATGAACGACAAGCGTGATACGGTAAAAGAGCTTAAAGCCGCTGTCGAGACTGCCGACGAGGTGTATCTGGCGACCGACCCCGACCGTGAGGGCGAGGCTATCGCGTGGCATCTGCTGTCGGCGATGGATGTCAACGACGATCAGGTCAAACGAGTCGTCTTCCACGAAATCACCGACTCCGCCGTGCGCGAGGCGTTCTCGCAGCCGCGTGACATTAACATGGAAGTGGTCAATGCCTATCAGGCACGCCGCATCCTTGATCGCCTTGTCGGCTACAACATCACCGAACTGCTGTGGCGCAAGGTGCGTAACCAGCTTTCCGCCGGGCGTGTCCAGAGCATCGCGGTGCGGCTGGTGGTAGACCGCGAGCGTGAGATCGAAGCGTTTGTCCCGGAAGAATACTGGACGCTGGACGCGGAGCTTAAAAAGCAGGCCACCAACGGCAAGGTCAACAGCTTCATCGCGCGGCTGGTGAAAATCAATAATCAGGATGTCGCTTTTAAGAGCGAGGCGGATGTCACGCCTCATCTCGACGTTCTGGAGCGCAGCCGCTATGTGGTAACAGAGGTCAAGCACGGCACCCGCCAGCGTCGCCCTTCTGCGCCCTTCACCACCAGCACCTTGCAGCAGGAAGCCTCACGCCGGCTCAACTTCAGCGCGCGGCACACAATGGCGGTGGCGCAGCAGCTTTACGAGGGGATTGATGTGGGTGGCGCAGATGGTTCTGTCGGCCTCATCACCTACATGCGTACCGACAGCACCAATATCTCGCAGCAGGCGCAGGCGGAAGCGCGTGGTTATATCACGGAGCGCTTTGGCAAAACCTACATACCCGATAAGCCGCCGCGCTATACCACCCGCGCCAAAAGCGCGCAGGAAGCGCACGAGGCGATCCGCCCGACCAGTGTGCTGCGTACCCCGGCCAGCGTCAAACACGCGCTCTCGCGTGACCAGTTGCGGCTTTACACGCTCGTCTGGGAGCGCTTTGTCGCCAGCCAGATGGCAAACGCGATCTATAACACGCTGCGTATTGAAATTGCCGCCGGGGTAGCCGCAGCGGACATGCCCTATACGTTCCGTGTCTCCGGCAGCACTATCAAATTCGCGGGTTTTCTGGCGTTGTATGAAGACACGCGCGACGAAGACAGCGCCAGCGACGACGACGAAGGCCGCATCATCCCGGAACTGATCGTGGACGAACTGCTCGACCTGATTCGCCTGCTGCCACAGCAGCACTTTACCCAGCCGCCGCCGCGCTACACCGAGGCCACGCTGGTACGCACGCTGGAAGAATACGGCATTGGCCGCCCCAGCACCTACGCGCCCACCGTCGCGGTCATCCAGAACCGCGATTATGTCACCAAGCAGGATAAGCGCCTCGTCCCCACCGAGACGGGCAAAACCGTCAATGACCTGCTGGTGCAGTTCTTCCCCGGCGTGATGGATTACGAATTCACCGCGCGCATGGAAGCCGAACTGGACGAAATTGCTGAGGGGCAGACGGAATGGCGGCCCATGCTGAGCGAGTTCTATGAACCGTTCGAGCATCAGTTGGTAAATGCCGACCAGAACATGCCGCAGTTACAACAGGAAGAACCCGTCGGGCGCGACTGTCCCAACTGCGGCGGCCACCAGACGCTGGTGGTACGCTATGGGCGTTTTGGCAAGTTTATCGGCTGTGCCAACTACCCCGAATGCCGCTATACCGAACCGTGGCTGGAAAGCACAGGCATCGCCTGCCCGACATGCGGCGAGGAACACGGCGGCGAAATCGTCGTGCGTCGTTCGCGCCGGGGGCGCACCTTCTACGGCTGCTCTCGCTACCCGGAGTGCGACTTCACAAGCTGGAAGCGCCCGCTGCCCCGCCCCTGCCCCAACTGCGGCGGGCTGCTGGTGGAGCAGAGCAAGCGCAGCGCCCAATGCATCCGCTGCCAGAACAGCTATCGTATGGATGAAGTTGCAGAGCCAGAAATCAACGTAGAGCCTGCGTAAACACACAGTAATAAAGGCTTGCGGTGTTGATTTGCCGCAAGCCCGCTATTCACAGTACAATAAATAGATACTTTCACACCGGGATGCCTCTCCACACGAAAGGCTGTGCTTTATGAAACGATTCCGCGAATGGCTGGTCGGCACGTATAACGGGTTATATAAGATCGTCCTCGAACCCTATATGCCCAGCCGCCAGACGATACTTATTCTTATTCTGGCCTTTATTTTCGGCCTCATCTGGGCTTATGCGCTTTCACCCGTTGTGTACTACAACGGCGACCCCAGCCAGCTTGAGCAAGGCTGGCAGAACGAATGGGTCATTAATCTGGCTGCGCGCTACGAGCGTGCCGAGGCACAGGGTGTCCCCAGTGACGAACTGCGCCAGCAGATCGTGCGGCTGCTGGCAGCGGTGGATGATCCACTCGGAATCGCCAACGCACAGGGCATTACCAACCCTGACTTCCTGGCATTGGCGCAGGAAGCACAACCCGGCACCCCTGCCCCACAACCCGGCAACCTGCTTTCCAGCCTCCTCCCCTTTATTATTGGCTCCATCGTCGTTGCCGTGCTGGCTGTTGTGATCTCGCTCTTGGGCAGGATTCTTATCTACCCTAATCTGATCGAACCGCAGATCAAACGGCTGCGCGGCGGCACAGCCGCGTCTGACCATGCGACGCAGACCACGATTGATGCCATCCGCAGGGCGAAAGCCGCCGAGGCCAAAGCGCGGGAAACAGCGGTGGTGGACGACGAACTCGGCCAGCCGATCGTGCGCCGGATGTCGGTCTATATCATGGGGCGCGGCTCCTACGATGACCAGATCGAGATTGAGGACGAGAACGGCGCGTTCTATGGCGAAGCCGGGGCAACCATTGCGGAAACGATCGGCGAAGGTACGCCGGAGAAAGTCACCGCTGTCGAAGTGTGGATTTTCGACAAAGAAGATTTTGTGCGTACCGTCAACGCCGTCTTTGCATCAGAATATGCCTATAACGACCCGGCCATTCGCAGCCGTCTGGAGACAAAAGGCGAGGTCATTCTGATCCAGCCGGGGGCGATTGCGGTGCTGGAAACCAACCTGCTGCATCTGCGGGCGCGGGTGGTTGAGATGAGTTATGGTGAGGGGCCGCTGCCGCCCAACAGTTATCTTGAGAATGCGACCATCGAATTTGCGGTGTGGTTCAAGAAAACCGCAGGCAGCGGGCAGCCCGCCCCTGCCGCGCTGCCCTCGATGGGCGCGCAACCACCGCTGCCCGCCAGTGACGCGACCGCCACCTATGTGGCTCCCCCGTCACAGCCCGCTGCGCCTACCTACCAACCACCGCCGCCAGCGATGCCGCAGCAGCCGCCGCGCAGTATGCCACCGCCACCCCCGCCGCTGCGCCCGGAGGATGAAGACCCCTTCGATGGCACGGCGGATTTTACACCGATAAACCGGAATTAACGCAAAATAAAAACGCCCTTCTCAGGGCGTTTTTTGTTTGTGATGTCCGTCTACTGAATTTTCCTGATCTTAAAAACCACCACACCAGAAGGTGTTTCCACTTTCACCTTGTCGCCCTTTTTACGCCCCAGCAGCGCCGCGCCAATCGGGCTTTCGTGCGAAATTTTTCCTTCGCGCGGGTTGGCCTCTGCCGCGCCCACAATCATATAGGTTTCGTCTTCGTCGCCATCTTCCTCGCGGATAGTCACCTGCGCGCCCAGACGCACTTCGTCGGAAGGCCCTTCATTACTGATGATGGTGGCCGCGCGCAGCACGTTCTCAAGATACTGGATGCGACCTTCTACAAATGCCTGCTGTTCTTTGGCATCATGATAATCGGCATTTTCTTTCAGGTCTCCCTCGGCAACGGCTTCCTTGAGCTTCATTGCCAGTTCAGGGCGACGCACGTTGATGAGCATCTCCAGTTCCTGCCGCAGTTCAGCAGCACCTTCCGCTGTTAAATAAACCGAATCCGTCATGTGAACGATCCTCATTAACTAAATTTGAAGCTCTCGAAATAACCTATCGCGGGCTGTCAGGCCAGCGGCATACGCTGGCTGGCGAGCTTCATCACATTTTGGCGATGAAGCTGCTGACCTGCGCCGTTTAAAAGCACGCGGCTTTTACCACAGGACTCAATGGTGAGGGCATTCAGCACACTTGCCGGGTCAGTGGCGGTAAGCGCCTGGTCTACTGCGGTGCGTAACCGGTGCAGGTAATCAATATCTTCCTGAATTTTGTCTTCAATCTCGCCCCGCAGCACCACTTCGCCATGTCCCTGCACCACCTGCTCAAAACCCCGCCCCTGCAAATCTTCCAGCGATTTCAAAAAATCGTCATAACTGCCATCTACAAAGTAAGGGACAGGCATTAACGTATCTGCCGCGAACAGCACCCGGTCCTCCTTCACATGGCACACAATCGAGTCCTGGCTGTGACCGGGGGTATGCCATAATTGCAGGGTTTTCCCGCCGATGTAGAGGATCAGTTCGCCGTCGTCAAACACGATATTCGGTAGGACAACCTGTAAATGGCGCATATTCTCGGTATGCGCTTTGGCCTGTTCAAGGCTTTCGCGCCCTCGTTCATGCAGTAAAGCCCGACACGCGCGATGCGCCACCACCTGTACGTTTTCAAACAGGCAGGTTCCGGTCGTGTGGTCTGCGTGAAAGTGCGTATTGATGATGTAACGCACGTGCGTGCCCAGCCGCTTCTCAATAAATTTTTTAATAAGCAGTGTTTCCTCCGGGTATGGCAGCGTGTCAATTAACACCGCGCCTTCCTCGGTCAGCACCACTCCTGCCGTGACCTGGGCATAAAGATCGCTCGTGAAGACGTAAATATCTTCTGCGACACGTTCCTTCTGCATGGTTTGTCTATTACTTTGCAGCAAACTGTAAATTTATCATCCAGAAGTATAGTCCTTCAGCAGGGTAAATTCAAGACAACCAGCGACACCCCCAGCCCGTATCGCCCATTTGTCCCGTTGGCTTAAAAAGTCAACCCAGAGTAAGATTAAGATAACAATTCCCAAACCCTACTTTTATCCGGGAGGTTCTCCATGAAAGCAAGCACCATCCCAAAGCTTCTCCTCTTTATCATCTTTCTCCTTGCTATTGTCGTTTTGCCCGTAGCCTACGGGCAACCTCAGCCTGTTTTCAGAATCGGCATCCTCGATAACGAGCGCGGCCCGATCAGCAACGGCGCGCGGCTGGCGGTGGAAGAGCTTAACGCTGCTGGCGGCGTACAGGGGGCAGACGGCACCTTCTTCCAACTGGAACTGGTGATCCAGCCGACAAACTTCGGCCTTAACCTTGAAGAAGCGGTGAACAACCTGAATCAGGCCAACATCATCGCCGCGCTTGGGCCAGAAACGAACAACGAAGTCCTCAACGGGATGCCGCTGCTGCAATCGCTCAACGTGCCGGTGCTTGTCCCCGCGCGTGATGACACGATCACGATCTCTGACACTTCCGGGCGCATTTTCCGCTCCCGCGCGGCAGAGATTCTCAGCGGGCAGGCGCTCGCCAATCACCTCATTCAGGAGCTTGGCATCACCCAGATTGCGACGGTGCAGCTTGACGTGGAAAGCACGAACAAAGCCGTCGGCTTTGCCAGCGCGGCGGGCGCGCTGGGCGTAGACCCGCAGCGTTTCCTGCTGCGCGGTGAGGTGACGGAACTGACCAACGAACTTCTGGAACTGAACCCGCAGGTTATCGTCACCTTCGGCAGCCCGGCGCTTGCCAGCCAGCTTTACAACGAACTGCGCGAAGGCGGCTGGCAGGAACGCTTCGCCTACGACCAGATCACCGATGAGACATTCCTCAGCAGCGTGCCGTTTGAGCAGCTAAGCGGCATCATCTCCTCGCTGACGTGGCCGTTTACCGCGATTGACGCGGCCAGCGATACCTTCATGAGCAATTACGTCCGCGCTTTTGGCGAAGTCCCCGGCGAGATCGAAGCCGCCAGCTACGACGCGGTTTACCTGCTGGCGGAGGCGATAGGCCGTCCGGGCGATCTCCTCAGCAATCTGGCGCAGCTTGATAACGTCGCTGGCGTACAGGGGCTGCTGCGCCCGGCACAGCTTGCCAGAGGCGAGACCAGCAATAACGTCGCCATCGTGCAGTTGGGCGCGTTTGGCGCGCCGCGCGTTGTCGGGCGCTACGCGGGTGGTGTACGCCTGCCGGATGATGTCGCTGGCGAGGGAAGCGGCCCTGCGGCCACACCAACCGCCACGCCTGAAGGGGTAGTCATCACCATCATGAACGCCCGCCAGAATATCCGCACCGGCCCCAGCACCGACTACGATGTGATCGCGCAGGCGCAGGAAGGCGACCAGTTCGCGGCTATCGGCGCGACAGCAGATAACCTGTGGGTGGTGATTGATTATCGCGGGCGGCAGGGCTGGCTCTTTACCGATATTCTGGAAGTCTTCGGCGACCTCAACAGCCTGCCGATTATTGATCCGCCGCCCACCCCCACGCCGGGCTTTACCCCAACCCCTATCCCGGCACAGGAAGCCGACATCGTGATCGACTCGGCGGTTGTCGTCCCCTCCCCCATCGCCGTCAACCAGCCGTTTAACGTCAGCGTCGTTGTGCGGAACGCGGGCAACACCGATGCCGGGCAGTTCGCCGTCGCCGCCACCTTCCCGCCCAACAACGCCTATGCAGCGGCGATTGTGCCGGGGCTGGCGCGCGGGCAGGTGACAACCGTGAACCTGAGCGCCGTTCTAAACACCACTGGCACTTACACCGTTACCATCGTCGCAGACCTGAACAATCAGGTGCCTGAAGGCGCTGGCGAGAACAACAACTTCTTTAACCTGACCTACGTGGTGGACAGGCAGCAGATTAATCAGGGATCACGCACCCTGAACGCGGGCGACACGCTCGATCTCGAAGGCAACAACGTTCAGGGGGACATCAACTGGACGGGCAACGAGATCAACGCCATCTTCGGCGCACAGATCGGCATCCTTCAGGGGGTGGGCTATGACGACGTACACTGGGACCTGATTTCGCCAGCAGTGGTGAACCAGACCACTATTCCGCGTTCTCAACTGGATGCCGGGTTTATCGTCGGTGTACTCACTGCCGATGGCAACCGGGGTGTGCTGCGTATTGATAACATCCCCGGCAACCAGATTGTCGTGACCTTCAAGGTCTATCAAAGCTGATTACGCTACAATGGGGCGGGGACTACCCCGCCCCATTGCGTGATGGCAAGCCGCTTAGCTTAAGGTCACGTCCAGCCACGTGGTCTGGTTGGGGTAAACGTAGATCATCTTCTGGAAGCGCACACGGCCATTCTCGCTGACCAGCACTTCGTAATAATTGGCGGGCAGGTCGCCCAGCGTGAAATTTTCATCAAACACCGGGTCAGGGTTCACGCTGTCATCGGCATAGCTGAAGGCGTAGCGCGTGATGTCGTTCGACTTCACCTGAATCGTCACATCATAAAGCGGGCTGCCGCTGGCGCTGGTGACACGCCCGGCCAGTGTACCAAACGTGCGGAACGGGTAAATCCACAGTTCCGGGTTGCGTGTGGCATCAAAGCTGAAAGCATCGCCCACACGCACCTCAAAATGCAGGTGCGGCCCTTGAGCAATACCGCTGTCGCCAACACTGCCGATATGCATTCCGCGCGTCACCGTCTGCCCGGCTGCCACTTCAATACGATCCATATGGCCGTACAGGGTGTAAACGGGCTGTCCTTCCGGCGCGTTAAAGTGATGCTGGATGATGACGACATTCCCGTAGTAGTCGTTATATGGCCCGGCTAACGTGGTCACGTCCGACCCGGCGAACACAACTGTTCCGTCCGCCGCCGCCAGAATAGGCGTGCCGCGTGGGTTAACGAACTCGACCCCGTGATGCGTTTGCAAGCGCCCGCCAGAGGTATTACCGTAGGGATAGGTGCGGTCTACCCAATTGACTCCCCCGTCGCCGATAGGCCGCCAGAGATGATAATGGTCGGCAATGACGACTGAGGCATCAGCGGGCGGCGGTGTCCACGTAGGCGGCGGGGTGTTATTCGGATCGTCCGCCGGGTCGGTGGGCGTGGCCGAGGCGATAGGCTGCGGCGTGTTAGTGATCGTCGGCGACAGCGTGGCCGTCGGGGTCAGCGTTTTGGTTGGCGTGGGGGTGCGTGTCGGCGTGTCGGTCGGCGTTGGCGTGATCGTCGGAGTCAGCGTTTTGGTTGGTGGCAGCGTCGCCGTGCGGCTGGGCGCGGGGTTCGCGGTCGGTACAGCCGTAGACTCCTGCTGGACAACCTGCGCCGCCGATGTCGCTGCCGTAGTCAGCGCAAAGGGGGTCTGGCGGGGCGCTTCCGGCTGGCAGGCAGCCAACATGAACAGAGTGACCAGTAACAAGCATTTGTAAAGCAAGGTGATCCCTGAGTCTATTCGTCGTCTACAAAGGAAGGCGGGGTGACGGGCGGGCGCGGCACAGGCGGCGCGTCCTCTGCCTGCGGCGGCTGCTGAGCCAGCGCGATCAGCGCTTCTTCGTCTATCTCCTGCCCGTTATAGCGCTGGTAAACCGCCGCGTTTTCCAGCGGGTCTACCGCGTAACGCCAGCGGCGATAACCTGTCTCGCGCAGGACGGAGCGACACTCGGTGCAGCGCACAATACGCCGCGCGCGCGGAATACCCAGCACGCGCTCCTGTCGCGCTTCAACCAGCAGATGCCCCCGGCGGCACACCGGGCATTCATCCACCACGAAGCCCGCCGCGTAACGTTCTGTGGCCGCCGCGCCGCGCAGATACAGCGCCGCGTATGCCAGAATAGCGGCCAGCATTAACACGCCAACCAACGCCTCGACCGGGAAGCGCCCCCCTGTGTCTGGTGTTTCCGTCGTCTGTGGCACCAGCGTCGGCGGGTCGGTAGGTTGCAGCGCAGCGATCACGGCGGGTGTCTCGGTCGCTGTGGGCGACAAAGCCACTACGCTCGGCGTTATGGGTGTGTCTGTGGCGCTGCTAGCAGTAATGGTAGGCGCGGTAGTATCCGTGACTGTCACTGTCGGCGTGTACGTCACGGT
>CAZJSU010000011.1:25226-65052 GCA_964548765.1 uncultured Anaerolineaceae bacterium
TGCGTCGTGGTTAATGTGGGCGTGTCGGTTGGTAGCTGGCGAGTCGCCGCAGGCAGCGCTGCCGCGCGGGGCGTTTCGGTAATAGTTGCTGTCGGCGGCACGCGGGTATGCGTCGCAGTCGCGGTATCGGTCAGCGTTGGGCGCGGCGTGTGGGTCAGCGTCGCCGTCTCGGTGGGCAGCGGCGATGGAGTCGCCGTGTCGGTCGCTGTCGCCGTGCTGGTGGCGGTGTCCGTCGGCGTACTGGTCGGGCGCGGTGTAGAGGTTGCTGTCGGTGTGCTTGTGGCGGTATCCGTCAGCGTCGGGGTCGCTGTGCTGGTGGCGCTCGGTGTCACGCTGGGCGTGATGGAAGGCGTATGCGTTGCCGTCGCTGTCGCCGTAGGCGTGGCTGATGGCGTTCTGGTCGGCGTATTGGTCGCCGTAAAGGTCGCGCTCGGCGTGAGCGCGTCCTCGCTCAAAACAGGCAGCGCCTCCAGATCGTCTACCCAGTTGACGATATTGCGGGCGATCCAGCCAAAGCTATCGCCATAGCCGAACATCACCCACGTGGTATCGGCGTTACGCCCCAGCGGTTCGTCAATCACGTCGCCTGTAAACAACGTCCCCACGCGCAGATAAGTGCGCCCCGGCCCGGCGCGCACAAACGCGCCGCCTGTTCCAAACACCTCAACCCAGTTTCCTGTTGGGGTTTCGGTTGGGAAGAACGGCGTAGCCGTCTCACGTCCCGGTATCGGGCTGGGAGTCAGGGCGACCTCATCCATAACTGGCAGCGCGTCAATATCCTGTAACCAGAAACCCAGATCACGCCGAATCCAGCCGAAGCCACTGGAATAGCGAATCATCACCCAGTCGCCCGGCGCATTCCGGCTTAATGGAAAGAGCAGATCGCCTTCCTGCAACCGTCCTACCGGCAGATAAAAGTCGCCCGGCCCGCCGCGTACAAAAATGTCCGGGCGAATGACCTGACTGTTCTCCGGGGTAGGCGTTGGAGATGGAGTCGCTGTCTGTGCCTGCGCGAAGGCAAAACCTGCCAGCAGCACAACCAGCAGCATCGGAATGAATAGCCGCCGCTTCAAGTTCCTCAGTATCCTCTGATGCATCTCAAGCGCCGTATATTAACACGCCGTCCGCGTTCTCCCAAGAGGGGGTTCACCCCGCGTTCATCATCCCGCTGGGTTCATCAAGCGCAAAAGTCATCGCGTCTTCTAGCTGAAAGCCATCCGCATACATCAGCACCGACCAGCTTCCCGGCAGGAAGTCCACATTTTCGCGGGCAAGGTCGAACCAGATGCACATTTCCCCCGCGCTTCGATTCACCGTCCAGCGCTCCTGCCACATCAGGTCGCCTTCATGAAACCACGATACGCTCATCTCCACCCCGGCCTCGATATTAAAAACCTTCACCGTAGCGTAGAGGCGTTCGACAGTGGTTTCAAAGCGCAGCCGCACATCCTCGACGCAGCCGTCGGACGAGCGAACCGCGCTGCCCACGCCCGTTTTCACAAACCAGCGCTGGCCTGCCTGCAATCCCTGTGGCGTGGCAATCGTATTCGCCACCACCCCCCTTACCTCCGGCGGGTCACCGGCGCGCACCGTCGCCAGCAAGACCTGATTAACCGCCTGCACCTGCGCGATACGTGTGCCTGCCGCCAGCGCCGTCACCTGCACACCGCCCGCCTCGGCGGTGGCTGTCTGGGCAATAGCGGTGGCCTCGGCCACGTAACCTATGCGCTCGGCCTGCAAAGTCGCGGGCATGTCTGGTTGGTTCAAAACCTGGCAGCCGCTTACCAGCAGCGCCATAAAAACAATCGCGTACCTCACACCTTTCCATCCCTTTTTATGCTGATACTGCCATTATAACAACGTCGCAGGCATGAAAAAGCCATAATTAAAAAGAACTGGCTGAGCGCCAGTTCTTCAGGGATACCTGTCCATTCACTCCGTCTGCCGGGCAACTTCTGGCATCTCGAAATACTCCAGCGCCGCCTCAAGCTGTGGGTCGGGTTCGCCTTCTGTGCCTTCGGGTGTCCACTCCACCAGCACATCCGGGGTGATCCCCTGCCCGTGTATCCAGTGGCCGTTCGGTGTTTTCCAGCGGGCAATGGTCAAGCGCACCCCGCCGCCATTAGCAAGGTCGCGCCATGTCTGGACAGTGCCTTTGCCCAGCGTCGTTTCGCCGATAATGGTCGCCATGCCTGTATCCTGAAGCGCCCCGGCGACTAACTCAGACGCGCTGGCGCTGGCCTCATCCACCAGGACGACCACAGGCACCTGAATATCGGCATCCCGGCCTGTCGCGCTAAAGGTCACAGGTTCGCGCCCTTCGCCGAAGTCCTCAAACAGAATTGGCCCTTCCTCGATAAAGGCGCTGGCGACGTCAATGGAGCTGTTGAGGAAGCCGCCGCCGTTGCCGCGCAGGTCAAAGATCAACCCCTCGCGCTCGTTAATGTCGAGTTCGTCCAATGCCTGGTCAATCTGGCGGCGGGCATCACTGGTAAACTGGTAGAGGCGGATATAACCGATATTCCCCTCTTCGACACGCGCTTCGATATTCGGGATTTCGATACGCGCGCGCATCACCGTGAAGTCAATCAGTTCCTCGCCCCGGCGCATGGTGAGCATCACTTCCGTGCCTTCTGGCCCGCGCACCTTAAACGCCAGTTCGGCCTGATTATCCCCAAGGACCTCTTCGCCATTCACCGCCATAAAAATATCGCCGGGGCGTATGCCCGCCTTCTCTGCCGGGCTGCCCGCGAACAGGCTGACGATCTCGATGCCATCTTCTTCTTCGTTATAGCGGATGGTCGCGCCGATGCCTTCAAACTCACCCGCCAGATATTCTGCTTCCAGCGCGTAAATATCGGGCGGCATATAACCGCTAAACTGGTCTTCGAGCGAATCCACCAGCCCACTAATCGCGCCATCAAGCAGTTGTTCGGGGGTGACGAGGTTATCGTTGGGGTCTACGTACTGTTCCTGAATCAGGTTATACACCTGCCAGAAGGCCTCAAACTGCTTCTCAACCTCTGCCGACGGCGTGCCGATCAGTTCCTGCGCAAAGGTCGCGCCGGTCTGGTTGCCCAGCGCAAAACCAGCGGCGAACACCACAATCACGATCAGGACGATTTGAAACTGTCGCAGCCGCGCCAGATGATCTTGCTTCTCTTTTATCACGATAAAAACCCTGTAAGGTAGCCATTTCAGCCATTATAGTATAATTGCTTCGCATCACGAAACTGTAAAGCTGGCATGAGAGGCGGGTAAGCGAATCCGATGGACAGAGAAGACCTGAAATCCTACTGCCTGAGCAAAAAAGGCACTACCGCCGAATTCCCCTTCGGCCCAGATGCACTGGTACTGAAAGTGCTGGGCAAGATGTTCGCGCTCATCCCATGGGGCGATCCACAGGACACGCCCAACATCAGCCTCAAATGTGACCCGATGCTGGCCGAAATCCTGCGCCAGACCTACCCCGACCATGTGAAGCCGGCGTACCACATGAACAAGCGACATTGGAATGGAGTCACCGTAGACGGCACTATTCCCGATGATGAGGTGCTGGAAATGATTGACAATTCCTATGAACTCGTCGTCAAGGGGCTGACCCGAAAAGCGCGCGAACAGTTAGCCGCGCTTTAAGCGCCTGTTTCCCCGATCACTCGGTTCTGTTGCCGCTTTGTATTTGGATGATCTTTCCTGTGACGGACGCGATGTAGCGCGCCCCTACAAAACATACGCCTGCCCGTTACGCTAATCCCAACGGCGCTGGTCAACGATCATGCGCCCTGCCGGGTCAATCACCCCCGGCTCGACCATCTCCACCTCGTCAATCCGCAGTCGTACCGCCGCCTGTGCCAACGCCTGAAGCTGCTCGCCCAGCCCTGCCCCATCATGGCCGGGGTGCAGTTCCACCAGCAGCCGCACATGGTCGTTACGCTCCGGGCGGGTAATCACCGCCTGCAAGCGGTTAATCTGCGGAAACTGCATCTTCGCGCCCATAAGCTGGTTCGGGTGCAGGAACATCCCGCGCACCTTGATCGCGTCGCCGCTGCGCCCATACAGGCCGAGTAACTGCTGCCCGCCTTCGCAGGCCGGGTGCGCCTCTGGGGCAAGCGCGCCCAGATCACCCGTGCCGAAGCGCAGCAGCGGGTAGCTCTTATTAAACGTCGTCACCACGATCTCGCCCGTGCTGCCCGGCTCGACAGGCTGCCCGGTTTCGGGGTCGGCAACTTCCAGATAAAGGCTCTTGAGGATACAGAACCCCTGCATCTCGTCGCGCGTGAACCCGATAATGCCCAGATCGGCAGTACCATAGGCCGAGGTGGTTTTCATCCCGTACTCGCCCTCAAAGCGCGCCCGCTGCGATGGCGTATAGGGTTCGGCAGAAAACAGCGCCTTCTTGATCGGCACGGCCTCTTTGGGAATACCCATTTCCTGCATCTTGTCGAGTATCGTATTGAGGTAGCTGGGCTGGCCGACAAAGCCCGTCGCGTTCAGCCGCAGCGCCATCATGATTTGCAGTTCGGTATTGCCGGGGCCGGTGGGCAGCACCGTCGCGCCACAGCCGCGCAGCGCCTCATCAAGCAGCAGGCCCGCCGGGGACAGATGATACATGAACGTGTTCAGCACCTTGTCACCACGTCCGAAACCTACGTACCGGAACGGCGCAAGCTGGCTCTCCATATCATCGTGCGGCGGCTGCGGGTCAAAGATCGGCCCCGGTGAAATATAGATGCGCGGCAGCGTGGCCGGGTCTACCGTGAGGAAGCCGCCAAACGGCGGGTTCTCCGCGTGGATTTCCACCAGACGGTCTTTACTCGTCACAGGGATTTTAGGCAGGTCAGCGGCGGACTGAATATCTTCCGGGCGCACGCCTGCCTCGTCCATCAGTTGTTTAATCGCCGGGGCGTGAGCATAGGCATGAGCGACCAGTTCTTTAAGGGATTGGTCAGGTGAGTAAGTCAAAAAACACTCTCCATCCAGACACTACAGATTGAGTATTAACCAAGCCAGCGCTTGCGCCGTTTGTAATGTTTGACATCACGATAGCTCTTGCGCTCGCCAGAGGTGTTCAGCCCTAAATAAAATTCTTTAATATCTTCGTTTTCCCGAAGCTGCGCCGCTTGCCCATCCAGCACCACCCGCCCCTGCTCCATGACGTAGCCGTAATGCGCGATAGACAGCGCCACCCGCGCGTTCTGCTCCACCAACAGCACGGACATCTGCTCACGGGCATTGATCTCGCGGATAATCTCGAAAATCTCCGCCACCAGCATAGGCGCGAGGCCAAGCGACGGCTCATCCAGCATCATCAGCCTGGGATGGCTCATCAGCGCCCGGCCAATCACCAGCATCTGCCCCTCGCCGCCAGAGAGATAGCCACTGGTGCGCCTGCTCAACGCTTTCAGGCGTGGAAAGTAATGGTAAACGCGCTCCAAATCCTGCTTATAAGCGCGCCCGCCTTCATAGACCATCGCGCCAGTCAGCAGGTTTTCCTCCACTGTCAGATGCCGGAACAGCGGGCGACCTTCGATCACCTGCACCACGCCGAGGCGCACAATATCCTCCGCGTTCTGGCGGTCAATGCGCTGCCCGTTCCACGTGATATTCCCGCGCGTCACCTCGCCCAGTTCGCTCCTCAGCAGACCACTGATAGCCTTAAGCGTGGTGGATTTGCCCGCGCCATTGGGGCCGAGCAGCGTCACGATCTGCCCCGGCTGCACCTCAAAGGTCACGCCGCGCAGCACCAGAATCACGCTGTTATAAATCACTTCGATGTTATTGACTTGCAGCATCATCATCAATCCAGACACGGGGCGACCCAAAGGCCGCCCCGCAAACATGACAGATTACATTTCCGGTACGTCTGCCCCGCCCGGACGCAAATCCGGCGCAGGCGCAAAATCGGTCAGCGGTACAAGGATGGGGACGAGGAACTGCTGGTCGCCCGCCTCGACCACCATCGGCGGATTTTCGGCGCTGGCCGGAGACACGCCATCCTGCCCCAGATAGGCAAGCTGCGCGATGCGGTTGGCCGAGAGCGCGCGCACTTCGGGGTCGAAGGCGATGGTCTGCAAGCCGCCGAGCGCGTCATAATCCATCGTTTCCAGCGTTTCCTTCATCGCCACGCCGTCAACGTTGTCATACCCCACCCGATTCCCGGTCTGGATGTAGGCTTCGATGTACAGATCAACCGTCGTCCAGCCCAGAATATAGGCGATATTCCGCACCTGTGCCGGGCGCTCGTTAGCATCGGCCTGCGCGTTAATCAGGGCGATGGCCGGAATCTCGCGCTCTGTCCACCAGTGGAACGGCAGCGAGCCGACAATGCCGTTGGTCGAGGGCAGGCCGTCAGAGCCGAACGTCTGCTGGCCGAGCAGGCCAACCGAGGTATCCAGCGCCCAGTTCACACCGGTAAGCTGCACCTGATCTTCGATGCCCATGTTGACCACCGTTGCGGCGACCAGTGCCGGGCCGCTTGCCAGCGAATTGGTGTAGAGGATATTCGCGCCGCCGTCCAGCAGATTCTGCACCTGCGAAGTGATGTCCGTTGCTGTGGGCAGGAAGTATTCCGCGCCCGCATAACCGACACCGACCGACTCGCAGTATGCGCGCGACTCTTCGGTATCTGCCGAGCGCCCAAAAGCGCCCTCCCAACTGATGTGGCCGATTACCGGGTCGGGGTACTGCTGAGCGTTGGCCGCAATGTAATCACACATCGCGCCCACCTGGTCAGCATAGAGGGGGTTGGTGGCGAAAATCCAGCCCGGTGTCTGCCCGTCCTCGCCGTACAGCCCCGGCACAGACCCCGCCGAGATGATGACCGGAATTTCGTCCTCGGCCAGTTGTTCGCGCAGCAGTTCCGCGTCTGCCGAAGCATACAGCACGACCAGGTTGGGCTTGGGGTCAAGCGTCGAGAAGCGGTCATAGACCGACTGCGTAGCGTCCTGCACCCCGGCGGTGTCGTCAAATTCCTGCGCGATCGTCGCGCCACAGATGCCGCCGCGCTCGGTGAAGTAGGCCGCCGCGTCGGAGAAGCCCGCCAGGAACGGCTGCGTGATGAAGCTGTACGCCCCGCTCAGGTCGCCGAAGTGATACAGCGTCACTGTCTCCCCGCTCAGGTCAACGCCGTCGGCGCAGGCGGTGTGCAGCGCCATCGGGTCGAAGTCGTCCTGCGCCAGCGCGGGCAGCGAGAGCATCCCGATCACGAGCAGCAGGATTAAAAAGGTTGTCTTTTTCATCACATAATCTCCTTAAAAGTAAAAGTGTAACGAAACTCCCTATCCTATCGTCAACGTTCTAAAAAGCGCGCCTCCTTCAACAGTGATTGGCAGAACGTTAATGCGAGAATGGCCGCAGCTTCCACGAGATTTTCAAAATCTCCCAGCGATGCGCCAGCCCGCGTGGCTCGAAAATCAGGAAGATAATCAGGATACCGCCGAACAGAATCGGGTTGATGGCGGCGCTGATGCTCACAGTATCAATAAACGGCAGAAGCTGCGGCAGGAAAACACGCAGCGACGGCGTTACACCGGGGATGGCAATCTCCTTCAGCAGATTGACGAAGCCCGCGCCGAACAACGCTCCCAGCGGAAAACCCGCCCCGCCGATGACCAGCATCGCCAGCATTTCAATCGAGCGATTTAACTCAAAGGTGGTAATCGTCAGGCTGTTGGTATCATACGCCATCAGCGCCCCGGCAACCCCGGCATAAAGCGCGCTGAGGAAGAACGCTTGCAGCTTATAACGAAAGACGTTAATGCCAAGCTGCTCCGCCGCCAGATCGTTATCGCGCACGGAGATAAACGCCCGCCCGGTACGGGTGCGAATGATGTTGCGCGCGGCCAGCATCATCAGGATAGCCAGCGGCACAATGACGTAATAGATCGCGCTGTCGCTGGCGAAACTCAGCGGCCCCAGCGTTGGCACCGGTACCTCCAGCGGGCGCGAGCCGTTGGTCAGCGGCTCCAGCGGGTTTTGCAGCAACCACGGGATAATGAACTGCGCGGCCAGCGTCGCCATCGCCAGATAGAACCCCTTCACCCGCAGCGACGGCAGCCCGAACAACAGCCCGACTCCCCCGGTAAACAACGCCGCCAGCGGCAGCGCCAGCCAGAAAGTCATCCCCAGTTCGCGCCCCAGAATCGCCGCCGTATACGCGCCCACCGCCATGAACGCCGCGTGGCCGAGCGAAATCTGCCCGGTGTAGCCCATAAGGATATTCAGCCCCTGCACCGCAATGGTCAGGGTCGCAATCCGGTTAATCACCCCGATCCACAATTCGGGGACAACACTGAGGCCAAACGGCCCCTGCACCGTCAGCAGCGGGACGAGCAGCAGCAGGATAATCAACCCGTGCTTGATGAGGCTGTCTGTACGGGTGCGGTTAAGCGCGATGTCCTGCGCGTAATGGGTATCAAAAACACCTGATGGTCGAATATCGGCTGACATAAACGTCCTTCAATTAAATCCGCTCAATACGCTTCTGGCCGAACAGGCCATCAGGCCGAATAACCAGCACCACCATGAGGATGACATAGGGCGCGAGCTGCTCGCCCACCTGCGTACCGGGGAATAACAGCGTGGCGTACTGTTCCGTCAGGCCGATAATCAGCCCGCCCACAAACGCCCCCGCGATCGATTCCAGCCCGCCCAGCAGCACCGCCGGGAACGCCCGCAGCGCGACAAATGGCAGCGTCAGCGAGAGATTGGTCGCGCCGCCCAGCAGCACGCCGCCCACCGTCGCCAGCAGCGCGGCGATCGCCCAGGCCGCCGCCAGCACACTCCGCACCCGCAGCCCGACCGACTGCGCCAGCGGCTGGCTCTCGGCCACCGCGCGCATCGCCAGCCCGACGTTGGTAAAGCGGAAGAACAACACAAACAGCACAAACGCGACCAGCGCCAGCACAAAGGCGAGCAGAAAGGCCTTGTCAATAATAATCATGCCGCCCAGCGTCTCCGTCGCATCAATACGAACCGGCGCGACACGCTGCGGAATGCCGAGCGGGTTGAGTTCGGTAAACACGGGCAGGTTCATCTGAACGCTGCCCCACGTCAACTGGGTCAGGCCGCGCAGCACCTCAGAAACCGCCAGTGTCATCAGGATGGCCGTAAACAACGGCTGGCCGATCAGCGGGCGAATGGTGAAGCGCTCAATCATCAGCCCCAGCAGCACCGACCCGACCACCGCGCCGGTGATGGCGTGGAGCCACGCCAGATCATTCTCCGGCAGCCGCACGGTCATCATCGCGGTCAGTACGATGACCGCCGCCAGCCCGCCCAGCAGGTAACGCGGCTGGCGCAGCGTGCCTGTCCCCAGCGTCGTTAGCACCAACACAACCGTGATGAGCGACAGCGCCGCCGCCGCCAATACCGAGATATTGCTGGTGACGAAGAAGCTGTAAAAAATCAGGCCGCCAATCAGCATCATCCAGCCGTGCGCGAAGTTAAACACCCCGGATGACTTGTTGATAATGACGATGCCGAGCGCGATCAGCGCATACACCCCACCGACCATGATGCCCGTAAGCGTACTCTGCACCAGCCGGAACGGCTGCTGCGCGGCCACCAGCGGCCCCAGCCATGCCAGCAGGAGCAGCACCGCGACCAGATACGCGCCCGCGATAAAATAGCGCCGGTAGTCCGTCTGCCGTGAGGCTACACCGTGCATACTGTCACCGCCGTTTCTACAATGCCTGTGCGCCCGTCACGATATTTCACCTCTGCGCTCACGGTCACGCTTTCGCGGTCGCTGTACATCGCGTCCAGCATTTCGCCGTATTTCTGTTCCAGCACCCGCCGCTTAAGCTTGCGCGTGCGCGTCAGTTCCGCCTCGTCTGCGTCAAACGTCTTGTGCAGGATCACGAACTTCTTCACGCGGGCGGCGGGCGGCAGCGTGTCGTTCACCCGCTGGATGTCCTGCTTAATGAGCGCGTAGACCTCTGGCTTTTGCGAAAGGTCTACATAAGTGGTGAAGCCGATGCGGTTTTTCTCTGCCCAGCGCGCCACATTGTCAAAGTCAATCGTGATGATCGCGGTCACGTACTCCATGTCGAAGCCGCCAACCGCCATCACATCCTGAATATACTGGCTGAACTTCAGGCGGATTTCGATATACTGCGGGCTGAAGCGCTCACCATTCGCCAGTTCGATCATATCCGTCACGCGGTCAAGGTAATACAGGTGGCCGTCCTCATCAATGTAACCCGCGTCCCCGGTACGGAACCAGCCCTCCGGGTCAACGGCCTCCGCCGTTTTATCCGGGCTTTTGTGATAACCCTGAAAAACCGAGCGGCTGCGTACCCATACCTCGTTGTCCTCGCCGATGGTGATCTCCACGCCGGGCGGCGGCGTGCCGACGCTTGCCAGCTTGATGTTGCCCTCATAATGCAGCGTGTGCGTCTGCGCCTCGGTCGAGCCGTAAAGGTTCTTCAGCCGCACCCCAATCGCCTGAAAGAAGCGGATAAAGTCCGGGCTGAGGGCCGCGCCCGTCGTCAGCGCGGTACGCAGGCGCACCATGCCCAGCTTGTCGCGCAGCGGCTGGAAGACCGCAATTTCCCCCAGCCAGCGCAGCAGCCGCCAGTGCAGGCCAACCGGCTTACCGCTGTCTTCCAGATCAATCACTTTGTAGGCTACGGGCATAAACGTGCGGAACAGAAAGCGGTTGATCCACGTGCTGTCATTGATCCGCACCTGTGCGAGGCTGGCGATTCCCTCCCAGATGCGGCTGGGGAACAGCAGCGCGTCCGGCGCGATCTCGCGGATGTCATGCTGCACTGTCTCTGGTCCTTCCGGGAAGTTCACGGTAAAGCCAGTGCTTACATGCCCGGTCACGCCTAGGCTTTGCTCGGTAATCCACGCCATCGGCGTGAACGAGACGAAGTTATCCGTATGATACGATGGCTCAAGCTGGAGCGCGTGACGATTGCCATAAAGCAGGTTGTAATGGCTAATCATCGCCCCTTTGGGCAGGCTGGTAGTGCCAGAGGTGTAACTGAAGATGGCGATATCGTGCGGGTCGCCCTCGGCAATCATCTGCTCGAACAGGTCGGGCTGGCGTTCGCCATACTCGCGCCCCAACTGCTGCAAGTCCTCATAGCGCAGCAGCCAGGGGTCATCATAGCCCCACATCCCCTTGTCGTCCCAGTAAATAACCCGCTGCACGTTGACCAGCTTTTCCCGCAGCGCCAGCGCTTTGTCCACCTGCTCCTGATCGTGCGCGAACAGAAAAACCGTGTCGGAGTCTTCCACGATGTACTGAAGTTCCGACAGGTTCGCGTCGGTGAAGATGGCGGTGGTAATCGCCCGCGCGCTCCATGCGGCGATCTCCGCCCAGTAAAACTCCGGGTCATTCTCGCCAATAATGCAGACGCGCTCTGTCGGCTGTAACCCCAGACTCACCAGCCCCAGACATAAAGCGCGCACCTGCTCATAACTCTCTTGCCATGTGTATTCCTGCCAGATGCCATAACGCTTTTTCCGCATGGCGATGTTGTCGTTCAACTGTCGCACACGCGCCAGAAACGATTTACCCAGCGTGTTCTCTGCCGGGTCAAGCTCGCCTATCTGAATATTTTCTTTTGAAGCAACAATTTTCTTTTCCTGAACGGCTAACATTTATACTTCCTGCCCTAAATAAGCCTTGATTACCCTTTCGTTCTGTTTAATCGCGTCGGGCGCGCCTTCGGCAATCTTCTGTCCAAAATCCAGCGCGACCACCTGATCAGAAATATCCATCACCAGCCCCATATCATGCTCAATGAGCATCATGGTCATGCCCTGCTGTTCGTGAACATCGAGGATGAAGCGCGCCATGTCCTCTTTTTCCTCGACATTCATCCCGGCCATCGGCTCATCCAGCAGCAGCAGCGACGGCTCCAGCGCCAGCGCCCGCCCCAGTTCGACACGCTTCCGCAGGCCGTAGCTGAGTGTCCCCACAGTGGACTTGCGGATACTTTCCATTTCCAGAAACTCGATGATTTCCTCTACCACGCGGCGATGCGCGATTTCCTCACGCTGCGCGCTGCCCCAGAAGATCGCCCCTGTAAGCAGGTTGCTCTTCATGTGGATATGCCGCGCAGCCATCAGGTTATCCAGCGTGGTCATATTGGTGTACAGGGCGATATTCTGAAACGTGCGGGAGATGCCTATTTGCGCGCGCTTGTAAGGAGGAAGGCGGCTAATATCCTGCCCGTCCAGCACAATACCGCCCTTCTGTGGCTGGTAGAAGCCGGTGATGCTGTTGATGAGGCTGGTTTTGCCCGCGCCATTGGGGCCGATCACCGCCGTGATGCTGCCCTGTGGCACCTTAAAATCAACATTCTGCAGTGCGTGGATGCCGCCAAAGCTGAGCGAAATATCATGGACATGCAGCTTGGTGTGTGCATGTTCGGACATAAAATAATCCCTGATTTATAACAACAATATTTCAAAACCTATGTTGGCTGGCATTGTACCCAATCCCCCGCAACCCGGCAAACTCACCGTTAAGTCCGTGAACCTTTTGGCGGCGACCTCGTATCAGGGTGCAGAATAGAGCAGCAGAGCATGAAAGCCGGGGATAAAGGCTTGCCAACCGAGGAAGAACTAGCCCTGAAAGTACAACGCGGCGACCGTCAAGCGCTGGCAGCACTGGTAAAGCACCATCACAGCCCGCTTATTGGCTTTTTTTACCGCATGACCGACGGTGATCGTACACTGGCCGAAGACCTGGCGCAGGAAACATTTATGCGGCTGATGCGCGCCATCCACAGCTATGCATACCCGCGCCCGTTCAAGCCCTGGCTGTACGCCATTGCCACCAACCTCGCCCGCGACCATTACAAACGCGCCGCGACCCGTTACCAGATTGACACAGAACCAGACCAGCTTCATCAGTACCCCGCCGAGCCGCCCGAAGAAATGCTGACAGCGGCTGATGATGCGCGGCAGGTGGCGGAAGTGCTGACCACCCTGCCCGACCACCAGCGTGAAGTCGTCATCCTGCGTTACTACCAGGAGCTTTCGCTGGCCGAGATTGCCACAGCGCTCAATATCCCGGTCGGCACAGTCAAGTCGCGCCTTTCGCTTGGCCTGC
The DNA here is from genome assembly GCA_964548765.1 of uncultured Anaerolineaceae bacterium. Classification (GTDB taxonomy): domain Bacteria; phylum Chloroflexota; class Anaerolineae; order Aggregatilineales; family Phototrophicaceae; genus JAIOHN01. Next base: position 38,299 of record CAZJSU010000011.1, read on the forward strand.
GCCGCCTCAAAACCGTCCTGGAACGAGAAGCCGAACACTATGACGAACAATAACCACCATGCCGACTACCACAAACACCACAGGATGCTGCTGGAGGACATGGAAAGCGCCGAAGCCGCCGAGGACATGCTGCCTGTCGTCGAGCGCCTCCACCACTGGCAGGCCCCTACCGCCAACGCCGAACTGACCGCCGCGCTTATCGAGCAGCTTACGGCTGAACTGCCCGCCCCGCGCAAAACGCGCCTGCAGCGAAACGCTGAATGGTGGCCGCTGCTGCTGCTTTACAGTCAGGTGCGCGTGGTCGGGCGCGGTATCTGGGTGGCTTCGGCGCTGGTGATGCTGCTCGGCACGCTGGTTACGCTGGAGACTTACGCCTCGTCTGGCATGGTGCTGCTGGCGATCATCGCCCCTGTGGTAACGGCTGTCAGCGTGGCGCTGCTCTATGACACCGACGTGGAGCAGATGCTGGAACTGGAGAACGCCACCGCCGCCTCGGTTCGGCTGCTGCTGCTGGCGCGGCTGGTGCTGGTCTTCGGCTTTAACCTGCTGCTCGGCCTGCTTGCCAGCCTGACGCTGACGCTGTTCCAGCACGAGCTGTCGCTGTGGCCGTTGGTGCTGTCGTGGCTCGCGCCGATGACCTTTCTCTCCGCGCTGGCCTTCCTGCTCAGCGTGCTGATGGTGAACGCGCTGGCAAGCTCAGCCATCAGCCTCAGCCTGTGGGGGCTGCATGTCTGGCTGCGTTATGTGCCATACAACAACCCACTGGCTTATCTTCCCTTCCTCGCCAGCTTAAGCCATCCGGCGAACCAGCCCCTGCTGTTCGGGAGCGCGGCGCTGCTGCTGCTGGTTGCCCTGTGGTTGGCAGGCCGGAACAAATACCATACAGGAGCATTGGCTTGAAAAACACGCTTTTTACCCTGCTGCTGATCGTTCTCGCCGGGGTGCTTGCCGTCGCCCTCTGGGGCAGCCCGGAAGCCACCCCCCACCCCTACATTACCGTGATCGCCCTGCTGCTGGCGGGCGGGCTGCTGTGGTTCGCCGGGAACGCAGCGCTGGCAGTACGCCGTTACCCTGTGGGCATCGCGTGGCTGTTCAGCCTGCGCGCGGTCGGTTGGGTCGGGCTGGTGGTGAGCGCCGCGTTTATCGTCCTGCTGCTCATCAGCCCCGCGCCCGAAGCCACCCGCAGCGCTGTTCCCTGGGGCGACCCGGCGCGCGTCGTCGCGTTCGTCGTCCCGCTGGCGCTGGCGGTGCAGGCGGCGCTGGTCTTCGCCCCCGACGATGAACCCGCGCTGGAAGTGCTGCTGGCCTGCCCACGCCCTGTTGCGTGGATACTGATAGAGCGGCTGGCGGCGCTTTTCGTGGCGCAAACCGGAATCGCGCTGGCGGGCATGGCGCTGACCATTCAACTTGCAGGCAGCGCGGATATACTGGCGCTCCTGATGCGCTGGCTGCCGCCCGCGCTGCTGTTGGGCGGTGTAGCTGTATACACCACACAGCGCACGCGCGTGTCTGCCTTCGGCATCGTTGTTGCCGGGTTAATCTGGTTCGGCGCGCTGTTTTTTGGCAGCGCTCTGCTGCCCGGCGTACCCACAATGCGCCCGTTCAATCACCTTCAACCGCTTTTGTGGGTGGTTCATCCCTACCTCGAAGCGGGCATCCTGCCCACAGGCGACTACTGGCTTAACCGCTTCTGTGTGATGGCACTTGGCATCAACCTGATCGCGCTGGCGGCGCTGCTGCTGCGCGATGAAGAACGCCTGCTGCTCAGCCTGCGTCAAACAACACGTGAATAGGAGAAGTTTTCGATGGTTCGACATCTGGCGCTGTATCAGATTCTGGCGATGGCGCGTTATGAAGCGCTGATGATGTGGCGGCGTGGCAGCCTGCGTATCATCTTCGCCGGGTTAATTACGCTGCCGCTGCTTTACCTGCTGGCCGCGCGGGACACTTTCCTGACTTCCATCGAAGTGAACGCGGTGCCTGAAGCCAGCATCTATTATCTCAATACCAGTATGATGATCCTCAGCACGATCGCGCTGCTGGCGACCCCTCTGGTTGCTATCCCCATCATCCTTACCGAGGTCATCCCGTTTGATCGCCAGTACCGGGTGCTGGACTGCCTGCGGGCGCTGCCGCTGGCGCACCGCACCTACCTGCTCGGCAAAGTCGCGGGGGTGTGGCTGGGGCTGACGCTGGCTATGGCGCTGACCTGTATTGTCATCGGGCTGGCTGGGCTGCTGCTCATCGGGACGTTTGATCTGGCGCTATGGCTCACCCTCTGGATCAGCGGCCTGCTGCTGTTCACGCTGTTCGCAGGCACGTTCAGTGTGCTGCTGGCCGCCGGGCAGCCTAACCGCCGGCGGGCGGTACTGGTTGGGCTAATCACAGTGGCGGTCATGGTCGCCATGTATTTTCGCTCGCCCATCGGCCTGTTTTACATCCTCGTCCTATCCACTGAATACGCAGTCGCCGTAAGCAACCGCACGCCTGTCCCGCTGCCGCCCGTCATGAGTTTAGATGCTATCGCTGTCGGTGCGGGCATCCTGCTCATACTTGGCCTGCTGGCGTGGGGCATCATGCGCGGTCAGGAAAATCGTTAGACGAAAATCGCTAAATAAGGAGAAACACGATGGCTATCGAGATTCACGGCCTGACAAAAACCTACAGCGGCAAGGTTCACGCGCTGAAGGAAATCAATATGACCATTGGCGCAGGCATGTTCGGTTTGGTCGGCCCCAATGGCGCGGGCAAAACCACCCTCATGCGTATCATCGCCGGGCTGCTGCGCCCTACACAGGGCAGGGTCAGCGTCTTTGGTCACGATCTCTCTACCGCGAATGGCAAACACGCGGCCAAGTCGCTGCTTGGCTACCTGCCGCAGGAATTGGGGCTGTACCCACACCTCAACGCGCGCGAGTTTCTGGATTACATCGCCATCCTCAAAGGTGTCACCGATAAACAGCAGCGCCAGCGGCAGATCGAGGAACTGCTGGAGGTGGTGCGCCTGACCGACGTGGCCGACCGCCGCCTGAGAACGTATTCGGGCGGTATGAAGCGGCGGGTGGGCATCGCGCAGGCGCTGCTGGGCGACCCCAAACTGCTGATTGTGGACGAGCCGACAGTCGGCCTTGACCCGGAGGAGCGCGTCCGCATCCGCAATCTGCTGTCCGATATGGCCGCCAGCCGCACGGTCATTCTCTCAACCCATATCATCGAGGACATCAGCCATAGCTGCAATGATCTGGCGATCGTCCACAAAGGCGGCATCCTCTATCGCGGCAGACCGTCAGACATGATCGCGCTGGCACAGGGCAAGGTCTGGAACATCGTCACCGCTGGCGAGCGCCCTAATCACGGCCTGACAGTCGTTTCCACGCTTCAGGTGCAGAACGGCGTACAGTACCGCGTCCTCGGCGTGCCGGATGCCCATTACACAGCCAGCCCGGTCGCGCCCAGCATGGAAGACAGCTACATCTGGCTCATGCACCAAGCACAGGCGGCAGTCCATCACGATCATTTGCAGCCCGCCGCGCCGTAACGCCCCGCCGCATTCCCCTTCTCCGGCATCGCCACAGTGTTACGGTGATGCCGGATGCACTCATCAACCTCTCACTCAGGCACGGTATACATTCACCCCCTGCATCTTTATTTTTAAAACAATTATGCTAAATATAGGGAAGCAGCATCAGGAATCTGACCGAAGAGCGCGAGACGACTATGAAATGCCCTGTATGTGAAACCGTGGATTTAGCAATCAGCGAACGGCGCGGCGTGGAGATTGATTACTGCCCACAGTGCCGGGGTGTATGGCTTGACCGCAGCGAACTCGACAAAATCATCGAGCGCACTATCGCGCAGGAAGGCGCTCCGCCGCAGGCTGGCTACAGCGAGGCCGCCCCGGCACGCAAGCGAAAAAACGATGAACGCCCTTACATAGACGATGATGACCGCTACCGGCAGGGCAAAGGCCGCCGCCGGAAATCGTTCTTCGAGGACATCTTTGACATTTTCGACTAACCGCGCGATAAATAAACGGCGCGCCCGCTGTTAAGAACGTGGGCGTGGCGGGGTTTAGCGCGTTTCGTTAAGACCAACCTATCCAGGATCATCCCATCCCCCTCAAAGGAGTTTTTTGTGCGCCCTATTACTATTCAAAACATCCGGCTGCATCCTGTGTCGCTGCCCTTTGTCGAGCCGCTGCGAACCAGCTTCGGGGTAGAGCCGTTTAAGGCGGCGGTGCTGGTTGAGCTAACCACCGAAGACGGCATCACTGGCTGGGGCGAATGTTCCGTTGAAACCAAGCCGGGGTACGGCCCGGAAACCATCATGACGGCTCTGCATATCCTGCCGCACTTCGTCATCAAGCGGCTGGTCGGCAAGACCATCACCAGCCCGACCGAAGTTCCCGCGCTGATCCATGCCGTGCGTGGCAGCAACCATGCCAAAGCCGGAGTCGAGGCTGCGGTCTGGGATGCCTTCGCCAAAGCCAACGACATGCGGCTGGTAGACCTGTTCGCGTCGTACCTGCCGGATAATCACCAGTCACGCGGCTCCGCCACCGTCGGCGTGAGCATTGGCATTCAGCCGTCCATCGCTGACACGGTGAAGATCATCCAGAAGCGTCTCGATCAGGGTTACACGCGCATCAAACTCAAGATTCAGCCCGGCTGGGATGTTGAACTGGCGCGGGGGGTGCGTGAGGTTTTCCCCGACGTGATGCTGATGCTCGATGCCAACAGCGCCTACACGCTGGCCGATGCCGACCATCTGGCGCAGCTTGACCAGTACGACCTGCTGATGATCGAGCAGCCGCTCGGCCACGAGGATATTTACGAACACAGCCTGCTTCAGCCGCAGATCAAAACGGCGGTCTGTCTGGACGAGAGCGTGAAATCGGCCAACGACATGCGGCTGGCGCTGAAGGTTGGCGCGTGTCGCATCCTCAACCTCAAGCCCGCGCGCGTCGGCGGCTTTACCGAAAGCCTCGAGATTTACAACATCTGCGTGGAGCATGAAGTGCCGCTGTGGATCGGCGGGATGCTGGAAACCGGCGTAGGACGCGCGGCGAACACCGCCTTTGCGTCGCTGCCGGGGGTCACGCTGCCCAGCGACATTTCCGCGACCGACCGCTACTTTAACCCCGACCTGACCGAGCCGCCTTTCGTGCTAAACGCGGACAGCACCCTGACCGTGCCGGACGGCGTGGGCATCGGGGTCGAAGTGCAGCCCGACCGCCTGGAAAGAGCCACCGCAGAATGGCAGGCGCGTAACCCCTTCGCCTAGCGCAAGGGTCACAAAATAACTTTTGTCAGTCTGCCGTGCCTTGCGGTAAACTGTGGCTGCATATTCAGCACACAGGCCGCAAAATGACAGAACATTCTGGCAGCAAGACACTCGATGATCTTGATCGGATTATTTTGCAGGAGCTGCAAGCGAACAGCCGTATCAGCAACGTCGAACTGGCGCGACAGGTGAACCTTTCGCCCCCGGCTGTTCATGCCCGTGTACGCCGTCTGGAGCAGCTTGGCTACATCGCGCAGTATACCGCGCTGCTGGACTGGGAGAAGCTCGGCTATACCATGCTGTGCTTCATCCATGTGCAGCTTCAGATGCACCAGTTGGAGCATGTAGACCGCTTCCGTCAGGCCGTCTCGCAAATGCCGGAAGTGCTGGAATGCCATCACGTGACAGGGGAACACGACTATCTGCTGAAGGTCGCCATCCGCGACCGGAAAGACTTAGAGCGCTTCGTTATGGATCAGCTTACGCCGATTTCCGGCGTTGCGCGCATTTACACCAGCCTCGTCCTCAGCCAGATCAAATCCACTACCGTCCTGCCGCTGTCCAGCCCGGAATAAATTATCCCCGTGTAAAGAGGTCATTAACGGCATGTGTCGAGGGTTGGATGTCCATCGGCCAACCTGCTCTCGCCGCCCGTTACAGCCATTCACGAATGAATAAAAACAAACGACAGATTTACGTAACTTTGATTAATTTTGTGTTTTTCATCACAATTTGACGAATCGTTGACATTTTTTGAATTTCATGAAATATTATTCATAGAGAGGTTGCCATGACCGTTCAGTATACCCTCAGCAGGGAAGTGAGTTACCTGAAGCGCTCGGTACTGCGCGAGTTGTTAGCGCACGCCGTAGACCCGGCGATCATCTCGCTTGCCACCGGCCTGCCCGCCAGCGAATGTCTGCCAATCGAAGAATTTCGCCATTCGCTGAACACGGTGCTGGAATGGCAGGGCGCGCGGGCGATGCAGTACAGCCCGCAGTACGTGCCGCTGCGTGAGTGGCTGGCCGGGTACATGCAGTCGCGCGGGGTGGCCTGCACGCCACAGCAGATCGTCATCACTAACGGCTGTGAGCAAGGGCTGAACATCCTCTCGCGCCTGTTTCTTGATCCCGGCGACAGCGCGGTGATTGAAGCCGCGACCTTTACCGGGGTCAAAATGGCGACAGCCGGGCGCGGCGTAGTCGCTCATACCCTGCCGACCAACCTCGAAACCGGGGCCGATATAGACGCGCTGGAGGCCGCGCTCAGGCAGACACCGCGCCCGCGCCTGATTATCCTCATCCCCGACTTTCACAACCCGTTAGGCGTAAGCATCAGCGCGGAAAAACGCCAGCGCGCCGCCCGGCTTGCCGCTGAATACGGCGTGCCGCTGGTCGAGGATGATCCGTACTCGCCGCTGCGCTTTGCGGGCGAGATGCCACTGCCTATCAAAGCACATGACAGCGGTGAGATGGTCTTTTACTTGGGGTCGTTCTCCAAAATGCTCGCCCCGGCGGTTCGGCTGGGCTGGCTGGTCGCCCCTGCACAACTCACGCCACAGATCGCCGCGCTGCGCGAATCGATGGACCTGGAGTCGTCGGCGCTGATGCAGCGGGCGGTCTATGACTTTTTGCAGCGCGGCCTGCTTGAGCCGCATCTGGAACGGCTGAACGCCACCAACCGCGAGTGCTGTGCCGCCCTGATGACCGCGCTCGACAGGCATCTGGGCGACATCGCCACATGGACGAAGCCGGAGGGCGGGCTGTTCGCGTGGGTCACACTGCCGGAACACATAGACACCACCGAAATGCTGGCCGACGCGATTGACAACAAAGTTGTTTACATCCCCGGCCACGCCTTCGCTGTGGGCGATACGCATCACAACGCGATGCGCCTGAACTTCAGTAATGTCCAGCCCGGCCAGTTCGACGAAGCGCTTGGCCGCCTGAACGATGTTATTCGTAAACGATTATGACCAAACCGTTTAAACATGAGTTGATAGAGGTCACAGAATTATGGTGAACAATACGCTGCAAGATACCCGCCCGATGAACGAAGAAGCCGATTTTCTGAAGATCAAGTCTATGGATCATCTGCATTGGTGGGTGGGCAACGCCAAGCAGGCGATGTACTACTGGTGGAAGGGCTTCGGCTTTCAGCCAGTGGCCTACTCCGGGCTGGAAACCGGCAACCGTGAATTCGCGTCCTACGTGCTGGAATCCGGCAAGATACGGTTTGTCGTCTCCGCGCCCTATCGCCCCACCAGCGAAATTGCCGCGCACCAGATGCTGCACGGCGACGGCGTGAAGTATATGGCGCTCGGCGTGCCGGACGTGGAAGAGGCGTACAAGGCGACGACCTCACGCGGCGCGGTTGGCGCGTGGGAGCCGCGCGAGGAGAAGGACGAATACGGCATCTACCGCACCGCCGCCATTCGTACCTACGGCGAAGTGATTCACGTATTCATTGACCGCAGCGACTATAACGGCGTGTTCGCCCCCGGCTACCAGCCGCTCGACCTGCCCTACGAGTCTGCCGGGTTAGCGGCGGTAGATCATGTCGTCGGCAACGTCGAATTGGGCAAGATGAATCATTGGGTGAACTTCTACCATCAGGTGATGGGCTTCCGCCAATTGATCTCGTTCGACGACAAGGACATCAGCACCGAATACTCCGCGCTCATGTCTAAGGTGATGGAAAACGGCAACGGGCGCGTCAAGTTCCCCATCAACGAACCCGCCGAGGGCAAGCGCAAAAGCCAGATCGAGGAATATCTCGATTACTACATGACCCCCGGTGTGCAGCATATCGCCCTGTCGTGCAAGGACATCCTCGAAACGGTGAGTACGCTCAAGGCCAACGGCATCGAGTTCCTGCGCGTCCCCGATGCCTACTACGACACGCTGCCGGAGCGCCTGCAAGGCATCAAGATCAAGGAAGACCTCGCCGCCATCAGAGAACTAGGCATTCTGGTGGATCATGACGACGAGGGCTACCTGCTGCAAATCTTCAGCCGCCCGCTGCAAGACCGCCCGACCGCGTTTGTGGAAATCATTGAGCGGCACGGCTCGCGCGGCTTCGGCAAAGGCAACTTCAAAGCGTTGTTCGAGGCGCTGGAACTGGAACAGGAGCGGCGCGGCAATCTGTAACTGAAGCAACCGTGTGCGGAGCAGCATAAATTTACAGGGGCGACTTAGCGAGTCGCCCTTACTCACAGGCATACCTGAAAGTGAAATCATGTATCCGCTAAACCCGGCTAATCCTCTCTTTCGTATCAATTCGCTGCGCGACTTCTACGCCTTCGAGCAGCACGTGAAAACGGCCAACGCCAATCGCGGGCGCGAAGTGCCGGAAGCGTGGTACGAGATTCCCGTGTTCTACTTCTCCAACCATACGGCTATCTACGGCCCCGACGACGTGATCCCCTACCCCCGCCGCAGCGAAGCGCTGGATTACGAGCTGGAAGTCGCCTGCGTCATCGGCAAAGCCGGGCGCGACATCCCGGCGGATAAAGCAGAGGAGCATATCTTCGGCTACATGATCTTCAACGACTGGTCAGCGCGGGATATTCAGCGGCAGGAGATGGCGGTTGGCCTCGGCCCGGCGAAGGGCAAGGACTTCGCCTCGTCCTTCGGGCCGTATCTGGTCACGCCGGACGAACTGGCCGACCGTCATACCGGCAGGCCGGGAGTCTACGATCTGGAGATGATCGCGCGGGTGAATGGCAAGGAGATGTCGCGCGGCAACTGGAAAGACCTGCACTGGTCATTTGGCGACATGCTCGCGCGCGCGTCCGAAGGCGTGACGCTGCAACCGGGTGACGTGATCGGCAGCGGTACAGTCGGCACGGGCTGCCTGCTGGAACTGACGAAAGCGCAAGGCCCATGGCTGCAACCGGGTGATGTGGTCGAACTGGAGATCGAGCGGTTAGGCATCCTGCGAAACACAGTTGGAGAGAAAAGCACTTAAACCACAAAGGACACAGAGCGTTTCTTTGCGCCTCTGCGTCTTTGCGTTGAGCTTTTAAAGGAGCGGGTTATGACATTCTATCATCGTGTGGGCGAGATACCCCACAAGCGACATACACAGTTCCGCAAACCGGATGGCGGCCTGTACCGCGAAGAAGTCATGGGGCTGGAAGGCTTCTCCGGCATCCAGTCCATCCTCTATCACCACTTTCTGCCGCCGCGCGTGGTCAAAACGGAACTGCTCGGCGCGGCCAGGCCGGAGTATGCCGACTTCGGCGCAGTCCGGCACCGCGCCTTCCGCACGGCAGACCTGCCCGCAGGCGGCGACGCGATCTCGTCCCGGCGCAACATCCTCGGCAACAATGACGTGATCCTCGGCCTCAGCCGCCCGACCAAAAGTATGGACTACTTCTACCGCAACGCGCAGGCCTACGAGATGTGGTTCGTGCATGAGGGACACGGCGTACTGCGTTCACAGTTTGGCCGCCTGCCCTTCGAGCCGGGTGATTACATCGTCGTCCCTTACGGCACCACATGGCAGATCGTGCTGGAAGGCGACAGCGCGCGCTTCTTCACACTGGAATCGGCCTCGCGCATCGAGCCGCCGAAGCGCTACCGCAATGAATACGGCCAACTGCTGGAACACGCACCCTACTGTGAACGCGACATCCGCGTACCGCAGGAGCTTGAAACAGTGACGGACAACGGCGAGTATGAAGTGCGCGTCAAAGCCCGCGACACCCTCAGCCGCCACATCCTCGACCATTCACCGTTAGATGTGGTCGGTTGGGATGGCTATCTCTACCCATGGATTTTTAACATCCGCGACTTCGAGCCGATCACCGGGCGCATCCACCAGCCACCGCCCGTCCACCAGACGTTTCAGGGCTGGAATTACGTGGTCTGTTCGTTTGTGCCGCGACTGTTCGATTATCACCCGCAGGGCATCCCCGCGCCGTATAATCACTCCAACGTCAACTCCGACGAGGTGATTTACTACTGCGACGGCAACTTTATGTCGCGCAAGGGCATAGACAAGTACGACATCACGCTGCACCCCAGTGGCCTGCCGCATGGCCCACAGCCCGGCGCGACCGAGGCCAGCATTGGCAAGGAAAAGACCGATGAGGTGGCCGTGATGGTGGATACCTTCCACCCGCTGAATATCACCGTAGATGCGCTGGAACTGGAAAAGCCGGAGTACATGGCTTCATGGCTCAACGGCGACAGGGAATAATTGTGTGGTCAGTTGACCTTATGTGTGCGGACGGCATCTATGCCGTCCCTACACCGGACTATTTGTAGGGACGCGATATATCGCGTCCGTTAACATGACAGCGACTCTACACCTAAAACACCAACAGCACCTAATCTCCGCGCAGATGCTCATCGAGGAAGGCGACCACCTGCGCCTCGTAACCATCGGCATCCACCGCGATAATGTCGCCGTGTCCGGCACCCGGCACCATGAACAGCGCCTTTGGCTCCCCCGCGACCTCGTACATCTCCCGGCTGTTATCGGGGAAAATCACCTCATCCTGTTCGCCATGCACCAGCAGCACCGGACGCGGCGCGATCTTCGGCAAATCCTCCAGTGAGTTGACCTGGCTCACCGGAACGCCTGTCACCACGTCCACAAACCACTGCGCCAGCGGGAACGCCTGCCGACCTGTGTACAGGCTGATGATGTGGTCGGCGTTGCTGGGGATGCTCTTATAGCTGCTCTCAGCCACCACCACACGCAGTTCCGGGATGCGCGCCGCCGCCCGAATGACTGTCGCCCCGCCGAGCGATATACCGAGGCCGGCCACCTTCTCCATGTCCACATCGTCGCGCGTTTGCAGGTACGCCAGCGCCGCGCGCACATCCTCGACTTCGTTATAGCCGAGCGTGGTCATTTCGCCGTCGCTTTCGCCATGCCCGCGCGCATCATACAGCAGCGTGTTGTAACCATGCCGCGTCAGAATGGCCGCGCGGCTGGCTAAAGCGCTGCGATTGCCGCCCAGCCCATGCACCATAATCACCGTTGCGCCGTCAGCTTTGGCCGCATCCTCCGGGTTGGGCGCGATAAACCAGCCCTTCAGTTCCAGACCGTCGGCGGTCGTAAAAGCCACTTCTTCCCAGTTCACCAGCCCATAGCCGCTTTCCGGAGTCTGGCTAACCGGGTTACGGGGGGGATGCGTCCACGTGTAAGCCTGCCTGTAGGCGATATACAGCACCCCCGCGCCGACCACCAGGACACCACCTGCCAGCAGCAGCGCGCCAATTTCCCGCCAGTATCGCAGCATTGTTTTTCCCCTCTGTGTTTCACAGATATTTATGCCCAAAACATACACGACACACCTTGAGCGCGGCTATCACCAGCGGCCCGCCCCGGCGCACCTTTAGCTCTTTGTAAGGTAGCGACATTAACATCCAGGCTGAAGCCACACGTTTATAATTGGGTTATTCACTAACGCTGACCATTCATCACAAAGACGGTCACCGTACTGTAGACAACGAAAATATTCACTCCTGGGGAAGAAACATGCACGAAAAATTTAGCAGCTATATCATCGGCGAGGGGACGCTGCTGATCCAATGCGCGGATATTCTGCTCAGTCGTGGGCATGAACTTTATGGCATTATCTCGGCAAACCCGACCATCGCGCAGTGGGCGCAGAATGTGGGAATCCCGGTCATCGCGCCGCGCCCGAAAGAGGCGCTGATCGCCGCCTTAAGCGCAAAGCCGTTCGATTACTTCTTCAGCATCGCCAACCTTTCGATCATCCCCGGCGACATCCTGCGCCTGCCGCGCAAAAGCGCCATCAACTTCCATGATGGGCCGCTGCCCCGTTATTCCGGCCTCAACGCCACCAACTGGGCGCTGCTTAATCAGGAATCCAGACACGGCGTTTCGTGGCATGTCATGCTCGATCAGGTAGACGCGGGGGACATCCTCAAGCAGCAGAGCATTGACATCGCCCCCGGCGAAACCGCCTTTACGCTGAACACCAAAACTTACGAAACCGCGATTGCGACGTTTAGCGAATTAGTGGACGAACTGGCAAGCGGCACCGTACAGCCGCGCCAGCACCAGCTTGACCCAAGCACCAAATTTCTGAAGGATGACCGCCCGCGCGCCGCCGCCGTCATAGACTGGCGGGCAGATGCCGAAAGCACGGCGGCGCTGGTGCGCGCGCTGGATTTCGGCCCGGTGCCGAACCCGTTAGCACGCCCCAAGATCGTCATTGGCGGACAGGCGTACACCGCGCAGGAAATTGAAGTGCTGGAAGCGACCAGCAGCGCCGCGCCGGGGACACTGACATACATGAGCGAGGACGCGCTTCAGGTCGCCACAGGCAGCAGTGAAGTACGCATCCGCAAGCTGTCCACCATTGGCGGTCAACCCGTTTCAGTGGCGGCGCTGGCAGCGGAACACAACCTGCGCGAAGGTTCGCGCCTGAGCGAACTGTCGCCAGAGGCGTTCAACACGCTGACCACACTCAACGGCACACTGGCGAAGCACGAGACCTTCTGGCTGAACCGCCTGGCCGCGCTGGAATCCATCGAGCCGCCCTACGCCAATCGCAGTTCAGAGCAGTTTATCGGCAGTGGCTACGCCGCGATGCCGATGACCATTTCGGCACAAGTCGCCACCTTCGCCGCCAGCAAAGGGCTGCGCCCTGCCGACTTTCTGCTGGCTGCCTTCAACGCCTACATGGCGCGCGTCAGCGGCAGCACCAGCTTCGATGTTGGCTTCAGCGACCCCGCGCTGCAGCGCGACATCGCCGGGTTTGAGATGTTTTTTGCCACGCATGTCCCCCTGCGCGTAAAGCTGAACGCGCAGGACAGCCTCGACGCGGTTCTGAATCAGATCAGCGAAGGGCTGGCGAAAGCGCGCGAACGCAAAACCTACGCGCGTGACCTGACCAGCCGCTATCCAGAGCTTGGCATACTGCAAGCGGCGCAGGGCATCCCCACCTACGCCGTGATCGTTGAGCAGGTGCTGGACCCGGCCAGTTACCACGCGCCCGCCGGGACGGAACTGGCGCTGGTGCTTACGCCGGACGGCCTGACCTGCGATTGGGTGTACCAGACTCCGCTGCTGGACGCAGACAGCGTGGCCGCTATGCAGCACCAGTTTATAACCTTCCTGAACGCGATGATGAACACGCCGCAGCGCGCCTTTGCCCAGACGCTGCTGCTGACCGACGCGGAATACCAGCAGATGATTAACGAATGGAACGCGACAGAAACCGATTACCCGACGGATGTCTGCATCCATCACCTGTTCGAGGCGCAGGCGCAGAAAACGCCGGACACGATCGCGGTCGTTTTTCAAGACCAGTACATCACCTATGCCGACCTCAACAGCGCCGCCAACCAGCTTGGCCGTTACCTGCAAAGCCTCGGCGTGGGGCCAGATGTGCGTGTAGGCATCTACATGGAGCGCTCGCTTGACCTCATGGTCGGGCTGTTGGGCATCCTGAAGGCGGGCGGCGCTTATGTCCCGCTTGACCCCACTTACCCCGAAGACCGCATCGCCTTCATGATTCAGGACGCACAGGTGCCTGTCCTGCTGACTCAGCAGCACCTCAGCAGCCGCCTGCCACAGCACGACGCGCAGGTTGTGGCTGTTGATGGCGATTGGGACAGCATCACGCGGGAAAGCACCGAAAACTTCGACAGCGGCGTACAGCCCCATCACCTGAGCTACCTCATCTACACCTCCGGCTCCACCGGCCTGCCCAAAGGCGTGATGATCGAGCATCGTCAGGTCATCAACTTCTTTGCGGGCATGGATGAGAGCCTCGGCTACGATGGCACGCCGGGGACGTGGCTGGCCGTGACCAGTCTTTCGTTCGACATTTCGGTGCTGGAACTGTTCTGGACGCTGACGCGCGGCTTTAAGGTGGTGCTGTATGGCGACGCTGAAAAATCGGCGGCCAGCAGCGAAAACGGCGCAGCCGCCGCGCCCCATGTGGACAGGCAGATTGATTTCAGCCTGTTCTACTTCGCCAGCGACGAGGGCGAGGACGTGGCCGACAAGTACGAACTACTGCTGGAAGGCGTGAAGTACGCCGACCAGAACGGCTTTAGCGCGGTCTGGACACCAGAGCGTCACTTCGGCGCATTCGGCGGCCTGTACCCGAACCCATCCGTCGCCAGCGCCGCCATCGCCGCCATCACCAAAAACATTAAAATTCGCGCCGGAAGCTGCGTTTCGCCGCTGCACAGCCCGATTCGCATCGCTGAAGAATGGGCGCTGGTGGATAACCTCTCCAAAGGGCGCGTGGGCATTTCCTTCGCGGCAGGCTGGCAGCCTAACGACTTCGTGCTGATGCCAGCCAACTTTGCCGACCGCAAGAACGGTATGTTCCGCGACATCGAAACGATCCACCGCCTGTGGCGCGGCGAAACAGTGGACTTCCCCGGTCACGACGGCAAGCCCGTCCCGGTGCGCACGCTGCCGCGTCCGGTACAGCCCGAACTGCCGACATGGATCACCATCGCGGGCAACCCGGAAACCTTCCAGATGGCGGGCGCAGGCGGCTATCACATCCTCACCCACCTGCTTGGGCAGAGTGTCGAGGAACTGGCGGGCAAGATCGCCGCTTACCGGCAGGCGTGGCGCGATGCCGGACACCCCGGCGAGGGGCATGTCACCCTCATGCTGCACACCTTCGTCGGCAAGGACAACGACGAAGTGCGCGAAATCGTGCGCGAGCCGATGAAGGGCTATCTACGCAGCGCGCTGAACCTCATCCGCGCGGCGGCATGGAGCTTCCCGGCCTTCAAAGACCGCGCGCAGGCCAGCGGCAAAAACCCGATGGAAATCTTCGACTCGCAGGACTTTACGCCAGAAGAAATGGACGCGCTGCTGGAACACGCCTTCGAGCGCTACTTTGAAACCAGCGGCCTGTTCGGTACACCGGAAACCTGCCTGAAGATGGTCAACAAGCTGAAGGCGATGGGTGTCACCGAGATCGGCTGTCTGATTGACTTCGGCGTGCCTTCGCCAGCCGTGCTGCGGATGCTGGTAGACCTCAACCTGCTGCGCGGCCTCGCCACCCTGCCCGCCTCTGAACAGGTGGCAGACACAGCCGAGCTACAGCACCTTTACGATCTGGCGCGGTTAGCCAACCCCAGCGCGGATTACAGCATCCCGGCGCAGATCAAGCGGCACAACGTCACGCATTTCCAATGCACGCCGTCTATGGCAGCCATGCTGCTGGTGGACGACGACACGCGCACCGCGTTTAAGTCGCTGCACAAGCTGCTGATCGGCGGCGAAGCCTTCCCGGCGGCGCTGGCGAACGAACTGACCGAACTGGTCGCCGGGGAGGTCATCAATATGTACGGCCCCACCGAAACAACGATCTGGTCATCCACGCACCGGCTCAACGGCGAGCAGGGCGTGATCCCCATCGGGCGGCCTATTGCCAACACCCAGCTTTACGTGCTGGATAAATACATGCAGCCCACCCCGGCGGGCATCCCCGGTGAACTGTTCATCGGCGGCGACGGCGTTGTACGCGGCTATCTCGACCGTCCGCAGCTTAATGCCGAGCGCTTCATCACCGACCCCTTCAGCACAAAGCCCGGCGCACGGCTTTACCGCACAGGCGATGTCGCCCGTTACCGCGCCGATGGCAGCGTCGAATTTCTGGGGCGCAACGATCATCAGGTGAAGATTCGCGGTTATCGTATCGAACTGGGCGAGATCGAAAAACTGCTCGACCAGCACCCGGATGTCAGCACCTCGGTGGTCATCGCCCGCGAGGACACCCCAGGCGACAAGCGCCTCGTCGCTTACCTGATCTCGCGCAGCGGCCAGAAGCTCGCCAGCGCTCCCCTGCGCGAACACCTGAGCGAAACCCTGCCCGACTTTATGGTTCCGGCGCACTTTGTCACGCTCGATGCCTTCCCGCTGACACCCAACAAGAAGACCGACCGCAAGGCGCTGCCCGCGCCGAGCGAGGTAGCCGCTGTAGAAAGCGCCGCTGCCTATGTCGCGCCGCAGGATGAACTGGAGGAGAAAATCGCGCTGATTTTGCAGGAAACGCTGGGCGCGGCGCGCGTCAGCATGAGCGACAGCTTCCTCGATCTGGGCGGCAACTCTATTCTGGCCGTCGTGGTCAACCGCCGCCTGAGCGAAGTCGCCCCGAAGAAGCCCTCTGTGGCCGATCTGTTCCGCTTCAACACCATCGGCGCGCTGGTCGAGTACCTCAAGGGCGACCAGCAGGCGGACGTGCAGGCCACCGTCGAACAGGCCGAGAAGCGTAAATCGCTGCGCGAGCAGCAGCTTGCCCGGCGGCAGGGGCTGCGCAACCCGCGTTAAGTTGCGCGCAAGGCCAGCCAATCTACAATGAAAACATTCCCCCGCGTAATAACGATATGCGGGGGTTTCTTGCGAAAGTGGAGAGTTATTGATGAGCAACCAGGAACTACTCGATTCGTTAAGTGGCTCGGAGATCGCCATTGTCGGCATGGCCGGGCGCTTTCCCGGCGCGAACACGCCCGATGAGTTCTGGCAAAATCTGCGCGACGGCGTGGAGTCGATTATCCCCTATACCGATGACGAACTGCGCGCGGCGGGCGTAGACGATCTGCTGCTGCGCCACCCCAACTACGTGAAGGCTGGCGCGCCGCTGGCCGACATGGAGATGTTCGACGCGCCGTTCTTCGGCTTTGGCCCACAGGACGCGGCCATCATGGACCCGCAGCACCGCCACTTTCTGGAGGTGTGCTGGGAAGCGCTGGAAAGCGCGGGTTACGACCCAGAGCGCTTCGACGGCCTCATCGGTGTGTACGGCGGCTCCGGCCATAACGCTTACATGCCCTACAACCTGCTGACGAACCCGCGCTTCGTGGCCGAGGTCGGCCTGTTTCACCTGCGCCACACCGGAAACGATAAGGACTTCCTGACGACGCGCGTCTCCTTTCGCCTCAACCTGAAGGGGCCGAGCATCAATGTGCAGACGGCCTGCTCCACTTCGCTGGTGGCGATTCATCTGGCCTCGCTCAGCCTGCTTAACGGCGAGTGCGACATGGCGCTGGCGGGCGGTGTCACCATTGAACTGCCCCACCGTCACGGTTACATCTACCGCGAGAAGGAAATCCTCTCGCCCGATGGTCACTGCCGCGCCTTCGATGCCGACTCTAAAGGCACGGTATTCGGCAGCGGCGCGGGCGCGGTCGTCCTGCGCCGCCTAAGCGATGCTGTCGAGGCGGGCGACCACATCCACGCCATCATTCGCGGCTCGGCCATCAACAACGATGGCGCGGGCAAGGCCAGCTACTTCGCGCCCAGCTCGGACGGGCAGTTCAAGGCCATCACGATGGCGCTGAACATCAGCGATGTTCCGGCGGAGACGATCTCATATATCGAAACGCACGGCACAGGCACCGTCATCGGCGATGACATCGAGATCAAGGGGCTGACGCAGGCTTTCCGCACGCAGACTGATAAAAACCAGTTTATCCCTATCGGCTCGGTCAAGACCAACATCGGCCATCTGGACACCGCCGCCGGGGTTGCCAGCATCATCAAAACCGTGCAGGCCATGAAGCACCGCCAGTTGCCGCCCAGCCTGAACTTCAAGCGCCACAACCCGGAAATTGACTTCGAGAACAGCCCGTTTTACGTCAACGCGAGGCTGACCGACTGGGACGTTCCCGCCGGCATCCCCCGGCGCGCGGGCGTGAGTTCGCTCGGCGTGGGCGGCACCAACGCCCATGTCATTCTGGAAGAAGCGCCCGTATTAGAGCCGTCCAGCCCGTCGCGCCCGTACCAACTACTGATGCTCTCGGCGCGTTCCAGCACCGCGCTCGATAAGATGACCGCCAACCTCGCCGCGCACCTGCGCCAGCACCCGCAGCAGCACCTCGCCGACGTGGCGTACACGCTTCAGCTAGGCCGCCATCCCTTCAAAAACCGCCGGGTCATGGTCGTCAGCGATCATGAGGACGCGGTCAACGTCATCGAAGCCAGCGACCGCCAGCGCATTTTCAGCCAGTCGCCAGACCGCGACCAGAGCAGCCCGAAGGTGGTCTTTATGTTCCCCGGCGGCGGCGCGCAGTACCCCAACATGGGGCGCGACCTCTACGAAACCGAGCCGCTTTACCGGGAAATCGTGGATGAGTGTCTGGCGATTCTGGAGCCGCAGCTTGATTTTGACCTGCGCGCGCTGATGTTCCCGCAGGACGCGGCTGTTGAGGCCGCCGCCCACACGCTGGAACAGGTGCATTCTGCCGGGCTGCCCGCGCTGTTTATCACCGAGTACGCGCTGGCGCGCCTGTGGATGTCGTGGGGCATCCAGCCCGCCACTATGACCGGACACAGCATGGGCGAATACACCGCCGCCTGCCTCGCCGGGGTGATGTCGCTGCGAGATGCGCTGTCTATCGTCATGGTGCGCGGCAAGCTGTTCGAGACGCTGCCGGAAGGCGCGATGCTCAGCATCCCCCTGCCCGAAGCCGACGTTGAGCCGCTGCTGATCGGTGATCTCAACGTCGCCGTCATCAACAGCCCGTCAAGCTGTGTGGTCTCCGGGCGCGTCGAACTCATTGAGCAGATGGAAGCCCTGCTGCAAGAAAAGGGCATTGAGCCGCGCCGGGTGCGTATCGCTGTCGCGGCGCACTCCGCCATGCTGGAGCCGATTCTGGCCGAGTTCCACAGGCATGTTTCCGGCGTTCAGCTCAACCCGCCCACCATGCCCTACATCAGCAACCTCACTGGCACCTGGATTCGCCCGGAAGACGCGACCAACCCGCAGTATTGGGTAGACCACCTGCGGCGTACCGTGCGCTTTGCCGATGGGCTGAGCGAGCTAATGAACCACGCCGATTACCTGCTGCTGGAAGTCGGCCCCGGCAACACGCTCAGTTCTCTGGCGCGCCAGCACCCCGACAAAGCGGCGGAACAGGTCATCCTGCCCTCGCTGCGCCACCCGCGCGAGAGCATCCCTGACCTGCAATACGTGCTGACCACGCTTGGCAGGCTGTGGCTGAACGGCCAGCAGGTGGACTGGCAGGCGTTCTATCAGGACGAACTGCGCTATCGCGTGCCGCTGCCCACCTACCCCTTCGATCATCAGCGCTACTGGATCGAACCCGGCGATCAGGTCTACGCCGACCAGACACCGGAGGCGCGACTGGCAAAACTGCCGGATATGGCCGACTGGTTCTATCGCCCGTCATGGCAGCGCGCGCAGCCGCCCGCGCCCGCCTCGCTGGAAAAATCCCGCTGGCTGGTCTTTCTGGACAAAGCAGGTCTGGCGGGCCACCTCGTCCGGCACCTGAAGAAAGACGGCCACGAGGTCATCACCGTGAGCTATGAGCGCCAGTTCACCCGACTGGGCGACCGGGCTTACGCCCTGAACGAACGTGAGCGCGAGGACTATTACGCGCTGGTCGAGGAACTGGCCGAAAATGACCTGCTGCCTCACAAGATCATTCACACGTGGGCGCTGACCACACCGAGCCAGTCCACGCCCGCCGGGTTAGAGTTTTATCGCAAGAGCCGCGACCGCGTTTTCTACAGCCTGCTGTTCCTCTCGCAGGCGCTCGGCAGCCAGAGCCTGCCCCACCGGATACACCTCGGCGTGGTGTCCAACGGCGTTCATCAGGTCGGCAGCGAGCCGCTGCTCTACCCCGAAAACGCCATCCTGATGGGGCCGGTCAAGGTCGTCCCGCGCGAGTTCCCGGACATCGCCTGCCATAATATTGACGTGGTGCTGCCGCGTCCCGGCACATTCGACCGCCTGTGGAACCCCAACGCCCGCCAGCTAGAGCAGCTTGCCGAGCAGATTATCGCCGAGTTTAACGACGAGCCAGAAGCCTCTGTCGTCGCCTATCGCGGCGCTGACCGCTGGGTGCAGGGCTTTGAACGCGCGCCGCTTGAGGAAACGACCGACCGCCTGCGTGAGGGCGGCGTGTATCTCATCACGGGCGGCCTGGGCGGTATTGGTCTGGCTCATGCGGAATATCTGGCGCAGCATTACCACGCCCGCCTCGTCCTGCTGGGGCGCTCCGGCCTGCCCGACCGCGAGAACTGGACACACTGGCTGGCGACGCACGATGTTCAGGACAAGACCAGCCGCCAGATTCGTAAGGTGCAGGCACTGGAAGCGATGGGCGCGGAGGTGCTGGTGCTGAAAGCCGATGTCATGAATCGCCAGCACATGCGCCGGGCGATTGATGCCGCTTACGAGCGCTTCGGCACCCTTCACGGCGTGATTCACGCGGCGGGCGTTCTGGATGACGGCCTCATCAGCACCAAGACCGCTGGCGCAACCGAGCGCGTCCTCGCGCCCAAAATACGCGGGGCGCTGCTGCTGGATGAACTGCTGGGCGACAAAAACCTTGATTTCTTTGTGCTGTTCTCGTCCACCAGCACCACGCTCGGCTCGCCCGGCCAGGTAGACTATACCGCCGCCAACGCCTTTCTGGATGCCTTCGCGCAGAGCAAAAAAGGCGCGAACAGCACCCACACCGTCGCCATCAACTGGGGCATGTGGCGCGAGGTCGGCATGGCGGCAGAAGCCGCTGCCGAGGCCGGACTGACCAGCAGCCCAGACACGGGCAAGCCCGCCAACCATCCGCTGCTGGACAAGATCGTCATGGACACGCCGGACGAAATCGTTTACAAGTCGGAATACAACGTCAGGCAGCACTGGATTCTCGACCAGCACCGCCTCAAGGATGGCACCGCGCTCATCCCCGGCACAGGTTATCTCGAACTGGCGCGGGCGGCGCTGGAAAAGGACGCACCGCGCGGCACGGTCGAAATCCGTGACCTGTTCTTTATCGCCCCGCTGGAAGTGAAGGACTACGAGCCGAAGGAAGTACAGGTCACGCTCAATAAAAACGGCGGGGGCTATCACTTCACCGTCGCCAGCAAGGCCGAGGCCGACGAGGCATGGCAGGAACACGCGCGCGGCAAGGTCGGTTATGCCAGCAGCGGCACCCCGCCCGTCTACGCCATTGACGACATCGCCGCGCGCTGCACCGTGAGCGAAACCTTCTTTGAGGCCAAAGAGCAGTTTACCCAGCAGGAACAGCATCTCAACTTCGGCCCGCGCTGGAAAAACCTGCGCCACATGAAATTCGGCGTGGGCGAAGCGATTGCCGCACTGGAACTGCCGGAAGAATTCGTCAATGACCTGCGCGATTACAAGGTTCACCCGGCGCTGATGGACCTGGCGACAGGTTACGGCCTGCCGCTGGTAGCGGGCTATGCGGGCAGCAGCGACTTTTACGTGCCGCTGTCTTACAAACGGGTACGCATCAACAGCCCGCTGCCGCCGCGCATCTATAGCTACATCCGCTACCGGGCAGACATCGCCACGCCGGATGTGCCTGTCTTCGACATCGCCATTCTGGATGAAGAAGGGTGCGCGCTGGTCGAGGTTGAGGAATTCACCGTCAAGCGCATCACCAATCAGGCGCTCTTTGCCCAGAAGGATAAAAAGCCGGGCAAGCGGGATAAAAACAACCGCCAGCGCGGCGGCTTGAACACCGCGTCCAGCGGCAGGCCAACGCTGCTCGATCTTGGCCTGACCGAAGGCATCGGCCCGGAAGAAGGCACAGAAGCCTTCCGCCGCATTCTGGCAGGCAGCCACGCGCCGCGCGTCATCACCACGTCGCTCGATCTGCCCAAGCTGGTCGAGTTCGTCAATTCCAGCGCCGCGCCAGAACCCGCAGGCACGAAATTCTCACGCCCCAGCCACCTCGGCGACTACGTTGAACCGCGTGACGAGATCGAGAAGACGCTGGCGCGTGTCTGGGGGGACGTGCTGGGCATTGAGCAGATCGGCATTCACGACGACTTCTTTGAACTCGGCGGCGAGTCGCTGGTCGCGGTGCGCCTGTTCGCGCAGATCAAGAAAACCTTCTCGATTGAGCTTTCGCTGGCAACGTTGTTCCAGGCACCCACCATCGCTCAAACGGCTGACCTGCTGCGCGGGCAGTTGACTGACGAAGCCGTCGCCCAGAAGGAAGGCCGCAAAACCAGCCTGCGCCAGCTTTCCTCGCTGGTGCCTATCCAGACCAAAGGCACCAAACCGCCGTTCTACTGCGTGCATGGCGCGGGCGGCAACGTGCTGATCTTCAAGCCGCTGGCCGACTACCTCGGCCTCGACCAGCCTTTCTACGGCTTTCAGGCGCAGGGGGTGGACGGCAAGCAGCCGCCGCTGACCCGTATCGAGGACATGGCCGCGCTTTACGTGAAGGAACTGCGCGAGTTCCAGCCGAACGGCCCGTACTATCTGGGCGGGTTTTCGATGGGCGGCGAAGTGGCCTTCGAGATGGCGCATCAGCTTCTGGCGGCGGGCGAGACGGTCGGCCTGCTGGTGCTGTTCGACACCTTCAACCCAGACCGCCCCATCCGTAACCCGAAGCAGCTAAACGCTGAAAGCAGCGGCAGCGCCGGGGCAGCGACAGTGACCCAACCGGGCAAGCTGACCACGCTGCGGCGCAAGGCGATGGGGCATGTCAAGCGGCTTTCGGCCATGGGCCCGCGCGAGCAGCTTGACTATATCGTGAGCGATGCCCGTATGCGCGGCAACCGCGCTTATCTTCAGGCGACCTTCAGGATCGCCCAGAACACAGGCCGCAGCCTGCCCTACTCCTTCCTCGAAGAATACCTTTGGGAGTGCAATCTGAAAGCCGTTTACAACTACCTGCCAAAGGTCTACCCGGGGCGCATTACGCTGTTCCGCGCGGTGGAAAGCCTCGAAGAACACCCGCTCGATCACCCGATGAGTTGGGGGCCGCTGGCAGGCGGCGGGCTGGACGTGCATCTCATCGAAGGCACGCACCGCCTGATTGACGAACCCTATGTCGCCGATGTCGTCACCAGGCTGGAAGAATGTCTGGAACAAGCGCAGGCCGAAGCCAGCGGTTGGGTGACTTATTAAACCCGCCAGGGCGCAGTCATTAACCTGCTGCGCCCTTCTGCTTTTCTGATCACCGCTAAAATTTGCGCGCCCCCTATTCCATGATAGAATAGAGGGAATTATGAGCCAAATCGTCCCTGATGAAACCATTCTTGGGCTGCTGGCGGCTAACCCCGGTCACGGCTACCAACTGCTCGAAAGCTTCCGCGACCCGGCACAGCTTGGCGAGGTCTGGCACCTCAGCACCAGCCAGCTTTACGCAGTGCTGAAGCGGCTGGAAAAAGCCGGCTTCATTAGCGGGCAGGAAATCCCCTCGGCAGACGCGCCCGCGCGGGTGCAGTATCACGTCACCCGGCGCGGCAGGGAGCAGCTAGAAGGCTGGCTGCATGAGCCACAGCCATCGGCCAGCGTGCGCCGCGTCCGGGTAGAGTTCCTCAGCCGCCTCTATATCGCGCGGCTGCTGAATATCCCCACACAGCCGCTGGTCGCGCGGCAGAAAGAAGCCTGTCAGCAGCAGTTAGCGGCGCTTGTCGCACAGCGCAAGGCCGCCGTGCCGGGCGTAGGCTTTCTCGCGCTGGAACTGGTCATCGCACAGTTACAGGCCATTTTAGGCTGGATTGACCGCTGCGAACTCATGCCGCAGCCGCTTCAAGAGGAATAAACTATGCGAAAGCCTGTGTTATCCGCCTTATTTGCACTTCTGTTTTTTACCATCGGGATGACCCACGCGCAGGAACAGCAGACGCTGGTCGTCTTCACGGCATCCTCATTAACCGATGCGTTTACCGAAATCAAAGCCGCCTTCGAGGCAGAAAACCCCGGCGTAGAAGTGCTGTTTAACTTCGGCGGCTCCTCCACACTGGCGACACAGCTTGTCGAAGGCGCGCCCGCCGATGTCTTCGCCAGCGCCAACAGCGCCCAGATGGAGGCGGCGGTTGCGGGTGGGCGCATCGCAGGCCAGCCCAAAACGTTTGTCAACAACCAGCTCGTGCTGGCTGTGCCAGCCGATAACCCGGCAGGTATTCATTCGCTGCGTGATCTGGCGAACCCCGGCGTTCTGCTGGTGGTCGCCGCGCCGGGTGTCCCGGTGCGCGAGTACACCGATACCATGCTGGAGCGGCTGGCGGCGGATGCCAGCTATGGCGACAGCTATCGTGAAGCGGTCATCGGCAATATCGTCTCTGAAGAAGATAACGTGCGTCAGGTGGCCGCCAAAGTCGCGCTGGGCGAGGCCGACGCGGGCATTGTGTACCTGTCCGACATCACGCCCGACCTCGCGCAGCAGGTGATGACCCTACCCATCCCCGACGCACTGAACACCATCGCCACCTACCCCATCGCCCTCACTAACGACAGCGACCACCCTGACACAGCGCAGGCGTTTGTGGACTTTGTGCTGTCAGAGGCCGGGCAGGATATTCTGGCGAAGTGGGGGTTCGCCCCGGTTCGTCACCAGCCTGCCCGCTGTGCCACGCGCGAACCCGCCGATGCTTAAGCGGTTTTATCAACGAACCCCCGTGCCATCCATCACCATCCCCGTCGCGCTGGGCGCGGGCATTGGGCTGCTCTTTCTGCTGCTGCCAATTGTGGTTTTGATTTTACGGGGCATGAACACGCGCGGTTGGGAGAATATGCCCGGTACGGGCATCGTAGAGGCGATCACGCTCAGCCTTAGCACGACGACGACCAGCGCTGGTTTAACGGTGATCTTCGGCACGCCGCTGGCATACGTGTTTGCGCGCTGGCGGTTCCCGCTGAAGCCTCTCTTCAACGTGCTGGTCGAGCTTCCTATCGTGCTGCCGCCAGCGGTCGCCGGGCTGGCGCTGCTCATTACCTTCGGGCGGCGCGGCCTGCTGGGGCCGGCGCTGGAGTCCGCCGGGATAACGCTGGCGTTCACAACAGCGGCGGTCGTGCTGGCACAGACCTTTGTTGCCGCGCCCTTTTACATTCGCGCCGCGCAGCTTGGCTTTGAAGCTGTCCCGCGCGACACCGAGGAGGCCGCCCGCGTCGATGGCGCGCAGGGCTGGACGCTGTTTTACGCCATTACCCTGCCCCTGTCCAGCCGGGCGCTGTTCGCCGGGTTAGTGCTGAGTTGGGCGCGGGCGCTGGGCGAGTTCGGCGCGACGATCCTGTTCGCGGGCAGTATTCAGGGGCGCACGCAGACCATGCCCCTCTTTATCTATAACGTGCTGGAGCGCGATCTAAACGCCGCCATCTGGACAGGCGTGCTTCTGGTGGGCATCGCGCTGCTGGCGTTGGGGCTGTCGCAAGCCCTGCGCCTGAAACCCGAAGAAACAGAAGCGGGCTGAGGCGTTGACGTTTGCCGCCTCAGCCTGCCCCTGCTAATATTCACACTGTCCGTTCGTCCCCACGTATCCGGCGGCGATCCAGCCTGTCACGCCCTGATAGCTCACCTGGAACCAGCGCCGCGTCCGGCGTGTTACGGCGAAAGTGGTGTTCTCTGGCACAATCGCCAGCACCGCGCCGTTCAGCCCGGCGACCGCGCGCAGGTTCAGGCGCAGCGTCGTCGTCACCTGACAGCCGCTTAGCGACTGGCTCACGGTTTCCACACCACCGCCGCCCGCGCCGCTGGTAGGCAGGTCGCCGCTGGATTCGATCAGCACCAGCGTACCCGCGTTCAAGATGGTAGCGCAGGTATAACCGCCGCTGCTGGTTGCCCCTGTCAAAATCACAGGCAGACGCGGCGCTTGCCGGGCATCGAGGTAAACCAGGCTGCCGCTGCCTTGCAGGCAGACCAGCACACTGCCTTCAAAGTCCACTTCGGAAATGCCATCGCTCAACAGGCCGAACACATCAACCGCGTGGATCACGCCTAAGTTCAGGACACGCTCGTTACCGATCTGCCCGCCGCGTGTGTTATCGCGGAATTCGCCATTGGCCGCCAGCACCCGGCAGTAAATGTTGCCGCCAGGGACCTCTCCGCCGGAGGTATCCGCCCGCACAATCTCACTTGTGGCGCCGTTAAAATCGGCACACAGCGGCACAGGCGGCGGTGGTGGCGCGGTAGGCTGTGGCGTGCCAGAGGTCGAGGGCCTCGGTGTGGCGGTTGGCCCTGTGTTGTCATCGTTAATGACAAGGGTGTAATTGCGGCTGCCTTCAACGCTGTTTGCGTCCGTCGCCCGCACGGTGAAGCTGTAACTCCCGGTCATCGTCGGCGTACCGCTTAACAACCCCGCGTTAAAAGTCACACCCGGCGGCAGTGTCCCCGTTGTCACTACATAGGTATACGGCGCAGTGCCGCCGCTGGCGGTGATGATTTGCGCGTAAGCAGTGTTCACGATACCTGTGGGCAGCGTTGGTGGACTGAGCAGAATTTGCCCCGGCTGGCCGACTTCGATGGTGTACTGCTGCTGCCCTGTATTCCCTAGAGAGTCCTCCGCCGTCACAGTAAACGTAAAGGTTCCAGCGGTGATTGGCGTACCAAACAAATTGCCGTTCGGCAGCAGGTTAATGCCGGGAGGCAGTCCCGGTGTAGCGGTAAAGGTATAACCGCCGATTCCCCCGCTGGCGCTTAGTGTTTGAATATAACCCACACCTACTGTCCCATTCGCCAGTGTCGGCGGGCTGATCGTGATGGTGACGATCACCTCCGGCGCGAT
>CAZJSU010000012.1:0-37102 GCA_964548765.1 uncultured Anaerolineaceae bacterium
GCCGGTAAAGCTGTGCGAAGACTACGACGAATATGAGTTTTAAAGTCATTGGCTGGTCGCCATCCATTGTGCGTAGGGGTGGGTTTCAAACCCGCCCGTGAAACCTCACCCCGCCTGGCCTGCGGGAGGGTCACAGACCCTCCCCTACGCAATTAACGACGGACGCGATGTATCGTGTCCCTACAAAATATGCGTACTGTAGGGACGGCATATATGCCGTCCGTTGTAAAAACAACACCAGAAGCTAATCCCCTTCCAGCGGTTTGACGGTCGCGTGTAGGAACTCGAAGTCATCACTGGGCGGCAGCATTCGCTTGACCTCGATAATCTCGAACATGGTGTCGCCCAGCCGCACCTTTTCGCCCACCACCGGGCGCTCATGCTGGTTCATCATGCCGCTGGGGTACTTCTTCTGCCCGCCGACCACTACATAACTGACCGTATAGATCATTCAAGCCTCCGATCAGTAATCGAAGTTCTGGTGACGAATTTTAAAACTTAAGTCCAGCGCAAGATTACGCATCATGACATAACCGATCGCGGTATCCTGTTTGCACAGCGCGGTAAAGGCCGGCTCCTGAAGCGTGTACAGTACCGTGTCATCCTCCAGCGCCCGCACCGTGGCCGAGCGTTCACCCTGATCGAGCAGCGCCATCTCGCCAAAGACCTGCCCCTGCCCCAGAATGAGGGCGGCGTGTGTCTGGCCGTGACTGTCCTGCACCACGACCTCCACCTGCCCGCTGCCGATGAGATACATCTTGTCGCCGGAGGTGTTCTGGTTAATGATGACATCCTGAGCGTTATAGCGCTCGACACTGGTTAGCGCGGCTACGCTTGCTAACTGCGCCTGATGCAACCCTCGGAACAGACTTGCCTGCTTCAGTAAACTCGTTAATTCATCCATACGCCCGGCTCAAAAATTGGTTTCACCTATAATTAAATTATAGGCGCTTTTTCCTTAAGACGGATAAGTAATGTAAGAAGTGTGTTATAGGTTTGCGAATCTAATGTCCTTTTTATCCCGATTCATTAAAATTTTAAGATGCGTTACCGCCCCAACCCAGGACATAGACAATGCTCAGACGTGCAAACAGACAGTTCACCCCCCCAGCGGATATTATCGAATTACACGATAAGCTCGTCGTCATGGTCGAGATTGCCGGGATGCGCACGCAGGATTTTGACATCAGCCTGCATCATCGCACGTTAACCATTAGCGGAGTCCGTGAGCGCATGATTGTAGACAGCCCCGCTTATCATCAGGTGGAAATTAATTTTGGTGAGTTTCGTATTGATTTAAGCCTGCCGTGGTCGGTGCAGCTTGAGGGGGTAAGCGCGACATATCAACACGGTTTTCTGTACGTAGAGCTGCCACGCCAGCCGGCGGAATATGTACGTATTGTAGAAGCGAACGCCGAAGAACAGGATCAATAATGAGCGATAATCTGAAACGTAACCTTGCTGCTTCGGAGACACAGCCGATAGCAGAAGGCGAAGAACTGGACATAAAGATTAAAGACAGCCCGGACGAGGTGGAAGATCACGGCTCGGAAATTCCCGAAGAACTGCCGATTCTGCCTTTGCGCGGGCTGGTGGTTTATCCGCAGACCGCTATTCCGCTGACCGTCGGCCAGCCGCGCAGCATGAAGCTGGTGGATGAAGCGGTAGCGGGGGATCGCCTGATCGGCCTGGTGACGGCCAAAGACCCCGAACTGGAAACACCGGGGCCGGACGATGTGTATCAGGTCGGGACGATGGCGGCCATTCACCGCTTGTTCCGCGCGCCTGATGGCACCATTCGCCTGCTGGTGCAGGGGCTTGCGCGGATCGCCATCGAAGAATACACGGCGAACGAGCCGTATCTCAAGGCACGGGTGCGCGCGCTGCCAGAGCAGGCCGAGGAAACGCTGGAAATCGAGGCCATGACACGCAACGTGGTGGATCAGTTCACGCGCCTTGCCGACCTTGTCCCCAGCATCCCCAGTGAACTGATTTCGTCTGCTCTGAATGTGGACGACCCGCTGCAACTGGTCTACGCCGTAGCGACTTATGTACGCATTGATCTGGAAGAAGCCCAGCGGCTGCTGGAGTTCGATCAGGTCGAGGACAAGCTGCGCCATCTGATGACGATCCTCAGCAAGGAACTGGAAGTGCTGGAACTGGGGCGCAAAATCCAGACCGAGGCGCAGTCGGAAATGGAACGGATGCAGCGCGAGTATTACCTGCGCGAGCAGCTTAAGGCCATCCAGCGCGAACTGGGCGAGGGTGACGAGCAGACGGTCGAGGTTGAGGAGTTCCGTCGCAAGATTGCCGAAGCCGGGATGCCGGAGGAAGCCGAAAAAGAAGCGCTGCGCGAACTGGATCGCCTGTCCAAGCTGCCCGTAGCGGCGGCGGAGTACGGGGTCATTCGCACCTACCTTGACTGGATCACCAGCCTGCCGTGGTCGAAGCGCACGGAGGACACCCTCGATATTGCCAATGCGCGGAACGTGCTGGACGAAGACCATTACGGGCTGAAGGACATCAAAGAGCGCATTCTGGAATATCTGGCGGTACGTAAACTGCGCGCGGAACGTGCCGAGGAGCGCGAAGCCGAAGAAACCCCCGCAGACTACGTGCGGCGCGAGCGCCAGGGCGCGATCCTGTGCTTTGTGGGGCCGCCCGGTGTCGGTAAGACATCGCTCGGCTCGTCCATCGCGCGGGCGATGAACCGTAAGTTCATCCGTATGAGCCTCGGCGGTGTGCGCGACGAGGCCGAGATTCGCGGCTTCCGTCGTACCTACGTCGGCGCGATGCCGGGGCGTATTATCCAGACCATGCGCCGGGTCGAGTCGCGCAATCCGATTATCATGCTCGACGAGATTGACAAGCTCGGGCGCGACTTCCGGGGCGACCCGGCCAGCGCGCTGCTGGAAGTGCTGGACCCGGAGCAGAATAACGAATTCCGCGATCACTATCTGGACGTGGCTTTTGATCTGAGCGAAGTGCTGTTCATCACCACCGCGAACGAGTTGGAGCCGATCCCCGCGCCGCTGCGCGACCGGATGGAGATTATCCAGCTCAGCGGTTATACCGAGCAGGAGAAGGTCGCCATCGCCGAGCAGTATCTGGTGCCGCGCCAGATCAGGGAGAACGGGCTGCGGCCTGATGAAATTGAAGTCACCCACGACGCGCTGCTGACCATTGTGCGCGATTACACCCGCGAGGCCGGGGTGCGTACACTGGAACGCGAGATTGGCCGGGCGGCGCGCAAGGTCGTGACGAAGATCGCTGAAGGCGCGAGTGAAAAAGTGGTGATTGACGAGAAGCAGGTGCGCGAACTGCTCGGTAAGCCGCGTTACGGCTATCGTGAGGAAATTGAGGAACGCACCGACCTGCCCGGCGTAGCGACAGGGCTTGCATGGACTCCGGTAGGCGGCGAAGTGCTGTTTGTCGAAGCGGCGCGGATGCCCGGCGGCAAGGGCTTTCAGTACACCGGGCAGCTTGGCGAGGTCATGCAGGAAAGCGCGCGTACCGCGTTAAGCTACGTGCGGTCGAAAGCGCGTGATCTGGGGCTGGACCCTGAACTGTTCGATAAAAGCGACATTCATCTGCACGTCCCGGCGGGCGCTGTCCCCAAGGATGGCCCTTCTGCAGGGGTGACGATGGCGGTCGCGCTGGCCTCGCTGCTGACCGGGCGCGCGGTCAAGAGCAACGTCGCCATGACGGGGGAAATTACCCTGCGCGGGCAGGTACTGCCTGTCGGCGGCATCAAGGACAAGGTGCTGGCCGCGCACCGTCTGGGTGTGGATACCGTCATTATCCCGCGTAAGAACGAGAATGATCTGGACGACTTGCCAGAAGAAGTACGCGGTGGCCTGCAATTCGTCCTCGCCGAGAAGGTGGATGACGTGCTGAACGCGGCGCTGGTCGTCCCCGATACGTTAGCGCCTTCACCGTCGCAGTCACCATCGCAGCCGCAGGTGCATTAGACACCAGACAGTAGGGGCAGTTTCTCGATAGACTGCCCCGCTTGATTACCTGCCACACCTCCAACGTCACGTGGTAGAGGAGAACCCCTGATGACAGACGAAACTCATATCGCAACCCAGCCATTTGAAATTGGCGTGTATTCCTTTGCAGAGCGCACCCCAGACCCGCGCACCGGCCATAAAGTCAGTACGGCAGAGCGCATTCGCAATCTGCTGGAGGAGATCGAACTGGCCGATCAGGTCGGGCTGGATGTGTACGGCCTGGGCGAGCATCACCGCGACGATTTTGTGTCGTCAGCGCCAGAGGTGATTCTGGCGGCGGCGGCCTCGCGCACGAAGCGTATTCGCCTCAGCAGCGCCGTTACGGTGCTGAGTTCCGATGACCCGGTGCGCGTGTTCCAGCGCTTCGCCAGCCTCGATCTGGTGTCTGACGGACGCGCCGAGATTATGGCCGGGCGCGGCTCGTTCATTGAGTCGTTTCCACTCTTTGGCTATGACCTGAACCATTACGACTCGCTGTTTACGGAAAAGCTCGACCTGCTGCTGAAGCTGCGGGAGGGCGAGCGCGTCACATGGCAGGGGCGGCACCGCGCGCCGATAGATGATCTCGGTGTCTACCCGCGACCGGTGCAGGACCCGCTGCCAGTCTGGGTCGCGGTAGGCGGTACGCCGGAATCGGTGGTTCGCGCGGCCAGTCGTGGCCTGCCTATGGCGCTGGCGATCATCGGCGGGATGCCGGAGCGCTTCGCGCCGTTCGTCCAGCTTTACCGCGAGGCGGCGGCGGAGGCCGGTCATGATCCGGCGGCGCTGCCCGTGAGCATCAATTCGCACGGCTTCATCGCCGACACACGCCAGCAGGCGATTGATATATCCTTCCCGGCGGTGCAGATCACGATGAACAAAATTGGCCGCGAACGCGGCTGGCCGCCCATGCAGCGCTCACAGTACGAAGCCTCGGCGGAACTGCGCGGCGCGAACTTTGTCGGCAGCCCGGATGACATCATCGAGAAAATCCTGTTCCAGCACTCGATATTCAATCATCAGCGGTTCCTGCTGCAACTGAGTGTGGGGACGATGCCGCATGACAAAGTGCTGCAGGCGATTGAACTGCTCGGTACGAAGGTCGCGCCTGTTGTGCGCGAGGAGATCGCCCGCCGTGTGGCGGCAAATCCATAATAAGCGCAGGGGGCGACCTGGTGTCGCCCCTCGCTTCTTCTGCCTGCGAAGCGGCAATTTTGTGCCTTCATGCGGTTCTGCTGTATAATCGGCACATCCAGCGTAATGCAGTTAAGAAGGGGTACAGGACTTGACAAAAGTAATGCTGGTAGATGATGACCGCACAACGGTTAAGCTGCTGCAAACACTGTTGGAGCTGGACGGCTTCGAGATTTCTGTCGCCGGGCGTGGTTCGGACGTGATGCCGCTGGCGAAGGAGAAAGCGCCAGAAATCTTTCTGATTGATTATCATCTGGCCGATATGGATGGCGTGGAAGTTGTGCGGGCGCTGCGCGATAGTGAACAGTTTGCCAACACCCCCATTGTGATGACCTCTGGACTGGATGTGGGCAGCGAAGCACTGGAGGCCGGTGCCAATCACTTTCTGGTCAAGCCCTTTGAACCCGAAGACCTGCCCGCATTATTTAACAGTTTAATCGTGGGGTAGTATCAGCTTTTCCCGACACGGAGATATAAAACGTGGCATCCAGGAAAAAATCACGGATGCAGTGGTATCAGGTAGATTTACATCTTCATACACCTGCTTCTGCCGATTACCAGGAACCTGATGTAACTTATTTAGACATCTTACGCAAAGCAGAATTTCGCGGCCTCGACATCATCGCCTTTACTGACCACAACACCGTGGCGGGTTATGGTGCGATGATGGAAGAAATTGAGCGCCTGAAATATCTGGCAAAGTTGGGGCGGGCGCTGCCAGAGGAGCAGCGCGCCCTCGCAGAGTATCAGCGCCTGCTGAACAAGATTCTTGTCCTGCCCGGTTTTGAATTTACCGCGACTTTTGGCTTTCATATTCTGGGCATCTTCTCGCCGCAGACCACGATTCGGCAGATCGAGCATATTTTGCTGAGCCTCAACGTCCCACCGGAGACG
Source organism: uncultured Anaerolineaceae bacterium (assembly GCA_964548765.1). GTDB lineage: Bacteria > Chloroflexota > Anaerolineae > Aggregatilineales > Phototrophicaceae > JAIOHN01. The sequence continues at coordinate 6,081 of CAZJSU010000012.1, forward strand.
CTGGACAGTGGTTCGTCTATTGTCGGCGCGTCGGCAGATGTGCTGACCGCGTACCGGATGATTAATCAGGCCGGGGGGCTGTGCATCGCCGCGCACGCCAATTCGGCGCACGGGGTGGCGATGGTCGGCATGGACTTCGGCGGGCAGACGCGCATCGCCTACACGCAGGACCCCAACCTCCACGCGCTGGAAGTGACCGATCTGGGGAAGCGTGGGCGCGGGACGACACAGCGCTTTTTTGACGGCACAAAGGCGGAGTATCCCCGGCGAATGCGCGTGATTCAGGGGTCAGACGCGCACCGCCTCAACGCCCTGCCGCCCGATAAATCGGGCAAGCAGCAGCATCTCGGCGTAGGCGATCGTATCACCGAGGTGGAGCTTACCGAACCGACATTTGAGGCGCTGCTGGAACTCTTTCGCAGCAACGACTTCTCGCGCTCCCGGCCCTACACCGCCAATGCCAGCCGCAAGCCTTACGATTATGTGGCGCTGGCGCGCGAAGAGGGCGAGAGCCTCGTGCAGTCCTTCCATGAGACCATGACCCGGCGCGGCGGACGTTTATATAACATCATTGCTGATGTGTGCGCTTTTGCCAACACCAACGGCGGCGTGGTTTATGTCGGGGTCAGCGCTGATTTGCAGAAAGAGCCGGAAGGCGTGGGCAATGTCTCTGAAGCAGCAAAAACGCTTCAGCAGGAAATTAGCCGGATGATTACCCCGGCGCTGCACGTCGAAGTCGACTCGCTGGAAAGCCAGGGCAAGAACATCATCCGTATTCAGGTGCCAAAGGGTGATGAACGGCCTTACGCCATTGAGGACAACAAGATTTACGTGCGCGACGAGGCCGAAACATCGCTGGCGGTGCGCGACGAGATTGTCACCCTTGTGTGGCAGGGCATCAACCGGGGAAATCAGGAAACGGTGCCGCTGCTTGCTACGCCGTCCGCTGCGATGATGCCTGTCCCAGCAGCAGAATCGCCGCAGAGCGTTGAGCCGTTGATCGAAAACCAGTTCGCCGAGGCCGACCCCGACACCATCCCCCCGCCGCAGGGCGGTGTCGAAATCATCGGCACCGAGCAGCGCAACGACACAAAGTATCATGTCCTGCGCGATTTGCGTAACGGCAACATCGTCAAGAATGTGACGCGCTCTTCTGCCCGCCGCCTGTGGCATTACGCCATCACCCAGCGGGAGTCGAACCCGGTCAAGACGGAGAAAGTCCAGTGGCAGGGGGAGATTGGCCTGTGGCGGCGTTATAAAAAAGCCGGGGAAACGCGCTACGACCTTGTGCAGCGCGATAACGGCAAGCTGCGTGTGTATTATGGCGTGGCCGACAGCGGAATGCACGGCCCCTGGCAGGCGTTCCTCGCGCCGGAAGAAGAGGACGCAAATTAAGGCTTAAGCCTGCTGCCAGCCACGACTGTTTACTTTGTGATGTAGTGGCTGGTAAACTTTTTGTTGTCCATGTGGTACGGTTCACCCTTCGCGCCGATGCACAGCCAGCGCCCGGCTTCTACCAGCACCGGCTCCGGGCTTTCGAGCGACTGGATATACACAGGCTTGCCCAGACGCATCGCCCACACCCCGGCGGCTTTATAAAACGGCTTGCAGCCGTGTTTCCACAGGTGCGCTTCGGCGGGGGTGGGCTTCCAGCGAATGTCGTCCCAGGGCTTGTAATTCTGCTTGAACAAGTCCAGACGCACCGGCCACTGGTCGTAATCATCCACACTGGCTTTGGCTTCCTGCCCCGCGTTGTAACAGATGACATCGCCTGTTTTAGCGACCAGACTTTCTTTGGTGCGGTCAATGATTTTAGGCGATTCCCGATCTTTGACGATCCGCGCCATGACCAACCGCTTTGTCGGCATATAATAGCGGAACCCACTTCGCTGAAGCTCGGCTTCTGTCCATTTACGCTGGCGCAAAACCTGTGTCGTGGTCATGTGGCGTTGTCCCTATGCCATAGATGGCAGGATATTTTCTGCTTCGCGCAGAACATTACGGGCGATAACCAGCCGTTGAATCTCGCTGGTGCCTTCTCCAATGGTCATCAACCGCTGGTCACGGTAGATGCGCTCTACCGGGTACTCGCGGCTGTAGCCATAGCTGCCATGAATTTGGATGGCGTTACGGGCGGTTTTCTCGGCGACTTCGCTGGCAAATAGCTTCGCCATCGCTGCTGCTTTGGTAAACGGTTTGCCCTTGTCCTTCAGCCACGCCGCCTTGTAAACCAGCAGCCGCGCCGCTTCGATCTCCATCGCTGCGTCGGCGATCATCCACTGAATGGCCTGATGCTGCGCGATGGGTTTGCCGAAGGCTTCACGCTGGCGCGCGTAGCGAATGCCCTCTTCAAAAGCCGCCTGTGCCAGCCCGATACTCAGCGCGCCTATGCTGATACGTCCACTGTCCAGTGTGTGCATCGTTTGGTAGAAGCCTTCGCCTTCCGCGCCAAGCAGATTTTCCGCTGGCACACGCACGTTCTCGTAGCTAATCATGTGCGTGGGCGACCCCTTCAGCCCCATCTTTTTCTCCGGTGGGTGGATGGTAACGCCGGGGGCATCGGTAGGAACGATAATCATGCTGAAGCTGTTTGACCCACCCTCGCCGCTGGTACGCACCAGCGTGATGATGTTGGCGGCGTGTTTGACATTGGTAATCCATGCCTTCGTGCCGTTGATAACCCACGAGTCACCGTCGCGGCGGGCGCTGGTTTGCGCGCCCCCCAACAGGTCGCTGCCAGCCTGCGGCTCGGTGAGCGCCAGCGCGCCGAGCGCCTCGGCGTTGACCAGCGCGGGCAGGTAGGCGGCTTTCTGCGCCCCGGTTCCCCAGTTGACTATTGGCCCACAGCCCAGCCCGTTATGGGCAGAGATCGAAAGCCCGGTAGAGCCACACGCGCGGCCAATTTCCTCCACCGCGATAGAGGCGCTGATGGTATCCAGCGCGGCACCGCCGTATTCCTCCGGCACTTGCAGGCAGGTTAGCCCTACAGGGGGCATTTTGCGAATGGCCTCCCAGCGCAGTTCGCCGCTTTCATCCACTTCGGCGGCATATGGCTTCAGCTCTGCCTCGCAGAAGTCGCGCACGACGCGCTGAAATAAACGCTGTTCTTCGTTCAGTTCAAAATCCATCATCACCGCATTCTAACAATAAGCTGTCGTCTGAAGTGTTTTGGAAACACAAAACTATTCTAATTCTTTCTGTAATAAACGCCATATTTCGTGTGTGATTTCGTTAGGGTGGCAGGGTTTGGACAGAAAACCGTTCGCGCCATTATGCAGCGCAACTTCGCGCAGGTGGCTGCTTCCGGTAATGAATAGCAGCGGCAGGTGCTGTGTGGCAGGCTGCGCCCGCAGTCGCTCCAGCATCTCCATCCCGTCCATCTCAGGCTTTACGATGTCGGAAATAATGAGGGAAACCGGATGCTTCCGGCACAGGCATAGTGCCTCGCGCGAGTCGCGCGTGTCCAGATGCGTCAGCCCTTCATGCTGGAACAGCGCGCGGTACAGCGTGCGTGACATGGCATCGTCGTCCGTCACCAGAATGGGATGTAAGGCGGTGTGGGATCGGAGGCGCTCAGCCTGTAAAGCAGCGAGGCGCGGGGGCGAAGTGTTTCTGTGAGGCTGGGTTGTTGTGGAAATGCCTTTTGGTGACTGCACTGTCTGTCCCGGCATGTTACCGTTCTCCCGCGATTGGTTTAACCCCTATAAATTATGTTAATATTAAAACGTGTTAACGCTACAGGCAACTTGTACTGGTCTTGTATGACAAAATTGACACAGCGTATCGGCCTGCCGCGCTACGAGGCTGATGAACACTATAAGCTAGCGCTGGCCGCGTACCAGAAGAACGATTACGATCAGGCGATTGACCAGATCACGAAAGCGATTGATCTGCTGCCCAGACAGCCCGAATATCACGCGGCGCGTGGGCTTTTTTACCTGCGCGATGGTATTACCGAGAAGGCCAGAGAGGACTTCGACGAGGCGCTGCGAATTTTTGGCTTTGAAATGCTGGCGCATTACGGGTTAGGTGTGATCGCCTACAAAGCCAGACAATGGCAGGAAGCGCTGCAACACTTTACGGCGGCGCTGGCCGCGCAGCCAGAACGCGCCGAAACGCTCTATTACATGGCGCTGGTGCAGCATCGCCTGCGGAATAATGCTGAAGCCCTCAACTACATGCGGCAGGCCGCAGGATTATTCGAGCAGGCCAATGACCGTTCGCGCCGAGCAGATGCGAATAAGTGGGTGAAGACGTTTGAGGACCTGGTGGCGAAAGCTACCACTTCTTCTCAGCCTTGATGTACTCGTATGCCTCGGCCAGCGCCTTAAAGCGCGCCTCGGCCTCGGCTTTGCTCAGGTCGCTCACGTCGGGATGTAATTTAAGCGCCATCCTGCGGAAAGCCGACTTTACCTCGTCACGGGTGGCGCTGAGTTCTACCCCCAGCAGTTCATAACTCAGTTCCAGCCTGCTCCGAACAGGGGGAGGTGGAGCGGGCGGCTGGCTCTGGCTGTGCCGGGTATGATGCGAAGCCGGGCGCTCCTGCTGGTGGACGCGACGGCTGCCATACTGTGGGCGTGGTGGGGGCTGGTAACGGGCTGTGTCGTCCTTCCAGAAAGGCACATTCCCGAAATCCGCCACCATCCAGAAGCCTTTTATGGACGACTGCCTGATAGTGACCCGTGAATAACGAAGCTGGTGGATTGCTGCCGCAGGGCCGTACATCACCCGGCGCTGTTCTGTGATGCCTGTCGGTTCGAAGTGCAGTTGCAGCAGGTGCGGCTCGCCGTTGGCTGCATAGCTGTAGATGCGCTCATGCGTCAGGGTGTGGATAGCCATCAACCAGTCTGGCGGTGTGAGCAGGCTGTGGTCTGGCGGCAGCAGATGCGGCGCGACAATGAACAGCGAGCTAATGCCGATGCCGGTGTCGGCCTGTATGATGCTTTTAATTGTGCGCGACTTGATTTCTTCCATCAGGATGTAAATGTGAACGCGCACGCCCGTCCACATCAGAACGGTTAAGTCCGGCTCGCGCACGCGCATTCCGACGCTGGCGCTCTGGCCGAGCAGGCAGCGCTGCACGCTGACCAGCGCTTCCAGTTCTCCTTTTAACCACTTTCTGAGCTGCATCACTTCCTACTCAACCCGTACTGCTAACCACACCAACCCCACGCTTAACCCGATAAGCGCCCCGGCAGCCCCCCACTGGGGCGCGCGCTGGAGCAGCGCCAGCATGAGCGCTGGCGGAAAATCAAGAAACACATGCGCGTGAAGCGCGTTTTTGAAGAACATCAATCCGGCTGTGGCAACCGCTGTCCCTATCCCCACCAGTAACCCAAACACCGTGCTTACAACAGGCAGCCAGTGTGCTGGCACCGTAGTAAGGTTTATTCTATCCAATGTAGTTAAACCCATGATGAGGACACACAGGCCAAGCCCGAACAGCGTAACAGGCCAGACAGCGTTATCCTCTACCGACAGCCAGAGAAACAGCGCCGCGCCATAACCTAACGCCAATCGCCGCGCCCAACGTCTGGCCTGTGGCTGCCGCATTACATACGCTCGAAGCGGAAGATATGGTAGGAACTGGCTTCCAGCTCGACAAAAAGGCCGGACTGAGTGATAACATCGCCGCCCCACGTGTAACTGTGGTCGTTGAGCGTGTCATCTAACCGCCACTGGCTGCCCGCCAGCCCTTGCCACGCGCTCAGGTTGACGAGCGCCTGAGATTGGGTTTCGGTCAGGTTTACGATCACCAGTCGGTATTCATCGCCGTGCGCCCACCCGTAAGCTACCATGTTGTCATAGGTCGGGTTGCCGCTCCATGCCGGAAACAGGTTAAACAAACGCCACTTGCCTTGCTGGTAGATTTCGGCGCGCGTCTCGGCCAGCAGTTTACGATAAAAACTGTCCAGTTCCATGTCTGGCTCTTCAAACTGGCTTCGCCCGATCTGCACGGGCAGTTTGATGCAGCGCCCGGTGAACTGTCCGTCATGCAGCAGGGTCATTCCCGGCAGTGTCGCGGCAATGACCGCCGCCGCCCGGCTTTTGTCTGGCCCCAGCACAGAATAAACGCGCGGCTCATCATGATTCTCAATAAAACGCACCAGATGGCGCTGGTAGTCAATGCCAGCTACCAGATGCACCCGTACATCGCGTGGTGGGTGGTTCATCAGGCGGTCGTAGAGCAGCTTGTCATAAGTGTAATCAAAGCCCTGAACCTGAAGTTCATGCTCCATATTCCAGTAGACTTCGGCGATAAAAAGAAAATCAGGATGGGCGGCTTTGATCTGTGGGATGATCTGCGGCCAGAATTCCTGTTCCGGCACGTCCTCCTCACGGTAATAACCGTTCCATGTGTGCGCGAAGATACGGTTCACCAGCAGCATCGCCATGTCGCAGCGCGCGCCGTCACACTGACTGGCGATGTCGAGCAGGATGTCACGCGCGGCCTGCCGGAATTCCGGGTTAAAGGCGTTCACCTGTACCGTGTCTGACCAGCCGGGGAAGTAAGGGTCACGCCCGTGCGCCATGACCAGCCTGCGCCCCCACACATCCTCGGCCTGATAGAAATCGCTTGGGCGGCGCTTGAGGTCTTTGCGCGTCCCCTGCATGAGATAGCCGGGCTTTTCGCGCACCCAGGGATGGTCGAGCGCCATGTGATTAGGCACATAGTCCAGCACAAGGCGCAGGCCGCGCGCCGCCAGCCGCTGCCGCAGCGCTGCCAGCCCGTCTTTGCCCCCCAGCCGCTGATCCACAGTGTAATCGTAGATGGCGTAGGCCGAACCCACGATGTCCTCATCCATCAGGTCGGGCAGCGCGGGGCGGTATTCATGTGCATAGCGCGTGGCCTGCTTCGCGCCGCGCGGGCTGCGCGTCCATACGCCCATCAGCCACACCGCGTCTAACCCGTAACTGGCGATGTCGTCCAGCACCTCGTCGGGAACATTGTGCAGGGTAATCTTCCTGCTGTATTTCTGGCTAAGGCTGTTTAACCAGACCCATGTGTTAATTTCGTAGAGAAACGGCTTCTGCGGCCATGCTGTCACAGGACTACCTTTTCATCATTTATCGCTGCATTCGATTTTAAATGACCCTTCTGTACCTTTGCCAGCATAAATCATCAAGTATTCATCATGGAAAACCAGCAGGTAAAGTTGGATGCTGTGGTAATAGACATTGAAATCCTATCCGGGCATAATTACAGGCAAAGTAACCCTGTAGTAGAAAAGAGCGTACCGGTATTTCGATCGTGAATAAATCTGGTTACAAATAAATTTATTTGACGTGTTTTTTACGGAGACGAAAACAGATGTCAGATGGTTACTATATTACTTCGCGCGGTGCAGAACAGGTGCAGATGGCGGAGGGGATTTATCGTCGCACAATGGCGATTACTGATGAGGCCATGTTGTGCGAGTTTTTTCTGGAACGCGGCGCACAGGTGCCAGTACACAGCCACATGAACGATCAGGTGGGTTACGTGGTTTATGGCAAAATGGAAATGACGATTGGCGACGAGGTGTGCATCCTGTACCCCGGCGACAGTTACGCGATCCCCGGTGGGATACAGCACAGCGCCCGCGCGATCATTGATTCGCTGGTGATAGATGCCTTCTCGCCGCCACGCAAGGATTATCGGACTGACGCGCGTTAGCGGGCGTAGCGTCAACGGTGGTTGGTGGTACAATTTAGGTTATTCTGGTGAATAATTTGTGTTGTAGATGGCGTTATGAGCGAGTCCTACCAACCGAGACGCAAGAAAGTCAGCCGCGCGCGCGAGCGTTATATCGCCCGCCAGCGCCTTAAAGAGGGTGGGGGTGGCCCTCCATTTCAGTGGCAGCCCCCCATTGAATCAGCGCATCTGAACCGTGCTGTGATGTGGGGGAACAGAGGCGTGCTGGTGCTGCGCGATGCTTGGTGGTATGTACGCAACACGCCCGCGCTGTTTTACAGCCTTGCCGCTGCTGTGACGGTTTTTGTGCTGCTTTTTCTGGTGACACATCTGGCGCAGGGGCGAACCTTCCCCAATGTCTGGTCTATGGGTATCTACATCGGCGACCTGACTGCTGAGGAGATCGAACAACGCCTGCTGGCGGCGTGGGAAGACGAGATCAGGATCGAGCTGATAGACGGTGATCGCGTCTGGCAGGCCGCGCCTGCCGAGATGGGCATGAGCCTTAAAGTAAAGCCGATTGCCGAGGCAGCGCGCAACGTGGGGCTGGCGGGAATCCCGCTGGGCTGGTCTATTGATCCGGTGATCGAGATCGAGCAGGGGCGCGCGCAGGAATTCATGCTCGGCCTTGCTCAACAGGCGGAAATCCGCCCGCTGAACGCCCGCTTCAAGCTCGAAAACGGGCAGGTGTTAGGCGTGAACGGCAGCGATGGCCGTATGATGGACGTGGCGCAGGCGGTCGAGCGGCTTAACCAGAGCAGCGTGAATATCGTCAGGAACCGCCGTATGGATATGGTCATGACCCCGCTGGAGCCGGACGTTTATGACCCGCAGCAGTATCTGGAAGAGGCGCAGGCGCTGGTGAACCGCCCGTTCGAGTTCTTAGGCTATGACCCCTTCAGGAACGAATACATCTCGTGGAAGACCACGCCAGAAGTTTTTGTCTCATGGCTGGAAGCAGGGGTAAACGGCTTAACCCTGCACGAAGAAACCTTCGCGCCTTTTCTTGAGGCGCAGAATGAGTCGCTGAATATCGACAGCCAGCCGCGTTACCTCGACAGCAACGAAACCATGGACAAGGTGCGCGCGGCCATCATTCAAAAGGCCGAGCAGATTTACGTACGGGTGCGCTACCGTTCCACGCGCTATGAAGTCGCGTATGGTGATCGCGCCTACAGCATCGCCCGTAAGACCGGCATCCCCTATTTCCTGATCGAAGAAGCCAACGCCGGGCGCGACCTGAACACACTTTCGCCGGGCGACATCCTGAATATCCCCTCGCGCGACGTGACGCTGCCGCTTGAGCCTGTGCCGCATAAGCGCATTGTCGTCAACCTGAACAATCAGTCGCTTGTGGCCTATGAAAATGGTCAGGAAGTTTTCCGCTGGCTGATTTCTTCCGGCATGTCGCAGGCCCCCACCTCGCCGGGCGTTTTTCAGGTACTCAGCCACAGCGAAATCGCGTCTGGCAGCAGTTATACCCTGTGCAGCGATCAGGGGTGCGGCCAGTGGCAGATGCACTGGTTCATGGGCATCTACGAGGTCACGCCGGGGTTAATGAACGGCTTTCATGGGGCGGTGCTGCTGCCTAACGGCACTTATCTGGGCGGTGGTAACGTGGGGCAGCCGTACACGTTTGGCTGCATTATGTCACCGAACGAGAATGCCGAAGCGTTGTATCACTGGGCGGAAGAGGGAACGATCGTTGAAATTATCTCCAGTGAGTACCTCCCACAGAGCGAGCTTGCCCGGCAGGCGATGGCGTAACCAATGCATTTTATAGCCATAAGTTCCTAAGAACCTCCGCCTTTTGGCGGAGTTTTTTGTGTATTTTGCATGAAGTTGAAAATTTTGCTGCTAAGCGTGAAAATCCTTGAGCGACTCTAAGCATCATGCCCGGTTAATGCTGTCTCAATGGTAAATTTTGATAAACGGCTTTTACGTGCGTGGACGCTTTAAGAAGTGCTGCAAGTGTTAATATGTGATTAAAGTGTTTATCGATAATAACATCCTTCACAAGCTGAAGACTATAAAAATTGGTTGACTCCTTATAGAACTTTCTTATACTGATAGTCAGATAGATATGTGGAGCAGAAAATTAACTTATTAAAGAAACTTTTGAATGATGCTCCACATCAAAACCAACGCACCCCATTTTACAGTGGGGTGCTGCTTTTTCTGGGTTCCCTCGCATCTTTCTTGTCCGAAGTCTGCTTTCTATCTACTTTCCGCGCCTTCCACCAGCGGTCTTTTTCACAATGCGGGCAGTGTGGCAAAGCCTGACCTTCCGTGAACATCTGGGTCGCGCCACAGTGGGTACAGGTGTAGTGCGCGGTTTCGGGTGCGGCCTCCTCGGCTTTATAGATCGGCCTGTCCGCCCTGCTCGGCGGGGGGATCAGCGGTAAGCCGTAACGCTCGCCGTCATCTGCCTTGAAGTAAAACACGCTGATGTTACCATCAATCTCCTGATAGGCGCGGCGCACTTCCCCCAGATTTTCACAGCCTTCGATGCGCAGCTCCATAAACACCTCACCGTTAGACAACTGGGTTTCTTCCATGCCCTCAAGGTCGAGCCTGCCATCCACCACGACACGTATAGGCTTGCCTTCGATGAAGTTTTCGATCTTTTCGTAACGGTTGGTCAGGCGCACCAGCACACGCTGAAAGACGATGACCATCGTAATGACCATCATGCCATGCACCAGCGGCACATCGGGGTAAAGCATCGGGTCGCCCACTGCCGAACCAAGCGCGATGATGAGCGCTAACTCAAACAGCGTAAGCTGGCCTACGCCGCGCGTGCCGATGAGGCGCAGCATCAGTAACGTATAGACGAACAGCACACTGGTACGAAAAATGATCTCCACCAGAAATAAAGGGGATATATCTCCAAAAAAGATGCGCTGGAGGTCAAATGTATAAGTTTCCATAGATGGTTGCACCCGTCAATCGCTGCGCCGATTTCATTATAAGCGTATCACTGCACGGCACATGAGCCAGTTGGTGGGTTATAGCTCGCTTTAGCCATAAGGACAGTGGCGTTAATGGAGTCATGTGTTAGGCTTATGTCAGGTGTGTAATATTAGCATTTGTAGTATATGAAAGTTTTAGGCTAAACTGGTTTTACCGCCGTCATTGTTTCATCAGGAGTTCCCCCGTGTTTAACCGCCCGACTATTCACACCCTGATTATGGCTTTACGTACAGATAATCGTCGCGCGCATACGCTGGTGGTAGATGATCTGGTACGCATGGGGGCGGCGGCGGTTGAACCTTTGCTCGGTGTGCTGGATGATTCCAACCCGAACGTGCGCGCCGGGGCAGCGCGGGCATTGGGCAAAATCGGTGATTTGCAGGCGTTGGGGTCGTTGATCTTTCGCCTGCGCCACGATCCCGAACCGGAAGTCCGCAAGAGTGTGGTCTGGGCGCTGCAAATGGGCGGAGAACACGCTGTCCCAGCGCTGGTGGACGCGCTGTGCGACCCGGATGAGTGGGTTCGGTTTGGCGCGGTGATTGTGCTTTCCAAACTGGGAGAATACGCGGTCGAGCCGCTGATAGCCGCTTTACAGGACGACAGCCCGCTGGTGCGGGCTAACGCCGCCGAAACGCTGGGGCGCATCGGCGATACGCGGGCGGCGGATGCGCTGGCAGCAGCGCTCGATGATATGAACGAAACCGTGTGGCAGCAGGTGGCTATTTCGTTAGGTCGCCTGCGCGATGCCCGCGCTGTGAAGCCGCTGATTGACGTGGTGCGCGATCCTGCTTCTGAGATGCGTACCAAAGCGATTCGTGCGCTGGGGTATATCCGTGATGTGCGCGCCGTAGACCCGCTGACAGATGTTATTTATGAAGAGACAGACCGCTGGATGCGGCTTTTTGCGATTGAGGCGTTAGGGCAGGTGGGCGACATCCGCGCGGTGGAGGTGCTGCTGGATGCCGCGTATGATGACAGCCGTGACCTGCGTACCAAAGCGATTGTGACTCTGGGTGAAATCCCTTACCAGCTAGCGCTGGACGCGCTTTACTGGCTGGTGGAAGACCTTGATGTTGATGTGGAAGAACAGCAGACCGCGCTGTTTGAACTGGGTAAGCGTCATGATCTGCGGGCGATTGAGGGACTGGTGGATTTACTGCTGTACAACCCCCAGGCCGATACGCGCATTTACGCCGCGCTTGTGCTGGGCGAGCTGGGCGATGCGGTGGTGGTGGAATCCCTGATTGACGCTTTAAGCGACGATGTAGAAGATGTCGCCAACCAGGCGATGCAGGCGCTGGTCAAGCTGGGCAGCGGGGCGACTTCGCTGCTGGTCAACACGCTAAGCCAGCCGGTCAATGCCGAACGGCGTATGCGGGTGGTGCGTACACTTGGCCTGATCGCCAATGATGAAGCGATCTGCGCGCTAAAGCAGGTCGCGCACAACAGTGTTGAACTGTGGTGGGTGCGCGAGGAAGCGCACGAAATCCTGCTCAAACTGGGTTACGACCCGTCTAACCTCGGCTGATTTTGCCAGCCAGAAACTACCTTTATGGAACTGCTGATGCCTCCGTTAACCCTGTATTAGATTAACAGGAACTTGTTTAACGCGCTTAATGCTACTTCGGGACTTCGGTACTACTTCTAGCCGATATATATCGGGCTATAATCCCACTTGAAACATTATTGCCTGCGACAACCCCCCTTTTTATGGGCTGTCCCTCTGCCTCCACATGATATACGTTATTTTTAAACAATAAAATTTACGTTCTTTATACATAAAGTCATTAGACTGACTACAAAGAAAAGGGTGTAAGCATGTTTTCCGCGAGTAATGCCCCTCTGACGCTCGACCCTCCTGAAGACCCTCCCTCTGACCAACAGGTCTTTGAACTGATTGCCGCGCTGCTGGTAGGAAGCGCCACACAGCGCGAAGCCGCGCTGAAGGCCTTGCCCTCGAAGCGTTATAAACGCCAGCAAACGATTCGCTTCCTCATCCAGACGCTTGAAGACCGCAATGAGTGGATGGTGCTGATGGCTGCTCGTGCATTGGAGGGCTTCGGCAGGAGCGCCCTGAATCAGCTTATTCTGGCGCTCAATCACCCTTCGCAGCAGGTGCGTGAGCGCGTTGTCTGGGCATTGTGGGAAGTGAACGATCCGCGCGCGCTGGAGCATCTGATCTCCGTGCTGCGCTATGACACCGCGCCCAAAGTGCGGCGGCTTGCGGCTTGCGGGCTGGGTCAGTCCAAGTCGGTGAAGGCGATCAACCCGTTAATCAAGGCTCTGGATGATGAGGATGCGCGGGTACGATGGGACGCGGCGGTGGCGCTGGCGAAGATCGGCACGCAGGCGCGTAAACCGTTGATTATCGCCGCGCTCTACGGTTGTGAACGGGTGCGTCTGGGCGCGGTCAACGCCCTCGCGTGGATTCGTGACCCTCGGGCGATCAGGTTACTAAAAACGCTGGTGTTAAACGACAGTGACGCAGAGGTGCGGACACGGGCAGCCTTTGCGCTCGGCTGGATTGGCAGCCCAAAAGGCGTTGAGCCGCTTAAACGCGCCCTGCGTGACCGCGATGCTCAGGTTCGCCTTCAGGCCGTCGTCGCGTTGGGCTGGCTGCGCGATCCGGCTTCGGTCGCTTACCTGTTCCCGATGCTGGATGACAGCGCGGCATGGGTGCCGTACATGGTGGTTGACGCGCTTTCCAGCATCGGCACAGCAGAGGCGCTGGAAGCCTTAAAAACGGCCTGTGTCCATCCTGATGAGCAGGTCGCTGACCACGCGCGGTCGGCATTGATGCGGCACGGGCTGAGCGCCCCGGTACGCAAGGAGCGCGCCCTTCCCGATGGTAAGAACCCGATTTTCTGGCTGGAATCGGCTTCCACGCTGCGCCAGCGCCGCTGCCAGTGGGTGATTACCAGTGAGCAGACACCACAGCCAAGCCCCTAGCGCGCTGGTATGGCCGCATAGTTCCGGGCATAGAAATGTCTTTTTGCGCGTGATACAATTGCCGCATGGGACAACAGGATAACACCAACAGACCACATTTTAACTGGCAGGAGCAGCGCGTCATCGTTACAGGTGGCAGCGGCTTTCTGGGGCGGCATGTCGTCAGCCAGCTTGAGCAGGCGGGCGCAGGCGAAATCATCGTTCCGCGCAGCCGCGATTTTGACCTGCGCGAACAGCAGGCGGTCGAGCGGCTGTACGCCACCTATCCCAACGCCACGCTGGTGATCCATCTGGCGGCGACCGCCGGGGGTATCGGCGCGAACCGGGCGCATCCGGGGGTGTTCTTTTACGACAATATCATGATGGGGACGCTGCTGCTGGAATATGCCCGGCGTGCGGGTATCCCCAAGTTTGTCGGCGTGGGGACGGTGTGCAGCTATCCTAAATACACGCCTGTGCCGTTCCATGAGGATGACCTGTGGAACGGTTATCCCGAAGAAACCAACGCGCCCTATGGCCTTGCGAAAAAAATGCTGCTGGTGCAGAGTCAGGCGTATCGTCAGGAATACGGCTATAACGCCATCCACCTGCTGCCTGTGAACCTGTACGGCCCGCTGGATAAATTCGACCCGGCAACAGCTCACGTAATCCCTGATCTGATTCGCAAGATGGTCGAGGCCAAAGAACAGGGCAGCGAGTATGTGACGCTGTTTGGTGATGGCACCCCGACGCGCGAATTTTTGTATGTCAAGGACGCGGCCAAAGCGATTGTGCTGGCCGCTGCTCATTATGACCAGCCTGAGCCAGTGAACATTGGCAGCAGCTACGAAATCAGCATCAAAGCGCTGGCCGAGATGATCGCGCGGCAGGTTGGCTTTGAGGGGGAACTGCGCTGGGATAGCAGCAAGCCCAACGGCCAGCCACGACGCAAGCTGGATGTGAGCCGCGCGGCGCAGGCATTCGGCTTTTCTGCCGAAACCAGCTTTGAGGACGGCCTGCGTGAAACACTGGACTGGTACCTGGCGCAGCGCGTGCCTGTGCGCTAGGTATACAGACGATCAGAAAGCAGTAAAGCAGTCTCCGACACTGTCCGCCGCTTTAATTTACCCCGATCATTGTTGAACCTTCATAAATGTAAGTGGGTAACTATGGCACAAACCAGAATTTGACACAGGCGCGATTTTCGTGCAAACTTCGCTCTTAAACTTTGTTTAAGAATCGAACCATTGTTAGATTTTAGAGAGGAGGGCACCGCTTTTGGCCGTGCTCATGGAGGTCAAAGACCTCGTAACCAGATTTTATACACAGGAAGGGACGGTTTACGCCGTCAACGGCGTTTCGTATACCCTTGAGGAAGGCGAAACGTTAGGCGTTGTGGGCGAGAGCGGCAGCGGTAAAAGTGTTCACTCGCTGGCGATCATGGGGTTGATCCCCAGCCCACCCGGTAAAGTTGAGAATGGCGAAGTGATATTCCGGGGGCGAGACCTGCTGAGGCTGTCCTCCGAGGAGATGCGGCTGGTACGTGGGGCGGAAATCGCCATGATTTTCCAGGACCCGATGACTTCGCTTAACCCGGTGCTGACCGTTGGTTCACAGATTGCCGAAGCGCTGAAGCTGCATATGGGCATGAACAATGCCGAAGCGCGTAAGCGCACGGCGGAGCTGCTGTCGCTGGTCGGTATTCCCGACGCGGAAGCGCGGCTCGACCATTACCCGCACCAGTTCTCTGGTGGGATGCGCCAGCGCGTGATGATTGCTATGGGCCTGTCCTGCAACCCCAAGCTGCTGATTGCCGACGAGCCGACTACGGCGCTGGACGTGACCATTCAGGCGCAGATTATTGACCTGATCAAACGCCTGCGTGATGAGTTTGGCATGGCGATTATCTGGATCAGCCACGACCTCGGCGTTGTCGCGGGCATTGCCGATACCGTGAACGTTATGTACGCGGGGATTATTGTCGAGCGCGGGCCGGTCAATGAGGTCTTTAGCGATACCCGCCACCCCTACACGCTGGGGCTGCTCTCATCGCTGCCGCGCCTGGACGAGGATAAAGGCAGCCGCCGCCTGACCAGTATTGAAGGTTCGCCGCCAGACATGCGTAGGCCGCTGACAGGCTGCCCGTTCGTGCCGCGCTGTCCTTTTCGCCGTGATGTGTGCGTAGATCATGTGCCACCACTTGAACCTGTGCCGGACGCAACCTCGAACCATACGATGGCCTGCTGGGTGGATGTGCGCACGAATGAACTGCGCCCCGAAGCCCTTGCAGTTCAGGGAGTACCCCAGTCATGATAAACCCCAACGCTGAACCCAAGACAAAGACCAACGCCAACGAAAAAGATGTTCTGGTACGGGTACGCGGCCTGAAGAAGCATTTCCCCATCACCTCCGGCATTATCTTCCAGCGTCAGGTGGGCGCGGTGAAGGCGGTGGATGATGTCGGTTTTGATATTTACAAGGGCGAGACACTCGGTCTTGTAGGTGAGTCGGGCTGTGGTAAAAGCACCACCGGACGCACGGTGTTGCAGCTTTACAAACCCACCGAAGGCTCGGTGCAGTTGAAGGACACCGACGAAAACGGTAAAGAGGTCTTCAAAGAACTGACCACCATGAAGGGCGAGGAACTGCGGAAGATGCGTCGGCGGATGCAGATGATCTTCCAGGACCCTTATGCCTCGCTCAACCCGCGTATGTCTGTGGGGCGGATCGTCAGCGAGCCGCTGCGTATCCACAACATCATGGGCAAAAAGGAGCAGGAAGAGTTTGTCGAGTCGCTGCTGGAGAAGGTCGGCCTGAATCCGTACTACGTCAATCGCTACCCGCATGAATTCTCCGGCGGCCAGCGCCAGCGTATTGGCATCGCCCGCGCGTTGGCGCTTCAGCCGAGCTTCATCGTGGCCGACGAGCCGATCTCGGCGCTGGATGTGTCCATTCAGGCGCAGGTGGTGAACCTGCTGGAAGACCTGCAGGAAGAGCTAAACCTCACTTATCTGTTCATCGCGCATGACCTGAGTATGGTGCGCCACATCTGTGACCGCGTGGCGGTCATGTATCTGGGCAAGATTGTGGAACTTGCGCCCTCAGATGAGTTGTACGAGAACCCGCTGCATCCTTATACGCAGGCGCTGCTTTCGGCAGTACCTGTCCCAGACCCGCGTATTGAGAAGAAACGCCAGCGGATCATCCTCACCGGGGATGTTCCCAGCCCGGCCAACCCGCCGCGCGGCTGCAACTTCAATACCCGCTGCCCGGTGCGCTTCGATCTGTGCTTCCGCGAACCCGATCCTGAGCTGATCGAGTACAGCCCCGGTCACTGGGTCGCCTGCCATCGCGTTTCCTAGCACCATCTGGCATTGAAAATTAAAACGGGGTGGGTTTGTTGATAACCCGCCCCGTTTTTGTTTATCGCTTATTTCCTGCGCCCGATGTCTTCGAAATTCCGCCCATCGCTGCCGCGGTGTGTTCGCCACGCACCCAACCTGCTCTGGGGGGGCGGCGTGGCTCCATAATTGCGCCCAGCAGTGGGTTCGACATTGCGCTTGCGATTGTACATGCGGTAGCGCCCGTAAGGTGATTGACCCAAAGAGTGCCAATGATTAAGCCTGCGCTCACCATGAGCGGTACTTCTTGGTTGCCCGTTGGTGCTGTTCCGATGGCTGTTATGATTGCGCCCTGGGTTCCCCGTCCGGTGTACAGCACGGAAAATCATGAACGTCGTGAAGAGCAGGCCGATAAAGCTGAGGGTAGCGCAGCTAAAGGCCAGTATCCAACCATAGACGTTGCTGGTTTCGTTGCCCAACACTGCCACCGCAGCACTTAATACGAAGGTGCAGATAATGAGTGAACCGACTTGTAGCAAGAAATTAAATCTTGTGTTCATCCCCGCCTCCCTTCCGTGATTTGTAATCTTTATGTCTGCGATGCAAGGTTTTTATGTTGTGTTTGTAAGCGTAACATTAGAAACATAGCTGTAAACCCCCCGTACATGGGGGTAGTGTGCCTAAAAAGCGCAACTTCACAGCGATTGATGCGTAAAACAGACCCATACCTTGCCTATGTATGGGTCTGTCTGATGAATGATGTTGTTGATAAATGGAGGGGTTTTAAGCGGTGCGCTCGGCAATCACGACGATACGGCGCAGATAACTGTTGCTCTGGCGATCGTAAGAGTTTGCATCGCAGGTCACAAGGGTCAGCCGCTCCCCGCCTGTTGGGTACAGTACCGTCAGGTCGTTGATCGGGGTGTTGACGATGTTGGTCACGGTGTAGCTGCGCTGCCCATCGCCCGCTTCAACGACGATCTCATCACCGAGGTTCATCAGGTGCAGTTGGGCGAAGATGCCGGGGCTGTTGTCTGGCATCACAGAATGGCCTGCCAGCGCGATATTACCGCCTTCGTTGAACCAGCCTGTGCCTTCCAGATGGCCGATCCCCTGTTCCCAGGGGCGGATCGTCCAGCTTATGCCGTTGAGGGGGAAACGCGCAATGCCGGAATTGATGTTCAGCGATGGAATGGAAACCGTGACTCCCTCGTATGCGTAAGCGGCAGGAGCCAGGTACAGCAGGACGGCGCTCATGATAAGGGTAAAGATGATGCCTATCTTGGCAGTAGGGCGAGGGTGTTGATAGAAGTTCACGCAGATAGTTCCTGTATGTATGGTTAACGGTTGACGATTACAGTATTCACATTAGCATAAACAATTGATTTAGTTCGTTAAGGACGTAAAAAAACAACTTTGTATCAATTATGTAACCTCGGCAGCGGGATATTGAGGGTTTTTAGTTGCCAAAGCCCGTCAGACGGTTACAATTTGACTAGGGAAGAACTCGCATCAGGAGCGCGCGTTATGGTCTATGGTCGGCTAGATGTCTTTGGCCCGGATGGCTCGATTAAGTCATTTCCGTTGTCTAGCCAGAATGTCTCCGTAGGCCGCTCCAGTGGCAATACTGTCATGCTGGATAACAGCACCATTTCGCGCTACCACTTCACCATTACGCGGGAAAAAAATGAGGTGTATATCACCGATCTGGAATCCGCCAATGGCACACACGTAGACGGCGTGAAGCTGGTTAGCAATGATCGGCGTGTGCTGGGCGGCGGTGAAGAGATTCAGATCGGCAACCTGCGGATTATCTTCCATCGTCTGGATGAAGCGCCCACGCAGCCCACCTCTCCGCTGATTGACGTGACCCAGCGCATCGAAGCGCCGGAAGCCGCGTTTGTGGTGGACCTGCACCGTCCTGAGCAGAGTGTCGCCCCCGGCGCGCATATCTCAGCCGAGCTTGCCATCACCAACAATGCGGATACCGAGCGCCGTTACGTGATTGAAGTGAGCGGTTTGCCGCGCGAGTGGGTGCGGGTTGACCGCCCAACCCCGCTGGTCAGCGCGAAGGACAGCACCTTTGTCCTGATTAACTTCAAGCCTCTGCGCCGCAGCGAGAGCAAGCCCGGTAATTACAATGTGAGTATTCGCGTTTCGCCGCAGGACAAATCCGACACGGTGGTAGAAACCACGCTGACGCTCAGCGTTTTACCTTACAGCGGCTTTGGCATGGCCTTGCAGTCGAGCCGGGTGTCCAGCGGCGAGCCGTTTCAGCTTTATCTCCATAATCAGGGCAGCGGTCAGCTTCCGCTGGCGGTTTACGGGCGCGACCGTACCGGGCGGCTGGACTTCAACATCCCTTCGCCCACTGTAGTGCTGGCTCCCGGCCAGCAGTTGACGGTGCAGGGTGAGATAAAGCCCAAAAAGACAACGCTTATCGGTAAACCGCGCCTGTTTGCTTTCGATCTCGTCGCCCGCTCGAACAACAATGCCGGTTTCACCGTGCCAGTGCGCGGTTACTTTGTGGATAAGCCGCTGCTGCCCGCCTGGGCCCCACTGCTGCTGGCTGGCCTGATGGGGATGCTGGGGGTTATCGTACTGGCCGTGATAGGCATCATCCTGCTGCGCCCCTCGCCAGAGCCGACGTTTACGGATTTCCAGATCAGCACCACGCAGATCGCCCGGGGCGAGCCGCTGCAAATACAATGGCAGGCCACCGACGTGATTGAGTACCACCTCAGCCTGAACGGAACGCCCGTCCGCAGCGCCAGCGACCCCGGCGCGACGGCCTTTGCTGATGTGGACACGACGAACTTTTCTGGCGAAGTCATCGTCCGGCTGGAAGGCATTAACGGCGATCTGGAGGCGACACAGGAAGCGGTTGTCAGGATTTACGAACCCATCCAAAGCACAGAAGTGGACTTTGAGGTAAGCCCCGCACAGCTTGTGCGCTACGTAGCACAGGCGCTGAATATCCGCTGGAGCGCACCGGGCGCGGTGCTGACGCGAGTAACCGGGCTGGAAGGCTTTAGCAGCCTGCCAGTAGAGGTTGCGGGTTCTGAAGGCGTGATCGAAGTGGCCGGCATCCCGCGCGACCCGCTCACGCTTCGTCTGGTGGCACAGGACGAAGCGGGGAATAACTACGAGGAAACACGCACGATCAATGTCATTAACCCGGAATGTTCGGCAGCGGCGGGCGATGTTACGATCTACGCCGGGCCAGATACCAGCCATCAGGTCATCGGCACGATCTTCGCCGGAACTTCTGTCGTCGTCAATGCACAGGATGTCAGCGGGCGCTGGCTGCGCGTCCTGCTGCCCGGCGAGCAAAGTGGCTGGGCAGAACTGGCCCGGCTGTCCTGCCTGAACACCTTTAATGTGGCCGACCTGTTTAAAGAATCCAATGTGCCGCCGCTGCCGCCCACAGCGACCAGCATTCCTGTCCCAACCGTGACGGCTACGCCGTCTGTCACCAGTACACCAGCGCCGACACCAACCCCGCCAGCGGCCAACGGCTGATGCGATCTGGCGGGCTGTTTTCGCCTGTTTGCTGGTGTCCGGGAAGGCCAAAGTGCGGTAAAATAGAACTTCTGTTTGAATGCCCGACGCGGCATTACAAGACCAT
This sequence comes from uncultured Anaerolineaceae bacterium, assembly GCA_964548765.1. Lineage (GTDB taxonomy): Bacteria > Chloroflexota > Anaerolineae > Aggregatilineales > Phototrophicaceae > JAIOHN01. Next base: position 26,626 of record CAZJSU010000012.1, read on the forward strand.
CATCCCATGCGTATTGAATACCTGTCCCTGACCAATTTTCGCAATTATGCCCGCCTGGAACTCAGCCTGCCGCCCGGCGCGACGGTGCTGCATGGCGAAAACGCGCAGGGCAAAACCAGCCTGCTGGAAGCCATTTATTACCTCGCCACCTCGCGCTCTCCTTATACCACCAGTGATCGCCAGTTGATTAACTGGCGGGTGGAGGATGATCCGATCCCCTTCGCCCGCATGGCGGCGGAGATTTGCACCAGGCGCAGCCCGCTGGATCGTCTTGAAATGACGCTGCTGCTGGAGCGCAGCGAAGCGGGCAGCCTGCGCTTTAAAAAGGTCATTAAGGTGAACGGGGCCAACAGGCGCGTCATGGACATCGTAGGGATGCTGAATGTGGTGCTGTTCCTGCCGCGTGACCTGATGCTGGTCGAAGGCTCGCCATCTGACCGCCGCCGCTTCATGAATGACACGCTGGCGCAGGTAGACCGCGATTATTTACAGGCGCTCAACACTTACGAGAAAATCCTGCCACAGCGTAACGCACTGCTGCGGCGCATTGGGGACAAGCGAGCGACCGCCAGAGAACTGGATTACTGGGACGAAAAGCTGATTAACGCCGGGGCGGTACTCATCGCCGGGCGGCAGCGTTTTCTGCGCGAGCTGGAAACCGAAGCACAGCGCGCCCACCATGACCTGACAGGCCGCCGCGAGACCCTGACACTGGAATACCTGCCCAGCTTCGCGCCGACCGCCGAGGGTAAGGGGCAGCTTTCCTTTAACACGCTGGGGCTGGACCTGCACCGTCAGCTTGCGCCGGAGCAGGTCGCGCCGCAGTTCGCCGATAAGCTGAAGGGTGAGTTGGGCGAGTCGGTCAACCGGGGCGTGACGCTCAGCGGGCCACACCGCGACGAGCTGCGCCTGCACATCAACGGGCGTGACACCGGGCTGTATGGCAGCCGGGGACAGGCGCGCACCGCCGTGATGGCGCTCAAGCTGGCAGAACTGGCCTGGATGCAAACGCGCATCGGTGAACCGCCTGTGCTGCTGCTGGACGAGGTAATTGCCGAACTGGATGCCAAACGCCGCGCCTATCTGCTGGAACGGCTGGACGGCAGCACACAAACGCTGATGACCACGACAGAACTCGACATTTTCACCGAGTCCTTCCTCCAGCGCACCGCAGTAATGCACGTGGTCGAGGGGCAGATCAACACAGCGACGAGTCCTTAAACTGATAGCGAGGGATACGCATGATCGCGCAGTACACGCTTTTTGAAACCAGCTTCACCGGCAGCCAGACTTACCCCAACCCCTTCTGGGATGTTGACCAGCGCGTGACCTTTACCGCGCCATCAGGCGGGCAGCAGACGGTAGACGCTTACTGGGATGGTGGCGACGTGTGGCGCGTGCGCTTCAGCCCGGATGAGGTCGGCACGTGGTCATGGATAGCCGTTTGCTCTGACTTGGGCAACAGCGGCCTGCATGGTCAGCGGGGGACGTTTGAATGTGTGGCTTACGCAGGCGAGAATCCGCTGTACCAGCACGGCGCGCTCAAAGTCTCCGATGATTATCATTCGATCACCTATGCCGATGGCACCCCCTTCTTCTGGCTGGCGGATACCGCCTGGAACGGCGTGCTGCGCGCCCCTATGGAAGATTGGGAGCGCTATCTGGCGCGGCGACGCGAACAGGGCTTTACCGCTGTGCAGTTCGTCAGCACTCACTGGCGCGGGCTGGGCAAGGATCATCTGGGTGAGGTGGCCTTCACGGGCGATGATCGTATTGAACTCAACGTCGCCTTTTTTCAACGGCTCGACCCCAAAGTGGCGGCCATCAACGCGCATGGGCTGATCGCCGCGCCGGTCATGCTGTGGACGCTGACGGAAACCGACCCCGGCCAGGTCATCAGCGAGGCGGCGGCGATCCGCTTTTGCCGCTGGTTACAGGCGCGCTGGGGCGCGTATCAGGTCGTGTGGCTGGTGGGTGGTGATGGCTGTTATCAGGCTTCGGGGCTGGTGGAAAAATTCCAGCATATTGGCCGGGCGGTATTTGATGACCGTCACGACAGGCTGGCAACCCTGCATCCCTGTGGGCAGGCGTGGATTAAGGACGAGTTTGGCGGCGAATCGTGGTTCGATTTTGTCGGCTACCAGAGCGGTCACGGGGACAGCGAGGAGCATCTGCGTTGGTTGACACAGGGGCCGCCCGCCAGCGACTGGCGCGGCGATCCGCCGCTTCCGGTCGTTAATCTGGAGCCGAATTATGAATCACACCCGGCATATCACAGTAAAATCCCCTTTGGCGCGTATGAGGTGCGCCGTGCCTCATACTGGAGTCTGCTGGTGTCGCCGACAGCGGGTGTAACCTTCGGCCACAACGCGATCTGGGTCTGGCCGCCGGAAAAGCCCGAACCTGCCGAAAATCACGAGAATATCGGCATTGTGCAGCCCTGGCACACTGCCATGGATACCCCCGCGCTGGAGAGTATGACGGTGCTGCGCCAGTTCTTCGACGCGCTGCCGTGGTGGACTCTGCGCCCCGCGCCGGAGGTGCTGGTGACGCAGCCGGGCATAAAAGAACCGCGCCGCTTCATCGCCGCCGCGCAGACCCGCGACGGTACGCACACGGTCATTTACCTGCCAGAAAACGAAAACGTGACGCTCTATACGGGCAAGCTGCACCAGCCCGCGCGCGCCCGCTGGTTTGACCCGCGCAGCGGCGTGTGGCATCCCACCGAGATGACCGCGCTGCCAGAGCAAACCTTCGTCCCGCCAAATGGGCAGGACTGGCTGCTGGTGCTTGACTGACCGCTGCCTGCTAGTAAAAAATGGGATCGCGCAGTATTTCCTCGACCATCTTCACCAGACGGCGGTGTTCGTGCGCTCTGCCGACCAACCACACCGCGAAGCCTATGGGCAGCGCTACCGCCGCCGCGATACCGCGAAACAGTTCCCCGGTGTCGCCTACGATCAACGCCGTGATGAGCAGCGCCAGCGGTAAACCCACAAAAGCCCCAAACCATAACCACGTTTGCCAGCCCATGCGCGGCCTGCACGTGACCAGCGTGGACTCTTCGTCCCAGTAGCTCAGCTCGCCATCTGCCCGCACGATCTCCTGATAATCACCGCCGCGCTGGCTTCGCCGGGTGATGCTGCGCTCCAGCCAGAATTTGTAACTGCCGGGGCTGCGGCGGGTGATGTAGACATCCAGCCTGTTCTGCTTTTTGCCAATGGTGCGCCGCGCCTGAAGCCGTCTGGCACATTCCTTGACCGTTAGCGGGGAGAGAAACTCGACCGGGTGCGCCTGAAACAGCTTCAGCAGTGGATGGCTCTGCGGTTGGTGGCGTTTGCGTTTTGGCTTGTCTGTCATGTGTTTACCCCCTTGCTTCTGTTTTTGATTGTAGGTCAGTTCTGGGGCTGAAAGCATGAACATGGGCGCAGACCCCCTCATAACTGGGGAGTGATGCGCCGGATAATTGGACTCTTCTGGTACAACACGCGCCTGCTGTCCCTTTTTATGATAACGGGATATTGTGTGTCACCAGGAGAAAACTATGCCCAGAGATTATGCCAGCCAGCCGCTTACCGAAGTGCGCCGCCCAGACCGTGAAGTGACCGATGAAGCGTGGCTGAAGGACTTTCTGTGCCGCGCGGCAGTCGGCACGATGGCGACTGTCCACGACGGCCAGCCCTTCCTCAACAGCAATTTATTCGTTTACGACGAGGCGCGTCACTGCATCTATACCCACACCGCCCGTGTAGGACGTACCCGCGCCAACATCGAGCAGGACGAGCGCGTATGTTTCACCGTGATGGAGATGGGGCGCTTGCTGCCTGCGGATACAGCGCTGGAATTCAGTGTGGAATACGCCAGCGTGGTGGCTTTCGGGCGGGCGGTCGTGGTCGAGGGCGCGGACGAGGCCAAAGCCGCGCTGCAACTGCTGCTGGATAAATACGCGCCGCACCTGCGCCCTGGCGAGGATTATCGCCCGCCTGTGGATGAAGAACTGAAGCGCACAGCGGTCTACCGGATGGACATTGACGCATGGAGCGGCAAGCGTAAAAAGGTGGCCGACGACTTCCCCGGCGCTTACTGGTACGCTGCCGAATAGCACAGGGGCGACCGCGTCAGGTCGCCCCCTCAAAGGCTTATTTTAGTAGGGCTTCTGTCCGCACAACTCCGGCTCTTTCGTGGCGCGCGCTCAGGCCGACCCTGCCGCCCTCTGGCGCGTGAACGACCCATTCGACTTTCGCGCGGTCTGCCGTACTGCTCAGGCTGCGCGTGGCCCAGGGCGTGGCGGAAGCGCCCGCGTAGGCGCGGCCTTCAAGCTGGCCGATCTCTTCCCGTGTCAGCCCGGTTTTAAGCGTCGCGCCCTCCGGCAGCTCGATCTCGGCGATCACAGGGCGCACGACTTTTTTCTCCAGCGCCTTTTTGGAGACGTAAGAGGGCAGCCAGCCCGTGTTCTGTACGGCCATCTGGATGTGATAATTGCCTTCGCCCAGCGCAGTCACCTGCACGTCGAACAGATCGAGCTTTGGCGAAATCAGCAGATGCCACACCGCCCAATCAGCAAACGGCGCGATCTCGCTCTCAAGGTACTGTGGCGGCGGGTTGCGCCACGCATACAGCATGTTCCAGCCGCCAAGCTCGACCTTGCCCAGTTGCGGGTGATCGTACTCGTACCAGTCCACATAACCGCTGCCGTCCAGCTTTTCGTCGCTCCAGCGCAGCATTTTAAGGTCGTCGTCCAGCGTGTGTTCCCGGTACCACTCAATGTACTTGTAGTCCTCGATGCCCGCCTGCCGCTGTGGACTCCATAACTCTACCGTCCAGCCGTAAACGCCTAAGTGATCGTACAGCCAGTCGTCAAAGACCCCGGTAATCACCTGCTTGGGATGATATTTAAAATCGTGAAAGACCGACACATGCGGATAGCCGGTGAGGTCTGTCCCCTTTTGGCCGATCTTCTGGAACGTCCACAGGTCTTCCGGCGGGAAGTGATCGTCGGGGTGGGTGCCATATGGCCGCAGAATCACGCCGCTCCACGTATGAAAGGTGATGCCGCCAGTGATGTTCTTGTTGCGGGCGCAGAAATCCACAACTGCATGGACTTCCGGCTCTGAGGCCGGATATGGCCCCGCGCCCGATTGCTCGGTATCCTGCCGCCACTCCACCGGGAAATTGCGGTTCAGATCAAGCCCCTGCTTGCTCGGCTGCACCCAGATACGCACGCCGTCATAATCCTGTATATGCCCCTCTGGCAGCACCCGGTAATACGTACCGCCTGTTTCTACCGGGTCGCGGCGCACCAGCAGGCGCGGCTCGTCAGGATGCGGCTTCCACGGGCCGTTGGGGTCGGGGATACGCATTTGCAGCATTCGCCCATCCCCGTCAATATCTTCTTCCACCAGCCCGCCGATAGGGTCTTCGTCGTAGGGGTAGGGGCGGGTGCTGGAGCGGATAATCTTCGGCTTGTCGGCCAGCGCCCATTCTGCGCCGTCCGGGTTGATGCGCGGGCAGATGTAAAACGTCCGCGTATCCAGACAGCGGGTGATGTCGTCAATATTGCCGTATTCGGTGGTCAGCTTATTCAGCAGGTAGAGGCACGCGCTGGAAGGCGAGACCTCCGAAGCGTGGATATTGCCATCCACCCACAGCGCGGGCTTTTCGCTGGCTATCCCGGTCGCGCTGTTGGTCACGGTCGCCAGCCATATCTCGCGGCCTTCGTAGCTTCTGCCGATGCTGCTGACCTGCACCAGGTTGGGGTATTCTTCAGCGTAAGCATGGAGCAGGCGCGTCAGGTTGTCGTAACGGTAGTAACGGTCAAAATAAATGTCTGGCATCTTTAGAAGTCCTGTATGGTATTTTAAGCGGGTGACGCGCAGGATTTTAGCCGCTTGCCGAAACCGTGCCAACTGCATTGGCTCTAGTTCGTGAGGGGTGGCTTTGTCTGTATGGACTGCTCCAAAGTTTGTCAGACAGGCGGTTATCATATATCATATATTCTGTGATGGGAGAGTGTAACTGAATATGCAGCCGATCAAGTCGTTTCGCAGTAAAAATGAGCTGGTTTACGCCGCGCTTCACAGCGCCATCCTTCAGGGAGAACTGGAACCTGGTCGGCGGCTGGTGATTGATGAACTGGCGGCGGAACTAGGCGTGAGCCAGATTCCGGTGCGCGAGGCGCTGCGCCAGTTGGAAGCCGATGGCTTTGTGACGATTGCGCCCTATATCGGGGCGACTGTCGCGCCAATTGATGCTGCGAACATCACCGAGATTTTCGGCCTGCTGGAAGCGATGGAGATCATCAGCGGGCGGGCGGCCTGCATCCACATGACCGATGAGGACATCGAAGAACTGGAACGGCTGCTGCGCGTGATGGACGGCCTGCACGACCAGCCTGACGAATGGTCGCAGGCCAATGTGCGTTTTCACCGCCTGATCTGTGAACGCGGCGGCACGCTGCTGGTGAAAAAGCTGATGGATAATACGCTCAATCACTGGGATCGCCTGCGCCGTTATTACCTGAATGATGTGTCTGCCCGGCGCATCGCGCACGCACAGCGCGACCACTGGCGCATTTTTGAGGCCATTCGCCAGCGTGACGCAGACCTGCTGGAAACCATCGCGCGTGAGCATAACCGGGCGGCGCTGGCCGCCTATACCGATTACTTAAATTCTGACACTTTTGCAGGACGCTAATTCGTACACTGTGAGGATAAACCTTGATTAACAAGCCCGCACTACTGGAAAAATGCCGCGCCACATTCGCCTTTGCCAAGCAGCAGCTTCGTCATCTGGTCGAAACCCATCCCGACTATTTCCCCATGTACACCGTCAACGGCAAATGGAAGCACAGCGGCGAAGCCTGGACGAACTGGTGCGAGGGGTTTCTGGGCGGGCAGTTGTGGCTGGTCTACGAGCAGAACGGCGAAGCCTACTGGCGCGAAAGGGCCGAGCATTACTCGCGCCTGATCGAGCATCGCAAGGCCGACCGCGATGTGCATGATCTGGGCTTTCTGTTCTGGTCAACATGGAAGCGCTGGTATGACCTCACTGGCGATGCTGCGATAAACGATGTCGTGGTCGAGGCGGGCAGTACGCTGGCGCTGCGCTTTAAAGAGCAGGGGCAGTACCTGCGCTCATTTGTGGCCGACGAAAGCCTGTTTATTGATATTATGATGAACGTCGGTATCATCTTCTACGCCGCGCAGCAGAAGCACGACGCGGAACTGCTGCGCCGGGCGATGCAGCACAGCCTGACGACACGCCGCTATCTGGTGCGCGGGGATGGCAGCACCTCGCACGAGGGTATCTTCGACACCGAGACAGGCGTGTTCCTGCGCCAGAGTACGCATCAGGGCTGGCGGGATGATTCGTCGTGGGCGCGTGGGCTGGCGTGGGCGCTGTACGGCTTTGGCACCGTCTACAGTTTCACCCGTGACGCGCGCTTTTTACAGACCGCGGAACTCTGCGCGCAGTATTACATGGAGCATACGCCCGCGCATGGGGTGCCGCCGAACGACTGGACGGAGCCAGCGAACCCGGCGCTGCCCTACGAAAGCTCCGCCGCCGCCATCACCGCCAGCGGCCTGCTTAATCTGGCGAAACTGACTGGCGACGCGGCAAAGGCGCGCCTGTATCACGACTATGCCTTGCAGATTGTGGACACGCTGACCACGCCGGAGTTTCTGGCTGTCGAGCAGGCCGCGCATGGTTACGAAGGCATCCTCAGGCACGGCATGTACCATCAGCGTAAAGGGCTGGGGGTGGACGAAAGCGTGATGTGGGGGGAATACTTCTTTCTGGAAGCAGTGAGTAAGGTGTTAGCTGATGAATCATGAAAAAGTAGCACTGGTGACAGGCGCAAGCCGGGGTATCGGGCGCGGGATTGCGCTCGCGCTGGGCGAAAAAGGCTGGACAATCGTGGTCAACTATCGCGGCAACGTGGATGCAGCGGCGCAGACGGTCAAAGACGTTGAGGCGCTTGGTGGGCGGGCGCTGGCTGTGCAGGGCAATATCGCCAACGCCGCCGACCGTGTTCATCTGCTGGAAGTGCTGCTGAATGCCTATAGCCGCATTGACCTGCTGGTGAACAACGCGGGCATGGCTCCGCGCCAGCGGGTGGACATCATGGAAACCACCGAGGAAAGCTACGACGAGGTGATGGCGGTCAACCTGAAAGGGCCGTTTTTCCTGACACAGACCGTCGCGCGGCACATGATGGAACTCATCAGGGATGGTGTGATTTCCAGCGGGCAGATTGTGAACATCGGCTCTATGAGCGCCTATATCAGCAGCACCAACCGCCCTGAATACTGCATGTCCAAGGCCGGGATGGGCATGATGACCATGCTCTTTGCCGACAGGTTGGCAAACGAAAGCATCAACGTTTACGAGGTTCGCCCCGGCATTGTCGCTACGGATATGACCAGCGTGGTCACGGAAAGATATAACAAACTCATCAGCGAGGGATTGTCGCCCATCCGCCGCTGGGGACAGCCGGAAGACGTGGGCAAGGCAGTGGTGGCGATTGCCGAAGGCTACCTGCCATACTCCACAGGCGAGGTTATCAACGTAGATGGCGGCATTCATCTCAGGCGATTGTAAGGATTAAACATCATGACACAACACTATCGCCGCGTGGCGCAACTGAGAACGGCTGACCAGTTCCGCGATCATCTCGCCAGCCTCGGCGTTGACTTAGGCGTTGACGAGGCGCTGGCTTCTGGCGCGGATGCACCGCTGGCGCAGCCTTACGAGGTTCACGGCATGACCATTGGCAACCGCTTCTGCGTGCTGCCGATGGAAGGATGGGACGGCACAACCGACGGGCGGCCTTCGGAACTGACCACGCGCCGCTGGCAGCGCTTCGGCAGCAGCGGGGCAAAGCTGATCTGGGGTGGGGAGGCGGTGGCGGTGCGGCATGATGGCCGCGCCAACCCGAACCAGCTAATCATCAACGAGGCGACGCTTGGCGACCTTGCCGGGCTGCGCGAGGCACTGGTCAGAAGCCATGAAGAACGCTTCGGGCGCAGCGATGATCTGCTGATCGGCTTGCAACTGACGCACTCTGGGCGCTTTGCCCGCCCCGCCGATAAAAAGCGGCTGGAACCGCGCACCCTGTACCGTCACCCGCTGCTGGATCGCAAGTTCGGCATTCAGGATGATTCGGCGTTGATGAGCGATGACGAGATTGACCGCCTGATCGAAGACTTCATCCGGGCAGCCTGCCAGGCGCAGCAGGCCGGGTACGCCTTCGTAGACCTCAAACACTGTCACGGTTATCTCGGTCACGAGTTTTTAAGCGCCATCCACCGCCCCGGTAAGTACGGCGGCAGCTTTGAAAACCGCACCCGCTTCCTGCGCGACCTGACCGCTGGCATACGTGCCGCCGCGCCGGGGCTGCATATCGGGGTACGCCTCAGCGCCTTCGACTGGATTCCTTTCAAGCCGAGCCTCGAAAACGTGGGCGAGCCGGAAACCGTCAACGGCGGCTATCCCTATGCCTTTGGTGGTGATGGCACCGGGACAGGCATAGACTTCACCGAGCCGTTCAAATTTCTGGACTTGCTGGCGGAACTGGACATTCGCATGGTCTGCATCACCGCTGGCAGCCCGTACTACGTGCCGCACATCCAGCGCCCGGCGCTGTTCCCGCCTTCCGATGGCTACCAGCCGCCGGAAGACCCGCTGGTTGGCTGTGCGCGGCAGATTAAAGCCACTGCCGACCTCAAGCAGCACCGCCCGGACTTGCTGGTCGTGGGGTCTGGTTATTCGTATTTGCAGGAATGGCTGCCGCATGTGGCGCAGCACGTCGTCCGTACCGGGCAGACGGATTTTGTCGGGCTGGGGCGGATGACGCTGTCTTACCCCGACCTGCCCGCCGATGTGCTGGAGGGCAGGCCGCTTAAGCGCAAGCTGTTCTGCCGCACATTCAGCGACTGCACCACCGCGCCGCGTAATGGCATGGTGTCCGGCTGCTACCCGCTGGACGAGCTTTACAAAGCGCGTGAGGAGGCGAAAATCCTGGCTGATATTAAAAAATAGGTAAACCCGACTTGTGAATTTGTCACAATCTCCTATGTGGCCTGTTCAGACGTGCGCTACAATAATCTCAGCGTGTGCTTGAAGGCAGGGAGTCGGGCTTATGGCAGGGGAAACCCCAGAAAAATTCAGAATGAGTGAACCGCGTGAGATCGGCATCACCAGCCGCTTCGCCTTCTGGTTGTCCACGACAGATAGCAATCTGCTGGAATTTGCTCGTTCGCTGGCCTGTGTAGCGGCTGTCAACGAGACGGACGGCAACCGCGCGCTGGTGGATATTCGTGACGATCATGATGCCGACGAAGCATGGCACTGGATACGCACCGAGCTTGAAGAAGAAGCCCGCATCGTCAAACTGGATAAAATCTGGGAAGATGCGTTGATGTGGCTTTGAGTTGCGTTTGGCTGGTGGTTTCTGTTACGGACGCGATATATCGCG
>CAZJSU010000012.1:37202-59472 GCA_964548765.1 uncultured Anaerolineaceae bacterium
CTACGCCCGAATGCGGATAGCAGACGGACGCGCCGTTGCGCGTCCCTACGAACGATACGCCTGCAGGGACGGCATATATTGCCGTCCGCTGCAAAAACAACCTAACGCCGCACGACGGGCAGCGTCAGAATATTAACCTCGTCGCCTAACCGCGTGATTGTCACCAGCGCGCCCAGCACCCAGCCCTCGCTTGGGCGGCTCTGGTTAGCGGGCGTGTAGCGGATGAGCGCCCACGAACCATCCTGATTACGGCCAAGCACTTCCACCTCTGTGCCGGGCGTAAGCTGCCCCTGAATGCTGGACTCCGTGTTATCCCGATCACGCACGTTAACTATTTCACTGGTCGAAGTGACCACGCCGCGATACAGGCGTTCCTGTGGGATACCTCGTCCGAAGTCGGTCAGTTGCAGTGCCTGCACGGGCGGTTCACCTGCCGGCTGGCCGATGAGTACATAGGTGTAAACCAGCCCCTCTACCAGATACTGCTCCGGGATGGTATAGACAATGGTGGAGCCGCCCGCCCTGAATTCAAGGTTGCGGTACAGCCCTTCGCCCGTTTCGACCTCATTCGCCTCCGCGCCATAAACCAGCGGCTGCACCAGCAGCACCGCCGGGGAGGGCGTGGGCGTGGGGCCGGGGGCAGGCGTGGCTGCCGCGTTGTCACCGGGCAGGTCTGAAGCGTACAGGCTCAGGTCAAGCGCGCCGTCAATGGCGTGCAGCAGCCGGACACGCGCGGCCCCGCGCTGCGTCTGCGCGATGTTATCGGGCAGCAGCACCATCACCAGCGGGCCGCCCGGCGTGTTGACGATCTGTGAGGACTGGCCGCCGTCGCTCGTCGCGCCGATGAGGTTTAGTGCGTTGACGGCCTGCTGGTTGGCGTTCAGCAGCAGCAGCGACCAGTTATCCTGATTGCGATTTTCCTCGCTGATGCGGATGGTGGCGGCGGCCAGCGGTGGGGAGTTGGGATCAGCATCGCGCCGCCGCAGAGCGACGGTATGGCTGTAATCGTTCAGCCCCAGATACTCGGTGTACTGGCCGAAGTTCATGCGCTGCGCGACCAACCGCTCGTCAATGTAGAGGTCAAGCACGTCGGTATTGTGGGCGGTGTGGATAATCCGCAGTTGGAAGCCGTTGGTCGGGCGCTCCAGCGGCGCGCTGATGGCAAAGACCCTCGGCGCTGGCGAGACAGGCGGGGCGCTGACCATGTTTGGCTGTGGGACAATATCCGGGACAATCACCATCGTGTACAGGGTGTTGGCGTGGAAATTCAGCGCGCCGATGCGTTCGATCAGGTTAAGGTCGGCGCTCTCCGCGTCCACCACTGCCAGTTGATAAACCCCGGCATCCACGTCAATCGCCCCGTAGGGCTGTTCGAGGCTGATCTCGTGCAGGAGGGAGGCGCGGTCAGTATAGGCGATGCTGAGCCTGCCGGGCGTACCCGGTGAGAGGTGCGCCGCTGTCAGCCGGGACTTGCCAAGCTGCGTCTGGCTGCGGTCGTCATTCAAAACCATAAACGCGCCGGATTGTTCCAGCGGAACCACGCCCGCCGCCCTGTTGGTGCCTTCTGTGGGCTGTTCGGCAAAGCGTTTCTGGTAGGCAATCGCGGTCTGGCTCTGGTTCGCGGCCAGATCAATCAGTACATCGGTCACGGGTGGCGAGAGTGGGTCGGCGTTGACCATGCGTACGGCGATCACATGGCGGCCTGTAGGAACGCCAAAGTATGGGGTGGCCTGCTCTGGCAGCAGCCCATAGGCGATAATCTCATTGTCCAGATACACATCCACCGCGCCCAGGCCGACAAGCGCGTTGACCACGCGCACATCCCCCAGATTGAGGGGCGGGCTGGTCTGCGCCGTGACAGCCATCGAAAGCCCAGCGCCGACGAGAACCGCCAGCAGCAGACAGGCGAGAATTTTCCGGCTTTGTTTCATCCTCTTCATTCGTGCCTCAGCGTTCCGGTGTCGAAGTCGGTGTTTGATTCGGGTCGGCCACCCTGAAAGTTGCAAAGCGTTCTTCCTGTGCGCCGCCGGGCCGGCAGTCCACACAAACCCGTACAGTATGAATACCGGGCGTAAAATTGGGTGGGACAGGCACTGTCAGCACCAGTGAGCCATCATCGGCGATGCTGCCGCTCAGGTTCTCCGGCTCGTTGTCCAGCCGAATCGTGTAGCGTCTGCCCGGTGAGAAGTTTTGCCCGATGAGGATAAATGCGCCTTCCGCCGCGTTTGGCGGTGCCGGGTTGACAGCGATCTGCGGCTCTGGCACAAGCGGCGTGTTGGATGGTCGTGGCGTATTGGTTGGCACAGGTGAGATGGTCGCGGTTGGCGTGTTGAAGCTGGTTGGCGTGGCCGTGACCGCTGGCGCGGAAGCGGTCAGGATCGCCTCGACCTGCTCAGCAATCACCGCCGGGTCAGCCTGATTGATGCTCAGCGATGAAATCTGCGCGTCTGGTTGGAGCAGCAGCAGTTGGGCGACACCCTGCCCGCCGCTGCCCGGCACCGCGATAAAGTCATGCACCGCCCCCGGCAGGAGCTGCAAGCTGGCTATCTGTGCCTGCGCCGTGTTTGAGCCAGAGAGCAGCAGGCGAATATCAAAGACGTTCGGCGTTCGCACGACATAATCTGAGGCTGTGCCAAAGCTGACGTTTTCAATCACGCGCGACCAGCTTGCGTCGGCCTGCTGGCTTTGTGGCACGCCAAATTCGTTGACGATCACCGCCGGGTTGGCCGAGCGAATCTCAAGGTCAAGCGTGCGCGTCACCCCGGTCAGCCCGTGAATCAGGCGCAGATTCGCCCGTGTGAGCGAGGGCGGCGGCTCTTCAAAGAAGGTGATTGGCTGCACGTGGATTGGGTAGCCTTCCATCGGCGGCGCGTCTGTGATCAGGATGATCTTATCCTGCCCAGCCTGTTCGCCCGTCCAGGGGCCAAGCACATCTTCGTACAACTCAGCGCCGCTGGCGTTCTGGATAACCAGCGTACTGCCTTTGGTCGAGGCGGGCAGAGAGACCGTCGTATCCCCAACCTCAAGGCGGCTGACCAACTGTTCCTGATCGAGCAGAATGGAAATCGGCCCCGCGTCACTGGCCGCGTTGACGAAGCGCAGCGCGGTATCCGTGCTGATGCGGTTCGTGCTGCCCTTCAGCAGCAGGAAATCGGTAAGCAGGCTTTGCTGCCCGGTGCTGCGGTCTGCTGGCAGGAAAATGAGCAGGTAATTCACGCGGCTGTCCAGCGAAAGCGACGACAGCGTGGTGAGCATTTGCTCCGGGTTGTCGGCATCGAAAAGCTGCAAGGGAAGCTCCCCCGCTGGTAAATCAAAGGGGCCGGGGGTATCGCCAATATCCATATTCATCGCCAGCGCGACCTGCAGGCCGGGCGCAATCAGGTTAGAACGCAGCAGCGTTGCATCGGCCTGAAGGATGTGCAGCCGTGTCTGGCCGGTAGCCAGCGGGCCAATATCCTCGGCAACCGGAATTAGCTCCAGCCCTTCGCCCAGGTCGGCAATCACCATCGTCAGGCTGCCCCCGCGCGGCACATCCACTGTGCTGCTTGCCAGCACCAGCGGCACGCTGTCAGGGTTGGCTTCGGCCTCAAAAGGTTCGCTCACCGTGATGCGTACCGCGCTGGCAGCGACGCTCTGGTAATTGGTGGAATCGCCCAGTTCGAAGGACTGCGCCACCAGCACGTCGTTGATATAGACGCTGACCGGAATGACACCGCGTTCTGCCCGCCAGGCGTTCACGAAACGCAGGCGGCCATTGTCGCCGTTCGTCACCGCCTCCGGCGTGTTGGAAGGCAGCGGCGCGAAGGTGGGGGTCAGCGTCGCGGTGGGGGTATCGGTGGGCGTGGGTGACAGAAACGGCGTTTCGGTTGGCGGCAGCGGCGTGTTGGTCGCTGTCGGGGTGCGCGTGGCTGTCAGCGTGACGTTGCCCTGTGCCAGCGCTGTCTGTGTCGCCAATGCGCCGCGCTCTGCCGTGCCAGTCAGCGCTACCGCGACCGAGTCCTGCAAGGCTTCTTCGTTCGGCACCGCCGTGATAATCACCGTGATTTGGGGTGGGTTCGGGATGGTGGGTTCACAGGCTGCAACAGCGACCGTCAGACACCCGACCAATACCCAGAATAACCAGAAGGATCTTTTCAAAGCGAACCTCAACTTCAAGTTCTTCGCGTGTTGTTCAATAAACTTCGGCAATAAAAACGATGTCGCCTGGCATTAATTCACGGTCAGCCAGCGGCGGGTTGTCACGTTCCAGAAGCGTCAGGGGGACACCGTTCCCCTGCGACAGGGAAATCAGGCTGTCGCCCAGGCGGGCGGTGTAAATACGCAGCCTGCGCGGTGGGTCAAGTTCCCGCGCACCGACTGGCACCACAATCCGCTCGCCGTCACCACTGACCACCTCTGGCGCTAAGCCGTTTGCCATCTGGATCACTTCCAGCGTGGTGTTAAAGCGCCGCGCCACCTGCTCAAGATTCTCCCCCGCGCCCAACTGCACCACCTGATATTGCAGCAGCGGTGCTTCTGCTGTGCGGGTCGCTTCGTTCAGCGCCTGGCCGATAGCCGTTTCAATCGCGGCGGTCACCGCACGATTGTACAGTTGCAGGCTGCGTTCATTATTGTTGGTCATAATGAGATAACCCACGCCTGCAATTACCGCCAGCACCAGCATTACGGTAAAGATAATGCGGAGACGATATAAAAGATAAGCCATCGAACTCTCAATTTCATAAATAAACCGCACTCATTTTCACCCTTTCGTGCAGCGCTGTCAATCAAATGGGGAAAAATCAGCGGTGTTTTGAACGCTGCGAGTTCAAAATTTTCGAAGATTTTTATAATTGGCGGGACTCTCGAATCCTGTAATTCGGTTATGATAAAGAATGTTTGCGAACAAAATACATCATAGGAGAAATCAAATTGCTACTTATTGCGCGCGCGCCTGTGCGTATCAGCCTGGGCGGGGGCGGGACAGACCTGCCAGCTTACTACAACCAGTTTGGTGGCGCAGTCCTGAACACGGCGATTAACCGTTATATTTACACCGTGATCGAACCCTCAGCCGGGGCATCCCTGCAAATTACCTCCTCCGATTTTCGTGTTTTTTACCGTCATGAAGGCCAGCAGAACCTGCTGACGGATGGCGAACTGGGGCTGGCAAAAGCGATTCTGCGCGAGTTCGGCAGTTACGATGGGCTAGACCTCTTTCTCTCCTCACAGGTGCCGCCGGGGACGGGGCTAGGCTCGTCTGGCGCGGTGGCCGTGTCTATGGTGACAGCGCTGGCCGCGTGGCATGGTCGGAAGATGAGCAAGGCCGAAATCGCCGAGATGGCCTGCGATATTGCCATCAACCGTTTAGAACTGCCCAGCGGCAAACAGGATGAATACGGCTCGGCGATGGGCGGGCTGAATCATATCGTGTTCGCGCAGCATGACACGACAGTCACACCTGTGCCGCTGACCAGCGAGTCGTTAGAAACGCTCCAGCGCCGTCTGATGCTGTTCTTTACCGGCAAGTCGCGCGATTCCGGCAACATCCTGCGGAAGCAGTCCAACGCCAGCAAGGCGCAGGACCCGGCGACGCTGGAACGGATGCACCAGATTAAAGCGCTGGGGCAGGAGATGCTGCGGGCGTTTGAACGGCAGGAACTGGATGCCTTTGGCGACCTGCTGCATCAGTCATGGCTGCAAAAGCGCGGGGTGGCACAGGATGTCACCAATAACGTGATTGACCAGGCATACGCCGCCGCTCGTGAACAGGGCGCGCTGGGCGGCAAGATCGCCGGGGCAGGTGGCGGCGGCTTTATGCTGCTGTACTGTCATGAAGAGCATCAGCCTGCGGTGACAAAGGCGCTCTGCGCGCTCAACCTCAGCCCTATGGACTTCCGCTTTGATTTTGACGGCACCAAGATTCTGCTTGCAGAGGCATGATGCCGGCTGGCCGAAGCTGTAATTTGCTAGCGAAAGGGGAACAATCAACTTTTAGGCCGCGTGTTTGGAAGGCGCAAGGCGTACAGGCTAGATTAATAAGCATCATCCATCGCGTGGATTTGCAACACTTATTCACAAAACGCGCACACAGGGCAGGGGATACTACGGTATGGATATTCGCCACTACTTTGATACGGTACAGGCTTTGCTTAATGACACTCCGTTTGACGCGGTGGACACAGTGATTGAGGTGCTGGTCAAGGCCAATCACGCCGGACAGACCATCTTCATCTGCGGTAACGGGGGCAGCGCCGCCACCGCCACCCACTTTGCCTGCGACCTCGCCAAGCGCCCTAACGTCCCCGGCCAGCCGCGCTTCCGGGTCATCGCCCTCACCGATAATAACGCGCTCATGACGGCGCTGAGTAACGACATCAGCTATGACAGCGTTTTTGCCGAGCAGCTTGCGCCGCTGGTGCGCGCGGGCGATGTGGTGATCGGCATCAGCGGTAGCGGCAACAGCCGTAACGTGCTGAATGCGATACAGGTCGCCCACGACGCGGGCGCGGTGACGATCGGCTTTTGTGGTTACGACGGCGGCAAACTGAAGGAGATGGTACATCACCCGGTGCATGTGCCGTCGAACGTGATGGCGATGGTCGAAGATGTGCATCTGATGCTGGAACACGCCATTTGTGAAAAGCTGCTGGCGCTCAATAATGCTGCCGCGCTCGCCGCGCCTGTAGGCATCAATGGACGGAGCTAGGAGCCATGGCTGTGGTTGCAACTGGCGCGATTTTCCTTGATCGTGACGGTGTGATCAATGTTAACCGCACCGATCATGTCAAAAGCTGGGATGAGTTTGCGTTTATTCCGGGGGCGTTGGAGGCGATCAAGCGCCTGACGCTCACCGGGCTGCCCATCTTTGTCGTCACCAATCAGGCGATTGTCAATCGTGGCAGGGTGCGGGCGGAAGTCATTGAGGACATTCACTGCCGTATGCTTGCCGAGATCAGGCAGGCGGGCGGGGACATCACGAAGGTCTATTACTGCCCACACGACAGCCACGAAGCCTGTGACTGTCGCAAGCCCGCGCCGGGAATGCTGAAGCAGGCGGCGGTCGAGTTCGGTATTGATCTCACCCGCAGCTACATCATCGGCGATGCGTGGACAGACTTGCAGGCCGGGCTGGCGGTTGGCGTGCGCAGTATTCTGGTCATGACCGGACGCGGCCAACGCTATTTCCATCACTGCCTGACGCAGTATCCGGTGCGCGTGGGCGCGGCCTGTGATCTTTCGGACGCGACCGACATGATTATCAGCGCGCTGGAAGGCGACCATATGGACACCACGCCGCGCCTCCGCCGCGCCTTTCACATGGCGCTTCACCCCGAAGAACTGATCGTATTATGACCAGCAGGAGCGACCCGCCAGGTCGCCTCCGCGTAGATACAGGGCCTTTCTCATGAGTATGATGAAAGAACTGCGCTATTACCTGAAGGGGCAGTCCACCAGCATCCCGCGTTACGTGCTGGAGCAAACGCTGATGACGCTGCTGGGTGGCTTGCCGAGCCTGGCGGGGATCGGCCTGCGCGGGCTGGCCTATAAAGCGCTGCTTAAGGCGGACGGCCTGCCGATCATCGAGCATAATGTCCGTCTGCTCAGCCCGGCCAACCTGCGTCTGGGGAAGCAGGTTTATCTGGACAGCAATGTTTACCTCAACGCGCTGCCCGGCGGCATCACGAT
The DNA here is from genome assembly GCA_964548765.1 of uncultured Anaerolineaceae bacterium. GTDB lineage: Bacteria > Chloroflexota > Anaerolineae > Aggregatilineales > Phototrophicaceae > JAIOHN01. The sequence goes on from CAZJSU010000012.1 coordinate 44,871, forward strand.
TGGCGACGGCACCAGCCTGATGCACGGCACGATTTTCCACGTCTTTAACTACCGTGACCTGCCCCATGCCGGGATTTTTGTCGGCAAGCACTGTTTCTTCGGCGAGTACACCTGTATTCGCGGGCAGGGCGGGGTGCATATCGGCGACGGTGTTTATACCGGGACGCATGTGCAGATCGCCGCCGTGAACCACGTCTATGATGACCCCGACACCTATATCAAGGATCAGGGCATTACCGCGCAGGGCATCACGATTGAGGATGATGTCTGGCTGGCCTCGAATGTCGTGGTGGTGGACGGAGTCACCATCGGCAAGGGCAGCGTGGTCGGCGCGGGCGCGGTGGTCAACAAGAACCTGCCGCCTTACAGCGTCGCTGTGGGTATCCCCGCGCGGGTGGTGAAAGACCGCCGCGAAGCCGCCGCCACCCGCCAGCAGGTCGCCGCGCAGGTGCATTACGGCGAACTGGAACGGCTGCGCTCCTGAAACCGACCTGTTCTGGACGATTCACAAATTTCACAAAATTTTTAGTCCTAACAAATACCTGTAAGGCGAAACATTTAGGCGCAGGTTAGGCTTGCGTGTCATGTTAGTCGCAATAAGCCGCAACGTTGTTCACGAGGGGTCGGGACAAATCAAATGAAAAATATTCTGTCTGTTGTTATACCAGCTTACAACGAAGAAAACGGAGTAGCCGAAGTCATCGAGCGAGTGCTGAATGTCGAGCCGGAACTGAAGAAGGTCGGGCTGGACGGTATGGAACTCATTATTGTGGATGACTGCTCGAAAGACCGCACTGCCGAGATCGTGCGTAGTTATGCCGATCGTGGCGTGGTGCTGATCCAGCATAAGGTGAACCGCAATTACGGCGGCGCGCTGAAGACCGGCTTTCGCCATGCAAAAGGCAACTTCCTTGCCTTTATGGATGCTGATGGCACGTATCCGCCGGAGTATTACCCGCGTATGTATCAGGCGCTTGTCGCCAACAATGCCGATCTGGTGATTGGCTCTCGCATGGCGGGGGTCGAAAGCAAGATGCCCACAACCCGGCGCATCGGCAACACTATTTTCGCCACGCTGATCAGCGTCATCGCGCACCAGCGCATTACCGACAGCGCCAGCGGCCAGCGTATCCTCAGACGAGACGTGCTGGAGAAGCTGTATCCGCTGCCCGATGGTCTGAACTTCACGCCCGTGATGAGTACACGCGCGCTGCATGAAGACATCAAAATGATCGAAGTGCCGATCAAGTACGAAGAGCGCGATGGCGAAAGCAAGCTGAGCGTTGTTCACGATGGGCTGCGCTTCCTGTTCAGCATCCTCGGCACAGCTTCGCTCTATAATCCGGTGCGGCTGCTGGGGGCGCTCTCGGTGACGGCGGTTGTGCTGGCGCTGCTGGCGATGCTGCCCTGGGTGATGGCTGTCTCCAGTGGGGTGCAGGAACGCGCCGAATATGCCAATCTGCTGTTTGTTGCGATGGCGCTGGCGATCGTCGCTGTGAACCTGTTCAGCACCGGCACCGTCTTCAATTATATTGTGTCGCTGTTCCACCGCCGTCCCATCCGGCAGGGCCTGTTTGGCCGCCCGGTCTTTCATAAGCCGCTGGAACGCCGCTTTGGCACGATCGGTATCGGGCTGTTTGCGGTGGGTGCGCTGCTCTTCATCGCGGCGGCGATTTTCCCGAATAACAACGAGCCAGCATGGTTCCTGCTTGTACCAAGCGCTATGTTTGTAATGACGGGTATTCAACTGGGGACAAGCTGGCTGCTGGTGCAGTTGCTGACCGAACTGAGCAAACGTGATCTGAAGGTGGAATCTGACCTGGGCCTGAATCCAGCAGAAATGAGCGATGACGCTGTAGTGGTACCTGTGAGAGATAGTGCCGCGCTGGTCTAGGCGCGTGCCAGTGAGGGGATTAAAGATGGCCGATACCAGTAATTACAACAGCCAGCGTTACGACGCAGCCCGCGCCGCCGCTTACCGCAGCGCAGAACCATACGCTGGCGGCGAGATGACCGGACGCAAGGATTTGGAGGGGGAGCTAAAGGAGAACCTGGGGACACGCCGTGTTCCGAAAGTCTCTAACGTCCGCTTTCCCGATGCTGACCCGATTGTGGCGCGCTTCACGTCTGAGAACCTGGCGTTCAATACCGACGTGCTGCTGGTGAACCCGCCCGCGCCGGATGGCAACATCTGGATTCGCACCCAGCATCGCGTTGGCCGTCGCAGCCGCGAAAACATGATCTGGGGGCAGGTCGAACTGGCACAGATGGCCGCTATCCTGCATCCCGATTACAAGGTTGCCATTATTGACGCGATCGCCGAGCGCATGACGTGGGCAGAGTTTGAGGCCAAACTGAACGAACTGAAGCCGCGCTTTTACGTCACGCATGTCACCGCGCCCACGCTGACCAACGATATGTACGGCTGTTTTCTGGCGAAGACGGTCGGCGCGACCACGATCGCCCTCGGCACCCATGTGACACCGCTGGCGATTGAAACGATGCGCCCCCACCCGGCGCTGGATTACTGTATGCGCGGCGAGCCAGACCTGACCCTGCGCGAAATTGTGGACACGACTTACGGGCGTACCGAATTCAGCCCGGAGGTTGAAAAGCTGTACCGTACCACCGACCCGGAATGGCAGCCGAAGAAGGCCGAGCTTGATCTGGCGAGCGGGCAGTTCGACATGCATCACGTCAAAGGGCTGGTCTGGCGCTGGCGTGGCGAGATCGTGCGTAACGAAGACCGCCCCTTCATCCCCAATCTGGATGACCTGCCGCTGCCCATGCACCACCTGCTGCCGCTGGACAAATACCGCACGCCGGTGCTGAAAGGCTCGTACCAGTTCATCGTCACGAGCCGGGGCTGCTCTGCTGGCTGCATCTACTGCATCAAACACGTCAGCTACCAGCACGCGCTGCGTTTACGCAGCCCGCAGAACATCATGGCCGAGATCAAGATGCTGGCCGAACTGGGCGTGAAGAATATTCATATGTACGCCGACCTGTTCACCATCAACCGCGATCAGGTGATGGGCATCTGCGAGGAGATGATTAAGTCCAACCTCGGCCTGCATTTCACGTGCAACAGCCGTGTGGATTATGTGGACGAGGAACTGCTTCAGACGATGGCGAAGGCTGGCTGCGACACCATCTCATGGGGCATTGAAAGCGCCAACGAGGAAATCCTCAAAAACGCTCGTAAAGGCACCACTGCCGAGCGCGCCCGCCGCAGTCTGGCATGGGCGAAGAAGTACGGCATTCGCAACTTCGGTTATTTCATCATCGGCCTGCCTGGTGAAACCCGCGAGAGCATTCAGGAAACCATTGATTTCAGCAAGGAGCTTCCGCTTGATCTCGCCATCTTCCATATCGCCGCGCCCTATCCGGGGACACCCTTCTTCTTCCAGGTGATGGAGAACAACTGGTTCCGCCCCGGTACGAAGTGGGAGCAGGTAGATATGGATAAGTCTACCGTTCTGCAATACGATAACCTTAGCGCCGAGGAGCTACAAAAGGAAGCTCAGCGGGCAACCCGTGAATGGATGTTCCGACCCGGTCCAATAATGACATTCGCCAAATCGCTGACCAATGTGGCTTCCCTCCGATCATTGCTTAACATTGGCTTTCAGCAGGCACGCTGGGCGCTGTTTCCCAACGCCGCGCACTAAGGTTTGTCACCCTCCCTCCAGGACAGGCGCTCCGACCAACGAGCGCCTGTTTTTATTTTACGGTTCCGGTTCCGGTTCAACTTCATGCTGCCCGGCTCACAGCCGTGAGCGTAAAAGGCACGGGAATACCGTCGAAACAGTGTTCGGTGTGCTGTTTAATGGTAAAAGTGCATAGGCGATTGTTAAGCTCATCTGAACGGTCTACAACAACATAGATAATTTTTTCTCCGTCGGCGGAAACACCCCAATCGCCTATGGCATCGTGAGTTACGATAGGGTTGGTTAAAGCGCTTTCGATGTGAAACCGGTTAATTGTGCTTCTTCCGGCCTCAACGGTACTGTAACTGTAGAGCAGGGTGTTATCAACCGCCCATAATGGCCGTGATTTTCGCCCTTCGGCCTCAAATACCCGCACTGTGTGCCGCGTTGCGGCATCCACGATGATAATGTCATCCGCGCCGTTTCGGTTAGAGAGCAAGGCGAGGTATGTTCCGTCACCTGACCAGGACGGCGCATATGATCGCTCATCACTTGATGGCTTTAACAGACATTCTCTAAACCTACCTGTTGCTTAACTTACCGTCTGTCCAGCGTGGCCGGGACAACGTCGCTGGTCTCCAGATAAAACTGCATCAGCCGTGCTTTTAAGTCCGCCAGCACCCCGGTCAGCGCCGGATCGTGGATGCGGTTATGCGTCTCCTGCGGGTCGGCGCGTAGATCGTAAAGTTCATCATGCTCGTAAAGGCGATGCACGTACTTATAGTCCGTTGTCCGGCACATAGTCGCTTTAGTGTGGTAGCGCGGATCATCTGCCTGCTGCAACTTCAGGCGCGGCCAGTAAAGGAATTCCGGCGTTAAACTGGGCAGCTTCTCCATCGCCTGTTCTTCATCGCGCAAGCGCCCGCCCTGACAAAAGACCGCGTCGCGGTGGCCGTCCGTTTCGCCAGCGATCAGCGGCAGCAGCGATTGGCCGAACTGGGTATAACCCGGCTCAATCCCGGTCAGGTCATAAACTGTCGCCGGGAAGTCTACAAGTTCAACCAGCGCATCGCTTACTCGCGGCTGCGCGGGGGTGTTTTTCGGTGGTTTGACCAGCAGCGGAACATGCGTCAGGCAGTCCTCAAAGGTGTTCTGCGTTTTCTCTACTAAGCCATAATCCCCTGTAAAGTCTCCATGATCCGAGAAGAAGAAAACCGCTGTCTCGTCGTAAATGCCGGCTTCGCGCAGCGCGTCCAGCACCATGCCGAACTGAGCATCCACACGGGCGCACATCCCGTAATACGTCCGGCGCAGTTCACGCCAGCGGTCTTCTGTCCAGCCCTGCATCCCCTGTCCCTCATAGATGCCCTTAAGCAGGCTGGGCTTGCCTTCCCAGTTTTCGGGAGTGGGCGCGCGGGGCGGAATCGCCGCTGGGTCAATCATGCTGTACCAGGGGTCTTCAACGGCGTAGGGCGGATGTGGATAGCTGAGGGGCAGGTAAATGCACAGCGGTTGATCGGCAGGGCGATTCCTGATCTGTTCGATTGCGCCCTCGACCATCGCCCAATCATTATCGCGCACATAGGGCGTGTTGTGCGTATTTTCGACCCGGCCAAAATAGAACGAATAGAAGGTGTCGCTGTCCGGCGTGCCGCGCCAGTCCGGGTAAGCGTGAAGGTTACGGCGGATGGGACTTTCGGGCGTATCCTCTGGCTTGTATTTGACATCGCAGTAAGCCTCGTAGCCGTACTGCCCCGGCACAACATCGTTTTTGCCGCCCCACCACACAAAGTAACCCGCGTCTTTCAGGATTTTGAGCAGCATCGGCTCATGCGGTTGCAGCATGTGAAACATCGTGCGGTGGCCGCGTGTGTGCGGATACCACCCGGTCATAAATGAGCAGCGGCTTGGTGTACAGACCGGGTTCTGGCAAAAGGCGTTTCGGAAAGAGACGAAATCCGTCTCAACAGCGCGGTCAAGATTGGGCGTGACCGCCGCCGGGTTGCCCATGTGGCCCATCACATCTCCGCGCCACTGGTCAGGATTAAAGATGATGATATGCGGAGGCGCTGTCATCAGAACGCTCCTGTGCCGTGCCGCGCACGATAGACCGCCAGCATCTCATCCATAACCCAACTGGTACGGGCGGCGCTTTCGCCTGTGCTGGGGCATTTCCCGGTGCCGTTGAGGTCGTCCACGATAGTTTGAATGAGGGGCTGCTGCACGTGCGGCGGGTTGCTGCCGTCGAACTCGGTGCTGCCTTCGCTGGTGGTCAGCAAAACCGGCTCTGTGCCAAAAGAGGAAAAGGTTATTTTGCCCCTGCTGCCGATGATCTCATTCTGGTCGAAGTTGCGAAAGGCGCTGAAGCACCACGTCCCCATGCCCTGTACGCCTGTCTCGTGCTGCCACACGCCGCTCACGATGTCCTCGGCGCGGTAGCTGCCGCCCTGATTGGCGGCGAAGCCCTGTACCGTGCTGATCGGCGACAGCAGGTAATCCAGAATATCCAGCGTATGGCTGGCAAGGTCGAGGAAGATGCCCGCGCCAGCGATTTCAGGGATCACACGCCATGGCAGGTGGTTCGGGTCAATGTCGCCGCGCTGCTGGTAGAGAGTCACGGTGGCGAAACGCGGCTCGCCGATCGCGCCCTCGGCCAGCAGTTCCCGCACTTTCAGGAAGCGCGGCAGCATCCGGCGGTAATAGGCCACGAACAGCGGCACCCCCGCTGCCCGGCAGGCTTCCAGCATGGCGGTACACTCCGCGTGCGTCCGGGCCATCGGCTTCTCGACATAACACGGCTTGCCTGCCTGTGCCACTTTTAGCGTGTATTCACAGTGCGAGTCTGGCGGCGTGGCGATGTACACCGCGTCTACTTCCGGGTCGTTGATGAGCGCGTCGGCGTTATCGTACCAGCGCGGGACGTTGTGCCGCTGCGCGTAGTCACGGGCTAACGCGCCGTTCCGCCGCATGACGGCCACCAGCGCGGAATTGTCAGCTTTCTGGAAGCCCGGCCCGCTTTTGACCTCAGTGACATCACCACAGCCGATAATCCCCCAGCGTATGGTCTTCAAGATTTTGCTCCTAACTTTTGCAAAGCACTTTTGTTATAAGGCGAGGCGATTGGCCCCTTCAGGATCGGGTCTTTGGTGCTTTTCATCCACGCCAGCAGCCGTTGTTTTAAGCCTTTTTCCGTGCTGGCGACCTGCGCTTGCCCGGCCAGATTGTCGCGCTCCAGCGGGTCGGCCTGCAGGTCGTAGAGTTCAACATGCGGGCGCAGTCTGGTGATCTCTGCCAGCATGGTGGGGTATACCGGGCTGTTCTGCACATCGCTCGGCGCGTTAATGGCGATGTCTATTTCCAGGTTAACGATCAGCTTGTAACGCGCTGTCCGAATACCACGCATCGGTTCGTAGGCGGTATGAAATGTTTTTTCGACAAAAACCTGTTCGTTCGGGCGGTAGGTCTGGTTTTTCAGCAGCGGCCAGAAACTGCGCCCATGTAGATTAGCAGGCCGCGCCCGCCCAAGCGCCTGTAGAATAGTCGGCACAATATCTACGTGGCTAATCATCCCGTTGATACGCCTGCCGCCGCTAAGCCCGCCCTCAGGCCAGCGCATGATGAGCGCGGTTTCGATGCCGGGATCATAAAGCGTGCATTTGGCGCGCGGCATCGCCAGCCCGTGATCGGTCACGAAGATCACCCATGTGTTCGCGCGCAGCCCTCGCGCGTCCAGCGCATCCAGCACCATTCCGGCCCCATCATCCAGCGCTTTGATGCTGCCCTGTAGGGCGGCAAAATCCTGCTGTGCCTGCGGCGTGTTGGGAATATAAGGGGGGATTGCCACGCCCCGGCTGGTATCGCTGCCCTGATCGTAAGGCCGGTGCGGTTCGTAAAAGCCGACTTCCAGATAAAACGGCCTGTTCGTATTGACCTGTGCCAGCCATGCCGCCGCGTTTGGCCCGGCCTCGGTGCGGGCATGGTTGCCGGGGATCACGGTATCGTAACCCAGCGATGACGCTTGCTGGTGACTCGTCAGGTGCTGCACCCCCACCAGCGCGGTCTGGTAGCCGATCTTCTTCAAACGCTTTGCCAGATGCTGCTCTCTGGCGTGCATCCGCCATGCGAAGCTGGAATGCGCCAGCCCCATCATGCCGTTGGTGTGGGCGTGCCGGCCTGTGTGGAGGGCGGCGCGGCTGGGGCTGCACTGTGGCGCGGTGCAGAAACTTCGGTCAAAGATCACGCCCTGGCCTGCCAGTTGGTCGAGTACTGGCGAATTCACGGTGGATTGGCCGTAACAGCCGAGGTGCTTGCCCAGATCGTGACAGGTGATAAAGACGATATTTGGTGGCATAACCCTTCCCCCTTCCTGCGACACAGTATAACCCCGGCCTGCATATTGCGAAAAACTGTAACCCCTAAGCCCCTGAACTTTTATGGCGAAACTGCTAAAATCGCTCTGGTGCGTTTACTGAGCAGGAGGGTTATGCGCGTTCTGAAGCATCTCTTTGATAATAATCGCGCGTGGGTGGCAGAGATGACCGCCGCCGCGCCACAATTTTTTCACAATCTGGCCGCACAACAGGCTCCGCAGTACCTGTGGATCGGCTGTGCCGACAGCCGTGTTCCGGCCAACCAGATCATCGGCCTGCTGCCTGGTGAAGTGTTTGTACATCGCAACATCGCCAATCTGGTCATCCATACCGACCTCAACTGCCTGTCCGTGATTCAGTACGCAGTGGAAGTGCTGAAGGTCAGGCACATCATTGTCTGCGGGCATTACGGCTGTGGTGGGGTGCGCGCGGCCATGCGGAACCAGCCATTGGGTCTGATTGATAACTGGCTGCGACATCTGAAGGACGTTTATCAGAAGCATGAGGACATGCTGCACCAGCTTGAGGGCGACGACCAGCGGTTTGATCGCTTTTGCGAACTCAACGTGATCGAACAGGTTTATCATGTGTGCCACACCACCATTGTTCAGAGCGCGTGGCAGCGCGGGCAGGAACTCTCCGTGCATGGCTGGATTTACGGGGTGGGGGATGGCCTGCTAAAAGACCTCGACCTCTGTGTTACCTGTGCCGACGAAATCGGGGAGTTGTACCGCATGGCTGTTCAACAGCCGCCGCGTTAACCTTTCGCTGTAGACACTTCGCGTCTTTTCGGCCAAAATTCCCCACATGATTAAACGTTCCCGGTTTTTGAGCGCCGCGCTGCTCATACTGCTGCTCGGCTTTGGTCTGCGCCTGCTGCTGCATGATTATCATGGGCTGGAAGGTGATGATGGCTTCAGTCTGGCGCTCTCGCGCTATGAGCTATCGGATATGCTGGCCGGGCTGGCGCGGCTGGAATACGACATTCACCCGCCGCTGCATTTTGTCGCGCTCAAGGGCTGGATCGCGCTGGCGGGCGAGTCCCTGCTCAGCCTGCGACTAATGAACATACTGGCCGACACGCTCACCGGGGCGCTGCTGCTGCGGCTGGCTGGGCGTATCGGTGGCCGCCGCGCGGCGCTTATGGCGGGCGCGCTGTGGGTCGTCTCCCCGCTGCTGATTTACGCCACCTATCTCATTCGCATGTATTCACTGCTGGCGCTGTTCACGACTGCTGGCACGGTCTGCCTTATGGAAGCAGGGCCGCGCCGGGGCCGATGGCCGCTGGTAGGCGCGGCCTTGTGTGGGCTACTGGCGGCTTATACGCACATCGTCGGTGGGCTGGTGCTGGTCGCGCTGGCTGCTGGCATGGTGGCGGCCTGGCGCTGGTCATCCCTTCGGCATGGGCGTGGAGAGGCGGGTGTGTGGCTGGCTGGAGTCGCGGCATTCGCGCTGGCCGGGTTGCTCTATCTCCCCTATTTCACGGCGGTCTGGGCGCTTTACCAGTCCGGCAGGCCGCTGGGCGCGGAGATCGCCGAAGCCAGCTTTGCCGACCCGTTCAGCGCTCTCGGCGCTGTCCTCACGTCACTGCTCGCGCATCGTGCGCTCACGGGTGCGCTGCCTGGCCTGCTGCTGGCCGCGCTGCTCGTTGTTGGGTCGGTCATCCTGTGGCGGCATGACCGCCGCGCCGCCCGGTTGATGGTGGTCATGTGGGTGGGGCTTCTGGGCATGGCAGCGCTGGCGTGGATCGCCGGGATGTACAAGGCGCGTTATCTCGCGCCGTTGGTGCCGCTGCTGTTGGCGCTCGTGGCCGGGATTTTTGCCCCCCGTACAACGGAGAGGGGGGCGGGGGGCGCGGTAAAGAGCAGGCCAAGTTATTCCGTGTCTCTCCAACTTGTCACGCTTCTGGTATTTATGAGCATCGCCCTGTTTGGCCTGATTAACGATCTGCGTCGTGACCTGCGCGATGACTGGGTGGCGGCGGCTGATTTTGTGCGCCAGCATGAGCGCCCCGGCGACCGGGTGATCGTCATCCCTGATTGGGGGCAGGCGGCGTTTCAATATCATTATCGTGGTCACGCGCCTGTAACCGGGGTGCTGCCCGGTGTCTCGGCGGAGGTTGATCTGGACGCGGTGCTGCTGCCGCTGGTGAGGGGCTATGATCGCGTCTGGCTGGTCAGCTATCAACCCGTTGTCGCAGACCCGCAAGCCCTCGCCCCGGCGTGGCTCAGCCGCGAGAGCGCCGCGCTGGTGACAGAGGTGTTTCCTGCCGGGATGCACCTGCGCGCTTATGACTTCAGGCCACGACTGGATGCGCTGCCTGCTGACGCGCGCCCGCTGGACGCGCGGTTTGACGAAGCGCTGCGGCTGCATGGGGTTTACCTGCCGCTCACACGCGGCAGCGCCAGCGACCAGCGCCTGCACCCGCCGAGCCGTTGGGTGCAGGTCACGCTGTACTGGGAGGCCTTGCAGCCCGGCCTTGAGGCGACTCCGCGTGTGCGCTTTACCGATACCAGCGGGCAGGTGTACGGCTCGGCGCTGGAACGCCCCGACGACCTGCCGCGCCGCATCCCCGTTCATGACTGGCAGCCCGGCCAGTTGTGGCAGGTGACGTATGACCTCAACATCAACCCGGAGTCGCCTCCCGGCACATACAACATTGAGGTGATGGTGCTGGACAGCGCGGGCAATCCGCGCCCGGCCAGCGGCGCAGACGCGGGCGCGGCGTGGGTCATCGCGGGCCAGTTCGTTGTAGAATAGAGGTTGAACAACCGAGTCGCCAGAAGGATAGAGTGTCTCTTTTCTCATAATCTCTGTGTCATGGCGGTTGAAATGTAAAAAGAGGGTTACTGATGGATACAGTGCTTGATGAAATCACGCTTGCTAATATTCACGCCGCGCAAACCGTGAACGGCATCCCGCCGGAGCATCGCAAAGTCCCGTACACCAACATTCGCCACGCGCTTTCGCTCCACGCCAGAACCGCGCCGGAAAAGACCTTCCTTATCCACTATGATGAAAGCGGCGCGCGCGAAGAACTCAGTTATGCCGAATTTAATGCCCGTGTGCATCAGGTGGCGAATTTTCTGCATGATGATCTGGGCGTGAAGCGCGGCGACCGGGTGGCGACCATCGCCTATAACCACAGCGACACGGTGTTGATCTACTTCGCCTGCTGGGTGATCGGGGCGGCGGTGGTGCCGCAGAATGTGGCCGAAGACGACCGCCGCATCGCCTACATCCTGCGTAACAGTGAGGCGCAGGTGTGTCTGGCACGCGGTGAATATCTGGAACGCGCCGGGCGCATCATCAACGGGGCGGAGGCCGATGGGCTGGGCGTGCCGAATATCCGGCAGGTGGTGCAGGTCGGCGGTGAACCTGTCGAAGGTTACATGCAGTTTCATGAAGAAGTGCGTAACCGCCCTACAACCTATCTGGCTGACGACATGCCCAAAGCGGGCGACTCCGCCGAGCGCACCGCCACCAGCGCCACGCCCACGCTGGATGATGAGGCACTGCTGGTTTACACCAGCGGGACAACCGGCGCGCCCAAAGGCGTTGTCCTCACGCAGTACAATCTGCTGGTGGACGCGATGGGCATCAGCCAGTGGCAGGCCATCACCGGGGGGCAGCGCCTGATGTGTGTGCTGCCTATTCATCATGTGAACGGCATCGTCGTCACGTTGGTCACGCCTGTCTATGTCGGTGGCTCGGTCGTGCTGAACCGCATGTTCTCGGTCAATGCTTTCTGGGAGCGGGTGGTGCGCGAGCGCGTCAACATCGTCAGTGTCGTTCCCACCCTGCTCCAGTTTCTGCTGGAATACGCACAGTCGCAGCAGCAGGGCAATACCATCTTCGGCTCGAACATCTCCCGCCGTGACCTGACCCACTTCCGCCACTTCATCTGCGGCGCGGGGACGCTGGCGATGACGCTGGTGCGCCAGTTTGAAGATACCTTTGGCATTCCCATCCTGCATGGCTACGGCCTGAGCGAAACGACCTGCTATAGCTGCTACCTGCCGATTGACCTGACGTGGGAAGAACATCAGCGCTGGCTGCTGGATTACGGCTACCCCAGCATCGGCTGCCCGATTGAGCCTAACGAAATGGCGATCTTCGACGCTGCTGGCAGCGGCCAGATGCTCGGCCCCGGCGAGCGCGGCGAGATTTGCATTCGCGGCCACAACGTCATGAAGCATTATTACCAGCGGCCAGATGCCAACGCCGAAACCTTTAAGTTCGGCTGGTTTCGCAGCGGTGATGAGGGCTTCTATGAGCAGGACGCGCGTGGGCGCAGGTTCTTCTTCATCACCGGGCGCATCAAGGAACTGATTAATCGCGGCGGGGTGAAGTTCAGCCCGTTTGACATCGAAGAAGTGCTGCTGCAAATCCCCGGTGTGAAGGTCGGGCTGGCGGTCGCCTTTGAGAACACGTACTACGGCGAGGAAGTGGGCGCGTACATCGTGCTGGAAGACGGCGCGGAAGTGACCGCCGAGGCGATCCTCGAACACTGCCGCCAGTGCATGACGTTCGAGAAAAGCCCCAAAGTGGTCATCTTCGGCACGGACATCCCCGTGACCAGCACCGGCAAGTACCAGCGCCTGATGCTGCAGGAGCGCTTTGCAGCGTGGAAGGACGCGCAGTTCCGCAAAAGTTAAACCTTCAAGCGCGCGTAGGGGAGGGGCAGAAACCCTCCCGCGCCCTCATAACCCCAGAATCAGCGACGCGATGGTCAGATAGAGGAACAGCCCGGTAGCATCCACCAGTGTCGAGATCATCGGCGCGCTGACCACCGCCGCATCTATCCCCAGACGGTGGGCGACCATCGGGATCAGCGATCCCATGACGTTGGCCCATGTACAGATCACGACAATCGAAAGCCCGACCACCAGCGCCAACTGCGCGTCACCGTCCCACAGGTAGGCACGTGCCGCCGCAACCAGACTGAGCGCAAGCCCCAGCAGCAGCCCGCCCACCAACTCCCGCCGGAAGACGCGAAACAGATCACGAAAGCGCACATCACCAATAGCCAGCCCACGAATGATGGTTGAAACGGTTTGCGCGCCTGTGTTGCCGCCTGTGCCGATCAGCAGCGGGATGTAGAACGAGAGCGCAACCGTGCTTGCCAGTTGGCTGTCGAACAGCCGCATCACGGTCCCGGTGAGGGTATCGGCCACCATCAGCAGCAGCAGCCAGCCGAAGCGACTGCGAAGCACCTGAAACAGGGGGACAGTAAAATAGGGCTGGTCAACGCCGCCGCTTTCCACCGCGCCGAAGCGCAGAATGTCCTCGGTGTTTTCCTCGGTCAGCACGTCCATCGCATCATCTACCGTGATGATGCCCAGCATCGTGCCGTCTTCGTCGGTCACCGGCATCGCCAGAAAGTTGTAGCGAGAGATCAACCGGGCGGCCAGTTCCTGATCCGCGTCCGGCGGCACCGTGACCAGATCAGTAATCATCAGGTCGGCGATCAGGCTTTGCGGCGGGCTGGTGATGATCTCGCGCAGCGATAACACGCCGATCAGCTTTTGCGCGCTGTCCAGCACGTACAGGTTCGTCACCGTCTCTACATCGTCGTCCACCTGCCGCACATGATCGAGCGCCTGTGCTGCGGTCATGTCCGCGCGTACCCGGACAAACTTCTCGGTCATCAGCAGGCCGGCACTCTGGGGCGGGTACTGGAGCAGGCGCTTGACTTCCGCCGCGTCCTCTACCTCCATCTGCCCCAGCAGTGTCTCAAGCAGCTCTGGCGGCGCGTCCTCGGTGAGGATTTCCACCGCGTCATCCATCGGCATTTCGTCCAGCAGCGCGCCCGCGTCTTCAACCGGGATGCGTTCCAGAATGTGCCGTGTGGATTCTGCGCCCAGCTCGTTCAGGACTTCGGCGGCCAGTTCTGACTCTAACAACTGGAAGACGGCGTACTGGTCGTCCGGGTGCAGCCGTTCCATCGCGTCGGCCAGGTCTGCCGGATATTCATCGTTCAGCACCGGGCGCAGGCGTTCGAGGTCGCCCTCGGCCAGTGCTTCATGCAACTGCTGCTCAATCTGCTCCAGAAACACTGACATAGCGCTCTCCTCCTCTATGGCCTGGGCTTCATCCCCGATATAGTCCCTTACTGGCATCATCGCTGTCGTCATTGTCCACCTCCTGCAGAACATGGGGGCAGGCCGCAGACGTGCCAGCGGGTGGGTAATGGTAACGTGGCAAGGTGTTTATCATTGTATCCTCCGTTGCACAGACAGGCGGCAGCAGACACGCAAAAGCACAGCGCAGCGCCGCAGATAACAAGGGTTATTGGGTATGTCTGGAACAGAGCTTTGCTTACCGGGGTGTCTCCCTGCGTGCATGGCAGGGACGGCAATAACGCGGGTGCGTCATCCCCGGTTTTTGAAGAGGGGAACGACCCTAGCCTGCGTTACTGCCGCCAGGTAAGGGCGGCTTCTGTTCGCTTTGACTACTACTGTCGTTCATACTTTCCTGACTAGACTCATGGTCAAAAAGTCGGGCAGTTACCCTGCCCCGATTTTATTGTATGAGGAATTAAGGTTTTGTAAACCCCTCAACTCTGGCATTTTATGGGGC
>CAZJSU010000013.1:0-3134 GCA_964548765.1 uncultured Anaerolineaceae bacterium
CGGACGCGCGGTTGCGCGTCCCTACACGGCGGAACGCCTGCCCCACAGCGCGGCCAGCGCCACGCCCGCGAACACCCACCAGAACAGTTCCGCCGGGAACAGATAACGCGGCAGCGCGGTCAGCACCAGGTGGATGAGCAGCGTGTACAGGATGAAGCCCGCCAGCGGCAGCGCCACGCGCCAGCGCCCCCGGCATAACCACAGGCCGATCACCCCACCGACTAGCCCGGTAAAATGGAACCCGTACAGCGCCAGCTTCGGCCAGAAGGACTCGGCCTCCGTCAGCGCGGCGAGGCCGCTCAACGTGCGATCATCGCGCAGCCAGTCCGCCGCCAGTTCGCGCAGGCTCGCCCCGCTGAACAGCAGCGTGCCGTGCGGCTGGAGCGCTGCCCCGGCCAGTTCGGTCACGCGGCGGCGCAGGTAGCCCGCCGGGTCGCTGCGGATGATCTCCGCCGCGCCCTGCGTGAACGCCTCGTCGCGGCGGTCGTCCGCGCCCGCAGGCAGCGAGTCGTCCACCGCTTCGCCGCCCTGCCAGCCTTCCGGGGTCGCGCCGACGTAGAGGAAGGCCGCGAATCCCTCCCCGGCGATGACCAGCCGCTGCCAGCGCGCGTAACTGTAGACCGTCCACGACGCGACGACCAGCCCATAGGCCAGCAGCAGCACCCCCGCCAGCCGCAGGCCGCGCCGCCAGCCATAGACCAGCAGCAGATGCAGCGCCAGCCCCAGCGGGAACAGCAGCAGCATGGCGCGGGTCAGTGTCGCCAGGCCGAGAAGCACACCCGCTGCAATCATTTTTTGCCATATTTGTAGGGGCGCGATGGGTAGGGGCGCAGCACTTCCAGTATTCCCTTCGGTCACGCGCTGCGCCCCACCATTTAACGACCCGATATACAGCGTTAATCCCCCCGCCAGCAGGCAGATAAACAGCGTCTCGGTGGCGATCTGCGCGGTTTCCATCACGAACGCGGGCGAGATCGCCAGCACGCCCGCCGTGACCAGCCCGGCGCGCGCGTCCCCGCTTACCCGCCACACCAGCCGATACGCCAGCCAGCAGGTGAGCGTCCCCATCAGCGCTTGCAGTACGCGAATGGCGATGACAGCGGCTTCGGCGGGCAGCAGCGCCTGCCACAGGCCGTTGAACAGCAGATACACGGGCGGCGTGGGCAGGCTGCTCAGGATGACCGGATACTGCGTCCCGTCCGGGCGCGTGATGTAGCCGTTGTCGAAGCCTGTCACCAGCGCATAACCGTTCGCCAGATACCAGCCGCTGTCGCCGCCGCTGTCGGTGTAGACGGCGAGGTGATCCTGCGATAGCGCATAGAACAGGCGCAGGATAAGCGCGAGGGCGAGTATGAGATACAGAAGGCGTTTTAACCCCTCCCCCAGCCCCTCCCCATCAATGGAGAGGGGAGTCAGGGGTGGCGATTGATCGTGGTTACTCATGATCCACCAGCCCATACAGCACCGCGTTCGTCCCGCTGATCTCGACCACGCGCACGAAGCGCGGGTCGTCGTCGGTGCCGTTGTAGATCGCATCCAGCGCCGGGCGATCCGGCGGCATCATCAGGTAATCCACAGCATAGCGCCGCGCCACGTCCAGCACCGTCTCGCGGCTTTCCATCGGCAGCATGACGCTGCGCAGGCCGTGCGTGCGGAACATGAACGGGTCCTGCGCCATGAGGACAATCTCACCGTCGCCGTTGGTATCGGGCAGGGCGCGGGCAGCGGCGGCCACCTGCGCGATGTAATCGGAGTACAGGCGGGTAAACGCGGTGTCCGCCCGCACCAGTTCCACGCCGTTCGCGCCCATAAAGGCCAGCGCCAGCAGCATCGCCCCGGTACGCAGACGGACATCCGTCACGGCGCGTTCCAGCGCGTAACCCGCCAGCGGCAGCAGCAGCGGAATCAGCGTCAGGTACGCCTTCTTGAAGCTGCCCGCCTGCGCCTTATACGGGACAAGCACCGTGTAAAAGACGAACACGCCCAGCAGCAGCACCAGCGTAGGCGCGAGCGCCAGCAAACGCTCCCGGTCACGCGCGGCGACTACCAGCAGCAGCCCGCCCGCCACCAGCACGGGCAGGAACACATCCAGCGCGGTGTACATCAGCTTGGCCGCCGCCGCCATCTCGAACAGGCGCTTGCCGATGATCTGCGCCGGGGTCTGCTGGTCGAGCATGGTTTGCAGCGTGAAGTCGCGTTGATAGGCGTAATGGTCGCGCTGGTCGGTGAAGAAGTACATGGTGCGCGTTTCGCGCGTCGTCAGGTAGCCGAGCGCCTGCTGGTTACGCGCCAGCCAGGGCGCGACCACCACCAGCGCCGCCAGCGGCATCAGCAGCGCCAGATACGCCCGGCGCAGGCCGCCCCAACGCGCGTAAATCACCAGCACGACAACGAGCATCGGCAGCAGCAGAATCGCGTCATTGCGCGTCAGGTAGGCTAACCCGGCCAGCACGCCGCTGGCGAGATACGCCCACGCGCGGTCATGGCGCAGGCCGTGCGTCAGCAGCACGATACTGGCGCAGACGAACAGCGCGTTGGGGATGGTGGTATCCGTCCGCAGCGCGTTGAGCAGAAACTCTGGCAGCAGCCCACAGGCCGCCGCCACGAACAGGCTCGCCCCTTGCCCACAGCCGAACTGCCGCGCCGCCGCATAACCGACCACGCACAGCAGCGCCCCGCACAGCATGAACGGCAGCAGCGCCGCCAGCACCTGCTGGCCGAAAAGCGCCATCCCGCCCGCTGCCAGCACCCCCGCCAGCGGCATCCAGTGGTCAAACGGGTGTTCCAGCGTCCCGGCGGGCGGCGGGTCGTTGTAGTGCCAGATGTAATCCATCGTGAAACCGCGTCCCTCGACCAGCGCCACGCCCAGGTTGTAATAGTGGTTGGGGTCGCCGATGCCGGGGTGCGGGACAAAGGCCGCGAGAATCAGCCGCAGTACGAATGCAGCGAGGACGATCAAAGCGAGTGTGTGATGTGGTTTCAAGGAGCGCCTGTCTTCGTGTTTCAGAACAGGTCAGGCATTATAGCGGCTGTGCCGTGTTTGTTGTACCGTCGCTAAACAGGCCGCAGGGCGAGAATCTGCCCGCCGCCCACGCTGACATACACCCACCCCTGCGGGCTGACCGCCACGCCGA